>NZ_JBWBCL010000001.1:0-783243 GCF_056134285.1 Pelorhabdus sp. sgz311002 | reverse complement strand
CCATGTAGATGACATGGTTGATAGGCCAGGTGTGGAAGTCCAGTAATGGATGGAGCTGACTGGTACTAATAGGCCGAGGGCTTGACTTAACACACAAAGCAAGCTTTCAACTGAAATGCAAGCAACAACTTGACTAAACAAGTAACAACTCAACTTCTTCTGTATAGTTTTGAGAGAGCACCTCTCAGATATGCGATAAGCATATATAACAGCATATGGCTGGCAAGATCGTAGAAAATGCGAGGCGCACCACAGCGAGTGTAGCGAAGTCGTACTGCAAAGTACGTCGAGCAAACGAACGAGGAGCAACGAAGCAGATTCTGCCATATTGACAGACAAAATTCAGTGACGATAGCTATGGGGTTCCACCTGTTCCCATCCCGAACACAGAAGTTAAGCCCATATACGTCGAAAGTACTTGGCTGGCGACGGCCTGGGAGGATAGATAGTTGCTGATTTCAAAAAACCACTTCTTTACGAAGTGGTTTTTTGTTGTTTTCTGTACTTACAATTTCATAAACTTGCAAAAGTTTAATAATTTAGGTAAAATTAAAAATTGTTATAAGGTTTTTAGGAGGCTGCAGATGAACTATCAAGCGCGCGTTATTACGATTACTTCGAAAGCTCAGGCTGAGACCGAGCTTTTGAAAACAAACTGTGATTTTCAAGGCAATCGAATTATGAGAGAAAAATGTCTGTTTAAGACGATTAAATTAGAGCATATTCTTGCTAAAGAAGCGAATTTATTGAAGCAAACTTTTTTAGCAAAAGGAGGCGAAGTTTCTATTCATAAAGGTTGCGCTGGTTTGAGTGAAAGTCATAGTGATGTACTAATTGCAGCCACGTTAAAGCAATATCATCTGGCCTTAGATCAGATTCGTTTGCAACCCTGGGGGCTACCGACTATTGCTAAGGCAATAGAGTCTGCTTTAAAAAATGAAGCTGAGCCTGTAGAGCGTTATTATAATTTTGGTGAGATGGAACTTAAGATTGAACCTTATAAAACCTTAGTCATGGGAATTTTAAATCTTACACCTGATTCTTTTTCTGATGGCGGTAAATTCAATAATATAGAATCAGCTATTTCACATATGCAGGAAATGGTGCGTCATGGCGCTAACTTAATTGATATTGGGGCAGAATCAACTCGGCCTGGCTTTAGTCAAGTTTCAGCCGAGGACGAAATCAAACGTCTCTTACCTGTATTAGAAGAACTGATTCCGCTTTGTCCTGTACCTATTTCTATTGATACATATAAAGCGAAGGTTGCAGAGGCTGCATTACAAGCTGGCGCTCATATTGCTAATGATATTTGGGGGCTACAAGGTGATGCAGCTATGGCATCTGTTGTAGCTGCTGCGAAAAAACCAGTTATTATCATGCACAACCAAGAAGATTCTATATATACTGGTGATATTATGGGAGCGTTAGTTGAGTTTTTTTATAAAAGTATTGATATTGGCATAAAAGCAGGAATTGACTTTTCACAGTTTATTCTTGATCCAGGTATTGGTTTTGGTAAAACAACGGACCAAAACTTAGAAGTTATGCGCAGACTGGAAGAACTAAAGAGTTTAGGTTGCCCTATTTTGCTAGGAACGTCTCGCAAACGTTTTATCGGCGAAGTGCTTGATCTATCTGTTGAGGATCGTGTGGAGGGAACAGCAGCTACTGTTGCTGCCGGGATTTTCAAAGGAGTCCATATTGTACGCGTTCATGATGTATTGCCTATTGTCCGTACAGCACAGATGACAAATCAACTATTGAGGAGAGATTGATATGGAATATTTAGATCGTATATCCTTAAAAGATATGATGTTTTATGGTTTTCATGGTGTTTATGAATATGAACAGGAACAGGGTCAAAAGTTTTATGTAGATGTTGACATGTTTCTTGATTTACAAACAGCGGGAAATACGGACTCTTTAGAAGATACTGTGGATTATACTGTAATCTACGATCATGTCAAAGAAATTATGGAAAATCATCGCTTTAAGCTGCTTGAAGCATTGGGGGCTCATATTGGCGATGAAATTTTGCGTGTTACATCGCTGCCGTTGCAGTTTGTCACGGTACGCATTCGCAAGCCGGCGGTTCCTTTGCCTGGTCAGATTGATTCTATGGAAGTTCAAATTACAAGGAGAGCTAAGCATTGATTTATTTAAGCTTAGGTTCTAATATGGGAAATCGCGCCTCCTATCTCAAGGAGGCTTGTTATCTTTTAATTGAAAGACAGATTCGAATTTGTCACATGTCGTCTTTTTATGAAACAGAGCCTGTAGGGTTTCGCGATCAACCTGATTTCTTAAATATTGTTCTTGCCGTAGAAACAAAACATAGTCCGGAAGAATTATTAAAAATTTGTTTAGAAATTGAAGCGCAGCTAGGTCGAGTCCGAGTAAAAAAGTGGGGGCCGCGTGTTGTTGATATTGATTTGATTCTTTATCATCAAGAGGTAAGAAAAAGTGAATTTTTAGTATTGCCTCATCCTCTTTTTACCAAAAGACGGTTTGTCTTAGAACCACTCGCAGAAATTGCTGAAGATGAAATTGTTTTTGAGGGCAAAACAGCTAAACAACTAGTAGAGGAGTTGACTGACCGGGATTTTGTGCGTAAGGTAGCAATCCCATTTCGTGTACTCTTTCTCTCCTTGTCCATTGGTTCAGGCCATAATCAGGCGGCTCGTGTAATTCAAGCAGAGTTAGATGCTGTAGGCAGTACTCAAAGAGTTCCTATTATTACAGAATTTTATGATGTGTTGCAATTTCTGCCGCAGCGAGGCGTTCGTTGGTTTCAAGCAGTTTATTTAAGAATTCTTCGTTCTTTTCCCGCCGTGTATGGTTTTTTTTATCAGTGGGGTCATAAAAGTAACGGCGCGACTTTGGGGCGCAGTTTTTTGAATCGTCTTCTAGGAACTATGATGGAGGAAAAAATTCTTAACTGGAAACCTGATTTAATTATAGCGACCCATGCGACGGCTACAGGGATTGCTACATTTCTGGTCAAAGAGAAAAAATTGCATGCGCCTGTTTGGGCGGTAGTAACTGACTTTGTCGTGCATCGGTTGTGGCTTTATCAAAATGTAGCGCAATATTTTGTTGCTCAGGAGGAAGCATTACAATTTTTTATAGAAGCCGGTGTGATTAAAGATAAAGTTTTAGTGACGGGAATTCCGGTAAATCCTAAATTTGTACCAGATAAAAAGAAGCGTAAGATCCGTGAAGAACTGAATCTATTAATTTCCTCAAGCAATGAGGCTGTTATTTTACTAATGGGCGGCGGCGATGGGTTATTGCCTGTAACGGAAATTGTGCAAGAATTAGATAAAATACCAGATGCTTTTCAGTTTATTGTTGTAACAGGACGTAATCAACAGACGAGGCGAAAACTAGAAAAACTGGTAACTACGGTAAAACACACTATGCAAATTCATGGCTACGTCGAAAACGTTTTTGATTTGATGCAGGCGGCGGACTGTATTATAACGAAAGCAGGCGGAGTTACTTTGGCAGAAGCTTTGACAGCACAGCTGCCTATCATAATTTATAAACCGCTTGCGGGACAAGAGACAGGGAATGCTGTTTTTTTGGAAAGAAAAAACATAGCTGTAATTGCGCGTTCTTTGCCTCAACTCAAAAAGCAGATTCAGTATTTTTTACAGGGAAAAGCTTTGGTTGAAAGCGATTGTTCGGTGAAAAATTCAGATAAAAACATAGCGGCAGTCAAACAAATCGTTGATAGAATCTGTATAGAAATGAACAAATTTTTTAAAATAACTTGACCTTTAGGAAAAAAGACAGTTATAATTATGGCTAAGTTGCAAAATGTTAGTAATTTGTACTTTGATGTCGTATTTCTTAGTTGCTATTTTTCTGGCAAAAAAAGAGGCGGGTTGAATGGAAAATTATTATATTGCAGCTTTACTGCATGTTAGTGGTATTGGACGGGCTAAAATTGATGCTTTAATTCAGTATTTTGGTAGCGCCCAACAGGCCTGGCTGGCTCCGCGGGGCGATTTATTTTTGTCTAAGATTCTGGCTTCAAGGACATGTAATAATCTTTTGGTAATGCGGGAACAGCTAAATGTGGAAATATTAAAGGAAAAATGGGATCGGCAGAACATCCGATTGTGTTCCCCAAATGATAAAGAATATCCTTGTTTGTTAAACCATATATATGAATCACCTTGCTTGCTGTTTTATCGTGGCGTCTTACCAGAGCATGATCGTTTATTCGCTATTGTGGGTGCGCGTAAGGCGACTGCTTATGGCAGAAATGCCGCTCAATATTTTGGTACTGCTCTGGCGGAATCTGATTATTGGGTGGTTAGCGGTGCTGCTCGTGGGATTGATACGGCGGCGCATCATGGCGCTTTATTACGAGGACATACGATTGCTGTATTAGGCTGTGGTGTTGATATAGCCTATCCGCCAGAAAATAAAAAACTCCTATTAGAAATAGCTGAGTGCGGTGCTGTCGTTTCCGAGTATTTACCGGGAACATCACCTTCTTCTGGACATTTTCCAGCTAGAAATCGCCTCATCAGCGGTATGAGTCGTGGTGTTCTTGTGGTGGAAGCAGGAACCCGCAGTGGATCTTTAATTACTGCGGATCGAGCCTTAGAAGAAGGACGGGATGTTTATGCCATCCCTGGTAGTATTTTTTCGAAGATGAGCGAAGGAACGAATCATTTAATACAGCAAGGCGCTAAATTAGTGCAAAAAATGGATGATATTTTAGAAGAAGATATTGAAGCGAGGTCGCTTTCACGTTCCTGTGCGTTGTCGCCAGAAGAGAAATCCGTTTATAGCTTACTTAATTATGAAGAGCCTTTATCGCTAGAGGCAATGGCTGTACAGACGAGTGTAGATATATCAGATATTTCATATATATTATTGCAGTTAGAACTGCGTGGATTAGTAGTACAGCATAGCGGACATGGTTATGTGCGTTCTACTAAGGAGGTTATTGAGTGAAGGTACTAGTTGTAGTAGAATCACCAGCAAAAGCAAAAACAATTGAAAAATTCTTAGGAAGAAATTATACAGTAAGGGCTTCCATGGGCCATTTGCGTGATTTACCGAAAAGTCAGTTTGGCGTTGATGTGGAGCAGGACTTTACAGCAAAATATATTAATATTCGTGGTAAAGGTGATCTTATTAAGGCTTTGCGTGAGGCCGCAAAATCTGCCGATAAAGTTTATCTGGCAACTGACCCTGATCGCGAAGGCGAAGCAATTGCTTGGCACTTAGCGTACTTGTTAAATATTTCACCTGAATCGCCTTGCCGCATTGAATTTCATGAAATTACAAAACAAGCTGTACAAAAAGCGATTAAGGAGCCGCGTCCAATTGATTTAGCTATGGTTGATGCGCAGCAGGCGCGGCGCATCTTAGATCGTATTGTTGGTTATCAGCTTAGTCCCTTGTTATGGCGAAAAATACGTAAAGGTCTTAGTGCGGGACGAGTACAATCTGTAGCTGTACGGATTATTTGCGATCGGGAAAAAGAAATTCAAGCCTTTGAAACAGAAGAGTATTGGACTATTGACACAAAGCTTCGTGACCAGCCAAAAGGATCTTTATTTGAAGCAATGCTTGTTTCAGTTGCAGGAAAGAAGCCTGTGTTACCTGATGAGGCGTCAGCCCAAAAAATTGCTAGCGATCTTGAGCACGAAGCCTATTTGGTAAAAGATTTAAAACGTCGTCAACGTCGCCGCAATCCAGCACCGCCTTTTACGACAAGTAGCCTACAGCAAGAAGCGGCTAAAAAGTTAGGTTTCACATCACGCAAAACGATGATGGTTGCGCAGCAGCTTTACGAAGGATTAAGTATTGGTTCAGCAGGTCATGTAGGCTTGATTACCTATATGCGTACGGATTCAACCCGTATTGCTGAATCAGCGCAACAGGAAACGCGAGAATTTGTGCTAAGCCAGTATGACGAAACGTATTTGCCACCCAAACCACCTGTGTATGCAACTAAAAATAATGCGCAAGATGCCCACGAAGCAATTCGGCCGACCAGTGTTGTTTTATCGCCTGTACAGGTTCTTTCGTATCTTTCTAAGGATCAATACCGTTTATATAAATTGATTTGGGATCGTTTTGTGGCAAGTCAGATGACTGCCGCTGTTTTTGATACACTTACTGTCGAGATTTCTGCTGGAACTTATGGTTTACGTGCTACTGGCTCACAACTAAAATTTGCTGGCTATATGGCAGTGTATCAAGAAAGTAAAGATGAGGAAAAAGAAAAAAGTTCCTTGAGTGACAAAGATGTTATTTTGCCTGAACTTACAGTGGGGCAGTCCCTGGTATTTTATAAAGTATTTCCGAAGCAGCATTTTACTGAGCCGCCGCCGCGTTATACGGAGGCTTCGCTGGTTAAGGTTCTTGAAGAAAAAGGAATTGGCCGTCCTAGTACGTATGCACCGATTATCGAGACAATCATCGCCAGAGGCTATGTAGTGCGTTCAGAAAAGAAATTTGAACCAACTGAGTTGGGTTTTGTTGTGCTCGATCTTTTGAAGCAGTATTTTGATACGATTGTTGATGTTGAATTTACGGCAGGCATGGAAGACCAGCTTGATGATGTGGCGGAACGTCAAGTTGAAAAAACAGCGCTTCTTCATGAGTTTTATCAGCCGTTTGCTGAAAAGCTTTCTTATGCTGATGAGCAAATTGGTCATGTAGAGCTTCCCGTTGAAGTTTCAGATGTACCCTGTGAAAAGTGTGGTCGCCTTATGGTTGTGAAGCAAGGGCGTTTTGGAAAATTTTTGGCTTGCCCTGGATTCCCAGAATGCCGTAATACCAAGGCTATTGTAAAAGAAACAGGGGTCAATTGCCCGCGTTGCAATGGGAAAATTGTCGAACGAAAAACAAAGCGCGGTAAGGTTTTCTATGGGTGCCAGAATTACCCTGAATGTGATTTTATGACTTGGGATGAACCTTTAGCGCAAACCTGTGCCACTTGTAGTTCTATTATGGTTCGACGCCGCTTTAAAAAAGGGTTTATTATACAATGCTCTAATGAGGACTGCACAACTAGAGAGCAAGAAAAGAAAAAGCCAAAGAAGTCTGTTTCAGCAGCAACTAAAGAATCTACAAAGAAAACAACGAAGAAATCGACTAAAAAAGAAAAAGTAAGTACGACGAAGGAATTAGGAGAAAAGCGGAGGAAAAAGAGTGTCTAAATTAACAATTATTGGCGCAGGACTCGCAGGGAGCGAAGCTGCCTGGCAGGCGGCTGAACGAGGAATTTCGGTCAATCTAATAGAAATGCGTCCGAACAAATCGACGCCGGCTCACCATACTAACTATTTTGCCGAACTTGTTTGCAGTAATTCACTTCGCGCTGCTGGATTATCAAATGCTGTAGGTCTTTTAAAAGAGGAAATGCGCCGCTTAAACTCCTTAATTATACAAACGGCCGATGCTACAAAAGTTCCTGCTGGCGGTGCTTTGGCTGTTGATCGCGAGTCTTTTAGCAAAAAAGTTACTGAGCGACTTGTAAATCATCCTAATATTACGGTTACTTATGAAGAAGCTGTTACGATTCCGGCAGAAGGTCCTGTTATTATTGCTAGTGGTCCTTTGACCTCAGAAGCTTTAAGTGACGCAATTAAAACATTAACAGGCGAAGAATATTTTTATTTTTACGATGCTGCCGCGCCAATAGTCACAAAAGAATCTTTAAATCGGGATATTGTTTTTAGCGCTTCTCGTTATGATAAGGGTGACGATGATTATTTAAACTGCCCGATGACTAAAGAAGAATATGAAGTTTTTTGGCAGGCTCTGACAACAGCAGAAACGACACCTGTTAAAGAATTTGAGAAGGCGATTTTCTTCGAAGGTTGTATGCCAGTAGAAGTTATGGCAGGGCGTGGTATTGATACGTTGCGCTTTGGTCCCTTAAAGCCGGTAGGTCTTGTCGACCCTAGAACGGGAACGAAGCCCTATGCTGTTGTTCAATTACGCCAAGATAATAAAGAAGGAACTCTATATAATATAGTAGGTTTTCAAACCCATTTGAAATGGCCTGAACAAAGTCGAGTATTTTCTTTGATTCCAGGTCTGCAAAAAGCGGAATTTGTTCGCTATGGTGTGATGCATCGTAATACCTATATTCATTCCCCTAATTTACTGTTGCCGACGATGCAACTTAAAGCCAGAAAGGATCTTTTTTTTGCTGGCCAAATGACTGGGGTAGAAGGCTATGTCGAGTCAGCTGCGAGCGGTTTAATTGCTGGTATCAATGCAAGCCGTCTTATCTTAGATAAAGAACTGATTACCTTTCCCGCCCAAACAGCCCACGGGGCTCTAGCGGATTATATTACGACAGCACCTGCGAAGAATTTTCAGCCAATGAATATAAATTTCGGTCTTTTACCACCGCTAGAAGAAAGAATTCGCGATAAACGAGTAAAAAATGAGCGGATTGCTGAACGGGCGCTGGCATGTTTACCGGTAAATTGTTAAATTTGTGTAGAAAAATGCGACAACAACATTGCAATATTTACATACTTATGCTAATATGAATTAAATATTAAATAAGCGATATTATTAAGTCTGTTTATTTGTAGGAAGCTGCAGAATTAAAAGATTGCTTATGGTGCGTTACAGCAAGCAAGGCCAATCGGACTTGCTTTTGCTACTGTTACGCCTAATGTGTTTTTAAGTTTTGTTTTTTCCACTGGAGGTATGCTCATGTTTCACGCGACGACAATTGTTGCAGTTAGGCAAAAAGGAAAAACAGCATTAGCTGGTGATGGCCAGGTTACCTTCGGCGGCAATACCGTTATGAAGCATCATGCTAAAAAAGTCCGTCGACTTTACCATGGAAAAATTTTAGCTGGTTTTGCTGGATCTGTCGCCGATGCTTTTACGCTGTTTCAAAAGTTTGAAGTTAAATTGGAAGAATTTAATGGAAATATGATGCGCGCTGCTGTAGAATTAGCTAAAGATTGGCGTACAGATCGAGTTTTGCGCCGTTTAGAGGCACTTTTAATTGTAGCTGATCAAAATCATCTGCTATTGATTTCCGGAAATGGCGAAGTGATTGAGCCAGATGACGGAGTTACTGCAATCGGATCTGGCGGTTCCTATGCGTTAGCGGCAGCAAGAGCGTTAGTTGATAATACGGATTTAAGCGCAGCAGAAATTGCTCAGAAGGCAATTACAATCGCTGCTGATATTTGTGTGTTTACAAATCATCATATTACAGTAGAGGAATTAGAAGGATAAAGGAGGAATGGCATTGACAGAATTGACACCAAAACAGATTGTAGCTCAGCTCGATAAGTATATTGTAGGTCAACAGGCAGCCAAAAAATCAGTTGCCATTGCTCTTCGAAATCGTTGGCGCAGCAGACAGCTAGCTAAGGCGATAAAAGATGAAATTATTCCTAAAAATATTTTAATGATCGGGCCAACTGGCGTTGGTAAGACAGAGATTGCTAGGCGATTGGCGAAACTTGTCAATGCTCCTTTTGTAAAAGTAGAAGCAACTAAGTTTACCGAAGTTGGTTATGTGGGTAGAGATGTAGAATCAATGGTACGAGATTTGGTGGAAACTGCTATCCGCATGATTAAACAAAGTAAAATTGCTGAAGTCAATGATAAAGCCCAGGCTTTAGCCAATGAGAGAATTCTAGATTTATTTAGCCCTGTTCCTGCTAAGGAAAAAACTAAAAATCCTTTTGAGATGCTCTTTTCTTCTACTACTCAGCAAGAGCCTGAGATGGTATCAGAAAAGCCTGATGTAAATCAGGAGCGAGAAACTTGGCGCAAAAAGCTAGAGCAAGGTGAACTAGAAGAAAATCTTGTTGAAATTGTCGTGGAAGACACGAGTCAGCCCATGATGGGAATGTTTGCTGGAACAGGCGCGGAAGAAATGGGTATGAATCTTCAAGACATGTTGGGAAGCCTGATGCCGAAAAAACAGAAGAAGCGCAAAGTGACTGTGGCGAATGCCAGAAAGATTTTTACCCAAGAAGAGGCACAGAAGTTAATTGATATGGATGAAGTTATTTCTGGTGCTATTGAGTTAGCTGAAACGTCAGGGATCATCTTCCTAGATGAAATTGATAAAATTGCCGGTCGGGGCCAATCATCAGGACCGGATGTGTCGCGAGAAGGCGTACAACGTGACATTCTTCCAATAGTAGAAGGATCGACTGTTATGACAAAATATGGAGCATTGCAGACCGATCACATTCTATTTATTGCTGCCGGTGCTTTTCATATTTCTAAACCTTCTGATCTAATACCAGAACTTCAAGGGCGTTTTCCTATTCGTGTAGAATTAACGAATTTGACGAAAGAAGACTTTTGCCAGATTCTTACGGAACCGGCCAATGCTTTAATTACTCAATATACTAGCTTATTAGGTGTGGAAGATATTACGATTGAATTTGCGCCTGAGGCAATTGATGAGTTAGCAGAAATTGCCTGTGCTGTAAACAGTCAGACTGAAAATATCGGCGCTAGACGACTTCATACAATTATGGAGAAATTATTAGAAGACCTAGCGTTTGAAGCGCCTGAATTAGAAAAGCAGACGATTGTAATTGATCGTGCTTATGTGCAATCAAAGTTGTCACATATTATTGAAAATCAAGATTTAACTCAATTTATTTTATAGATGGTTAAGTTACTTATTTTATGAAACGAAAGGTAGGAATTACATGATGTTAACTTTGTTGGAACGTACTCGGAAAATTAATAAGCTTTTACAAAAGTCGGAAAAAGTTCATTACAATGAAATGTCTTCTGTATTGTCAAACGTAATGAATTCAAACGTGTATATCGTAAGTAAAAAAGGCGATGTACTTGGTTACGCCTTACTTGATAATTTTGAATGTGGCGTAATGAAAGAAAAAGTACTTGATGATGGTCTCTTTCCTGAAAGATATGTTGACTGGTTGCTACGTGTTTCGGAAACTTCGCCCAATATTCGCATTGATAGTGGTCTTTGTGCTTTTAGCGAGAATACCGAATGTTTCTTTCATGGTAAATTAACGACCATTGTGCCTATTTATGGCGGTGGCGATCGGATTGGTACTTTGATTGTTGCTAAGTTTGATGAGGAATTTACTGATGATGATTTAATTTTGGCTGAATATGGTGCAACCGTTGTCGGTATGGCTATTTTACGAGATTTAAGCGATAAAATTGCCGATGAAGCTCGCAAGAAAGCAACAGTACAAGTAGCTATCGGCACACTCTCTTATTCAGAACTCGAAGCTGTTCTTCACATTCTTAACGAATTAGAAGGTGATGAAGGATTGCTTGTAGCAAGTAAAATTGCTGATCGTGTGGGGATTACTCGTTCTGTTATTGTTAATGCCTTACGCAAATTTGAAAGCGCTGGTGTTATTGAATCAAAATCACTAGGAATGAAAGGTACATATATTAAAGTTCTTAATGAACTGTTACTTGATGAATTGAAGAAACTAAGAAAATAATGATTCCTTTAACAAAGAAACGTTAATTTATAAGAATTTTAGGGGACTGTCTCACGAAGAGATTGCAAGTGAATTTCTTCTTGACGAGACAGTCCTCCTTATTTGTCATTAGATATTTTAAGATGTTTTTAAGGGGTTTTTAAGAATTTGATTTTAAGCACGTTGCTGTTTGTATTTTTTCTAAACAAAAAGTCCTGATTATTGGATTTTACAAAGAGTTTTAAAAAATTAAGAGGAATTTATGAAATTTATGTAGAATTGTAGCCTATCGTAAAGTATTGTCAAAATGGTATTTGGGAGGTTTACTGTGCTTGATTCTATGTTATCAACTTCTTCTGCTGGACTGTTGGAAAAAGCCTTATCGGCTTCTGCCTTGCGGCAAAAAGTGATTAGTAACAACATTGTCAATGTAAATACGCCGGGCTTTAAACGCAGTGAAGTAATATTTGAAGATAAACTTCAACAAGCGATAGGGGGCCCAAAACTGTTATCTTTGGTAAGAACTCATGGCGCTCATTTGTCGGGGACGCGGGAAGTGTCTACCGACCCAGCTGTTGTTGTCGATAAGGATACATCAATGCGTTTAGATGGAAATAATGTCGATATTGATAAAGAAATGGCTGGCCTTGCCAAAAATAGCATTTATTATAATTCAGTAGCACAACAACTCAGTAAAAAGTATTCTACTTTAATCTCGGCCATTAAAGAAGGGAAGTGACCATAGATGGGAATGTTTGGCGCCATTGACTCTGCGGCTTCCGGCTTGACGGCTGAACGGTTGCGTATGGATGTTATATCTAACAATATTGCCAATGTGAATACGACGCGTACAGCTGAAGGCGGACCTTATCGGCGTCAATTATTGGTATTTGAACCAAGATCTTCAGGCGATTCTTTTTCTGATATTTTAACAGGAAAGCTTGGCCAGTCTGGTGAAAATGCTGGCGTAAAGGTTGTTGGCATTACGAAAGATCAGTCGCCTTTGCGATTAGTCTACGATCCTACTCATCCAGATGCAAATCGGAATGGGTATGTAGAAATGCCCAATGTAAATGTTGTAACAGAAATGGTAGATATGATTACAGCAAGTCGGGCTTATGAGGCCAATGTTACAACAATTAACGCTGCTAAATCTATGGCGCAAAAGGCGCTGGAGATTGGCAAATAGGAGGAAAGATAAATGGCCATTGATGGCATTCAGCCATTATCGCTTAGTGAAGTCGGGTTCGAACCAACCAAGCGAGCGAGTAGTAGTGCTCGTTCTGGCGGCGTAACGTTTGGACAACTCTTTTCAAATGCGCTAGGAGAAGTCAATCAGTTACAGCTTAACTCTAGTAAGGCTTCGGCAGATCTTGCCGCTGGAAAAATTCAAGATGTTTCTGAAGCAGTTATTGCGGCAGAAAAAGCTTCCATCTCTTTGCAACTCACGATGACAGTTCGCAACAAAGTGATTGACGCTTACCAAGAAATCATGCGAATGCAGGTCTAATATTTTTCTGATTTGAAAGGGTGGAGACGATGGCTGACTGGAAAGAGCAGTCTCTGCGCCTGTGGCAAAACATCGGTAAAAAAGAAAAGTACATTATTTTAGGATCTGCAGTTTTACTTTTTGTAGGTATCCTTGCATGGAGTTTTTGGTGGGGGGGTCGCCCTGATAGTGTACCTTTGTTTACTGGTCTTGATGCCAAAGATGCAGGTGAAGTGGCAGCAAAGTTGAAAGAAGCAAAAATTCCCTATGAAATAGGTAACAATGGTACAGCGATTATGGTATCGTCGAAAGATGTTTATAAAATTCGTCTGGACTTAGCCGCTCAGGGGTTGCCGCGCGGCAATAAGGGGTTTGAGATTTTTGATCAGAATAAGTTTGGTACGACAGAGTTTCAAAATAAAGTGTATTATTTGCAAGCCATTCAAGGTGAATTAACCAAGACAATTGAGCAAATGACTGAAGTAGAGAAGGCTAGGGTCCATATTGTAATGCCGGAGGATAGTCTGTATAAGAAAAATGAAAAACCAGCTACAGCATCGATCATGATTAAACTACGTCCTTCGGCGCAGTTGAATCCTGGCCAGATTAATGGCATTGTAAATTTAGTGGCACATAGTGTGCAAGGTTTGAAACCGGAGAATATTACGATTGTTGATGATAATGCTCATGTCTTGAATGATCCTTCATCGCAGGAAGCTGGCAAAAATGGCGCTATTAGTTTAACGCAACTGGAAATGACCAAGAAAGTTCAGGATGATTTGCAGAAAAACTTGCAAAGTATGTTAGAACAAGTTTTGGGCGAAGGGAAAGTTGCCGCTCGAATTAATGTGGAATTGAATTTTGATCAGCGGGTAGTGGATCGAAATACCTTTGAACCTGTCGTTGATGATAAAGGAATTATTCGCAGTTCTCAGGATGTCAGTGAAAACTATCGGGGAACTTCTAATGCTCCCGGTGGAGTTCCTGGGACGACAACCAATATTCCTGGCTATGTAGCAAATAATAATAATCAATCCAATTATGAGAAAAAAGAATCTGTAAAAAATTACGAGATTAATGAAACGAAAGAAAAAACAGTAGCATCGCCTGGTTCGATTCGTCGCTTAACTGTGGCCGTTTTAGTTGACGGCAGTATTACTAATGTACAGCAAGATGTGATCATGCGAACAGTAGCTTCGGCAACAGGGTTGAATCCAACTAGAGGCGATACGATTTCAGTGGAAACAGTTCCTTTTAGCACGGAACTAGCTGATAAGAAAAAGAAAGAAGAAGCCGATTTGGAACAAGAGCAGAAAATGTCTCTTTATACAAAAATTGGTTTAGCAGTACTCTTGCTGATTGCTCTTGTCGTAGGGGCTCGCATGTATGCAAGGAAGAAGCAAAGCGAAAAAGATCTAGAACTTATGGCTATGGCTCCCACGCCTGTAGATGAGCTTTTAGAAGAAGAGGAAACAGAAGAGCTTACGCCAGAAGAAATTGAACGCAACAATGTACGTGAATCTATTGAGAAATTTGCTCAGTCTAACCCGGAAGATGTTGCGCAATTATTAAAAACGTGGGTATCTGAGGAATAAGGCGCGCCATAGGGGAGGTAAGGATATGTACGAATCGAATGAGTTGTCAGGTAAACAAAAGGCGGCTATTCTTCTTATTTCGCTAGGACCGGATATTTCTGCCCAGATTTTTAAACATTTTCGGGAAGAAGAAATTGAAAAACTGACGTTAGAAATTGCCAATCAGCGAAAGATTCCTCAAGAGGTAAAAGATAGAGTATTAGACGAATTTCATCAAATGTGTTTAGCAAAAGAATATTTGTCAGCTGGCGGTCTGGATTATGCCAGGGAAATTCTTGAAAAAGCATTGGGGTCAGAAAAAGCAGTTTCTATTATTAGTCGATTAACAGCAAGTCTGCAAATTCGACCTTTCGATTTTGCGCGAAAGACAGATCCTTCTCAGTTATTAAATTTTATTCAAAATGAGCATCCGCAAACGATTGCTTTAATTATGGCTTACTTACAGCCGGAACAGTCCGCAGCGATTATTTCGGCTTTGCCGGCGGACAGACAGGTTGATGTAGCAAAACGTATTGCTACCATGGATCGTACGTCCCCAGATGTTATAAAGGATGTGGAGAGAATTTTGGAAAGAAAGTTATCTTCACTTGTTACGCAAGACTTTACAGCAGCCGGTGGTGTTGATTCCATTGTTGAAGTATTAAACCGTGTAGATCGGACGACAGAAAGAACTATCATTGAAAACTTGGAGATCCAAAATCCAGAACTTGCTGAAGAAATCAAAAAACGGATGTTCGTATTCGAAGATATTGTTCTTTTGGACGATCGTTCACTGCAACTTGTACTTAGAGAAATTGAATCGAAGGATCTGGGCTTGGCATTGAAAGCTTCGTCCAGTGAAGTGGCGGAGAAAATCTATAAGAACATGTCGAAGCGTGCATCAGAAATGTTACGAGAAGAAATTGAATATATGGGACCTGTTCGTATTCGTGATGTAGAAGAATCGCAGCAGAAAATTGTAAATGTAATTAGACGTCTTGAAGAATCCGGTGAAATTATTGTTTCACGGGGCAAAGGAGACGAAATCATTGCATAAGATTTTCAAATCCATTTCATTACGCGATCAACCTGTGGTAATTGCTGTTTGTGATCCGGAGCTGTGCTGCACGGAAGCAGAGGATTTGCCAAACGAGAAAGAAGAAATTGAATCGCTTTTGGTAAAAACGCAACGGGAATGTGAGAAGCAGATTACCCAGGCTAAAGCGCAGGCTGATGAGATCGTTGCTAACGCTCTATCAGAAGGAGAGAAAATCAAGGAAGAAGCTCGTGCGCTTGGCCATAACGAAGGAAAAGAAACGGGATATCAAGCTGGTTATGAGTTGGGTTATAACGAAGGAATTAAAGTGGCTGAAACAAAAATTCGCGAAGAACTTCAAGCTGAGATCAGTCAAAGCGCTCTAAAAGCTTCGGACGTTTTAGTTATGGCTCAGCAAGATGCAAAAAAAATGATTCTGGAAGCAGAAGGAGACATTCTTCAGCTTGTTTTGGCGATTACCCAGAAAATTCTCGCTAGAGAGACTGAAGAAAACCCTGTAATGGTACTTCCGATTGTTCGCGCTGCATTAGAGAAAGTTAGAGATCAACAGGAAGTAATCGTGCGAGTAAATTCTTATGATTTCGAACTTGTCATGCAGGCGCGACATGATTTACAGACTATGGTAGGCAGGGAGCAGCCCATTTTGGTACAGTCTGATGATTCGGTGAGTGTCGGTAATTGTTTAATTGACACGACAAGTGGAACGGTTGACGCACGTATTGATACACAGTTTGAGGAAATTAAAAAGTCTTTGCTGGAAGTGATGCCATGACAATTTTTTCTGCACAGGCCTATTTGCAAAAAATAGAACAGGCTCAAACGATGCGGTTGACTGGAAAAATTACGCAGATTATTGGTCTTGTGATTGAGTCGCAAGGCCCTGCTGTAAATTTAGGTGAACTTTGCTATATTACGTCGCGAGATCAATCTTTTTCGATTCCAGCTGAAGTTGTAGGGTTTCGCCAAAATCGAGTTCTGTTAATGCCTATAGGAGAAATGCAGGGAATTGGACCTGGTTGTGAGGTGTTGGCGGCCAACCAAACGCTGAGTATTGGTGTTGGTGAGGCTCTATTAGGACGAGTTGTTGATGGATTAGGACGGCCAATGGATGACAAGGGCCCGTTGGAACCGGAAAAATTCTACCCAATTCACGCGATGCCGCCTTCGCCTCTTACGCGCAAAAGAATTGACAAAACGATGTCTGTTGGCGTAAAAGCAATAGATTCTTTGATTACTCTAGGTCGAGGACAGCGTGTCGGTATTATGGCGGGTAGTGGTGTTGGTAAGAGTACGCTTCTTGGTATGATTGCAAGAAATACAGAAGCTGATATTAATGTAATTGCTTTGATTGGCGAACGTGGGCGTGAAGTTCGTGAATTTATTGAACGCGATTTGGGGGAAGCTGGCCTAAAGCGTTCTGTTGTAGTTGTGGCAACATCTGATCAGCCTGCTTTACTCAGGGTGAAAGGGGCAATGACAGCAACGGCTATCGCTGAATACTTTCGTGATCAAGGCAAGAATGTCATGTTAATGATGGATTCTGTCACTCGTTTTGCTATGGGACAGCGAGAGGTTGGATTGACGATTGGCGAGCCACCCGCGACACGAGGCTACACTCCATCTGTTTTTGCCATGCTTCCTAAGCTGTTAGAACGTTCTGGTACTGGTTCTATTGGTTCCATTACGGGAATTTATACAGTCCTTGTTGATGGTGATGATATGAATGAACCGATTGCTGATAGTGTCCGTAGTATTCTAGACGGCCATATTGTTTTATCAAGAGCTTTAGCTGCAAAAAATCATTATCCTGCGATTGATGTTTTGGCGAGCGTCAGTCGTGTCATGTTAGAAATTGTCGAGCGCCCTCACTGGGATGCTGCTCAAAAGCTACGTTCTATTTTAGCGACATATCGGGAAGCGGAAGATTTAATTAATATTGGCGCTTATGTGAAAGGCAGTAATGAAGAAATTGATACGGCCATGGAGCATATTAGTGCTGTGAAAAAATTTTTGCAGCAAGAAGTTTATGATGAAACAACCATGGAACAAACAATCAGTATTTTGGAGCAAGTTGTTTCTTGAGTTTGAGAGGGGTAAAATATGCAGCGATTTCGTTTTCGACTGGAAACTTTACTTAAAGTGCGTCGACGACGCGAAGAGCAGGCTCAGCTTCGACTTACGCAGGCCATTGAAAATTTGCGACAAGCCCAAGAAGATTTATCGCTTCTAGCCGATAGAATAGAAGCGCATCGCCAAGAGTGGCAAAATGCGCTGAGCCAAAACAAAACGATTGCTGATTTTATTCTTTACTCTGCTTATTTTAAGCAACTTACGCTACAACTGGATAATCAAAAAGAAGTCGTTATTGCCGCAGAAAAGAGTCATTTAGAAAGTCTCTTTGTTTTTCAAGAAGCCATGAAACAGAGAAAAGTGGTAGAGCGGTTGAAAGAAAAGAAACGACAGCAGCATTACCGTGAGCTTTTACAGCAAGAACAAAATTTTCTTGACGAGCTTGGTACGCAGCGCTATGGAAGAGATTTTTAAAAGAAGGAGGAATTTACTTTGAGTAATTTCTTGGGAGTGCAGCAAGTCTTGCAGCGAATTTCTTCCATTGAACAGCGTTTTGGCGTTGTGAGTAAAAATGCTTTACCAGCTATAACTGGCGCAATGGAAAGACAAAATAGCATTTCGAATCAGTCCTTAAATCCTTCTAGTGATTTTTCAAGTATTTATTCTTCAATAAAAAATAACAGTCTTAATCAAACCCAGGAAACTTCTTATGATCCTGGTGCTGATAATATTATTCGCATGCTTCATACTGCGGCACAAAAATATGGTGTTGATCCCAAGCTAGCGCAAGCGGTAGCAAAGGCAGAGTCTGGTTATTCACCACAGGCTGTATCTTCTACAGGCGCTGTTGGGGTTATGCAACTTATGCCTGATACGGCAGCTGGGCTTGGTGTGCGAAACATCAATGATCCTAGAGAAAATATTGATGGCGGTGTCCATTATTTAAAACAGATGCTTGATACTTTTCACGGCAACGTAGCGCAAGCTGTGGCAGCTTATAATGCTGGACCGCAGGCTGTAAAGGACTATCAAGGAATTCCGCCTTATGCCGAAACGCAGGCGTATGTGTCAAATGTGCTATCTTACTATAAAAACTTCTAATGACCGTCTTGATTCCTAGAGGGCGTTAGGAATGTCGTTCGGAAGGCAGGCAATGGAATGGCTGAAAAAAATAACGCTAAAAATACAGCTAAAAATACAGCGAAGCCAACAGGCAAAACTGATAAAAAGGCTAATACGATGGCCGGAGGAGAAGAAATAGAAGGAGCGCCACCGAAGAAAAAACGCCGGATTTTTTTGATTCTCTTTGTTATTTTTTTGTTGCTTCTTTTATTAGCAGTTGGCTTTGCTATAGGAATTTATTTAAAACTGTTTGATGTTCAAAAAACAGCAGAAGATTTGAATTTACAGGATAAACCATTTATTGGTCGTTTCTTTCAAAAACCAAAAACAAATTTCGATGCTGTTGATTTAACGCCGCAGAGTCCTGTCGAGCCGTCGCCAGGCAATGCCTTAACTGGTTCGCCTATGCAGCCGAATCCGGTACCGGCGGTTAATCCTGCTGCGTCCCAGATGCCTGGACAGGTAGCGCCCGGTACACAACCGACAGCACCTGGTGTGGCCACTGATCAGAATCTGGCAAAATTGGCAAAGCAGCGACAACAGGAAGAAGCTAAGAAAATTTCAAAACTAGCGCGCCTTTATGGCAATATGAAGCCTGATGAAGCAGTTCCCATTTTATCGCAGCTTGATAATCCTACGGTTGTTGCTGTTTTAAATAAAATGGAAGAAGAACAAGCTGGTAAAATTTTGGCACAGTTTGAACCTGCTCGAGCCGCTCAAATTAGTCAAGCTATGCTGGCGGTGCCGACAGTTCAATAAAATATCTTAGAAAGGAGGTGAAATAATGCAAACTGAAAATGTAGTAAATCTTATAGCTAGCGTTCCCACTGCGGTTAAAAGTTCATCTAAAAGTGTTCCGACTGTTGCTGTGAAAAGTAAAAGTTTTGCTTCCGCATTAGCATCTTCTGCAACTGTTGCAGCAAATTCTCTCAATAATTCCCTCAATGGAGTAAATCAACCTGGAAGCAATACGGAGTCAACAGCGGGAGCCGATTCTTTGTCTTTAGACAAACAACAAATAGGAAAAAATGTAACTTCTACCGGTCAAGATAATCAAGATAATAGTTCAAAACCGTCGAAACTAGTAGTAGATGACAAAATTGGTCAACTTGAGGATACAAAAGGACAAGACACCCAAACGTTACAGACCGTTGCTGTAAACGATCTTTATAGCATGTTGTTGGCTGTTTTACCGCAACAAGGTCAACAAAGTCAATCACAAGCAGTAACCGCAGAGGGTAAGGCGAATCAAACAGCTGGTGAGATTTCAACTGGAACTTCAGTTGGACCTATAGTTACGGCAAACTTTGGCCAGATTATTACGCAGCAAACACAGCCTGAACAATTAATGCAGGCGCAACTTGTATCACAAGATCAGACTTTGCAGACACAGTCATTAGATAATGCGTTCGTTACGTTAGAACAAATAAACGGACTGGCTGAACGACAGGCTTTGCCAAATGAGTCTGTAAAGCAGGAAAAAGTTGTACTGGGAGCAGAAAAGGCTCAAATGGGTCAAAAGACTTCTGTTGCGGCAGATACAATCAGTGGATTGTTAACAAAAGAATCGGCTAAGCAGGTTACTGTAGAAAATGCCGTTTTGTCTCCAGGGACCATTCTTATGCAAAATGAAGGTAGTGTGCCGCAGCCTGATATATCGCAGCTCAGCATAACAAGTAACAAAGAATTGCAACAAGCAACTCCAACCGAAGAAAAATCAGCGGGTAAGCAAAATGAAATGCTCACAGCCTTACAGTCGCAAGGTAAGCTTGTAGTTGATCAGCAGACACCAATTTTGCCTAAAGAACAAGTTGTACCACAAGATTCCCAGCCTAGCCAAACACAAGAAGCGTCTGCGGCATTAATTGAAAACAAGCTGCGGGAGCAAAATCAGAAGTTTTCTGATAAGGGTGAGCAACAAATGACGTTTACGAGTCAGGAACAGCTAAAAGCGAATAGCGTAGCAGAAACTGAGGTAACGTCGCTTGGTGATACGACGCAGTCTGCTTTTGCACAGATGCTGCATAGCGAAAAAAGTACTACTCCTTTGCAGGGAGTAAGCGCAAGTAGCGCGGCTTCTTCAAACAATCAGCCTGTAAGCAGTCAAGATAACTTTCAGGTAGTACAGCAAATCATTGATCAGGTTAAACTAGTAAATCGTCCACAAAATACTGAAATGGTCATCCGTTTAAAACCGGAACATCTTGGTGAGTTGACATTGAAAGTTACAGTCGAACAGGGTGCAGTTACTGCTTCATTTCATTCTGGCAACAGCGATGTGAGAGCGGTAATTGAATCGTCGTTGCCACAATTAAAACAGGAATTGACAAGTTCCGGGCTGAAAGTGGACAATGTGGGAGTATACACTAGTTTGAATCAATTTATGTCTAATCAAGAACGGCCTACGCAGCAACAGCAAAAACCCAAATTTTCCTACAAAGGAAATAAGGATAACTTTGAAGAAACTGTAGAGGCGGTGACAAAACCAGTTGTCACTGAAGCAGATGGTGTCGATTATTTAATTTAGGAGGGATCGTATGGCAGTTTCAGCGACAGGCACAACGACTGACACAACTCCAACTACGAATACAAACAGTAGTACAACAACGTCTAATTCTGCATTAGGAAAAGATGACTTTTTAAAGCTTTTGATTACACAAATGCAAAATCAAGATCCTACTAAGCCGCAAGATGATACGCAAATGATTGCGCAGTTAGCGCAATTTTCTAGCTTAGAACAGATGCAGAACTTGAATGCAACAGCCCAGATGACACAAGCTACGACGATGATTGGAAAAGTTGTAAGTTGGACAGATGCCTCATCGGGACAGTTACTTTATGGTCAGGTTAGTGCAGTGAAGGTTGTCAATAATCAACCCAAGCTGATTGTTGGTGATTACACGGTGGGGCTAAGTGATGTTTCCGCTGTTGTAAATCAGACAACACAAACAAATTCGACACAAAGCAATACAACAACATAAGTGAAGCAATCTGACTAGGAAAGGGTGGATCAGTTGTGGCGGATTCTCGTATTTTTTATGCAAATCAACCTGTTTTTCCGCTTACGCCAGCTGCTGTTCCGGTAAAGACGCAAAGTACTAGTGCTTCAAGCTCTAATCAGGATTTTAGCAAAATTCTTAATGAAAAAATTTCAGGTGTGAAATTTTCCCAGCATGCCATGGAACGACTACAGAGCCGTAATATTGAACTGAGTACAGAGGATTTGCAAAAACTCAGCAGTGCTGTGGAAAAGGCTGAAAAAAAAGGAGCGAAGGAGTCGCTAATGGTTCTAAATAACCTGGCTTTTGTAGTCAGTGTGAAAAATCGAACCGTCATTACCGCCATGGATGGCCAGAGCATGAAAGACAATGTGTTTACTAATATTGATAGTGCTGTTCTTCTCACTTGAGCTGGACCTAATATGGAGGCTCATTTAGCTGCTGAATGATTGAAGCAGCTTATACCAAAAATTAAATTGGAGGTTATGTTTATGGGACGTTCTATGTATTCAGCTGTTTCCGGTTTGTTAAATATGCAAACAGGTATTGATGTCATTGGCAATAATGTTGCTAATGTTAATACAATTGCCTATAAAGGCAATACAACAAATTTCCAGGATATTTTAAGTCAGACTGTGCAAGGTGCATCTGCTCCAGCGGGCAATCTTGGCGGGACAAATCCGATGCAGGTTGGACTTGGTATGACAGTTGCTAGTATTGGTACGAATTTTAAAGATGGCAACTTGCAATCTACAGGTAAACAGACGGATATGGCTTTATCGGGGAATGGCTTCTTTATTTTACAAAACGGCAATGATAAGGTCTATACGCGGGTAGGCAGTTTCACTCAGGATGCACAAGGAACTTATGTTTCATCAGGAGGCCTGAAATTAATGGGCTGGATGGCTGATGCTACAGGAGCTATTACGCCTGGCGCATCGATGCAGCCAATTCAAGTTCAGCTTGGTACTACGATGGCTTCCAAGGCTTCGACGGAAATAAAGGTGACGAAAAATTTAAAAGGTGATTCTGCAATTGGTTACAGTTATCCAGGTTCTGCTACGGCAACTGACTCTGTAGGAACACAGCATGCAGTAAATACAAATTATTATAAGGTTGATATGACGTCGGGAGCCACTCCAACTTCTACCTGGCTGACGTATACTTCAGTTAAAGATTCAACTACATCAACCCCTAAAAATGCTTGGCAAGTGCTTACTTTTGATGCTTCGGGGAGTAATCCTAACTATATTTCAATTCCAGATACTTCAACGGGATTGACATTGCCTACTGATACTGCTACTTTCACATCATTAACTTTAGACTCGACACTGGGAGCTAGCAATTCACAAACCTTTGTTTCTATTGAAGGTGGACAACCCCATACTTATAAACTTACGTTTACTGCTGATGCGACACAATCGAATAAATGGTCTTATACACTTAGCGATGCCAGTGGTTCAGGCACGTCCGTATCTGGGATAGTTAAGTATGTTGCTGGGCCTCCTGGGGCATATACATTTTATGATAGTACCGGAACTACCACTGTGCCGTCCTTGTCTATGGGTGGAACCTTTACTTTAAATGTAACTGGCTTTACCAGCAATGCACCGACAACCGGTGGGTTTTATATGCCAGGAACGGAAAGTACTAATGTAAAGCAAACTATAACCGATGCCAATGCGGCGGTTACGGCTGGTACTGGCGGTAATTTACCTTTTCAAGCAACATTTACAAATGCAACAAGTCAATTAAGCCTCACTCGAAATCTAAGTGGTTTGACACAATATGGCGGTATGGGCGACTCAACTCTATTTGAGACACCTGACGGTTATCCTGCCGGAACACTGCAATCTACTTCACTTGATAAAACTGGTACGATTGTGGGGACCTATAGCAATGGCGAGCGACGAAACTTAGCACAAGTAGCCTTAGCTGGTTTTGCGAATCCGGAAGGTTTACTGAAAGTCGGCGACTCTAATTATCAGGTGTCTAATAACTCTGGGACACCTCAGATTGGGGCGGCGAAAACCGGTGGGCTAGGGGCTATTACTGGCGGTAGCTTAGAAATGTCTAATGTCGACTTGGCCACGGAGTTTACTAATATGATTATTACGGAACGGGGTTATCAGGCAAACTCTAAGGTTATTACGACAAGTGATGAAATGTTACAAGAATTAAATAGTTTGAAACGATAATAGAAAGTGAGCGATGACATAGCGGGGGGATTTCCTCCCGCTATCTAAGGAGGAAGTAAGATGATCAAGTTATCAAAAATAAATGGTGAGCGTGAATTTATTATGAATGCGGAGCTCATTGAGACTGTTGAGGAAACGCCTGATACGGTTGTTACTTTGACAAATGGAAAAAAGTTTATTGTGGAAGAAAGAATGGATGAAGTGGTTCGCAAGGTCATGGATTATCGGCGTGCCATATTTAGAAATTTACGGTAGGGCATATAGGTTACAATGATTGTGGTGATTTTTAAAGGAATTTTGTTTAAAATTACATGTTTTTCAGTATTTGGTTTTATAAATAACATACTTAAGTCGGAATTTTGTCGATTTCTGAAGGAGTTTTCTTATCTTTGTAGAAAAAATATGCTTAGGAAAGAAACGGAATTAAAGCGCCTATAGATAAATGCTAAGGTCTTTAAGACCGATATGATATAATTCTTAAGGGGGGGACCCGAATGGCTGAAGGTGGGAAAAAATTTCCGCTAGCAATAGTTGCAGGTTTAGTTGTAGTTGGACTTTTATTAGCTGGCGGTATTTCTTATTTTATTGCAAATAAAATTGTATCAGAAAAATCAACTGTTGAAACAAAAAAATCGGAACCAGGCGAATTTGTTAAAATAGGCGATCCCAAAGAAGGATTAGTATTGAATGTGGGGGGCGCTGGCAGTGGTCGTTTTATTAAAGTTGGTATTATATTAGAAGTCAAACCGGAAAAGAACGCGCCGCCGAAGGAAGGAAAGAATTTATCACCTGAAGAAGTGAAAATGACAGATACTGTCATCTCAGTGTTACGGTCGCAAAAAATTGAAGATTTTGATCCGTCCAAACAAGAAAAACTGAAAGATCTTATTAAAGGGGCGGTAAATGAAAGTTTAGGCGGCGACCGTGTTTATAATGTATTTATAACAAATTTTGTTATACAATAATGTGATTTTCTAGATTTTGCGGGAAGGGAGGCAACTGGATGGCCGGCGACGTGCTCTCACAAGCTGAGATTGATGAGCTGCTTTCTAATATATCGAGTGGAGTTCTTTCAGCTGAAGATATTCAAAGTGAAGAGAAACAACGAAAAATAAAATTATATGATTTTAAGCGTCCTGATAAATTTTCTAAAGACCAGATTCGGACGCTCTATATGATTCATGAGAATTTTGCTCGACTGTTTAACACATATCTTTCCGCAAATTTGCGTACTCTCGTGCATATTGATGTCGCTTCTGTTGATCAGCTTACTTATGAAGAATTTATTCGATCTTTGCCGAATCCAAGTGTAATTAGTGTTTTTCAAATGAGTCCGTTAAAAGGAAATGCCATACTAGAACTGAATCCTAATGTAGTATTTGCATTGATTGACCGCTTATTCGGCGGCGTTGGATCAGCACCGAATAAACCCAGACCTTTAACGGATATTGAAGAAGCGATTATTACTCGAGTGATTAATAAAGCATTGGAATCATTGCAAGAGGCTTGGAAACAAGTTATCGCCATGAATCCAAGTATGGATGTTATTGAAACAAATCCTCAGTTCACACAGATTGTTCCGCCTAATGATATGGTTGTTATTATTACGTTACAGGCAAAAATTGGTCAGGCTGAAGGTCTTTTAAATTTATGTATTCCTTATTTAGTGTTAGAGCCCATCATGTCAAAACTAACGACAACTTTCTGGGTCGCTTCTTCTGTAGCAAAGCAAGATTCTGATGAAAATATTCAAGCGTTGCAGAAAAAATTGCGCAAAGCTGTGATTCCAATTACGACGGAATTAGGCAAAGTTACGATTAGTGTAGCAGAAATGCTTGGTCTTGCAGCAGGGGATGTTTTACAGCTTGAAACAAAGGTGTCCGATGAATTAACTGTATATGTTGGTCAACAAAAGAAGTTTTTATGTAAACCTGGTGTAAGCGGCAAAAAAATGGCTGTACAAGTGACCAGAGTGATAGAAGGAGATGACTTAGATGAGTGATGGATTTCTCTCACAAGATGAAATTGATGCTTTACTCAGAGGTGAACCCAGTTCGTCTCCTGCGGCTGATGTAAGTGCAGCAGAGGATTTATCTGATATAGAAAAAGACGCACTTGGTGAGATTGGCAATATTTCTATGGGCAGTGCGGCGACAACCTTATCAATATTGTTAGGGCGTCGCGTATCAATTACAACACCGCGTGTCTCCATTACGACCTTAGATGAAATCAAAGAGCAATATCCGCTACCGTATTTAGTAATTGAAGTCGGTTATACGCATGGTCTTACCGGGACAAATATCCTGGCGATTCGTGAGCAGGATGCTTTGATCATTTCTGATCTAATGATGGGCGGCGATGGTTCGAATCCTCCGACGGAGATGAATGAACTTTATTCAAGCGCTGTTACGGAAGCAATGAATCAAATGATGGGATCTACGGCGACTTCTATTTCAACTATGTTTAAAAAGAAAGTTGATATTTCGCCGCCAACGAGTACGCGTGTTGATTTTTCAACAGAGACGCCGATTACAAACTTGGCTCAAGGAGATCAATCCATTGTTCGCGTATCGTTTCGTATGGAAGTAGAAGATCTTATTGATAGTGAAATTATGCAGCTTGTTGGTATAGATATTGCTAAGGAAATGGTAGGAAATCTGCTTAACATGTCTCAGGAGGCAGCACAGCCACTAGCGGCGCCAACACCGACTCCAGCGGCGGCACCAACACCAGCTCCACCAGCTGCAACGCAAGCAGCTTATGCGGCACCATCGCAACCTATGATGCAAGCGGCAAAACCGGCGCAGCCAGCTCCGAATGTTGTGGTTCAGCCAGTTCAATTTGCTCCACTTACGCCCAGTGGAATTCCGCTTGGTGATACAAATATTAATTTAATTATGGACGTACCGTTGCAGGTTACGGTAGAATTAGGGCGTACCCGTAAATTAATAAAGGAAATTCTCGAGTTGTCTACAGGATCTGTCATTGAACTTGATAAATTGGCAGGGGAAGCTGTCGATGTTCTCGTGAATGGAAAATTGATTGCCAAAGGTGAAGTTGTAGTAATTGATGAAAATTTTGGCGTTAGGGTTACCGATATTGTAAGCCCCTTAGAACGGGCTGCGAATTTACAGTAAAAATTTATAATGATAAGGAGAGATTGTTGAATGGCAATTCGAGTATTAATAGTAGATGATGCTGCTTTTATGCGAATGATGATTAAAGATATTTTATCAAAAAACGGCTATGAGGTAGTAGGGGAAGCTGAAAATGGTGCTAGGGCTGTTGAAAAATGGCAAGAACTTCGTCCTGAATTGACTACCATGGATATTACTATGCCGGAGATGGATGGAATTGCGGCAGTTAAAGAGATTAAAAAGATAGACGCTAATGCGAAAGTTATTATGTGTAGCGCGATGGGACAACAAGCCATGGTTATTGAAGCGATTCAAGCCGGTGCGCGCGATTTTATTGTAAAACCTTTTCAGCCTGACCGAGTTCTTGAGGCCGTTCGTAAAGCTGTAGGCTAAATGTGATGAATTTATTGCTGATGTCTAAAGTATTTGCTGCTGATGCTTCTGGTGAATACCTGAAATATCAAGAGCCGGCAGCAACGGCTGTGAGTGGTTTTTCCATATTTTCTTATGTGATTTCGCTATTGTTTACTTTTGGAGTAGTTGTGGCATTAGCATATTTTACTTCGCGATTTTGGGGAAATAAACTGAATCTTGCTGGGCGGAAGAATTCCAGCAAGATTCTAAGCTCCCTTTCGTTAGGGACAAATCGCGCTGTTTATGTTGTGGAAATGGCAGGAGAATATTTGGTTTTAGGTGTCACAGACCACAATATTACTTTACTGCAAACAATAACTGATCCCGATAAAATTCATGAACTCCAAGAACAAAATACACAAGAGATAGAAACTTTTCAGGAAGTATTTCGCAGTCAGCTTCATTCATTGCAGCATATGTCTCATAAGTTCCCTGAAGTTTTTGGAAGAGACAAAATGAATAAAGAACGAAAAAATACATTAGATCGTGATGCAACGGATATAGAGAAGAGGTAACCGCTTTGCTAAGAGTATTTATTGTAATTGGTGCTGTTCTTCTCGCTTCTTTTGTGACAACCTCTTCAGCGGTTGCGGCACCACTTATTCCGATTCCGAGTGTTACTGTGGGCGTCGATCAAGCTAGTACGCCACAGGAAGTTGCTACAAGTCTACAAATATTATTAGGACTTACTGTTTTAACGTTAGCGCCTTCTATTTTGATCATGATGACTTCGTTTACGCGGATTATTATCGTACTTTCTTTTTTGCGAAGCGCCTTAGGGACGCAGCAAATGCCGCCTAATCAGATTTTAGTAGGACTTGCTTTATTCATTACTTTTTTCACGATGTCACCTTATATTGATGAAGTAAATTCTAAAGCGCTGCAACCTTATCTAGCAGGAACTATGGATCAGCCAACTGCTTTAAATGAGGCGATGAAGCCGTTACGAATTTTTATGTTTAAGCAGACACGTGAAAATGATATCGCTTTATTTATAAATTTAGCAGATGGGCCGCGTCCAGCATCGCAAGAAGAGGTTTCAACTATGACGCTTATTCCGGCCTTCGTTATTAGTGAATTAAAGACTGCTTTTCAAATCGGATTTTTAATTTATATTCCATTCATTGTTATTGATATGGTTGTAGCTAGTACGCTGATGTCTATGGGTATGATGATGGTACCGCCTGTTATGATTTCTCTTCCTTTTAAAATTTTACTTTTTGTCTTAGTTGACGGCTGGCACCTTCTAATTCGCTCGCTAGTCACTAGTTTTAACTAGAAAGGGAGGGAAAAACGATGAATGGTGATATGGCAATACAAATTGGTCGCGATGCTTTAGCTATGGTTATGTTGATTTCTGCTCCCATGCTAGGGTTAGGCCTTGTTGTGGGAGTGCTTGTGAGTATTTTTCAGGCGACAACGCAAATACAAGAACAAACACTGGCATTCATTCCTAAGATTATTGCTGTGTTTGTAGCTATTTTAGTGTTTGGTCCTTGGATGTTGCGATTAATGGTTGATTATACGCAGGCAATTTTACAAAGCTTGCCGCAAATGATTCACTAAAAGAGCTAGAGGTGGACAAAGCAGTGGATTTATTTGCCCTTGTTCAAAATCAAATGGGTCTTTTTTTCCTGCTTTTTGTAAGAGTGAGCGGTATATTTACGGCGGCGCCTATTTATGGTAGTCGCAATGTGCCGATTATTGTAAAAGCAGGACTTTCCTTAATTTTAGCCTTAATTCTGCTGCCAATTTTAGGCCAGCAGACGCCGGATTTACCCAAAACGTTCTTATTATATTTTTTTCTTGTAATGACGGAATATATTGTAGGACTTATTATTGGTTTTACAGCTACTTTTGTTTTTTCAGCAATTCAAATGGCGGGGCATCTTATTGATACCCAAATTGGTTTTTCCATGGTTAATATTTTAGATCCTTTATATGGACAGCAGGTTCCCTTGATTGGCAACTTTAAATATATGCTGGCACTTCTTGTTTTTTTAGCAACTAATGGGCATCATTTGTTACTGACAGCGTTATTAGATAGTTTTCGTCTTGTTCCAGTGACGCATGTTGTTTTTTCAAAATCATTAGCTCCTTATATGGTGAATCTTGTAGCAGGTTTTTTTGCGATTGCTTTGAAAATTAGTTTGCCTGTTTTAGTTACCTTATTACTTTTAGATATTGGTATGGGAATTTTAGCTAAGACAATGCCACAGATGAATATTTTTATGGTTGGTATGCCGGCAAAAATATTAATTGGTTTATTTATGCTTTCAATGGCTTTGCCTTTTTATATTTTTTTTCTCGAGGTATTGTTTAATGGGATGCAGGCAGATATTAATAAACTTATACAATTATTTCAGGCTGGACCATAAGCACAGTTTGAATTTTGATTTGCAGCGTTTTTCTGGCGAGAAAACAGAAGATCCAACAGCAAAGCGAAAGTCTGAGTCACGTGATAAAGGTCAAGTTGCTAAAAGTATGGAATTTAATTCGGCAGTTGTTTTGTTAGCGGCCTTCTTTTCCCTAAAGTTTGTTGGCCCGTTTATGTATGAACAGCTTGCTGGTTTGATGAAAACTGTATTTACTAATTTTCCTTCTAGCGATTTTACGATTGATTCCTTTCAAGTCTTGTTTTTGGCTTATGCTCTTGTTTTTTTACAAACGGCTTTGCCGCTTATGGCTATTATTGTAATTGTTTCTGTTGCTGTTAATTATTTTCAAGTAGGGTTTATGTTTACATTAGAACCCTTAATACCAAGTTTAGATAAATTGAACCCTATATCGGGATTTTCGCGCATGTTTTCAATGCGCTCTTTAGCCGAATTAGCTAAGTCAATTTTCAAAATTTTTGTTGTAAGTTTTTTTATCTACCAATTTGCGGAAGACCAGGCTAATAATTTGCCTAAAATGATTTCTTTTGACTTAATTGCATCTTTACAGTGGATTTGTTCGCTAGGGCTTGATTTGGCATTTCGTATTGTTACAGTATTGCTTGTGTTATCAGTTGCTGACTATTATTTTCAATGGTGGCAGCATAATAAGAGTTTGAAGATGAGCAAGCAGGAAGTAAAAGAAGAGATGAAACAAGCCGAAGGCGATCCAAAAATTAAAAGTCAAATCAAACAAAAACAGCGCGCAATGGCTATGCAGCGAATGATGCAGGAAGTGCCGAGTGCCAGTGTGGTTGTAACAAATCCGACACACTTTGCTGTAGCTTTAAAATACGAGTCTGATATGCCGGCGCCGCTTGTTGTTGCCAAAGGGCAAGATTATTTGGCTTTCCGTATTAAAGAAGTTGCTCGAGAACATGGGGTTACGATTGTAGAAAATAAACCTTTGGCAAGGTCATTATATAGTTTAACGGAAATCGGTGATTTGGTCCCCGCTGAGTTATATCAGGCTGTCGCTGAAGTTTTAGCATATGTATATCGACTCAAGAAAAAGCTGTCCTAACAGAAGGAGAGAGATTATTTGGCTTCTCAATCATCTACACCTTTTCCCAAAATTACAAAATATAGTGATGTTTTTGTTGCGCTAGCGATTGTAACAATTGTTGTTATGATGATTATTCCGCTGCCAACAATGCTTCTTGACATTTTTTTGACACTGAATATTACTTTAGCTCTTACGGTTGTGATGGTTGCAGTTTATAATACAGAACCACTTGATTTTTCTGTATTTCCCTCTCTGCTGCTTATTACGACATTATTTCGCCTAGCCCTTAATGTGTCTTCAACAAGGCTGATCTTAAATAGTGGCTATGCCGGTGAAGTGATTTTGGCTTTCGGAAATTATGTTGTTGGCGGGAATGCTATTGTTGGTTTTATCATGTTTGTTATTTTAATCATTATACAGTTTATTGTTATTACTCGAGGCGCTGAACGTGTAGCGGAAGTGGCGGCTCGCTTTACTTTGGATGCTATGCCTGGTAAGCAGATGAGTATTGATGCTGATTTAAATTCTGGGCTGATTAATGATGCTGAGGCGAAGGAACGGCGGCGTAAAATTCAGCGAGAAGCTGATTTTTATGGCGCTATGGATGGTGCCAGTAAGTTTGTCAAAGGCGATGCGATTGCTGCTATTATCATTATTGTAATTAATATTGTTGGCGGTTTTGTTATTGGCATGGTTCAGTTTAATTTATCAGCCGTCCAGGCTCTGTCGCAATATACCCTTTTAACTGTCGGTGAAGGACTCGTGAATCAGATACCAGCGTTGCTTATTTCAACAGCCACTGGTATTGTTGTGACAAGGGCTGCTTCTGATCATAATCTTGGCTATGATCTAGCGACACAATTGATCAGTAATGACAGGGTCTTTTTGATTGTTGGTACAGTACTTGCTTTTTTCGCTATTGTGCCAGGTTTGCCAGGGATTCCGTTCGCTCTCTTAAGCGGTTTGTTATTTTTTACGGCTTATGCATTGAAAAATTCGCAGAAGACGATTGAAAAAGAAGAAGTTAATCAACAGGAACAGCAAGAAATGGAAGAAGTACGCAAACCCGAAAATATTGTCTCGCTATTACAAGTTGATCAAATGGAACTCGAAATTGGCTACAGTTTAATTCCACTTGTTGATGTTGGCCAAGGCGGTGATTTATTAGATCGCGTCGTCATGATTCGACGGCAATGTGCCATTGAACTGGGGCTTATTGTACCTACAATTCGAATTCGTGACAATATTCAACTAAAACCGAGCGTTTATGTCATAAAATTAAAAGGTGTAGAGATTGCTCGAGGTGAATTATTACTTGAACATTATATGGCGATGAATCCAGGAACTGTTTTTGAGGAAATACCTGGAATTCCTACGCAAGAGCCGGCTTTTGGTTTGCCCGCTATTTGGATACAGGAAGCAGACCGGGAAAAAGCCGAGCTTGCTGGCTATACTGTAGTTGATACTGTGTCAGTTTTAGCCACTCATTTGACAGAAGTCATTAAAGCGCATGCTTTTGAAATTATTGGGCGTCAAGAAGTACAGACACTAGTTGATTCGATTAAACAGAAGAATCCAGCTGTAGTAGAAGAGTTGGTGCCAAACCTTCTCGCTTATGGCGATATTCAAAAGGTTTTATCTAATCTTTTACGTGAACGAGTTTCGATTCGAGACATGGTTACAATACTGGAAACACTTGCTGACTATGCGACATTGACAAAAGATATGGAAGTTTTGACAGAGTACGTTCGTCATTCTTTGTCGCGACAAATTTGCAGCAGTTTTGTCATAAATAATACACTGACTTGTTTGACTGTTGATCCGCAGTTAGAAAGTATAATCACTAATTCGGTGCAACGGACAGAACAAGGTTCTTTTGTCGCTTTAGAGCCTCAGAAGATGCAAGAACTTATTAGTAGTCTGACTGAAGAAATTCCTAAGCTTACGAACTTGGGATATCAGCCAATTGTTTTGACAAGCCCCGGGGCTCGACTCTATTTTAGAAAATTGACGGAACGGGCTGCGCCAAATTTGGTAGTATTATCATACGCTGAGATTGATGCAAAAGTAGAAGTCCAAGCAGTAGGGATGGTGAGAGTATAATTGAAAGTGAAATCTTATACAGCCAGTTCTATGCAGGAAGCAATGGCACAGGTGAAAACAGAGTTAGGCCGTGATGCTGTTATACTTCATACTAGACGGTTTAAAAAAGGCGGTTTTTTGGGATTTTTCGCCAAAGATATGGTCGAAGTTATGGCGGCAATTGAATCAAATGCTGTAAAAACGGCAGATGTAAAACCGATTCTACCGATAAAACCCACTGAAGCGGAAAATAAGATAGTAGCAATGCAAGAAGAATTAGCTACGATGAAGAATCTTATGGAGCAAGTGCTAGATAAAGTTCCGCAAGAAGGAACAAAAGCTTCCACGGAAAATCCACTTTTTCCTTACTTGCAATTGCTTTTGAATAATGATGTAGATTTACCTATTGCCGAAGAACTGTTGAAAAACGTTCTTGTGAGTTCAACGCCATCTAAACAAGAACTGCAAATGGTAAAAAGACAGCTTTATCATAAAATCCACCAGTATTTTGCCAATATTAATGGGATCGAATTTGTGGAAAACCAGTGCAAAGTTGTAGCGCTTATTGGTCCGACTGGTGTCGGTAAAACAACGACAATTGCAAAACTAGCTGCTAATTTTGCCTTAAAGCAGGGCTATAAAGTCGCACTTGTTACGGCTGATACATATCGAATTGCCGCAGTTGACCAACTGAAAACCTATGCCGATATTATTGGCGTTCCCTTAGATATTGTGTATACACCAGAAGAACTGAAAGCGGCGATTAATCGGTATCGCGATAAAAACTTGGTTTTAGTAGATACCGCTGGAAGAAGTCCTTCGAATCAACAACATTTGGTTGAATTGCAAACACTGCTTTCGGTAGACGCTTCGATTGAAAAACATTTGGTTTTAGGAACAAATACAAAATATCGCGATGCATTAGAGATTGTAAATAAGTTTTCAGCCTGTTCGCCACAAAAATTTCTGTTCACAAAAGCCGATGAATCTACGAATATAGGAACCATTTTTAATTTGTTGTATCATTTTCCGGCAAGACTGTCTTATATTACAACAGGTCAGAATGTGCCTGATGATATTGAGTTAGCCGATCCGGCTAAATTAGCAAATCTTCTTTTAAAGGAATAGCCTATGAAAGATCAAGCAGAAAAACTGCGCCTTATGGCGAAAAACTCTTCGACAGCTTTGCCGCAGTCTCCTCGTGGCAAAATTATTAAACAACAGCAGTTGGCAAAATCCCGTGTTATTACAGTGACAAGTGGTAAAGGCGGAGTAGGCAAAACTAATTTTACAATTAATTTAGCTTTGGCTTTAGCTGCTTATCAAAAAAAGGTTTTAGTAATTGATGCCGATCTTGGTATGGCTAATATTGATATTGTTTTAGGCTGTCATGTTCCTTATACCTTAATGCATCTTCTTTCTAGCGACATGGATGTAAATGATGTTATTACGGAGGGGCCGTGTGGAATTAAATTTTTATCAGGTGGTTCTGGGATTCATGAATTAGCGAACTTGTCAAACGAAGCGCTAGAAAGGCTCGTTCGTAAAATTACTCTTTTTGATAGCTGGGCTGATATTATATTGATTGATACGGGAGCTGGCATTCATCGTAATGTTATTAATTTTGTGATGGCTGCAGATGAAGTGATTTTAATTACAACGCCGGAGCCAACGGCGATCACCGATGCGTATGCTATGGTTAAAACAATTGCCAGTCATCAAGTAACAGCACCGTTGCATTTAGTCGTGAATCGTGTTCTTGATGTTACAGAAGGACAATTTGTTTTTGATAAATTGGGTCATGTAGCTCAGAAATTTTTAAAAATTCCCCTAGCACAGTTAGGCTTTATTTATGAAGATCGCTCTATGATGGAAGCGGTGAAAAAACAAAAACCCCTTCTTTTGTCATATCCGAACTCAATCTCCTCTCAATGTATTGAAGAAATTGCTTATAAAATTACTTTAGAAGAAAAAATATTGGTGCCGAAAGGAATTCGCGGATTTTTTTCGAAGTTTTTAGATATATTGCGTTAAGTGGTTTTCATAGGGGGGATTTTTCATTAGTCATCAAATTTTACAAGTCAATCAACGGGTAGAAATTATTCTCGTGAGTGGGCGAGAAACAGAATATCATCGTAGCCGAATTGAAGAAATAGGAAAGAATCAGTTAATTTTAGCTATGCCGATGAAGCAGCAAATGCCAGTCATTCCTCTTTCAGGAACTTCTTTTTATGGCAGTATTTTAAATGAAACGGGGCGTTATCAATTTAAGAGCGTTTACCAAGACAAAAGGCTGCGTCCAATTCCTGTATGGCTTGTAACGATGCCGACAGAAATACAAAAGATACAGCAAAGATCTTTTGTCCGTTTAGATATAGGAGTATCTGTTATAGTAAAGTGGCAGAATGAAGCCGGTGAACAAAGTGAACAAATGATTACCCGCGATCTTAGCGGTGGCGGTGTTTGTTTAATTGCATCAAAACCCTTTTTATTGCAAACAGAAGTGGTTTTGACGATAGATTTAGGCGACGGCGAACTGGTTATGGCAACAGGAACGGTTATCCGTGTACAAAAGCAAGTGGCGGAACGACCAATTTTCTTGCTTGGCATCGCCTATGGCGAAATTATTGAAAAAGATAGAGGGAAAATTATTAAATTTATTTATCAAAAACAGCTGGAGCGTAAACGAAAAGGACTATAAAGAAACGGTGGGATCCAAGATGATCAGAGTACTAATTGTAGACGACTCGGCATTCATGCGCAAAATGCTGACAGACTTATTTGTTTCCCAGCCTGATTTTTCTGTAGTTGACACGGCTCGCAATGGCAAAGATGCCATTGATAAGGTAAAGCACTTAAAACCTGATCTTGTTACTTTAGATGTAGAGATGCCTGTTGTTGACGGAATAAAAGCATTAGAAGAAATCATGAAGCAAACCCCTGTTCCTGTAGTTATGATTAGCAGTTTAACTCATGATGGAGCGGAAGCCACTTTACGTGCGTTAGAACTTGGTGCAGTCGACTTTATTGCCAAAACAGCTGGGCCGATTTCGACACTTTCCGGCATTCAAAACGAAGTTGTCGAAAAATGCCGAGCTGCAGCGAAGGTAAATGTAAGCACTCTAAAGAGGAGCCCTTTTCCCGTTGCTCCTGTCGCGGTTCCGAAAAAAACACCGCTGCAACCTTTGGCTGAAGCGGTAGATGATAAAGTTGTTGCCATTGGTACATCAACAGGTGGTCCAAGAGCTTTGCAGGAAGTGCTGACAAATTTACCGGGGACGCTGCCAAGTAGTATTGTGATTGTGCAGCATATGCCTCCTGGTTTTACTAAATCTTTAGCAGAAAGATTAAATTCGCTTTCAGCTTTGACCATAAAGGAGGCAGAAAACAATGATATTTTGCGTCATGGACTCGTGCTAATTGCTCCTGGAAATTATCATATGACTTTCGAGCGAACGCAAAATAGAACCGTTGTGAAGTTAAATCAAAATCCTCCTATTGGCGGACATCGCCCAGCAGTTGATCCCATGCTGGAAAGTATTGCGAATTTATATAAACAAAAGGCAATTGGAGTTATTTTAACTGGAATGGGCCATGATGGTTCAAAAGGGATTGCTGCCATCAAACGTTTTAATGGAATTACAATTGCTGAAGACCAGACAACGGCTGTTGTTTATGGGATGCCTAAGTCAGCCGTTGAGTTGGGGGTCGTTGATCGTCTTGTACCACTTCATGCAGTTGCTAACGAGATTGTCAAGGCCGTTACAAAATAACTGGAGGTGCAACTATGGATACAAATCAATACATGGGTATGTTTTTAGAAGAGTCACGCGAACATTTGCAGACATTAAATCAAAATCTACTAGAATTAGAAAATGATCCAAGTGATTTAAGCGTTCTTGATGAAATTTTTCGTAGCGCTCATACGATCAAAGGTATGTCAGCTACAATGGGATTTACACAAATTGCTGAATTAACGCATGAAATGGAAAATGTGCTTGATTTATTGCGTAAATCTGTTTTAAATGCGAGTGAGGTTATTGTTAATACGTTATTTCGTTGCGTAGATACGCTAGAACAGCTTGTTGAAAGCGTGTCTAATAATACAGAATCTGATATTGAAATTGCTCCGCTTATTCAAAAATTACACCAAATTGCCAAAGGTGAATCTGGTGCTGGTGAAAGTGCTGCTTCACCGCAAGTTACAGCAACGGCAGCAGCAACTGCAACCTCTACAGCAAGCGGTGAGCCGCTTTCGACGATGGAATTTAGCGAATCCGAGAAAGGTGTCATTTTACAAGCCCAGCAGCAAGGGCTAGTTGCTTATGAAATACAAGTAAAGCTACGTGATGGCTGTATACTCAAGTCAGCTCGCGCCTATATGGTAATGAGCGCCTTGGAAGAAATGGGCGAAGTTTTTAAAGCGGTTCCCGCCGCTGAGGAATTAGAACGGGAAAATTTTGAACTTTCTTTCCAGGTATTTCTTGTGACTGGCAATGAAGCTGACAAGATACAACAAACTGTTTTAAATATTTCGGAAGTTGACACTGCGCAGGTTTTGGTATGTGAAATGAAAGTACCGGAAGTTAAAGCGGCTCCAGTGGCAGCCGCTACGAGTGCTAGTACTCCGCAAAATGCTGCACCAGCACCTAAAAAGCCAGCTGGTGCGCCTAAAGGAAATGATAATTCACAAAAACTCAAAAGTGGCCAGTCGGTTCGTGTCGATATTGATAAACTAGATAGTTTATTAAATTTAGTAGGCGAACTTGTTATTAATAAAACACGTCTTGAACAGATTGGAATCACTCATAAATTGACAGACCTTGTCGAAACGATTGAGCAAATGGATCGTGTAACAACAGATTTGCAGAATGTTGTTATGAAAGTCCGCATGGTGCCAGTTGGCCAAGTTTTTAATCGGTTTCCTCGTATGGTTCGCGATTTATCCCATGAGTTAAATAAAGAAATTAATTTGATTATTCAAGGGGAAGAAACAGAACTTGATCGTACTGTTATTGACGAAATTGGCGATCCCCTTGTCCATTTGCTCCGTAACTCCATTGACCATGGTATTGAGCATCCGGAGGAACGGGAAGCTCAGGGGAAAAATCCGGTAGGCGAAGTTCGTTTGATTGCCAGCCATGAGGGCAATAATGTAATTATTATGGTTGAAGACGATGGCAAGGGAATTAATCCAGAAGTGATTAAGCGTAAGGCTGTAGAAAAGGGTCTAGTTACGCAGGCTGATGTTGATAAAATGGATCCTAATGAAGCAGTTCGTATGGTTTTTTATCCTGGTTTTTCAACAGCGGAGGTACTGACAGACGTATCTGGACGCGGTGTTGGTATGGATGTTGTTAAAACGAAAATAGAGTCGCTTGGCGGTATGGTTGATGTGGAAACAAAAGTAGGCGAAGGTAGTAAGTTTAAAATTCGTTTGCCTTTGACATTAGCAATTATTCAAGCGCTTCTAGTCAATGTTAGTGAAGAAATTTATGCAATTCCGTTAGGGGCTATTGATAGTACGATTAATATTACCCATGACGACATCAAAACAGTACAAAATCAAGAAGTTATTTTACTGCGAGGCCAGATTATTCCGATTGTTCGTTTGGCGGAATCTTTAGAAGTTCCAACCAAAGAAAAAAATGAACAGGAAGAACTTTTCGTTGTTATTGTTCATTTAGGCGACCGTCGTGCAGGTATTATTGTCGATACGCTGATTGGTCAGCAGGAAATTGTTATTAAATCTTTAGGTAAATTGCTTGCAGGAATTAAAGTAATTGCTGGCGCTACTATTTTAGGGAACGGCCAAGTTGCCTTGATCTTAGATGTCGGCTCATTAATGCAATAAGGGAGGTGCAAAAAATGGCAGAACAGACGTTTACGGAAAATGAACTTCAACTTGTTGTTTTTAAATTAGGCAGAGAAGAATATGCCATTAGTATTTTGCAAGTTCAGGAGATTAAGCGCATGACCGATATCACTCGTGTACCTTATACTCCTGACTATATTCGCGGCGTGATGAATCTAAGAGGGAGTGTTCTTCCCGTTCTTGATTTGAAGCGTCGTCTGAGTCTACAAGCTGGCGAGTTTACTGATGATACACGTATTGTTATTGTAAAAATACAAGAAATTACTGTTGGCCTAATTGTTGATGCTGTATCGGAAGTTATGGCGATTTCTCATGAGAATATTGAGTCTTCCCAGTCTGTTGTTACTGACGTAGCAGCGAATTATCTAGATGGTGTTGGCAAGCTTGATAATCGTCTGCTGATCTTATTGAATTTAGAAGCGATTATTGGTATGAATCAAGAAAATGCTAAAGTAGGTTAGTGAATACGCAAGTAATGAGGTGGAAATCTTGTCTGAAGAAATTTTAAAGTTGTCAACTATGCAGCTTGATGCTTTGCGAGAAATTGGCAATGTAGGAGCTGGTAATGCCGCCACTGCCTTATCGCAGATTATTAATCGCAAAATTGACATGACTGTGCCGCAAGTTTCCATTCTTCCTCTTGGCGATGTTCCCGATGTTGTTGGCGGTCCTGATGCTATGGTAGCTGGCGTATATTTGCGTGTCTTTGGTCCGGCACCAGGCAGTATTTTGTTCTTGCTGCCACGTGATAGTGCGTTTTATCTTGTAGACATGTTGATGGGACGTGAGCAAGGCTATACAACTTCATTGAACTCCATGGATGAATCGGCTTTGATGGAAATTGGCAATATTTTAGCAGGCGCTTACCTGAATGCTTTATCCTTTTTTACAAAATTGACGCTTTTACCATCTATTCCCGCTTTGGCAATTGATATGGCTGGCGCTATTTTGAGTGTTATTTTGAGCCAAATTGGTCAAATGGGAGATCATGCCCTCGTTATTGAAACGGAATTTACGACTGAATTCGAAGGTGTAAAAGGCCACTTCTTTTTGATTCCCGATCCCGGATCCTTGAGCACGATTCTTTCGGCAATAGGGGTGAAGGAATAATGGCTGAATTGATTAAAGTCGGAATGGCTGATTATAAAATCGGTTCCAATCCAGCCAGTATTATCAGCTATGGGCTAGGTTCCTGTGTAGGAATTGCGTTATATGACCCTATTACTAAAATTGGCGGTCTTGCTCACATTATGCTTCCAGATAGTACCCAAGCTCGTTCTACAGAAAATCCAGCCAAATTTGCTGATACGGCAATTCCGCTAATGTTAGAAGAAATGATCAAAAGCGGCGCCTCTCGCAGTCGAATTACAGCGAAAATTGCCGGTGGTGCACAAATGTTTACTTTTACTAATGCGACAGACATTATGCGCGTCGGTGAACGTAACTCCGAGGCAGTAAAAGTTGTTTTGAAAAAGCTAGCAATTCGATTAGTTGCTGAAGATACTGGAGGAAATTACGGACGTACTGTAGAAATAAAACTTGATACAGGTATGTATCGAGTAAAAACAATTGATAAAGGAGAGAAGGAGCTATAGAGAGGAGTTGCAATAGTGTGAATCAATTTATTCCAGCCTTAGCACTTGCAGCAGTTGCGTCAGTTCTTACTGCTTTTTGTGCATTTTCCCAGCAAGTGCGACCTATGGCTATTTTGTTTCGATCCTCTATCTCTTTATTGTTTTTTGCTTCTCTCGGGCTGGTTCTTACCTTGTGGGTCAAACGAACTTTTAAAAGTCTTATTGCAAATAGTGAAGAAATAAAAAAAGACTTAGCTTCGAATCAAGAACCCCTTGAGAATGAAAGAGAAGAGCAGAATGTGAATTCTTCTTTTCAACCCTTATCTGCCGATAAGCTTGAGCATATATCCGAATCGAAAGGGTGATTTCGATAAGGGACGGGGGATAATGAATGACAGTTTTGAACGAAAGCAAAAATAATGAGATATTTCAATTGTGGGAAGCCTACAGTCAAGAGAAGTCGATCATTCTACGGGATAAAATTATTGAACAATATTTGCCTCTTGTAAAAATCGTTGCTGGTAGGATTGCCATTGGTTTACCTCACTATGTGGACAAGGATGATTTGCTAAGCAATGGTTTCTTTGGATTACTTGACGCGATTGAACGATATGATCAAAAGCGTGGTGTTAAATTTGAAACGTATGCTGTTGCTCGCATACGTGGCGCTATTTTAGATTCTCTGCGGGCCCAAGACTGGATTCCTACAACGTTGCGCCAAAAGGCGAAACAGTATGAACAGGCTTTGGTCCGTCTAGAGAATCGTTTAGGCCGCTCCGCTACTGATCAGGAAATTGCTAATGAACTTGCAATACCTTTAGAACAGTACTATCAGTTGCTTTCGCAGCTCAATGCAACGACTTTAATTCCTTTGGAAGATTACGCAAAGTCAGAGAGCTCTTCGGGCCTAGTGAATCCGTCACAGGCGATTGAGGATGAAGAGGTTAAAATTACTTTAGCGCAAACGATTGATAACTTACAGGAAAAAGAAAAAATCGTTTTATCTCTTTATTATTATGAAGGATTAACCCTCAAAGAAATTAGTTTAATTATGAAACTTTCGGAAGCAAGAATTTCTCAGTTGCATACCAAGGCTATTTTTCGGATGAGGGCTGCTTTGTCCCGTCTGAAGTCTAGTTTACTCTAGTCTCGGTTTGAGAGGAGGATTACAGTGTCTGAACATGAACGCATTGTAGAAGTAGTTGAAGATAAATTAAAAGACCTTAATGGGTATTATTCACTAGAAACAAGTGAAAAGGGCGTTTATTTGACGGTTCATCCTCCCCAGGGAGACGGAAAAATTGTGGCGGAAGCTGCTATTTTACAAGAGCTGGCTGCAAGAGAAATTTCGGATATAAAAGCAGGGATGATTTCTAAAACAATTGCCGATGCTACGGGGACACCTGTCAAAATTGCTGATTATAAAGCGGAAGCGGCCGAGCCGGAATATACGATACTTGTTGCGCGTGATCGCATGTCAGCCAATCTTTCCATAAAAAAACCACCACGTTGCCGTCCGATTAATTTGCAAGAAATTATGGACAAATTAGCAGCTGCGGGCATTGTTTATGGAATTGATGAGGCGGCAGTTCAGCAGGCTAATGAGCGTCCTGGCAGTACGGTGATATGTGCTAAGGGTCTTGCCGCTGTTGATGGTAAAAGTTCAGAAATAAAAGTGCTTTTTGACGATGCAAATCGTGGTCGTCCTGTTGAAAAGGACAATGGGACGGTTGATTATAAAGACCTTAATTTGTTTACCGTTGTTAATCAAGATGATGTATTAGCAGAAAAAATTCCAGCAACAAGCGGCTCACCAGGAAAAGATATTTTAGGGACGGATATTTCACCAAAACCAGGCAAGGATTTACCGCTTCCAGTTGGAAAAAATGTTCGGATCGAAGAAAATCGAATTGTTGCCGATATTGCAGGCCAAGCACTTTTGACGAATGGTAAAGTGAATGTGGTTCCAGTGATTGAAATCAAGGGTGATGTTGACTTGTCTACTGGTAACATTGACTTTATCGGTAGTGTCACAATTCGTGGGTCTGTTCAGTCTGGGTTTTCCGTAAAGGCAGCCGGCGATATAGAGGTTATGGGGGCTATTGCCGGTGGCACAGTAGAAGGCAAAAATGTATTAGTTCGAACTGGAATTCAGGGAATGAACCGTGGTTATGTAAAAGCCTTAGAAAATGTGACAGCAAAGTTCATTGAAAATGCTACAGTATTTGCTGGCGGGGAAGTTCTTGTAGCTGATGTAATTTTACATAGCAGGGTCAGTGCGGCTAAGAAAATTATTGTCGAAGGACGTAAAGGTTTAATTGCTGGCGGAACTGTGTCAGCTGGAGAGGAAATTCGCGCAAAAGTTGCTGGAACCTATATGTCTGTTAGTACAGATTTAGAAGTCGGTGTAAATCCGATGCTTAGAGAAGAACATCAGTTTCTTCGACGGGAAATGAAGAAGCTGAATGTTACCTTAGAGCAAGCACAAAAAGCTTTGACTATTTTGAAATCAGTTGATCCAGAAAAATTGTCGCCTGATAAACGGGAAATGTTGTTAAAAATGACAAAAGCGCAATTTCATTTAATGGGTCAGCAAGAAACGCATAAAAAACGTCTGGCAGAAATTGAGGCCATGTTTGATGATATGCGTTACGGCAAAATTAAGATAGCTGATACCGTATATCCAGGGGTGAAAGTTGTAGTAGGCACTTTAGTGAAACCTATAAGGGAAAACATGAAATTTGTTTCCTTTTATGAGGATGATGGGGAAATTGTGGTTGGTTCTTATCGGTAAGCTTTGATCTTAGTAGGTGGTGATAGCAATGAATGGCATTAGGCCCATGGAGATGCAAGTGTTGATTCCACGAACAACTGATGTCGGAAAAATGCAACAAATTGCGAACCAACAGCCCGCGTTAGATCAGCAGATTGTTAGCGAACAATTTAAAACTGTAACAAATCACCGCCAGCAGCAAGTACAGCAAAGCGATAAGTCGGAAGGCGGAAAAATTACACGCGATCAAGAGCGTGAACAAGAAAAAGGCCATTCCCAAAAACAGTTTTCAAAGCGTGATTCGTCGCAAGAAGAAAATGCTATGTCACTGCCCAAAACGGTGATTCCTAGCGATCCAGTACGAGGTCATACTATTGATATTAAAACTTGAGCAGGGTAATTGAGGTGTCTTTATGTTAACTACAGTAGTTGTGGCGGTCACGTTTTTGTTGGCATTAGCTTTACTAGCTTTTTCAAAACAGGATTTGCTTAAGCAACGTTTTAGCAATCAATTGGCGAAACCAGCAAATGATTTGCAAGATCAGCTAGAGCTAACTGCTGATACAGTAATTAAAAATCTAGAAGGACATATTGTTCAGCTTGAATCGCTGTTGGCAGAAGCTGATCATAAAATGGAAAAGATGGGTGAAACCATTCGTCAAAGTGAAAGTAAGTTGACTTCCATGGGCCAAGCCTTGTCTGACACAGATAAAAAAATGAATGAACTTGATGAAAAAATATCGGAAGCTAAAGTTGTTAATACTGTACTCGCTAATACTCAAAAAACTGCTCTTATGCAATTAGCTAAAGAAGATCTTTCCTTAGCGCGTGATAGAGTGGAATTACAAGAAGCGATCCCACTCTATCAGGTTCGAGAAACGGAACAAAAGCTGTCAGCACAGCCGGAGCCGCTTGAAAAAGTGGTTCCTTATGCTTTTAATCAATATCAACACCAACGAGAAACTTCTATTTCAGCGCCAGCGTCACAGGAAACGGAAGCAGTCACTTCCGATGAGACGGTAAATCAGCCCCAAGCAGTTAATTCGAGTGAACCAGATACTAGATTGGCTGATGCGCTAGCGGCGGAGCAGCATAAAGCTTCGGTCGAACAAGATATTGCTAAACTAGATCAATCCATACAACAACAACGACCTGTTGTATTGGCTATGGCGCAACAAGGTTATACTGTTACGGAAATTTCTAAGGTAACAGGTTTAGGCAAAGGTGAAATTTTATTATTTCTTGAATTGAATAAGACATCATAAATTGCTCATATTAAAAGCTAAAGAGCATTTACGATAAATTAAAATTTGTGCTTGTATCTATCGTTTATTTATGATAAAATATATTCCGGTATAATTCACACGCAATTCAATGGGGCTGGCAGTGCCATAAAGGTTCCAGTCAAAAATGCGAGTTGCGGCGGAAAATAACAGGAGGTGCTATACCATGTCAGTAATTTCAATGAAACAACTATTGGAAGCCGGTGTCCACTTTGGTCACCAAACAAGAAGATGGAACCCTAAAATGGCTACCTACATTTTTACGGAACGTAACGGTATTTATATTATCGATTTACAGAAAACCGTAAAAAAAGTTGAGGAAGCTTACAATTTTGTTCGTAACCTAGCAGGTGAAGGCAAAACGATTCTTTTTGTCGGTACGAAAAAACAAGCGCAGGAAGCTGTTAAAGAAGAAGCTGCTCGCTGCGAAATGTTTTACGTAAATGAAAGATGGTTGGGCGGTATGCTCACAAACTTCCAAACAATTCAAAAACGGATTAGCCGTTTAAAAGAATTGGAAAAAATGGAAGAAGACGGAACGTTTGATGTTCTGCCGAAGAAAGAAGTTTTAACTCTTCGTCATGAAATGGAACGTCTGCAGAAATTCTTAGGCGGCATCAAAAATATGCAGCAGCTTCCTGGCGCTTTATTTGTAATCGATCCTCGTAAAGAACGCATTGCAATTGCCGAAGCACGCAAACTGGGTATTCCTATCGTCGCTATTGTTGATACGAACTGCGATCCTGATGAAATTGACCAAGTAATTCCTGGTAATGATGATGCTATTCGTGCTGTAAAACTTCTTACAGGCAAAATGGCAGATGCAGTTTTAGAAGGCAAGCAAGGCGAACAGTTAGCTGACGCTGAATAATCGAAAATAATTTCTTAAAGGTAAGGGGACAGACGCTGTTTGTGTTCCTTACCTTTACTAATAAATAGGAGGCACATGAATGATTACAGCAGGAATGGTAAAAGACTTGCGCGAACGTACTGGTGCAGGTATGATGGATTGTAAAAAAGCTTTGGCTGCAACTGATGGTGATATGGATAAAGCAGTTGACTTTTTACGTGAAAAAGGTTTAGCAGCCGCTGCGAAAAAAGCTGGACGAATTGCTGCAGAAGGCGTCGTAGAATCTTATATTCACGGCGGCGGACGCATCGGCGTTATGCTTGAATTGAACTGTGAAACTGATTTTGTTGCTAAAACCGATGATTTTAAAGAACTGGCTAAAGACGTAGCTATGCAGATTGCTGCTGCCAATCCTCTCTATGTGCGTCGTGAAGAAGTTCCGGCCGATTTAGTAGAACATGAAAAAGAAGTTCTGAAAGCACAGGCTTTAAATGAAGGAAAACCGGCTAATATTGTAGAAAAAATGATTACAGGCCGTGTTGAAAAATTCTATAAAGAAATCTGCCTGATGGAACAAACTTACATAAAGAATCCTGATGTAACAATCACGCAGTTGATCAATGAAAAAATCAGTAAAATCGGTGAAAATATTTCGATACGCCGTTTTTGCCGCTTCCAGCTTGGCGAAGGTTTAGAAAAAAAATCAAATGATTTTGCTGCTGAAGTACAAGCTGCTGTAAAGCAATAAGAACAAAGAGAACACGTTTGTGTTCTCTTCTTTACTACAAGAAGAGAGATTTGAGATGAAAGGCGGAGGGTTTTTTTTGGAACAATCGAAATATAAACGGGTTGTTTTGAAACTAAGCGGCGAAGCAATGGCGGGGAATATAGGATACGGCATTGATCCTGTGACAGTTGATAGCATAGCAAAGGAAATTCGACAAATTCGCGATACTGGTGTAGAAGTAGCACTTGTTGTTGGTGGCGGTAATATTTGGCGCGGACTTGCTGGTAGTGCCAAAGGCATGGATCGGGCAACAGCTGATTATATGGGCATGTTAGCTACGGTTATGAATTCATTGGCTTTGCAAGATGCTTTAGAACAGTGCGGTGTTGATACGCGTGTACAGACAGCAATTGAGATGCGTCAAGTTGCTGAACCTTATATTCGCCGTAAAGCAATTCGTCATTTGGAAAAAGGCCGTGTTGTTATTTTTGCTGCTGGAACGGGAAATCCTTACTTTTCGACCGATACGACAGCGGCATTGCGTGCTGCTGAGATTGAAGCAGATGTTATTTTAATGGCTAAGAAAAATGCTGATGGGGTTTATGACTGTGATCCTCGCCATAATCCCGATGCAAAGAAGTTTAAAGAACTAGAATATATTGAAGTATTGCAACGCGGCTTAGCTGTTATGGACTCTACAGCCACGTCTTTATGTATGGATAATGAAATTCCAATGGTTGTTTTTAGTATTGATGAGCCAGGCAATATATTGCAGGCTGTACTTGGTAAAGACATTGGAACAATTGTGGGAGGTAATAAAATTGACCACTAAAGAGGTTTATACTGCCCATGAAGAGAAAATGAAAAAAGCATTGGAAGCTGTGCGTCGCGATATGGCTAGTATTCGTACAGGTCGTGCTACGCCGGCTTTGCTTGACAAAATTACGGTGGATTATTATGGTACGCCTACACCTGTGAATCAGGTTGCCAATATTTCTGTGCCGGAACCGCGTATTATTGTCATTCAACCTTGGGAAAAAACGATGCTTTCTCCTATTGAAAAAGCGATTTTAAAATCTGATTTAGGTCTTATGCCTAATAGTGATGGCGTTGTGATTCGACTGGCCATTCCTCAACTTACTCAGGACCGCCGTGCAGAATATGTAAAAATGTTACATAAGAAAGCGGAAGAAGGCCGTGTCGTTGTAAGAAATGTGCGGCGTGACGCAAATGATGCCTTGAAAAAGATGGAAAAAGATCATACTATTTCTGAAGACGAATTAAAAAAAGCACAAGATGACATGCAGAAGCTGACTGATCGATTTATTAAAGAAATTGATCAAGCCGCAGTAGTGAAAGAAAAAGAAATTATGGAAGTGTAAACAGTGTCTTCTTTAAATTTAATTGGCTATCCTATGACAATAGCTGTTCGAAAATTACAAGAAGCGGGAATTTCTTATTCTTATGTCGTAACTGAGCCGCCATTAGGACGCAGTAAATTAATGAAAGAAGATTTATATGTGTTGCGTCAGTGTAAGAGTACGGAAAATCATTGTGAATTGATTCTTGCTGCAAGGATAGTTCCTTCATATTTATAACCAAGCAGCAGTACCTGTGTGGCGGTTTGCCCTTAAGGGTGCTATCGTAGCTTTTAAACCCCCTCGTGTGAGGGGGTTTTCTACTCATCATAAAATTCAAAAGTTTATTGACGGGTGGTTTATGCATGTTAAAGTGGTTTTTAAAGCGAAATAAGACCTCGACAGAACTTTCTACGGCAATGGAAAAATTGAAGATGGATAGGATTCCTAAGCATATTGCCATTATTATGGATGGCAATGGTCGCTGGGCACAAAATCGTGGTTTGTTGCGTTCTTTTGGTCATAAGGCCGGAGCGGAAACACTAAAAAAGATTGTTCGTTTTGCTTCCGATATTGGGGTAGGTGCTATCACGGCTTATGCGTTTTCTACGGAAAACTGGAAACGGCCAAAAGATGAAGTTGATTTATTAATGCAACTTTTTTCTTCTTATCTTGATAATGAGGTTGAAGAATTGCATCAAAATCAAGTTCGTATTATATTTAGCGGCGATTTATCAAAACTATCGCCTCTATTACAAACTAAGATGAACGAGGCTGTTCAGTATACGGCGCAGAATCAAGGGCTTGTTTTGAATTTAGCGGTGAATTACGGTGGTCGGGCTGAACTTGTACAGGCTTTTCAAATTTTAGCTCGTCAGGTACAGGCTGGAACGCTTGCGATAGAAGCGATTACGGAAGAGAGTATAAGTGACGCCTTATTTACGAAAACTTTACCTGACCCGGAGCTTTTAATTCGGCCAAGCGGCGACCAACGGATCAGTAATTTTTTATTATGGCAGTCTGCTTATACCGAATTTTGGTTTACAAAAACAAATTGGCCGGATTTTACGCCAGAACTGTTAGTGGAAGCAATTCTTGACTATCAAAAGAGGGATCGACGGTTTGGCGGATTGAAAAAATAAAGTGGGTGTCAAGATGCTGGGAAAGCGAATTCTTACGGCCCTGATCGGAATGGCTTATACTGTGTGGGTAGTCAATTACGGACAGTGGCCTTATGTTTTAACCATTTTACTTATTACGCTGCTCGCATGGCATGAGTATTGCCGCATGCTGCTTACGCGAGAGATTCGTTGCAATTATTGGCTAGGCGCCTTCACAGTATTCTTGTTGCCAGCCTGCGCCTGGTTGGGAAATAGTAGTGAAATGATTGGTCTGTTAACTTGCGTAAATTTGCTATCACTGGCTCATTGTATATTATTTCGTGAAAAGTGCGCTATTTCCGATGTGGCCTTTACTATATTAGGAATCAGCTATATTGGGCTCACTTTTTCTCACCTTATCTTGTTGCGCTTTTATGACGAGAGGATACTTTGCTTTGGTAGTTTGACCTATAGCACCGCTTATTTATGGCTTGCGTTTTTAGGTACATGGGCTAGTGACACCTTTGCTTATTTTATTGGCTCTCGATTTGGTAAGCACAAACTTTGCCCAGCTATTAGTCCTAGTAAAACAATTGAAGGATCTATCGGCGGTGTTTGTGGTAGTCTCTTAGTGGTGCTGTCTTTTAGTGTTTATATTGGCCTTCCCTGGCTACATAGTTTAGCTATGGGGATTTTAGTCGGTGTTATGGCCCCGTTAGGTGACTTGGCTGAATCGGCTATAAAACGATTTGCTCAAATTAAAGACTCTGGCACGATTCTGCCGGGGCATGGTGGAATTTTAGATCGTTTTGATAGTATTTTATTTGCTGTTCCTGCAGTATATTATTATGTCATTGCCTTGTTAGGCTAGAGGAGAAACTATGCATACAATAGCAATTTTGGGAAGTACTGGTTCTATTGGGACTCAGGCTTTAGAAGTTATTTCTCATTTTCCGCAGTTGTTTACTGTTGTTGCCTTGACGGCGCAAAGCAATGATCGACTGCTGGAAGAACAGATCAATATATTTCGGCCTAAAGTAGCTGTTCTTACCGATGAAGCGGCAGCAAAACGGCTTTGCCAGCGCTATAAGGGACCGACGCGTATTTTGATGGGCGAAGATGGCTTGCTTGCTGCAGCGACTGAGACGGATGCTCAAACTGTTTTAACTTCGCTTGTAGGGTTTGCAGGACTCAAACCAACGATTGCTGCGATCAAAGCAGGGAAACATATTGCTTTAGCGAATAAAGAAACACTGGTAGCTGCTGGTGAATTTGTCACAGCCTTAGCGAAGCAGCACTCTGTAAAGCTTTTGCCTGTGGATAGTGAACATAGTGCAATTTTTCAATGCTTGCAGGGCCTAGGAGAAAATCGGCTTCATAAAATTTTTCTCACTGCTTCCGGCGGTCCGTTTCGAAACTCTACGATGACAGAATTGCAATCTGTTACAGTGGAGAAGTGCCTGTGTCATCCAAATTGGAATATGGGTCCGAAGGTAACGATAGATTCTTCAACACTAGCCAATAAAGGGTTGGAAGTGATTGAGGCGCATTGGCTTTTTTCGTTGCCTTATGATGACATTGATGTAGTAGTTCATCCGCAAAGTATTGTTCATTCGATGATTCAGACCATCGATGGATCGGTTATAGCACAGCTGGGACAACCTGATATGAGATTGCCTATTCAATATGCTTTTTCTTATCCTGCGCGGTTACCAGGGCATTATCCCCAGCTTGATTTTCGCCAAGCTTTATCATTAACTTTTGAACAACCTGATTTAATTCGATTTCCCGCATTAAAGCTGGCTTATGAAGCAGGACGGCAGGGAAAGTCTTATCCTTGTGTTTTTAATGCTGCCAATGAAATTGCCGTTCAGGCTTTTGTAGCTGGTAAAATTCCTTATTTAGCCATTGCCTCACTCATTGAAGCAACATTAGCAGCGCATCAGGGAATGTCTGAATGGTCGATCGACGGTGTGTTTGTTGCTGATGCTTGGGCTAGAGAGCAGGCGGCAAAGTCTATCACGAAGTTTAGCTTGTAAGATTCATACAGGACATTTTAATAAGGTGGTGAATGATCTGTTGTCGATTACAGTTATTGCAACTGTTTTTGTGTTTGGTCTTTTGGTTTTTGTCCATGAGTTAGGTCATTTTGCAACAGCAAAATGGACGGGAATGCGTGTCGATGAATTTGCTATTGGTTTTGGCAAAAGTATTTTCTCAGTCCGTCGCGGTGAAACTCTCTATTCCTTACGCTTAATTCCGTTAGGCGGATTTAATAAGATTGCCGGAATGGATCCCGATGAAGAGCAAGATGAACGATCTTTTCAGTCTAAGCCGATTTGGGCGAGAATGCTCGTGATTGTAGCAGGTTCAGCTATGAATTTTTTACTGCCTGTGTTGCTCTTTGCAATTGTCTTTTTTTCCGCAGGCATTGATAAAGTTTCACCAGAGCCTGTGATTGGTTCGGTCATGGCGGAACGGCCGGCCGAACGGGCTGGATTTTTGCAGGGGGATCGAATTCAGTCGGTAAATGGTATGACAATCGCTACTTGGAGTCAGTTTGTTGCTGCGGTGCAAGGCCAAGCCGGTCAACCCCTTGAAATTACGGTTCTGCGCGATAAAGCTACTGTTACAAGAAAAGTTGTGCCAGAGTTCGATCCAAAAGGAAACCGTGGTGTTATTGGCGTGATGCCAATTATTGAAAATCAAAAAGTCGGCATATTGGAAGCGATGGGGCTTTCTGTTAAGCAAACCTATGTTGTGGCGAGCGGCATGCTTGTAGGAATTGGCCAAATGGTATCAGGTCAAATTGCCGCTGAAGTTGCTGGCCCAATAGGTGTCGCGCAAATGACTGGTCAGGTTGCGCAGCTTGGCATTTTACCACTGCTGCAATTTGCTGCTTTTTTAAGTATTAATCTTGGGCTAATCAACTTGTTTCCTGTACCTGTTTTAGATGGTGGTCATATTGTTACTTTGGCGATTGAAGCGCTTCGTGGTAAGCCTTTAGGACGACGTAGCGCTCAAATTGTGCAAATGATCGGTATGGTGTTGTTATTAATGCTTATGGCTCTTGCTACCATGAAAGATATAGCGAGATTGAATTTGTTTTAATTTCACAGATGGATGAGGGATCAGACGATGGAACGAAGAAAAACGAGACAGATTCACATTGGATCTGTTGCTGTAGGCGGTTTTGCCCCTATTTCCGTACAGTCTATGACCAATACGAAAACCGATGATGTGGCGGCGACAGTAGAGCAGATTGAACGACTTGCAGCTGCTGGTTGTGATATTGTTCGTCTGGCCATACCAGACCAGCAGGCAGCCGAGGCGATTTTCGCCATAAAAGAACAGACTGTTTTACCGTTAATTGCTGATATTCATTTTGATCATAAGCTGGCGCTCACTGTCATTGAGCGAGGAATTGACGGTCTAAGAATTAATCCTGGTAACATTGGCGATCAAACGAAGGTCAAAGCAGTTACCAAAGCGGCAAAACAAGCGGGAATCCCCATTCGAATCGGGGTTAATGCTGGATCGCTTGATAAAAAACTCTTAGCAAAGCATGGCGGTCATCCTACAGCTGCAGCGCTAGTTGAGAGCGCTCTAGAACATATTCGTTTGTTGGAACAGGAAGACTTTTACGATATAAAGATATCTTTAAAGGCCCATGATGTTCCGCTGACAATGGCGGCTTACCGTCTAATGGCAGAGACCAGTAGTTATCCGTTGCATCTTGGCGTAACGGAAGCTGGTACGTATCAATCTGGTCTTGTTAAGTCGGCCATCGGCATTGGCGGTCTATTGTCAGAAGGAATTGGTGATACACTTCGTGTTTCCTTAACAGGCGATCCTGTTGTAGAAGTGAAAGCAGGTAATGAAATTTTAAAAGCCCTTGGTCTTAAAGAATATGGACCGACACTGATTTCTTGTCCTACCTGCGGTCGTTGTAATATTGAATTGGCACCGATTGCGGCTCAAGTAGAAGAGTATCTTGCTACAGTGAAAAAACCGCTCAAAGTTGCGGTAATGGGTTGTGTTGTAAATGGTCCGGGTGAAGCCAAAGAAGCTGATATAGGTATTGCTGGCGGTAAAGGCGAAGGGCTGTTGTTTGTAAAAGGCGAGATTGTACGAAAAGTACCGGAAACGGAACTTCTGAGTGCTTTGTTTGCTGAAATAGATAAGATGGTTTAATAGTAGGGAGGATATACGATGTTAGCATCAAGACTTTATGCGCCGACACTTAGAGAAACACCGGCCGAAGCGGAGATTATCAGTCACAAGCTAATGCTGCGGGCTGGCATGATTCGTAAAGCGGCAGGCGGTGTATATACTTATTTGCCTTTAGCGCTTCGCGTGCTAAAAAAAATCGAAGCAATTATTCGGGAAGAAATGGATGAAGCAGGCGGTCAAGAACTCTTAATGCCGATTATTCAACCAGCGGAACTGTGGAAAGAATCGGGCCGTTGGGATGTGTATGGCGATGAGATGTTCCGGTTAAAAGATCGTCATAATCGCGATTTTTGCTTGGGACCAACCCATGAAGAAATTATTACTACATTGGTACGAGCGGAAGTCAAGTCTTATCGACAACTTCCTGTTATGCTCTATCAAATTCAAAATAAATATCGTGATGAAATTCGGCCACGTTTTGGTTTAATGCGGGGACGCGAGTTTATCATGAAGGATCTTTATTCTTTTGATCGTGATGAAGCGGGGCTTGATGTAAGTTATCAGAAAATGTATGATGCTTATACGCGAATTTTCACACGCTGCGGCCTCACTTTCCGTCCGGTTGAGGCTGACTCGGGGCAAATTGGCGGTAGTGGTTCTCACGAATTTATGGTGCTAGCAGAAGCGGGGGAAGCAGCGATTGCTTTTTGTTCTGCTTGCGATTATGCAGCTAATGTAGAAAAAGCCGAGCTGGCGGCGCTATCTGCTCCTGATGAAACAACTGAAGCACTTGTGGCTGTTGCTACACCGGCGCAAAAAACAATTGCTGAAGTTTGTGCCTTTTTACAGGTTTCACCAGAGCAAACGATTAAGTCGCTTGCTTATCAGACGGAAAAAGGTGAACTAATCGTTGCTTTAGTGCGTGGCGACCATACGGTCAATGAAGTGAAATTGCAAAATGCAGTGGGGTGCATTGATCTTACTTTGGCATCTGACGAGGCGATTGTAAATAAGCTCCATAGTTCAGCGGGCTTTTTAGGACCTGTAGGACTTAAAGATGTAACCATTGTGGCCGATCCTACTGTGATGAACTTGAAAAATGCGGTTTGTGGCGCCAATGAAGTAGATAAACATTATCGCAACGTCAATCCAACACGGGATTTTACGGCAGCTATTGTGAAAGATATTCGTTTGATTGCGGCTGGCGATCCTTGTCCGCGTTGTGGTGCACCGGTGAAAACGGCTCGCGGCATTGAGGCAGGACAGGTGTTCAAGCTCTTTACGAAATACAGTGAGTCCCTTGATGCTACCTATATTGACGAAAACGGTAAATCAAAACCGATGGTTATGGGCTGCTACGGTATTGGCGTTAGCCGAACTATGGCTGCAGCGATTGAACAGCATAATGATGAATATGGCATTATTTGGCCTGTGCCGATTGCCCCGTATCATGCTGTTGTTGTTCCCGTCAATGTCAAAGATGCCGAGCAAGTCGCTTTTGCTAAAACGGTTTATGAAACTTTGCAAAAGGCTGGGATTGAAACGGTTCTTGATGATCGTGCCGAACGGCCTGGTGTGAAATTTAAAGATGCTGATCTGATTGGTTATCCTTTAAAAATTACCGTAGGACCTAAGACTTTAGCCGAAGGCAAACTGGAAGTGAAAGTACGCCGCACTGGCGAACAGCATTTCTTTGATGCTTCGAATTATTTAGAGGCTGTAAAAACTTTACTGCAAGGGCTGTAAGAAAAGGAAAAGGCAGTGGTGCGTGATGCTCACACTGCCTTTTTTTAATCACAAGTAAAAAAATATGATACAATAATCATAAAGCGAAATGATAGATTTTAAACAGTGGAGAGGAGCCTATGCATACGTATTGTGTAATTCCAGATCAGCAGCACGCAGAGCAGTTTTTTGCTTTCGTAGACACCTTGCCGGCTTCTGATGCTGATAAAGAAATCTTTTGTCAAAGCACGATTCAGAAAGTCGAAGTGGATACAATCAAAGGAGGTTGGAACGTTTTTCTATGTAATCGCCAAACTGTTTCGACTGCCTTATTAGAACAAGCGAAAGCCTATTTGACAGAAAACTGCGGTCTTGCTTATGTCAATTTTACCTTTATGCCAGTTGTCAAAGTGACTTTGTCTGAATATGTGGAACAAGAATGGGAAAAAGTCGTTCAACAACTGGCGCAGCGTGACTTAGGTTTAAAGCATTTACTCATGTCGGCAGAGCGCCGTGTAAAGGGAAATCGCCTGCTCTTAGAGACAAGTGGCCAGATGACAGCTTACATGTTAGAGAAAAATCAGGTGCAGTTACGACTGGAAAAATTCTTTTTAAGTGAACTAGGTCAGTCTGTTAGCATCGACATTGCCTGTAATGAAAAAGTACCGCCACCTTCTGACGATGATTTTATTACGCCAGAGTATTTGGAAGCCATACAAGGACATTTGCAAGAAGCGGATAGTAAGAAAGAAGACAGTCCGTTAATTTTCGGTAAGAATTTTAAAGATACATCGGTACCAATTCATGAAATTCAGGAAGAGCAGCGCAATGTGGTCCTTTCGGGTCAAATTGTTAACTTTGATCTAAAAGAGCTTCGTTCGGGCCGGTTTTTATTGACCTTTGATCTGGCTGATGATACAGACGGAATCAGCGGCAAAGCATTTTTTGATACGAAAGAACAGTATGAAAAAGTGGCGGCTGCCCTAAAAAAAGGAATGGCTGTAAAAGTAAAAGGATCTGTACAATATGATAAATTTGCCTTGGAGTTAGTGCTCTTTGCCGATAGCCTTTGTCGCGGCACCGCTAAGGTCAAGCGTTCTGATGAAGCCGCTGAAAAAAGAGTGGAACTTCATGCTCATACTAGAATGAGTACGCTCGATGGTGTTGCTTCGGTAAAAAGTCTGGTGCAGACAGCTGCTGATTGGGGACATCCAGCTATTGCGATTACAGATCATGGCGTCGTACAAGCTTTTCCAGAAGCACAGGAAGTGGCTGAAAAAGCGGGGATAAAGATTATCTATGGGATGGAAGGCTATCTTTGCGAGGAAGATATTACGAAATCAAATCATGTTATTATTTTGGCGAAAAACTTGATCGGTTTACGTAATCTCTATCGGCTAGTATCAATCTCTCATCTAAAATATTTGCATCGCAAACCGCGTCTTCCCCGCCGAGTCTTAGCCGAACATCGTGAAGGCTTGATTATTGGTTCTGCCTGCGAAGCAGGTGAATTAATTCGTGCTATTGTCGCTGGTGCATCAGAGGAAAAATTGTTAGAAATCGCTTCTTTCTACGATTATTTAGAAATACAACCAATCGGTAATAATGAATTTCTAGTCCGTCAGGGAATGGTGCCTGATCATGAAGGCTTGCGGCAGATTAATCGTAAGGTCGTAGAATTGGCTGATAAGTTGAATAAGCTGGTTGTAGCTACTGGCGACGTTCACTTTCTTCATCCTGAAGATGAAGTCTATCGGAAAATTTTAATGTGTGGTCAGCATTATGCCGATGCGGCCCTACAGCCGCCCTTGTATCTTCATACAACAGAAGAAATGCTGATCGAATTTTCCTATTTAGGCAAGGAAAGGGCTTACGAAGTTGTTGTCAAGAACCCTCAGGCCGTAGCCGCTTCGGTGGAAGTCTTTAAGCCAATTCCTGATGAACTCTATTCACCGCAGATTCCTGGTGCAGAAGAAGCGATTGAAAGCATGTCCTATGAAAAAGCTAAGGCGCTTTATGGCGAACCTTTGCCGCAAATTGTGGCTGATCGTTTAAAATATGAACTTGATTCGATTATAAATCATGGTTTTGCTGTTTTATATTTGATTGCTCACAAACTTGTAAAAAAATCGCTTGATGATGGTTACCTTGTTGGCTCGCGGGGATCTGTCGGCTCTTCTTTTGTCGCACATATGACGGATATTACAGAAGTAAATTCACTGCCGCCTCACTGGCGCTGCCCGCTATGTAAGCATAGCGAGTTTGTTACCGACGGTACCTATGGCAGTGGTTTCGATTTACCTGATAAGGATTGTCCCACTTGCCATAAACCGATGGCCAAAAACGGCCATGATATTCCCTTTGCGGTTTTTATGGGCTTCCATGGTGATAAAGTTCCTGATATTGATCTTAACTTTTCTGGCGATTATCAGCCTGTGGCTCATAAGTATACAGAAGAGCTTTTTGGTAAGGATAATGTATTTCGTGCTGGAACCATTTCAACGATTGCGGAAAAAACGGCTTATGGCTTTGTGAAAAACTATTATACTGATCGCGGCGAAAATGTGCGAAATGCCCATATTAATCATTTAGTTTCTGGCTGCACTGGCGTAAAACGGACAACAGGCCAGCATCCTGGTGGTATTATGGTTGTTCCGCGCGATATGGATGTGCACCATTTTACACCGATTCAATATCCAGCTGATGATAAAAATTCGTCGACCATTACGACACATTTTGATTATCATTCCATTAGCAGTCGGCTCGTAAAGCTTGATATTCTGGGACATGACGATCCGACAGTGATTCGTATGCTAGAGGATCTTACTGGACTTGATGCCAAAACGCTTCCTTTTGATGATGACGCAACAATGAGCCTTTTTTCATCAACAACGGCCTTAAATCTAACGCCTTCTGAGTTGGGTAGTACTGTCGGTACTTTTGGTATTCCTGAATTTGGTACGAAATTTGTGCGGCAGATGCTAGAAGATACGAAACCACAAAAATTTAGTGAACTTGTTCGAATTAGTGGTTTTTCGCATGGAACGGATGTATGGCTGAATAATGCGCAGGATTTAATTAAGGCTGGTACAGCGAAACTTTCAGAAGCCATTTCGGCACGTGATGATATCATGGTTTATCTAATTCATAAGGGCCTTGATCCTTCTGATGCTTTTAAAATTATGGAGAGTGTCCGTAAGGGCAAGGGCGTAAAACCTGATATGGTGGAAAAGATGAAGGCCAAGTCGGTACCTGACTGGTATATTGAATCTTGTCAGAAAATCAAGTACATGTTTCCTAAGGCTCATGCTGTGGCGTATGTTATGATGGCTTATCGGATTGCTTACTGCAAGGTTCATTATCCGCTCGCCTTTTACGCTTCTTATTTTACGGTACGAGCTGACGATTTTGATGCGTCGCTGATTTGTGAAGGTCTACTAGCTATTAAACGAAAGTTACTAGAATTTGAACAAAAAGGCAATACTTTAGCTGTGAAGGAAAAGAGTCTGCAAACGATCTTAGAAATGGCCTTGGAAATGTATTTACGTGGTTTCACCTTTCATAAGGTAGATCTTTATCGTTCTGATGCAACAAAATTTAGCATTGTTGATAACGGTCTTTTACCGCCATTGGCGGGACTACAAGGATTAGGCGATAATGCCGCTTTGCACATTGTGCAAGCCCGTGAAGAACGCTCATTTTCTTCTATTGAAGATCTTAGAACTCGTAGTCATATTTCGAAAACGATTATTGAGCTTTTGCGTTCGCAAAACTGCCTGAATGGCATGTCGGAAACCGATCAGATGATGCTTTTTGGTTGAAGCGGCATAGTTGTCACCGATGATCGTTTATGATATAATTACTAGAGTATGAAATCTTAGTTTTCTCGGAGAGTGGGTCTATGCCCACTCTTTCCTCTTATGGGTGATCAGTGATTTAACCAGTATAACAAGTGGCATTATTAGGAAATAATAATTGTAATGTTTTATATGGGGGTTATGAGTGAATGGCAAATGCAAGAGTTGAAGCACTTGTGGAAAGTCTGGTTGTTGAAATTATCCAAGGTCGTGACATGGAAGTCGTTGACGTAGAATATGTAAAAGAACGGGATTGGTTTTTGCGTGTTTATCTTGATAAGCCTGGCGGTGTTGAACTAGAAGACTGCCAATTTGTTAGTGAACAGCTCGAAAATAAACTTGATGAGCTAGACCCTATTCCGGAAAGTTACTATTTGGAAGTTTCTTCACCCGGTCTTGATCGGCAACTGCGAAAAGAGCGGGATTTTGTTCGTCATAAAGGCGATAAGGTAACTGTTCATACTTTTGCGCCGCTCGATGGGCAAAAAAGTTTTGATGGAATTCTGCTTGGCTTGGAAGATGGCTGCATTTTGCTAGACCTTGATGGTGAACGTCGCTCTTTTCCCAAAGACAAGGTTTCGCAAGTTAGATTGTACATTGAATTTTAGAGGAAAATTAAATAGGGGGAAAAATAATGAATGCAGAGTTTATGCAGGCTTTTGAAGAATTAGGAAGGGAGAAGGGAATTGCTCCTGTGGTGCTGTTTGATGCCATTGAAGCGGCGTTAATTTCTGCTTATAAACGAAATTTCGGTTCAGCTCAGAATGTGCGCGTGTCATTAGATCGAGTGACTGGCGAGATTCATGTATATGCTCGTAAAACTGTAGTGGAAGCAGTAAAAGATGAGCGTCTGGAGATTGACTTGAAAGATGCCAGAGCTATGGACTGGCGTTATGAGCTAGAAGACGTAGTTGAAATTGAAGTGACGCCGAAAAATTTTGGTCGTATTGCGGCTCAAACAGCTAAACAAGTCGTAGTACAACGGATTCGTGAAGCGGAACGGGGCATTATTTACGAAGAGTTTTCTAGTCGGGAAAGCGATATTGTAACAGGCATTGTACAGCGTATTGAACAGAAAAATGTATTTATTGATCTAGGAAAAGCAGAGGCTATTTTGGCGCCGTCAGAACAGATGGCCGGGGAAGCCTATAAACATGGTGATCGGTTAAAGACATATATTATTGAAGTGAAAAAGACGACAAAAGGGCCGCAAATTATGGTATCTAGAACGCATCCTGGTCTATTGAAACGTCTATTTGAATTGGAAGTTCCCGAAATCCATGATGGCATTGTAGAAATTAAATCGGTAGCGAGAGAACCTGGTTTGCGTTCCAAAATTTCGGTTCATTCTCGTGATGAAGATATTGATCCAGTCGGTTCTTGCGTCGGTCATAAAGGCATGCGAGTACAGACAATCGTAAATGAACTAAAAGGCGAAAAAATTGATATTGTAAAATGGAATACTGATCCGGAAAAATATATTGCCAATGCTTTAAGCCCGGCAAAAGTTGTTTCCGTAGAAGTCAATGAAATTGAAAAAGTATCAAAAGTGATTGTGCCTGACTATCAGCTTTCTCTAGCTATTGGCAAAGAAGGTCAGAATGCGCGGCTGGCCGCTAAATTGACAGGCTGGAAAATTGACATCAAGTCAGAATCGCAGGCGCTGGCTGCTGAGGAGTAATCATGATGAAGCAAAAAAAGATACCGCAGCGATTGTGCGTTGGTTGTCAAGAGTTGAAAAACAAAAAAGAGTTGACGCGAATTGTTCGTTCGCCCGAGGGCGAAGTATCGATTGATCCGACTGGTAAGAAAGCTGGGCGAGGCGCCTATGTCTGCAAAAGCAAAGTTTGTTTAGAACAAGCTTTTAAAGGGAAGCGCTTGGAACGCTCGTTAAAACAAGTGATTGATCCGGCGGTGTATCAAGTATTGTTGGAATCGGTGGAACAAGAATGAATGTAAAAAAAATGTTTTCTTTATTTGGCTTAGCGCAAAAAGCAGGAAAAATTGCTTCTGGCGATGCACAAGTGCAAAAAACGGTCAAGGCAGGACAGGCCCATTTGCTCGTAATTGCGCAGGATGCTTCGGAGGCTACAAAAAAAGGCTATAATGATATGGCTTCTTATTATCAGGTGCCTTGTATTACAGCACTGACGAAGGTGGAGCTTGGATTGGCTGTCGGCAAGGGAGAGCGCGCTGCGCTGGTTCTTACAGATAAAGGTTTTTCTAATGCTGTACATAAGGAGTTTAGTCAAATGGGAGAGTAAGAGAAATTTGGGGGTGGCTCAATGTCAAAATACAGAGTCTATGAGTTAGCAAAAGAATATGATACAACAAGTAAAGTTATTATTGATATTTTAACGCGCAATAATATGGTGGCGAAGAACCATATGAGCAGCGTTGATGAGGCGGCGAAAGCTTTGGTTGATCGGACTTTTGCCAGAAAAGCTACACCGACGCCGACGGTACATAAAGAACAGACTGCGCCAAAACAGGCTGTGTCTAGCAATTCATCACAGGCAAGACCGCAAGCTGCAAATCGACAAGGACAAAATCCATCAGGTGGACGGCCGCAATATTCGCAGCAACAACGAAGTTACGGTCAGGGCAATCAGCCGCGCCAGCAAACAGGCGCTCCCGGTGTGAAATCGCCTAATAATCAGCATCAAGGCGCCTCGCAACAGAGCGGAACCTACAATAATCGGCCAAATTACCAAGGCCAAAATCGCGGTAATGAACAAAGAAATACAAATAATCGACCGCCTTATAATAATACACAGCGTAGTGGTAATACACAACATAGCGGTAATACACAACATAGCGGTAATACGCAACATAGTGGTAATATGCAGCGTAGCGGTAATACGCAGTATAGCGGTAATACACAGCATAATAGTAATACACAACATAGTGGTAATACTCAGCAGCAAGGTACTAATTATCGCCCACAGACGACAAATCGCCCTGCTGGCGGTAATAATCGGCCAGGACAGAATAATAGAAATAATGCGCCAGGAAATCGTAACGGGAATCAACAGTCGCGCAATAATAACTTTGCTGGCCGTGGACAGAATAACAATCAGAATCGGAACCGTCCCCAAAATAATAATCGCCATAGAACACATCAGGCGCCGCCAGCGCCCAAAATGGAAATTCCGAAACCAACCCATATCTTAGTAGGCGAACAGATTAGTGTTAAAAATTTCGCTTCTAAATGCAGTCGTGAAGCTGGCGAAATTATTAAAAAGCTCATGGGGCTTGGCGTTATGGCCACAATTAATCAGGAAATCGATTTTGACACGGCAGTGCTTTTAGGGGCAGAATTTGGTGTGACAGTAGAAGCTTTGCCGCCAGAAGTAGATCCGACAGAAACGCCGGAAGTCATTGATGATCCGAAAGATCTTGTGCCGCGTTCGCCTGTTGTAACTGTTATGGGCCATGTTGACCATGGTAAGACATCGCTGTTGGATTCGATACGTAAAGCGAATGTAACGGCTTCTGAAGCTGGTGGCATTACGCAGCATATCGGTGCCTATCAGGTGAATTATCAAGGCAAACGAATCGTTTTTCTTGATACGCCTGGTCATGAAGCCTTTACAGCTATGCGTGCCCGCGGTGCTCAAGTAACAGATATTTCGATTCTCGTTGTGGCAGCTGATGATGGTGTGATGCCTCAGACGATTGAAGCAATTAATCACTCCAAGTCGGCCAATGTACCAATTATCGTAGCCATTAATAAAATGGATCGGACCGGAGCCAATCCTGACCGAGTAAAACAACAGTTAGCAGATCATGGCTTGATTCCAGAAGACTGGGGCGGCGATACCATTATGGTACCCGTTTCAGCTCATCAGAAAAGCGGCATTCCTGAACTATTAGAAATGATTCTTTTAGTGGCTGAAATGCAAGAATTAAAGGCCAATCCAGATCGGATGGCTTATGGTACCATCGTCGAAGCACAGCTTGACAAAGGTCGTGGCCCTGTTGCTACAGTACTTGTGCAAAAGGGGACACTTCGCATTGGCGATTCCATTATTGCTGGTACCGCTCATGGTAAAGTAAGAGCTATGGTTAATGACCGTGGTGAAAAAGTAAAAAAAGCGGGTCCGTCTACACCTGTTGAAGTTTTAGGGCTTTCTGATGTGCCTGAAGCAGGCGATATTTTAGAAGCTGTCGATGAAAAAATTGCTCGTGGTATTGCCGAAAAACGATTGGCGAAAAAGCGTACAGAAGAAATGCAACAATCTTCGAAAGTTTCCTTGGAAGATATTTTCAAGCAAATTCAGGAAGGTAATTTAAAAGAGTTAAATATTGTTGTAAAAGCGGATGTACAAGGCTCTATTGAGGCGCTGAAACAAGCGCTCTTGAATCTGAAAAATGATGAAGTGCGTGTAAATGTAATTCATGCGGCTGTCGGCGCTATTAATGAATCTGATGTCATGTTGGCTTCTGCATCAAATACACTCATTATCGGTTTTAATGTACGTCCTGACAATAATGCACGTAAAGCGGCGGAAGCAGAAAAAGTCGATATTCGTACGTATCGCGTAATTTATGATGCCATTAATGATGTACAGGCGGCTATTACTGGTATGCTCGCACCTACCTTTAAAGAGAATGTGCTTGGTCGTGTGGAAGTGCGTAAAGTCTTTACGATTTCCTCAGTTACGATTGCTGGTTCTTACGTACTTGAAGGCAAAATCACGAATAAATCGCAAGTTCGAATTATTCGCGATGGCATTGTTATTCATGAAGGCGTTGTGGATGGACTGAAACGCTTTAAAGATGATGCGAAAGAAGTAGCAACTGGTTATGAATGTGGCGTTACTGTGGAAAAATTCCGTGATATTAAGGAAGGCGATATTATTGAAGCCTTCGTTATGGAAGAAGTAAAACCATCCGTCCAGTCGTAAGAAAGGAAGGAAAAAGTGATGGGTCAACTGCGCGTTGAAAAAGTACAGGAACTTATTAAACAAGAATTAAGCAAAATGATTCTCACAGAGCTGAAAGATCCCCGAATTGGCTTTGTTACCGTAACACAGGTAGAGGCTACAGGAGATTTGCGCAGTGCGAAGGTCTACTTAAGCCTCATGGGCAGTGATGAAGAAAAGGCTGCTACGTGGGAGGGCTTGCAACGAGCTCTCGGCCATATGCGTTCTGAAGTGGGCAAACGCATTCGCCTGCGTATGACACCGGAATTGACGCTCCATCTTGATGAATCATTAAATTATAGTGATCATATACAAAAACTTCTGTTGAAGATTAAGGCGGAAGAAGGCGGTCAATAAGATGAAGGTTACAGCAGCAAAAGTGCATGAGCTTTTTGCCGAGGCCCAGCATATTGTTTTGACGCCTCATGTGCACCCAGACGGAGATTGTCTGGGTGCAATGCTAGGTCTTTATTTTTACTTATGTCAACAAGGGAAAAAAGTAGACATGCTGCTTGACGATATTGTCCCGCCCTATCTTTTCTTTCTTCCCGGCCATGAGAACATTTTTCAGCCTGTTTCACCGGTTCAGGCGGATCTTCTTGTCGTCCTTGATGCTAGTGATGAAGAACGCCTTGGCAAAGTCAAGGAAACTGTGAAGGCACCAGTGCTAAATATTGATCATCACGTATCAAATACAGCTTTTGCGGACTATCTCTTTTTGGATACAGCGGCTTCGGCCACATCAGAAATTATTTACGGATTACTTAGAGAAACTGAAGCAGTTGTTTCGGCTGATATGGCTGTTTGTCTTTATACCGGGATTGCTACAGACTCTGGCTTCTTCCGATATACCAACACTTCACCGCAGACGATGCGTTTTGCTGCCGAACTGATGGAGGCTGGAGCGCAGCCCCATAAAATTGCCGAAACGCTAGAATTGCGTTCGGTAGAAAGTCTTACTACTATGGCAGATATTCTTAAAACGCTGGAATTTTTTGCTGATAATCAAATTGCTTTTTTGACGGCATCGCCAGAAGTTTTAGCCAAAGGCAGTGATCATACCGAGGGGCTAATCAATTATCCGCGAAGTATAGAGGGAGTAGAGGTTTCTGCTTTATTCAAAGTAGTTGATGAACAGACTGTTCGGATCAGTATGCGCTCTAAACACGTCGATGTCAGTAAAATTGCTTTGGCTCTTGGCGGCGGCGGTCATGTACGGGCAGCAGGGTGCACCTTTATAGGCACTATCTCTGCAGCCAAAGAAATGATATGTAAGCTAGCGGTTCGGGAATTGGAGAATAAGGAATGACAAGTGGGTTTCTGAATTTTTTAAAGCCGCCAGGTATGACATCGCATGATGTCGTTTCTTTTGTGCGGCGCACCTATGGTCTAAAAAAAGTGGGGCATGCCGGAACGCTTGATCCGGCAGCGGCCGGAGTGTTACCTGTCGCCATAGGGCAGGCTACACGCCTCATTGAATATACGGCAAATGCCAATAAACAGTATCGTGTTGAACTTACTTTCGGCTATGAGACTGACTCTGGTGATGAAGCTGGTCAGATTACAGCTAAAAGTCCTGTGCGTAAGCTCGGTGAACAAGAGATTCAAGCCGCTTTGGCTGCTTTTCTGGGCACCATTGAACAAACACCGCCGATTTATTCCGCTATTAAACAAGGCGGGAAAAAACTTTATGAACTAGCGCGGGAAGGAAAAACAGTCGAAGTGCCTAGTCGTAAAGTCGAAATTGAGGCAATTGATCTTCTGGCAGTTCAAGAGCAAAGTGTTTTATTTGATGTAATTTGTTCGAAAGGCACTTACATCAGGTCTTTAGGCAGGGATTTAGCAAGAAGCCTGCACATGCACGGTACGGTTACCTTCTTACTTCGAACTGCTGTCGGCGGATTTTCAATTGCTTCAGCTGCTACAGCGGAGGAAATAGCGAAAGAGCCTCTTAAATATCTTGTAGCGCCTAGCCAGGTACTTAGAGATTTGCCGATGTGTCAGCTAAATGATAAGGAAGCTGATGATTTTATTCACGGTCGCTTTCTTCTTTTATCTGGAGCAGTTGGTACAACTTACGCAGTTTTTACGAAGCAGGGAGACTTGCTAGGAATTGGCAAACAGTCGGATTGCGGTAAAAAGCTTTTGCCGCAAAAAGTTCTAGGAGCTGAGGAGAGACTCTAAGATGAAGATATACAAAAGTTTGGCAGATTTGCCGACGCAGCTTTCCCCTGCGGCCATTGCCTTAGGGACTTTTGACGGATTGCACATTGGTCATCGCCAGCTTGTGGAAAAAGTAATTACTTCGGCAAAAGAGTCAGGCGGAGTTAGCGTTTTATTTACTTTCAGTAATCATCCCCGCGCTATTCTTTTCCCAGATCATTCGCCAAAACTTTTAATGACCCAAGAGCGCAAAGCGCAGCTACTGGCAGATATGGGGCTAGATATACTTGTGACGATTCCTTTTACCGAAGAGTTTTTTAAAATTACGCCGCAGAATTTTGTTGCGTTGCTTGTGAAAAGCCTTCAGCCCTATTTAATTGTCATTGGTGACAATTATTCCTATGGCTATAAGGGACAAGGCAATAGCGAAATGATGCGTCAAGCCGGTCAACTCTTGGGGTTTGCCGTTGAGGTTTTTGCTATGGTTACGAAAGACGGTGCCACTGTTAGTTCTACTTTAATTCGCAGTTTGTTAACAGACGGAAAAGTACAGGAAGCTATGAACTTTCTTGGCAGGCCCTATGAATTGCAGGGGCTTGTCGTTACTGGTGATCAGCGTGGCCGTCTGCTCGGGTTTCCCACCGCAAATGTTGCGGTAGATCCAAGTATATTATTACCAGCTGACGGTGTTTATGCGGTAACTATGAAAGTGGCTGAAATGGTTTACCAAGGAGTGGCTAACATTGGTTCAAATCCTACTTTTCATGGTGAAGAGCGGCGCCTAGAAGTATTTTTGCTGGATTTTTCGGGAAGTTTGTACGGGCAGGAAGTTTCTGTATTTATGCAGGAACATTTACGCCAAGAAATCACTTTTTCAGATGTTAATGCTTTAATTGCGCAAATGGAATTAGACATACAAAAGGCTCGCAGATTTTTCTCTAAGGGCTAGCTTTACTTTTGCAGAGACCTATGCTAAAATAAGCAAGGATTCGAAGGAAACCATAGCGAGGGTCGTCGATTCTCCAGCGATGTTCTTGGCTATTGGCGATTCTAATGACTTTAAGGAGGCTTTTTTATTATGTTAACACCAGAATTAAAACAACAGCTAATTGAAACCTATCGTGTTCATGAAAGTGACACGGGATCACCGGAAGTGCAAATTGCAATTCTTACGGAAAGAATTAACTACTTGACGAATCATTTGAAAGAACATAAGAAAGATCATCATTCTCGTCGTGGTCTTTTGAAAATGGTTGGTCAGCGTCGTGGTTTGCTGAACTATCTTCGCAAAACTGAAATCGAACGTTACCGCACCATTATTGAAAAATTACATCTTCGCAAGTAAAAAAAAGCGGCTTAGACCGCTTTTTTATTATATGGGAAAGAATATGGCCTGTTTCCTTTTTCTCTTGTTTAATTTCTTGGAAACAGGAAATAATAAGAAAAATGTCGAAGAGATTATCTTTGGATAAAGAAATGGGTTAGAAAAAGAGGAGGATTATCGGGTATGCATAGTTTTTCTATTGAAATAGGTGGGCGTGAGCTGACCGTAGAGACAGGCAAGATGGCAAAACAAGCAAACGGTGCCGTTCTTGTCCGTTATGGCGATACGGCTGTTCTTGTTACAGCTACTGCTTCAGCAGCGCCGCGCGAAGGCGTTGACTTTTTTCCTTTGACAGTGGATTATGAGGAAAAACTTTATTCTGTAGGGAAAATTCCTGGAGGATTTATTAAACGGGAAGGGCGTCCTAGTGAGTCGGCAATCTTAACTTGCCGCTTGATTGACCGACCTATTCGTCCCTTATTTGCGGAAGGCTTCCGTAATGACGTACAAATCATTGCCACAGTTTTATCAGTTGAACAAGATAATCCGCCAGATATGGCCGCGATGATCGGTGCTTCCTGCGCCTTAAGTATTTCGGATATTCCCTTTAATGGTCCGATCGGTGGGGTGCGTATTGGTTTGATTGATGGCGAATATATTGTGAATCCTAGTGTGGATCAGCAAGCGAAAAGCGAATTAAATCTGGCTGTAGCTGGTACGAAAGATGCCGTTTTGATGGTAGAAGCCGGCGCTCATGAACTCAGCGAAGAAACCGTATTAGAAGCAATTATGTTTGGCCATAAAGTCATTCAAGAACTCGTGGCATTTCAGGAGAAAATGATGGCCGAAGTGGGCAAAGAAAAAATGGAAGTAAAACTCTTTGCTGTAGATCCTGAAATAGATGCGGCTGTACGTGCCTATTTGACAGATCCATTAACAGAGGCTGTAAAGCATCCTGATAAACAGATCCGCGAAGAACAGATTCAGACAGTGAAAAGTCAGGCAGCGGAACACTTTGCAGAAGTCTATCCGGAAAACGGCAAGGCTGTAAGCTATGTAATGCAAAAGCTCTTAAAACAAATTGTACGCCGCATGATTACTGTTGATAAAATTCGTCCTGATGGTCGTGCGCTAGAAGAAGTTCGTCCAATTACTTGCGAAGTTGGCTTACTCGCGAGAACTCATGGTTCAGCGCTCTTTACGCGTGGGCAAACGCAAGCCTTAACTTTGACTACTCTCGGCGCTTTAGGCGACGCTCAGATTTTAGACGGTGTTGGCGTGGAAGATTCGAAGCGCTACATGCATCACTACAACTTCCCACCTTATAGCACTGGCGAAACACGACCGCAGCGTAGTCCTGGTCGCCGTGAAATCGGTCATGGCGCCTTGGCAGAACGAGCCTTGTTACCAGTTATTCCATCAGAAACTGAGTTTCCCTATGCCATTCGACTTGTATCAGAAATTTTAGAATCAAATGGTTCTAGTTCTATGGCCAGTGTCTGCGGCAGCAGTTTGTCCTTGATGGATGCTGGTGTTCCTATTAAACGGCCTGTAGCTGGTGTGGCGATGGGGCTTGTAAAAGACGGTGAGCACTTCACTATTTTGACGGATATTCAAGGGATGGAAGATGCGCTCGGCGATATGGACTTTAAGGTAGCTGGCACAGATCAAGGGATTACAGCGATTCAGATGGATATTAAAATTGCCGGTATTACGCGAGAAATTCTTCAAGCGGCTTTGGAACAAGCCAAACGAGGCCGTATGCATATTCGTGGGAAAATGCTTGAAGCGCTTTCTGTACCACGCAGTGAGCTTTCTGCTTACGCGCCACGCATTATTACTATGCAGATTCATCCCGATAAAATTCGCGATGTAATTGGGCCAGGCGGTAAGATTATCAAAAAGATTATTGAAGAAACAGGCGTTACCATTGATATTGAAGATGACGGTAAAGTCTTTATTGCTGCTGTGCAGCGCGAAGCTGGCGATAAGGCTGTTGCTTGGATTGAGAATCTCGTACGCGATGTAGAAGTTGGCGGTATTTATAATGGCAAAGTAACACGTCTCATGAATTTCGGCGCTTTTGTGGAAATTTTGCCAGGGAAAGAAGGACTTGTTCATATTTCCCAATTAGCCAAGGAACGAGTGGCTAAGGTTGAAGATGTTGTTGCTGTCGGTGATGAAATTCAGGTTAAAGTCACTGAAATTGATCGTCAGGGCCGTGTAAATCTTTCACATAAAGAGCTTTTATTGCAGCAAGAAAAAGAACAAAGTAGCGAAAAATCCGAATAATAACAGAAGAATCAGCTGATAGCTGGTTCTTTTTTTATATAAATATTTTGCCTGCAAATTGTTTTGAATGGTTATTTTTTTCACAAATATTTAAAAATATAGACTATATAGATAAAAAGTTTTATAATGAAATTGTTGGATTACTGGTCTGACCATCAGGTCTCTTTCCTTAAGCGAATGATGAAAGGAGGCTTGGATATAGGGGAGAAACAGTTATAGAAAAGGGTATGAGCGGTCAGAAAGGCGTCTAGCATTTACACAGAGTGATTTATGGAAAATCGCCATCGTTTTTTTCGTCACAGATAAAAGAATAAGTGAGGGGATTCAATATTATGTGGCAAATTGTCCAACATCCGCTTGGCATTGGATTATCAGCTCTTGTAGCTTTTATTCCACTCTTATGGCTTTTGTTAAGTCTTGGCGTATGGAAAATGCCGGCTCATAAGACCTGCTTTATTGCTATGGTTCTGAGTATGGCTCTCGCGGCTCTTGCCTGGCAAATGCCAGTTAGTCTGGTAATAACAGGCGCTTTAGACGGAGCTGTTTTGGCTATCTGGCCAATTCTATGGGTTATTTTTGCAGCTATTTTTACTTATAATATGACGCTACAAACAGGGGCAATGGATAAAATTAAAGGTGTCATGGCTAGCTTTTCCAGTGACCGCCGTGTCCAGGCGCTCTTAATTGCTTGGGGCTTCGGCGCTTTTTTGGAAGCGGCTGCCGGGTTTGGTACTGCTGTTGCAATTCCAGCTGCCATCCTAATCAGTTTAGGATTTCATCCTTTTTTCGCCTCTGTCATCTGCTTGATTGCCAATACCGTGCCAGTTGCTTTTGGCGCTGTAGGGATTCCTGTAATTACCTTGGCTAAAGTAGCTGATCTTGATGTACTTAGATTGACTTTAGACTGTGCGATTCAGTTAACTCCTTTCGTAATTGTAATACCACTTGCGCTAATTTGGATTATGACAAAAAGTGTTTCCGGTTTTAAAGGGGTCACTGGTATGGCGATTGCTGCCGGGTTTGCTTTTGCCGTGCCGCAATTGATTATTGCCGCTTATATGGGACCGGAACTCACATCCATTGTTGGCTCTGTTTGCTCAATGGCTGTCATTGTTCTTTGGAATAAAATATCGCCGCCTGCTGAGGATTGGCGTTTCCCTGATGAAGCAAATACGGCGCAGAAAAAAGTTGTTTTTGAAACGACTTTTAAAGAGCAATGTATTGCTTGGTCACCTTATGTACTTTTATTTGTGTTTATTTTAGGAACGAACAACGCTGTTTGGCCGGCTGTAAGCAAAATGCTGGGAACCATTCAATCTTCCGTGCAGATTTATTACGGACCAGGCGGCAAACCTATGTCGATTGCCTGGATTTTAACACCTGGCACGTTAATTTTGCTAGGCGCACTGATTGGCGGCTTATTGCAAGGTGCTTCTGGCAGCGATTTGGGTGCTGTTTTCAAAAAAACCTGCGTACAACTTCAGAAAACAACAATTACAGTTGTTTCGATTGTTGCTCTGGCTAAAGTTATGGGTTATGCTGGCATGGTATCGGATATTGCCTTTGCTCTTGCCCAAACTACAGGCAGCTTTTATCCCTTTATTGCACCGATTATCGGCGCTCTTGGCACTTTTGTTACTGGCAGTGATACAAATGCCAATGTCTTGTTTGGTGCTTTACAAAAACAGACAGCGATTCAAATTGGCGCCGATCCAACCTGGATCACAGCTTCCAATACAAGCGGCGCTACAGCTGGCAAGATGATTTCGCCGCAAAGTATTGCTATTGCTACATCGGCGACCGGGCAAGTCGGAATTGAAGGCGATATTCTTCGTGCTACAGCTGGATATTGTTTACTTTATACGCTGCTGTTAGGGGCTTGGGTATATTTCGTAAACGCTACTCATCTCTTTTTATAAAAATCATAGTAGCTATGAAGATTTATCGGATAGGGATCAAATTTATTGTAAAATATCGCAAAGACTTGAATGAAGGCAAAGAATTTGCTAAATACTGCCTATAAGGCTCAATAAGAAGTTTTTTTGCCGAATTTCTCTGATAGACAAAAAATAGTAAACAAAGTATTCTGAGAGTAAGGAAAATTGGTAATACCACTTTACCACTTATAAAAAAGGAGACGATACCATGAGCAAGTACAATCAAGTGACAAAAGAATTAGTTGAACAGTTAAAAGGCGTTGTTGGTGAAAAATTTGTTTATACTGATGCAGACAAATTAGAACCTTATTCTCATGATGAATTGACTGATTCTCACTATACGAAATTGCCGGAAGCGGTTGTTTTACCAGAAACGGCAGAAGAAGTAGCTGAAATTGTAAAATTGGCTTCTGATAACAATGTACCCATTATCGCTCGTGGCGGCGGTACGGCTTTCACAAGCGCATCAGTTGCTTTATACGGCGGCATCGTTCTTTCCGTAGAACGGATGAATAAAATTTTAGAAATTGATGAAGAAAATATGTTTATGGTGGTAGAACCTGGCGCTACGACAGCCAATGTACAAAAAGCTGCCAATGAAAAAGGCTTCCTCTATGCTGGCGATCCCTGCAGCGGTGACAGTTCTTTTATCGGAGGTAACGTAGCTACAAATGCTGGCGGTAATAAAGCCGTAAAATACGGTACGACTCGTCAACAGGTTAATGGTGTGGAAATTGTAACAGCTGATGGCGAACTTGTAACATTAGGCGGCAAATGCAAAAAAGATTCTACTGGCTATAGCCTTGTTAATTTGATGATTGGTTCAGAAGGAACGCTAGGCGTTATTACCAAATGCTATCTCAAACTGGTTCCTTTGGCGAAAAATGTATTTGATCTTTTAGCTGTATTCCCTGATTTGAAGACAGCAATTGGCATTGTACCTAAGGTTATGGCAGCAGGAATTACGCCTGTTTGTGTTGAATTTATGGACAATGAGTCGATTAAATGTTGTGAAAAGTTCTTGAATGAAAAATTGCCAAATAGTGAAGATGGTCACTATATCATTATCTCTATTGAAGGCGACAATGAAGAACTTCTGGAAGAACAATGCGTTACAATTGATGAATTGGCTACTGAACATGGCGCTATGAGCGTTCTTGTAGCTGATCCTGTACGAATTTGGAAAGCAAGAAAAGCTTATGCTGAAGCTGATCGGTCTCGCAGCTTGATTTTCTCCATGGAAGATATTGTAGTTCCGATGAATAAAATTCCTGAGACTGTAGAAAAAATCGCTGAAATTGGTCAAAAATATAATATCGCAATTCATTGCGCGGGTCATGCCGGTGATGGCAATATTCATGCTAATATTTTGAAAGATCAGCTGTCTGAAGAAGAATGGCATGATAAACTGCCGAAACTGCAGCATGAAATTTATTCAGCTGTTTACGAAGTTGGCGGAAAATTGTCAGGTGAACATGGCATTGGCTATAAACGCTTGAAACTGTTAGAAGAATATGGCAGTCCTGTCGAACTCAAAATGATGAAAGCAATTAAACAAGCTTTAGATCCGAAAAATATTCTTAACCCAGGCAAAGTAATTGCTGTAGATTGATTTTTTGGTTTTACTGACTGTAGAAAAGGGGTCTCCAGAATGAAATTCCAGCAGATTGTAACCCGGAAATTATATGAGCTTGTGATTGATCAAATTAAAGAAATGATTTATCACAAACGATTGGTGAAGGGGGATAAGCTGCCGTCAGAAAGAGACTTGGCCGTACAACTCGGCGTAAGCCGTACAGCGATCAGAGAAGCTTTAAGAGCGTTAGAGATGCTTGGCCTTATTGTGAGTCATCACGGTGAGGGAACTTTTATCGCTTCTGCTTTTCCGGAAGAAAAACTCTTTGAACCACTCTCACTTGTTTTTATGCTTGAGGACAATCCGACAGAGTTAAGCGAGGTGCGGGCGATGCTTGAAATACAGTGCGCCGGCCTCGCTGCTGAAAAAATTAAACCTGAGGAATTGCAACTTTTAGCGGCGTGTGTACAGGAGTTTCAAACATCTCAGGAAAGTCCGCTTCTTGCGGAAGTAGATAAGAATTTCCACACGCTGATTGCCAAAGCTAGCCATAATCGTCTTCTCTATCACTTATATTCTTCGATTCATGAAGTGGTGAGTCATCATATCGTGAATATGCGCTATTTGATTATCAGTGATAGACAAAATTCTTCCATTTTATTGCATCAGCATAAAGCAATTTATGAATCCATTGCCACTGGTGATGTGAAAAAGGCTAGGGAAGCGATGACAGAACATATGGTTTTTGTACGCAGTCAATTTGATTCAAAATATGAAATGGAAATTCGTACTGAGACGCGAGAGCAAATCTAGGATAACTACAACAGAATGATTATTTTTTAAGAGTCGGCTTTATGCCGACTCTTTTTGCATAGGCGTCCTAGTTGTTCAATATATATAATATAGGCAGTCAGTTTTTTTCAGAAAACGAATCATATGAGGCGGCGATAAGATGGTTAGGGTATGGATCTTTTCTGGTTCACGCAGGTGGAAAAATTGGTGCTTTCTTTTTGGCGGTGCCGCGTTGTGTCTTACTCTTTTCTTTATGCCCTTTTTAGCTTTTGAAAAGCCGCAGCCGATTTATCAAGGCGACGCGGCCGAGAAGAAAGTGGCTTTTGCTTGCAATGTGTTTTGGGGTGAAGATATTTTACCAATTATGGCGGAACGATTAAAGCCTTACCATATTACTTTTTTTATCGGCGGAATTTGGGCAGAAAAACATCCGGATCTTGTTAAAAGTTTAGCTGAAGCAGGTCACGAAATTGCCAATCACAGTTATAACCATCCTCATCCCAATCGTTTGAGTAAAGAAAAAAATCAAGAACAAATTTTGCAAACAGCTGCATTGCTTGAAAGTATTACAGGGCAAACAAATCGTTTATATGCGCCACCCTATGGTGAATTTAATGATATTGTCCTTCTCGCTGCTCAAGAACTTGGTTATACAACGACGTTGTGGAGTATTGATACGATAGATTGGCAGAAACCATCACCAGAAGTCATCATGAGCCGAGTTATGAAAAAAATTCATCCAGGCGCCATTATTTTAATGCATCCAATGGCTGCAACGTCTCAGGCTTTGCCTGGTTTGATCCAAAAATTAACGGAAGAAGGTTATCAAATTACAACCGTATCTGATGTAATTGCTTCGAAAAAGCAGGCCCAGTGAGGCCTGCTTTTTTTGCCAAATAGTTCAATTGCCCCTTGGGGGAGGCTATGTTATCATTGTTAACATAATGTTAAAAGAAGTTTGTTACGCTTTTTTGTGTCAGCTATTAGTCGGGAGGATTTCATGGAGAAACGCCGGGTGTTGTTTGCTTATTGCTTGTTTATTACTTTAGTTTTTCACTTGTTTTTGCCCCTTCGTTCTGCCGCCGCTTTTTCAGCACAGGATCTGTTTACGACAGCTAGTACAAGCGGTAGCTCTGGACAAGTAAACATTATGGATCTTTTACTAGGTCTTTTACTAGGAAAGTTTTTTGGTCAATCAGCATCTGCAGATCATTCCGGCCAGAATACTTTGAATTCTTCTGGTAAAGAACTGATTGGCTTTTATGCGGAATGGTATGGTCAAGATCAATCATCCTACCAGGATTTTTTGAGTCATACAAATCAAATTGGAACGATTGCTCCGTTTTGGGCTACTCTGAGTGAGACGGGAGATCTTACGAATCGTGGCGGCGACGATCATACAGCTGTTGTAGCGTTAGCTCATAGGAATCAACGACAGGTACTCTTGCTTGTTAATAATGCAAAAGCGACAACTGGAATTGCGCCAATTGATACTATGCTAGAAAATCAAGCAGCAAGAAGTCAAGCGATAGAAAGTATAAGCGCCTATATTAAGAAATATCATTTAGATGGCGTAAATATTGATTTTGAAGGCGTATCAGCTGCACGTAAGCAAGATTTAACTACGTTTATGGCCGAATTGAGTCGTGAGTTAAAGCCGCAGGGCTATATCGTATCGATGGATGTTTTTCCAAAAGAAAATGAAAACAATGATGTGGCAGCGGTCTATGATTATGCCGCCCTGGCAAGTTATACTGACAAGCTGATTGTAATGACCTACGATCATCACGGAACTTGGAGTGATGCCGGAGCCATTGCTGATATAAGCTGGGTAGATCGCAGTGTAGTTTATGCTCTGAATTTTATTCCTAAGAAGAAATTATATCTTGGCTTGGCTGGCTATGGTTATGATTGGTCAGTAAAAGGCGTGACTAGTTTAGAGTATGGAGAAGTCAGTAAGTTGCAGCAAAAGTACCAAGCGAATGTTCTTTGGGACGAAACAAGTAAATCATCTCATTTTTCCTATCAAGAAAAAGATGGGACAAGCCATCAAGTATGGTTTGAGAATAGTCGCAGTCTGGCCTATAAGTTAGATTTGGTGAAAAAATATGATTTAGCAGGTGCGGCGCTTTGGAAGTTAGGTGAAGAAGATCCTGATTTTTGGCCAATGCTTCAGACAAAATGGATTCCATAGAGGAGGAGTTTTATGCGAACGAAACAACGAGTTATTCTAATTTTGTTGATTTTTTGTATCGTGCAAATTGCATCTTTTAGTGCCACGGCTATCGCAGCTACGCCTGATGTAGCACAAATTTTAACGGCTGCTACTACATCAACCGTTGCAGCTCCTACATCAGGCGGTGGTTTATTAGGTGGTTTGTTTAGCTTTATTTTTGAAAAAATATTAGGACCACTGCTGCATATTGGTGCTTCTAGTTCTAGTAATTCTTCCAGTTCTGGGAGTTTACCGTCAACCGGGATAAGCGGCGGAAGTCATAGCGGGAGCAGTAATAGTAAAGGAGCTCTTTACGGTAAAACAATTCTGATAGATCCCGGTCATGGTGGCACAAATCCTGGTTCAGTAGTCGGTAGTTTTCGTGAGTCTGATAATAACCTAGCTGTTGGTCTTAAAGTGAGAGACTTGTTGCGGCAATCCGGTGCTACCGTGATTATGACTCGTTCCAGTGATCAGACGGTGGCTCCGATCGGAAGTACACTTACGGAAGAATTAGCAGCAAGAGTGGCGATGGCTGAAAAAAATCAGGCTGATTTATTTATCAGCATCCACTCTAATGAAAATAATGATACAACAATTCATGGAGCTACGACTTATTACTCTAGCGCTGCTTCAACACAGTTGGCTCAATTAGTCCAAAGGGCATTGGTTCAAACGACTGGAGCGGTTGATAAGGGTGTTCAGCAAGCTAATTTTTACGTAATTCGTAATCCATCTATGCCAAGTATTTTGATTGAAATGGGATTTATGTCCAATCAGGAAGAAGCGATCCAGTTAAATAGTGATTCTTACCGAAACCAAATTGCACAAGGAATTTTCCAAGGCATATCTTCTTATTTTAACTTATAAAAAATCTGATTTTAATTGACAAATAAGCCGAAACAGAGTATATTAAATTGCTTTGTTTTGGCTTTCGTTTTTTAGAAAACGCGAAAAAGGCAGGATTTAATTCGGCTTAAGCGAACATTAAGAAAAGAATAGATCGAATTATGGAAAAAAAGGAGCTTATCATGTATCAAAAATCGGTGCTGTCAAATGGAATCCGCGTTGTCACGGAAGAACTATCCCATGTAAAGTCGATCAGCTTTGGTGTTTGGATTGGTACGGGATCGCGCTTTGAAACAGAGGAAAATCATGGGATTTCTCATTTCCTCGAACATCTTGTATTTAAAGGAACTGATCGGTTTACGGCACAGGAACTTGCGGAACGCGTTGACGCCATCGGCGGACAAATCAATGCCTTTACGGCTAAAGAATATACTTGTTTTTATATGAAAGTCTTAGATCATCATCTAGAATTCACAGCGGACCTTTTAGCGAATATGTTGATTCATTCTAAATTTCAAGAAACGGATTTAGAGAAAGAGCGTCAAGTTGTACTAGAGGAATTGCATATGTATGAAGATGCACCGGAAGAAATGATCCATGATCTTCATTTACAGCAGTTGTGGCCTCAGCATGCTTTGGGACGCAATATTTTGGGCACGAAAGAAGCAATTGAACGGTTTAATCAGTCAATGCTACTGGCGTATTACCAGGCTCGCTATCAGCCCGATAATATGGTAATTGCTGCTGCCGGACATTTACAGCATGAGGAAGTAGTTCGCATAGTAGAAAAATATTTTGGCGCTTTGCAGGGAAAGGCGAAGGCGGTAGAGATCAAACGACCTTCCTATCAAGCTGCGTTAAAAGTAGAAGAAAAAGATACAGAACAGGTTCATATTTGTGTCAGTTTCCCCAGTGTTACTTATCTTTCGCCGGATATTTATAATGTGCATATTTTGAATAATCTTTTAGGCGGTTCCATGAGTTCGCGTCTATTTCAATCGATTCGCGAAGAACGTGGTCTTGCTTATTCTGTGTATTCGTATCAGACAAGTTATCGCGACTGCGGCCTTTTTAGCGTTTATGCCGGCACTCGTCCCACCAACGCGCAGGAAGTACTTAACTTGATTTTAACAAATTGGCAAAAGTTAAAATCAGAAAAATTTTCAGCTCAGGAATTAGAGAAGAGCAAAGAACAGCTTAAGGGTAATCTATTTTTAGGCTTAGAAAGCTCAGGAAGCCGTATGTCGCGTATAGGCCGCAATGAACTGACTTTGGAGCGCTTTGTTTCTTTAGAAGATGTAGTGGCTAAAATTGATGCTGTTACTCCAAAGAGCTTACAGCATTTTCTCGATACGATCCATTTGGCTGATGTGTCCTGTACCGCTTTAGGTCCGATCCAAAGTCTCGAGATAGGAAAGGAGTTTTCTTAAGATGAAACAACGCGGTTTTTGTTGGGTAAAACAATATGAAACAGCTGGTTTTGCTTTGCCGAAGCGAAGTACTCGCTTTAGCGCTGGCTATGATATTGCCGCTGTGAGCACACTTACTCTAATGCCACAGACGGTAACGCTTGTACCGACTGGCTTAAAGGCGTATATGCAGTCTAATGAATATCTTGGTATTCATATACGATCTTCCTTAGCTGTAAAATCTGGAATTTGTCTTGCCAATGGGCAAGGAATTATTGACGCTGACTATTATGATAATCCAGACAATGAAGGACATATTATGTTGGCTTTACTAAATCTTAGCAAAGAGCCTTTTGAAATAGTTCCTGGCATGCGTCTAGCTCAGGGGATTTTTTATTCTTATCTCACGGTAGATCAAGATGAAACGCCAGCAGAGCGCCAAGGTGGCTTTGGCAGTACTGGCAAGTAAATTTTTCTTCTTAAAGGAAAAGATTTGGCATAAGCTAGTAAAAAGAGGAGGCTGATTATGGCCGAATTATTTTTACTTGCTTGTTTGGGCCTTAGCTTTTTCTTTTCGCTCAAATGGCGACTGAAGCGAATTCGCCAAAGCCCAGCCCTTAAAACAGCTGTTTCACCGTTATCAATGGCATTGACAGATCTGGTGGCAACGGCAGGGGGAATTTATTTATCGCTGATTATGGCTGCGGCTTTTTTGAAAATTGCTGTCCCGGAAGTGTTATTTATTTATGGACTAAGCTTTGACCCTCTCGCTTTTTTCTCGCTCCTTGTCACTTTACTACAGCCCTTATGGGGGATATTCTTTACTAAAGAATGAGAAGGTGGACTGCATGCGCTTATGGGAAATGAAAGGCAAAGAAGTCATTAACCTTGCTGATGGGTCACGTCTTGGCGTAGTTGATGAATGTGAGCTTTGCTTTGATGAAGCAACAGGAAGAATTCAGTCTATGCTGCTACCACGGTATGGCGACTTTTGGCAATTTTTCCGCTCAGAAAAAATTGCTGCGATTCCTTGGCCGACGATTAAACGAATTGGCCAGGATTTTATCTTAGTTGACGGACGCTCATCGAAAGCAATCGAATAATTTTGCTTTTGTATATTTCTCTTGCTTTAAGAGACAATATAAGAAGAGTCATTCTTGTTTATTGTCATTTTAAGGAGGGAAATACATGAGAGAAGGTACTGATACTTCACAAACGGGGACTGTTACGTCTGCTTATGACGCTTCGTTGTCGCAAACAGTTCGCCCGGGGTCAACGACTACGCTGGGAGCTATGAATCAGCCAAGTCAGATAGAATCTGGCGCGCCCCTTGCTACAGAAGTTTCTAATGCGAAATCTTCACAATCGGGAAATCAGGTAAGCGGCTCTATGGGAGCAGGCAGTTCTGTAACGATGGTTGTTGCTTCATTTGAACAGAAAAACCAGGCAGAACAGGCTGTAAATCAGCTTCGTCAACAAGGATTTACGACAGAAGAAATTAACATTGTGGCTAAACAGCAAGCCGAAGGCGCCGAATCGACTGATTTTTATAATGACGATGTAACGGACGGGGCTTTGGCTGGCGGTACGCTTGGCGGCATTGGCGGGTTGCTAGTTGGCGCAGGCGCCTTGGCAATTCCCGGTATTGGTCCGATTGCCGCTGCCGGTCCGATTGCGGCAGCTCTAAGTGGTGCTGTAGCTGGCGGGATTGCTGGCGGTTTAATTGATTATGGTATTCCGGCAGAAGCCAGCAAAGATTATGAAGAAAAGATTACGCAAGGGAAAATTTTGGCTATGGTTCGTACTACGGGAACTAAAATATCACAAGCAAGCTCGATTTTTACACAAAATGGGGCTAGTGAGGTGAATACTCACGCGATTGGTCAATCGTGATACGCTGTTAATAAATTTGATAAAGACAAAAAAGTTGGTAATTTTCATTGACAGCTATTAGGAGAATGGTGTAAACTGTTACTAATTTCATATTTGTGAATCTTTATGATATAGAGGTGCAGGTAACAAGAGTACTTTCAGGAAGAGTAGCGTTGATGATCTGGAAGAAAAGGGTTAACTGCCGAAGTATAAGTAACTGCTAGGTTATTATACTGGTTTTGTGCCAAATAGGTATAAGACTGTCACCAATGATAAGCTTGGTGGAGCGCTATCTCATTTGATGTAAGAAGAAAACCTTTGAAGGAATTTACTTTTTACTTCTATGCGCTTCTAGAATTATCAGCCGGTGAATTGAAAGCCGGCTGTTTTTATTTTGATTTTATTTTAGGAGGTTTCATCATGGAGAAGATTACCGTATTAGTCAGCGGCGCTTGCGGCCGCATGGGCCAAGAGGTTGTAAAGGCTGTTGTGAGAGATGAATCTTTGGAATTGGTCGGAGCAGTCGATAAACATCATGCAGGCAAAGATATTGGTGAAATTGTAGGTTTAGGAAAGCTCAATGTCCCCATTGTTGCCGATTTAGCCGAAGCTTTGCAGCAAGGGAAAGCTTCCGTTATGGTTGATTTTACGAACCCTGACGCCGTGATGCCCAATATTCGTTTGGCTTTGAATAATGGGGTTGCACCTGTTGTTGGGACAACAGGATTTTCTACTGATGATGTACAGGAAGTACGCGCGCTTTGCAAAAAAACAGGTGTGAATGCTTTGATAGCACCAAACTTTGCGATTGGCGCCATTTTACTTATGAAGCTTTCGGTGCAGGCGGCGAAATATATGCCTCATGTAGAAATTATTGAACTACACCATGATCAGAAACTGGATGCTCCTTCAGGTACAGCGCTTCGCACTGCTGAGCTGATTGCTGAAGTCAGAGGAGAAATGAAACAAGGTCACCCCAATGAGGTAGAGAAAATTCCTGGTAGCCGCGGCGGTCAGCTTGCGGGAATTCCGTTGCACAGTGTTCGCTTGCCAGGCTATGTAGCTCATCAGGAAGTTATTTTCGGCGGTTTAGGGCAAACCTTGACGCTGCGACACGATAGTATTTCACGCGAGTCTTTTATGCCTGGCGTTACGTTGGCTTGTAAGAAAGTGCTTACTACATCTGGCTTAACTTTTGGCTTAGAAAATATTTTGGACTAATTCTTATCAAATAATTCTAAATTTTTATGAGTTGGAGTGTGGATATGATGAAAAAACCAAATGTTGCTATTTTAGGAGCTACAGGTGCCGTCGGTAAAGAGTTTTTAACGCTGATTGAAGAACGTAAATTTCCATTTAATGAATTAAAATTGTTGGCCTCCAAACGTTCAGCCGGTACGAAAATTGATTTTATGGGGAAAACTTATATTGTGGAAGAAGCAACGGAAGATTCCTTTAAAGGGATTGATATTGCTCTTTTTGCCGGTGGTTCAGCCAGCAAAACTTTTGCGCCTGCTGCGGTAAAAAGCGGTGCCGTTGTGATTGATAATTCCAGTGCTTTCCGTATGGATCCTGAGGTTCCTTTAATTGTGCCGGAAGTGAATCCTGAAGCGATTAAAGAACATAAAGGTATTATTGCCAATCCGAATTGCTCAACGATCATCATGCTTATGGCTTTAAAACCAATTTATGACCGCGTGAAAATTAAACGGATTGTTGTTTCTACCTATCAAGCCGTATCTGGTGCTGGTAAAGAAGGCATCGAAGAATTAACGAATCAGGTGGAAGCTGTCATGAATCATCGTTCGGTTGAAGCGAATATTTTGCCTAGCGCTTCCTTACCAAAGCATTACCAGATTGCTTTTAATTTACTGCCACAGATTGATGTTTTTGTGGAAGACGGCTATACCAAAGAAGAAATGAAAATGGTACATGAAACACATAAGATATTAAATGACTATACTATAGGTATAACGGCAACAACGGTACGCGTTCCTGTATATCGCAGCCATTCTGAATCCATTAATCTGGAACTTGAAGGGCCGCTTTCTGTCGAGGCAGCTAAAGAGGTTTTGGCAGCTTTCCCAGGCGTGATTGTAGAAGACGATCCAGCGCAGCAGATCTATCCTATGCCGCTGTTCACTTCTGATAAAGATGATGTTTTTGTCGGACGAATTCGTCCTGATAAGTCGGTACAATACGGTTTGAATCTTTGGGTAACAGGCGACCAGATTCGAAAAGGCGCCGCACTGAACGCGCTCCAAATTGCCGAGTATATGATTCAAGAAGAATTAGTTTGAGGTGTCGTAAATGCGGATACTTGTTCAGAAATTTGGCGGGACTTCTGTGGCTACGCCAGAGGCACGCCAACGGGTTGTTAAAAAAGTAAAAGAAGCTATGGCTGAAGGGTATGCACCAGTAGTTGTTGTATCAGCCATGGGGCGGAAAGGCGCTCCTTATGCGACAGATACGCTGTTATCAGTCCTTAACGAAGCCAATCCTAAAGTAGCAAAGCGAGAAGTGGATTCACTGCTTTACTGCGGTGAAATGATTTCTGCTTCCGTTATGGCAGCAACGCTGCAAGTTGCCGATGTGGCTAGCGTAATGCTGACAGGCGGTCAAGCCGGCATTATTACAGATGATCAATTTACCAACGCACGCATTCTAAAAATTGATACAGCTCCTTTGCTACGATTGCTTAAGGCCGGTAAAATTCCTGTGGTTTGTGGTTTTCAAGGTGTCACAAAAAATGGTGAATTTACCACTCTAGGGCGGGGCGGCAGTGATACGACAGGCGCTGCGCTTGGCGCCGCCTTAGAGGCAGAGCGCGTAGAAATTTATACAGATGTAGATGGAATTATGACAGCTGATCCACGGATGGTTACGAATGCCCGGATTCTTGACTGTGTGAGTTATGGTGAAATTTGCCAAATGGCGCATCAAGGTGCGAAAGTGATTCATCCACGAGCGGTAGAAATTGCTATGCAGAAAAATATCCCGCTTGTTGTAAAGTCAACTTTCAGTGACGCTCCTGGCACGCTCATTACAACATTAGCGGCAGAAACTGGTGAAGGTTCTGCCGTGTCTGATCGAGTGGCTACCGGTGTTGCTTATCTTGGTTCGATCGCTCAGGTTAAGATTGATGTAAACTCGACAGCGTCCCATGAAGCAGCATCTCAGGTTTTTCGGGCTATGGCGGAAAACAATATTAGCGTTGATCTGATTAATGTTCATCCTGGGCAGATTATGTTTACAGTAAAACAGGAATATATTCCGCTTGCGCAGACCAAGCTAAAAGACCTTGACTTTTCTCCAGAAATTTTAGCTGATTGTGCTAAGGTTTCTGTAGTTGGCGGCGGTATGCGCGAAGTTCCTGGGGTTATGGCGAATTTCGTTGATGCCTTGACAACAAGCCGAATCGAAATTTTGCAAACAGTAGATTCGCACACCTCCATTTCAGCACTAGTGCGGCAAGATGATGTAAAAGCTGCACTCTTAGCGCTTCATGAACGGTTTGGCCTGGCCTAACAGGCAGACGCTTTTTATCTGAGGAGGAAATTACATGAATTCTTTTGGCCGAATATTAACAGCTATGGTCACGCCTTTTCATGACAATGGCTCGGTCAATTATGAAGCCGCGAGTCAATTGGCTCAGTATCTTGTCAGTAACGGATCAGACGGACTCGTTGTTGCTGGCAGTACTGGCGAAGCTGCTACAATGACGAAGCAAGAGAAAATTGAACTTTTTAAAACAGTACTGGCCGCAGTAGGCGATAAAGCGACCGTTATTGCTGGTACTGGAACGAACGATACGCAATCTACCATCGATATGACGCAGGCTGCTGAAGCAGTAGGCGTACATGGCGCTTTGGTAGTAGGCCCTTATTATAATAAACCGCCGCAAGAAGGGTTTTATCAGCACTTTAAAGCAGTAGCAAATGCAACGACTTTGCCGATTGTTATTTATAATGTGCCAGGCCGAACCGCTTCCAATATCTTGCCTAGTACGATTATTCGTCTTAGTGAAATAAAAAATATCGTAGCTGTCAAAGAATCAAGCGGCAATCTTGATCAGTTTGCTGAGGTTGTCAGCAATACGCCTGAGGACTTTTTAGTCTACAGCGGTGATGATTCATTAGCTTTACCAGGCTTAGCTGTCGGCGCTCATGGCGTAATCAGCGTAGCTGCGCATATTGCTGGAAAGCCCATGCAGAGCATGATACAGTCTTTCTTGGCAGGCGATACGAAACGTGCCGCTAAATTACATCAGGCTCTCTTAGCCATTTATAAAGGACTCTTCATCACAACAAATCCGATTCCTGTTAAAACAGCTGTGTCCATGTTAGGCCTTGCGGTAGGGCCGTTACGGTTGCCGCTGATCGCAGCGACCGAACAGGAGCGTCTTCAAATTGCGGCAACCGTGAAGCTGGCTCAGTCGCTATCCCTATAAATTATCGTTAAAAACTTAAAAGAAAAAAGACTGCAGAGAGGCTTGCTACTTGTTGTGGCAAGCCTTTTGTATTACTTTGTGTTACATTTGTATTACTTTATCTAAATCCGTATATAATAAAGTTGCAATTATAAGTTTTGCTTGTTGCTAACATGTAAATAGTGTATAATAAATCTGGAAGAATTGTTCGGCAGTAGTTTTTTGTAAGTAAATGAACGGCTTTTACCGATGAGAGAGCGGACAAATAAATCGGCAATTTTACTATGCTTGCTTTTATGGTAATTGAATCTACTTGTTTTTTTGGAGGTGTATATTTTATTGGCTAAAATACCGCAGAAAATTCAGATTATTCCTTTGGGCGGCTTAGGCGAAATCGGAAAAAATATGACTGTCGTTCGTTATGGCGATGAGATACTTGTTATTGATTCCGGCCTAATGTTTCCTGAAGATGACATGTTAGGGATTGATCTTGTCATTCCTGATATTTCTTATTTGATTGAAAATCGTGACATGATTAAAGCAATTGTTTTAACTCATGGCCATGAAGACCATATTGGGGCGTTGCCCTACGTATTGAAACAACTGAATGTACCTGTTTATGGTACGCGATTGACCCTGGGAATTTTGCAAGGTCGCTTGAAAGAAAATAATGTTTCGACAGCCAATCTTGTTCCGGTTCAGCCGGGAGATCAAATTCAGTTGGGAATTTTTAAAGTTGGTTTTATTCGTGTAAGTCACAGCATTGCCGATGCTGTTTCTTTGTCCATAAAAACGCCGCTTGGTACGATTGTCCATACCGGCGATTTCAAGCTCGATCAAACTCCCGTAGACGGTAAAGTAACTGATTTTCACCGTTTTGCAGAACTAGGCGACCAAGGCGTTCTTGCACTGTTAGCTGACAGTACGAATGCAGAAAGACCTGGTTATACCAAAAGCGAGAGTTCAGTCGGTATTGCTTTTGATGAAACATTCCGCAATGCCAGAGAACGCATTATTATTGCAACTTTTTCTTCCAATATTCATCGTTTGCAACAGGCGATTGACATGGCCTGCAAGTATAAGCGCAAGGTGGCTATTATTGGCCGCAGCATGGTCAATGTAGTGAATATTGCTATGGAACTTGGTTATATGAACATTCCCGAAGGGATTCTTATTGATATTGATGAAATTAATAATTATCCCGCTTCAGGTGTAGTTATTTTGACAACAGGCAGTCAAGGCGAGCCGATGTCCGCTTTAACGCGTATGGCTATGTCTGATCATAAAAAGGTTGATATTGTACCAGGGGACACAGTGATTATCTCGGCAACACCCATTCCTGGGAATGAAAAATCTGTTGCTAGAACGATTGACTTCTTGTTTAAGCAAGGGGCAGAAGTGATTTATGATAAAAATTCGGGTATTCACGTATCAGGACACGCTAGTCAAGAAGAATTAAAGATGATTCATAATTTAATTCGTCCCAAATTTTTCATTCCTGTTCACGGCGAGTACCGGCATTTAATTAAACATGCCAAATTAGCGCAAGAACTTGGTATGGAAAAACAGAATATTCTTGTTGGTGAAAACGGCCAAGTTTTAGAAATTAGTCAGGATAAGGCCCAGATTAATGGTAAAGTCACAGCAGGTAAAGTACTTGTTGATGGCTTAGGTGTCGGTGATGTCGGCAATATTGTATTGCGCGATCGTCGTCAATTATCACAAGATGGCATTTTGATTGTTGTGGTTACAATGGACAAACAAAAAGGCTGTGTTGTAGCCGGACCTGATATTGTTTCGCGTGGCTTTGTTTATGTAAGAGAGTCAGAACAGCTTATGGATGAAGCGCGTACGCGCGTAGAGCAAGCCCTCGAAAAGTGTAGTGGTAATGGTGTAACTGAGTGGGCGGCAATTAAATCAACTGTACGGGATACGTTAGGGAAATATCTGTATGAACGTACGCGGCGCCGTCCGATGATTTTGCCAATTATCATGGAAGTGTAATTTAACTGGAAATTAAATACTGGTTTTTGATGATCCGCCTTATTAGGCGGATCATCTTTTGCGCTTAGGCGAAAGCAACGTATGAATCATGGGCTCTATGGTCAATACTAGCAATAGAAAAGTATTGTATCAATGGAGGGATGTACTTGTGATTCATGATGACAACCCAGTTGTTGCCCCAAGTCCTGATAAAACGAATGTGCCACAGCAAGAAAAGTCAAAAACATCGCTAGCTAAATCGCCGTCTGCTGAAGCCATAGAGGACCTTGGTACAACAGAAATTCCTACAGCAAAAAGTAATTTGCATGTGATGACGATTATTGGCCAGATTGAAGGACATATGATTTTACCGCCTAATAATAAAACAACAAAGTATGAGCATGTGATGCCCCAGCTTGTAGCTATTGAACAAAATCCCGACATTGAAGGGTTTATGCTGCTTTTGAACACGGTTGGCGGCGATGTAGAAGCAGGTTTAGCTATTGCCGAAATGATTGCCAGTATGTCTAAGCCCTCCGTATCCATTGTCTTGGGCGGCGGACATAGTATTGGCGTACCAATTGCTGTTTCGGCAACTCACTCTTTTATTGTCGAAAGTGCTACCATGACGATTCATCCAATCCGCCTAACCGGGCTAGTAATTGGTGCGCAAAGTTCTTTTGACTATTTGGAGAAAATGCAAGAAAGAGTCAATAAATTTGTTGTTTCTCATTCACATATTGCTGAAGAAAAATGGAAAGAACTGCTTTACAAAATTGGTGATTTGTCGCGAGATATCGGCACATCAGTCGGCGGCAGAGATGCTGTAAATTATGGCCTAATTGGCGAAATTGGCGGCGTTTCTCAGGCTATGCAAAAATTACAGCAACTGATTGAATACAAGAAGATAGCCAAAGGAACGCTCTTATCATGATTCTTTGGACAATAATGCCGCCGGAAGCTGTATTTCCTGAAGCAAATCCAGAGCATGGCTATAAGCAGATGCGTTATTTAGGCTGCAACATTTTCGCTGAAGAGCTTTCTGTCAGTAAGTATCGTCTTGTTCGGCTTTTATCGACTGATCCCGCTGATTATTTGCGACCTGAATTGCAACCAGGGCGCATTCTTACCAAACGCTCTTAACTTTAGAGAGCGTTTTTTTGCGGCTTTGTTTTGAGTCTATTTGGAAAAAAAGGTTTTCTTAGGCAAATGTAGAAAATTTCCTCAGAGGTGGTTGCATTGTTGAACTTTTTCTCGGGAGTATCCTCCGAGTTTAAATACGAATTATGGGGTATTTTTCTTGTAGCACTTGGCCTTATTTCAATGATTAGTTTACTTGATCTCAGTACAGGCGCTGTTGGTTTACTGACGGCGAAAGTGCTGCATTATGCTTTTGGTATTGGTGCGTTAGTAGTTCCGCTTGTTATCATAATTATTGGTTCGCGTTATGTCTGGATGCGGCGAGGCATCAGTTTTTCACTTAAATTTGTCGCGCTTGTTTTGCTTTTTTTATTTTTTTTAGCGCTATATCATCACTGGTTAACGCCCCTAAATCAAGAAATTTATCCCGAGAGTCTCATTAATGGCGGCGGATTATCTGGCGGGCTCATTGTGTTTGGCTTGCGCAAGCTGTTTGGTTTTTATGGGACTTTTGTTTTGTTAACTGCTGCAGTGATTGGTGCTTTAATGGTGGCAACGAATTGGTCGTTAGGTGAAACGCTAATCAAGGCAAAAGATAAGGCGGACGAAGGCTTGTTGCAGGCTAAGGAAAGCTTAGCTTGTGCGTTAGAGGAGCGACGGCGCCAGCAAGATGACGAAATAGGTGACGAGGAACCTATTGCCAAGTCATCAAATGCTTTTTATAATCAAGAGAGGGAAAAAAAAGTAGTAAAAGATGACTTTTTGTCTCATGATATGCAAAAAAACAGTTTTTATGACAGGGAAAAGCCTTTGTTAGAAGAAAATGAAACAGCGCCAGAAGCTGTCGCTTGTCTTTCGTCTGTTAAGGTTGGTGAAGAAAACAAGGAATCGGCTGAACTTCAAGTGCCGCTGAAAGCAGAAAATGGCGAAACGATTCTGCCTTATCGCCTGCCGCCCTTATCGATGCTGAAAAAACCTGTGCGGCAAAAATCTAACAAAACCGCTAAAGAGATTATGGAAAACGCCCATATTTTAGAGTCTACTTTGGCAAGCTTTCATGTAAGTGCTAAGATTACTCATACTTGTCAGGGGCCAGCTGTGACGCGCTATGAACTAGAGCCTGCCGCAGGGGTAAAAGTGAGTAAAATAGTCAATCTTGCTGATGATATTGCCTTGAAATTAGCTGCGCCTGGCGTACGTATTGAGGCGCCAATTCCCGGTAAAGCAGCAATTGGCATTGAAGTTCCTAATAAAGAAGTAGCTAGTGTACCCCATCGGGAAGTTCTAGAGAATGACGCTTTTCAACAAGCTAAATCCTATCTTTCTGTAGCTTTAGGAAAAGATATTGCCGGACAGACCATTATTGCTGATTTAGCTAAAATGCCTCATTTGCTTGTAGCAGGCGCTACTGGTTCGGGAAAGAGCGTTTGCATTAATACGCTGATTACAAGCATTTTATTTAAGGCGAAACCAGAAGAAGCTAAATTTATCTTAATTGATCCCAAAGTGGTCGAACTATCGAATTATAATGGAATTCCTCATTTATTGACACCTGTTGTAACGGATGCCAAAAAAGCAGCATCGGCTTTGCGTTGGGCAGTACGTGAAATGGAACGGCGTTATGCGCTGTTTGCAGCAGCTTCCGTACGCGATATTAGCCGTTATAATGAAATAACACCAGAAGAGAAATTACCGCTTATTGTGATTATTATTGATGAGTTGGCTGATTTAATGATGGTAGCGCCTGTTGATGTGGAAGATGCAGTCTGCCGTTTAGCCCAGATGGCTCGTGCTGCAGGGCTCCATCTTGTTCTGGCCACGCAAAGACCTTCCGTTGACGTTATTACAGGGACGATTAAAGCCAATATTCCATCAAGGATTTCTTTTGCTGTTTCATCACAAATTGATTCGCGGACAATTCTTGATATGGCTGGAGCTGAAAAATTGTTAGGTAAAGGGGACATGTTGTTTTATCCGGTGGGAGCCGCCAAGCCGCTACGGGTACAAGGCTCTTTTATTTCAGATGATGAAGTTGAGGAACTTGTCGCTTTTTGCGCTCGTCAGGCCGAACCTGAGTATACGGAAGGGGTTACTCAAAGTCAGGAAACGGAAGAACCGGAAAAGACGCCCAGTTATGAAGATGAGCTTCTACCAGAAGCCGTAAGATTGGTACTAGAGACAGGACAGGCTTCCGCCTCAATGTTGCAGCGAAAATTCCGTGTTGGTTATTCACGAGCGGCTCGTTTAATTGATACAATGGAAGAAATGCATATTGTGGGACCAAGCCTAGGCAGTAAAGCGAGAGAAATCACCATGACCTCAGCTGAGGTCTATGAGAAGTACTTTCTCGAAAAGTAATTTTGCGTATAAAGCAATTTTCTGTTATGCTATAAAATACAACAACTATTTTTTGATGTTTCTTAGAAGAAACTTCTTTGCTGCTAAGTCTTTCATAGAGAATATGAATTTGTAAGTTTTTATCAGAAAAGCATTACGAATAAGTAGGCAAACCATCAAGGGGGTTGTGACAATGGAAACAGTAGGTCAAATACTTCGTGCCGAACGAGAAAAGCAGAATTTATCGATCAGTGAAGTAGAAAAGGCAACGAGTATTCGGGCTTTGTATATCACCTCAATTGAAGAAGATCAGTATAAGGTGATTCCAGGTGAAGTGTATTTAAAAGGATTCATTCGTAATTATGCTAATTTTTTAGGCTTAAATGGCCCAGAGCTTGTAGAGCTTTATCGACAAACACAAAAACCGCCAGAGGAAGAGGCTGAGCCGATCGCGCAAACGCCGCAACCGATTAAACAGGATTCTCTAGGACGTTCTTTTCCGAGCAAGCTAGTTGCCATGGTGATTTTGCTTGTAGCTGTTGTGGGGATTGGCTTTTGGGCCTACCAGAGTAGCGGTAAGACACCGGGACCTATGCCAGCGCCAGAAGCGAAAACACAGCAGCCAGCTCAAGTGCCGCCAACGCCAACGACTGCTACGAAACCAGCTGACGCAAAACCGGTTTATGTGCAAGCTAAATTTACTGCAGAGTGCTGGACTTTGGTGACGGCTGACGGTAAGCAGCTTTATGAAGGAATTCCTAAAATCAACGAATCATTTACGTGGCAGGCTGATAAGACTTTAGTGATTAAAGCAGGAAATGCTGCCGCCGTCGATGTGACTTTTAATGGACAGAGCCAGGGAAAACTTGGAACAAAAGGCGATGTTGTAGTAAAAACCTTTACGCCTACGGGAGTAAAATAGTAAGGAGTGCATGATGGAACAATCGTTTATTCCCATGAGTAAGGCTGAGATGGAGGCACGCGGCTGGGAACAGCTTGATTTTCTGTTTGTAAGCGGCGATGCTTACGTAGATCATCCCAGCTTTGGTCCGGCTATTCTTTGTCGACTTTTAGAAAAAGAAGGGTTTCGAGTCGGGATTATTGCTCAACCTAATTGGCAGTCAACGAAGGATTTTTTAGCATTAGGTAAGCCGAAGCTTGGTGTATTAGTTTCGGCGGGAAATCTTGATTCATTGTTAAATAAATTTACAGCAGCAAAAAGAACGCGCAGTACTGATAGTTATTCACCTGGCGGCAAGGCTGGCTATCGTCCGGAACGAGCCAGTCTTGTTTATTGTACGCGACTGAGAGAAGCTTTTAAACATACACCGATTATTTTAGGCGGCATCGAAGCAAGTCTGCGTCGGTTTGCTCATTATGATTATTGGTCTGATACGGTAAGACGATCTATCGTGATTGATAGCCGGGCGGATCTTGTTGTCTATGGGATGGGAGAAAAACAGATTCTGGATATTGCGCATCAACTAGCGCAAGGCATTCCTATCGACCAACTTCATTCTGTCCGTGGGACCTGTTATCCTACTCGTTCTTTAGAAGCTCTTTGGGATTATGTCGAATTGCCGTCCTATGATGATGTGGCACAAGATAAACAAGCGTTTGCTAAAGCTTTTAAAATCCAGTACGAAGAGCAGGATCCTGTTCGCGGCAAGCAGCTTGTTCAAGCCCATGGACCTGTTTATGTAGTGCAAAACCCGCCCGCTTTGCCACTGACGACAGAAGAAATGGATGCTGTCTATGATTTACCCTATACAAGAACATACCATCCTCGCTATGAAGCGCAAGGTGGTGTTCCAGCCATTGAAGAAGTCAAGTTTTCGCTTGTAAGTCACCGCGGTTGCTTTGGCGGGTGTTCTTTCTGTGCCATTGTATCACATCAAGGTCGAATTATTCAAAACCGCAGTCAAGACTCACTCTTAAAAGAAGCACAGGGTATGACGAAACTTCCTGATTTTAAAGGCTATATTCATGATGTAGGAGGGCCTACAGCTAATTTTCGTCACCAAGCTTGTTCCCATCAGAAAGAACGCGGTGCTTGTAAGGGAAAACAGTGTATGTTTCCAGGCCCTTGCCGAGAAATTGATACCTCCCATGACGAGTATCTTTCCTTATTGCGTCAACTACGGAAATTACCGAAAGTCAAAAAAGTGTTTATTCGTTCGGGGCTTCGCTATGATTATTTACTAGCCGATAACAACAGAGAATTTCTTAGAGAACTTTGTGAGCATCATGTGAGTGGGCAGTTAAAAGTTGCTCCGGAACATGTAGCACCGACGGTTACGAAACTCATGGGGAAAGCTAGTAAGGAAGTGTATTTGAAGTTTAAAGAAGCTTTTATGACTATGAACAAAAGAGTGGGCAAAGAACAATATCTTGTACCATACTTTATGTCCAGTCATCCCGGCTCCGGATTGCCTGAGGCGATTGAGTTGGCGGAATTCTTGCGTGATACTCACTGCCAACCGGAACAAGTGCAAGACTTTATTCCAACGCCAGGCAGTCTTTCTACTTGTATGTATTATACGGGGATCAATCCTTTTACAGGCGAAGCTGTCCATGTAGCGCGCCAGCCTCACGAAAAGAGACTGCAGCGAGCTCTCCTACAGTACCGTGACCCTAAAAATTATGATCTCGTTTATGAAGCTTTGGAAAAAGCTGGACGACTTGATTTGATTGGTCTTGGTTCTAAATGCTTTATTAGGCCTAGACGTAGTTTCAAGGGGAAAGCAAATTTGCTCCAAACTGAAACTGTAGAAACAGTAGAAAAACCAATAAAATCTTCAAAGCCATCAAATCTCTCAAAGTCGTCAAAATCGTCAAGACCGCCAAAATCGTCAAGGTCGCCAAAACAAAAAGGCCAAAAGCCTTTTAAAAAGCGTCGGTCATGATGTATATGTATAAATAAAGCAGGAATCTTTGGCATACCAGCTGAAGATTCCTGCTTTAACTTACGATATTTTATACAAGCGATTCTGAGGACGGTTTGGATAAATAAAGAGTTTTAATGGATTTACGGAATAAATAGTAGAGAATTAGACCATGGATCAGACAGGCGATGATTCCCATGAGTGGATTGAAGAGCAAAAATACCAAAAGACCTAATAAAACAGCAAGGGTGGATATGGCTATTTCTGCAAACCAAGCCCATCTTTTGGTTTTAAACAAGCCATAGGCAGGAAACGCGTAGAGAAAGATGCCGGGAAGTGAAGTATAGATGCCTGCGACATCTCCAAAAAATAAGCTATGGAATAGACCAATTATATTACCTAAAGCAATGAGTCCTAAGTAACCAACTAATAATAAAAGTCCTGCGGGAAGTTGCATTTTATTCGCTCCTTATAAGGTGAATTAGGTTATTGATTTTTCAGTCTTCTTATATTTTAGCATATTTTTTCTGACAAACCTATGGCTTTGCCCATAATTTGCTTGCATATCAGGAAGAGAAAGGTTATAGTATAGGTTGATACTTTACGTATTCAAGACGGAGGAATGTGCATGCGACGTTATGTGCCACTCTTGTTTCTATCTTTTTTTCTGGTTTTTGCTGCGATTATTGGTACCGATTTATTAGGACACGCTGGTAATCAAACACCGGAAAACCTTAAGTCAATCGTTGTCTATACAAATTTGCCTGTAGAACAAGTATCGCTTTTTGCGCAGGAATATGAAAAGTCCGCAAAAATTAGAGTTCAAATGGTGCCTTTGTCTGACCAGGATCTGTTGCAAAAACTTCAGAATGAGCGCCAAACGCCACAGGCTGATCTTGTTTTAGCTACAGAGGCTGTTCTGAGGCAGGTCCAGAAAGAGCATCTTCTCGCGCCTGTAACCTCAGAGCAAACCGATATAGTTCCTGACCGGTTTAAGGATAAAGATAATTTTTGGGTTGGTACTTGGTATGACCCGATTGTATTTGCCGTAAATCGCGATTTTGCCAAAAAGCTTTCTCAACCAATTCAACGGTGGGCTGACTTAGGGAAAGACAGTCAGGTACGCTTAGCTATGACTGATTTCTTAGCGTCGGAAGCGTCAGCTAGTTTACTTTATTCGTTGCGTTCTCTGCAGGGAGAACAGCCTACTTTGGCTTTCTTCAAGAAAATTCATCCTCAAGTGATTCAGTATGCCAAGTTTTTAGCTACGCCAGTGCGAATGGCTGGTATGGGTGAAGCGGATGTGGCCATTGCTGTTCAAAGTGAAACAATTCGTTATTATAATGATGGGTTTCCTCTAACGATTGTTTATCCTGATGAAGGAACGGCTTATTCTTTAACTGGCATTGCCTTGACTTTGCAGGGGCCGCATAGCGCTGACGCAGCGCCCTTTATTGACTGGATTTTGCAAAATGAAGCGCAGGAGTTATTGCAAAATCACCGATTCTACTTTGTTCCAACAAATCCTGAAACGAATATTGCTAAATTTTACGAGACGAAACATATGAAACTTTTCGACAGTCAACCGCTTACGCCTGTGGAGCAGCATACTATTATGGATAAGTGGATTCAGTCTGTTCGTCTAAGTCCTCGTTCGCTCTAGGAGGGAAATTGCATGTTAAAAGCAGGTTTTCTCAGCCTTGGCTGTGCCAAAAACCTTGTAGATACAGAAGTTATGCTTGGTATTTTGACTGAAAATCATGTTGAGATTGTACAAGATCCGGTCGATGCTGATTTACTCATTGTCAATACCTGCGGGTTTATTGATTCAGCCAAAGAAGAATCTCTTTCTACAATTTTATCTATGGCTGAGTATAAACAGACTGGAAAATGCCGCGGTTTAATTGTCGCTGGCTGTTTAGGTGAACGCTATCGGCAAGATCTTTTGGATGAATTACCGGAAATCGACGCGATTGTCGGTACTGGATCGTGGCATCGTATTATGGAAGCTGTCAATGCAGTTCTCTCGGGACAGCGTCTGTTAATTGCCGATGCAAATACGACTATTTATGACGATACAACGCCTCGGATTACTACAACGCCTTTTTACAGCGCCTATGTAAAAGTAGCTGATGGCTGTAACAACCGCTGTGCTTATTGCGCTATTCCTTTTATTCGCGGCGATTTTCGTAGTCGTTCTATTGAATCTATCGAAAATGAAGTCAAACGTCTTGTAGCGCAAGGAACAAAAGAAATTATTTTGATTGCACAGGACACCACAAACTATGGACAGGATCTTTACGGTAAACCAAGCCTACCTGAGCTGTTAAAAGCGCTTGTGAAAATTAATGATTTGAAATGGATTCGGTTACTTTATGGTTATCCCGTTCATTTTTCTGATGAAATTATTCAATTAATGGCTAAAGAACCGAAAATTCTTCATTATGTAGATCTGCCATTGCAGCATGCTCATGATGATATTTTGCGGGCGATGCATCGTCCGGAGACGCAAGCAGAAATTAAAACTTTGCTGCAAAAGCTGCGAGATGCCATTCCCGATGTGGTTGTGCGTACGTCTTTTATTGTGGGCTTTCCTGGTGAAACAGAAGAGCATTTTCAAGAATTACTTGATTTTGTCAGAGAACAACGCTTTCAAAACGTCGGTGTGTTTATGTATTCTCAAGAAGAGGGTACTAGTGCGGCGAAAATGGCAAACCAAGTTGATGAAGCTGTAAAAGAAGATCGCTATCACCGTCTTATGGCCGAACAAAGCCGCGTTAGTGAAGAATTGAATCTTGCTAGCGAGGGACAGATAATCGAGGTTTTAGTGGAAGGCAGAACCGATGATAATAAGGAGATTGTCTACGGCCGCTCCTATCGGGAAGCGCCGGAAGTGGATGGCCGCGTCTATATAGAAAATGCTGGATCACTGCAGGCAGGCGACCTTGTTTTGGCCAAAATAGTACAAGGCTTTACTTATGATATTTTAGCAGAAAAGCTGGAATCATAAAGGGGAGTGATAAAACCCCTTACAGGGAGGCGCTTCGGCATGATTGTCGAACTTGTCAGCACGGGAACGGAATTGCTGCTAGGAGAGATTGTTAATACAAATGCGGCTTTTTTAGCGGAACAGTTAAACGCTCTCGGATTTCACGTATTATACCAGACAACAGTAGGCGATAATCGCGAACGGATGGCCCAGGTTTTTAAAAACGCTCTAGAGCGTGCCGATATTGTGATTACGTCAGGTGGGTTAGGGCCGACGCAGGGAGATATTACGAAGGAAGTTTCTGCAGAAATTTTTTCTTTGCCGCTCATGCTTGATCCTGTTAGTCTGGACCGAATTACGGAGTTTTTTAAGCGGCGTAAACTAACTATGTCTGATAATAATCGTCGTCAAGCTATGATTCCTCAGGGCGCTTTAGCGATTGAGAATGAGCGGGGAACAGCACCTGGAGTGATCTTGGAACATTTAGGAAAAACAATCATCCATTTGCCAGGACCGCCCTTTGAATTAGAGCCGATGTTTCATTCATCGGTTGTTCCCTACTTGGAGCAACGGTTTGGTCAGCAAGGGACGATCGTCTCCAAAATTTTGCGCACTTACGGAATCGGCGAATCTTACTTAGAAGAACAAATTCGTGATTATATTTTAGCCCAAAATAATCCTACGATTGCTCTTTTAGTGCGAAGCGGTGAAGTAATTATTCGCTTAACGGCCAAAGGAGCGGATCAAGCGGAAGCTGAAATGAAAATTTTTTCTTTAGAGAAAAAAATTCGTGAACGTCTGCAAGGCTATATTTATGGTGTGAATGATGATACTCTGGAAGGGATCATCGGTCGTCTTTTACTTGAAAAAGAACTTACCGTAGCTTTAGCTGAATCATGCACTGGTGGTCTAACCAGCAGTCGTTTAACTGACGTCCCCGGCAGTTCTGCCTATTTTATGGGCAGCGTTGTATCTTATAGTAATGAAGTGAAAATGCAGGAACTTGCTGTCTCATCTGATACCTTGCGTGACTATGGGGCAGTTTCAAAAGAAACTGCTTGCCAGATGGCGGAAGGCATTCGTGAACGGTTTCATACTTCGATTGGCGTGGCAATCACAGGAATTGCCGGACCAGGAGGAGCTACCGAAACAAAGCCGGTTGGGCTTGTTTATATTGCGCTTGCCAGCGAACGGGGAACTAACTGGCAGGAATACCGATTTGCCGGTACGCGAAAGGAAATAAAAACACGTAGCGCTTTAGCGGCGCTCAATAAATTATATCGCTATGTTTTAACAATATGAGGAGGTTGGTACTTTTGAAGGATAAAGAAAATACCCTTTTTGGTAACTTACAGTTAAATAAGAAAATTGTTTCGGCATTACAGGATATGGGATTTGAAGAACCATCGCCGATTCAAAGTCAGACGATTCCGCTTGTGTTAGAAGGTCATGACGTCATTGGACAGGCTCAGACTGGTACAGGAAAAACAGCTGCTTTCGGGATTCCCATGATTGAAAAAATTGATGAAGCAAGCCGCAATATCCAGGGGCTTGTTATTACACCGACTAGAGAACTGGCTATTCAGGTTTCTGAAGAGCTAGCGCGCATTGGTAAATTTAAACGAGTGAAAACATTGCCGATTTACGGCGGTCAGGCGATTGATAGACAAATTAAATCACTGCGCTTCGGCGTTCATGTGGTTATTGGTACTCCTGGACGTCTACTTGATCATATTCGCCGGAATACGATTAAGTTAAGCCATGTAAAAATGCTTGTTTTGGATGAAGCCGATGAAATGCTTGATATGGGTTTTGTTGACGATATTGAAGCCATTATGGAAACCATTGTGGCGGAAGAACGTCAGACATTGCTGTTCTCGGCAACGATGCCAAGACCGATTATGAACTTAACCAAGCGTTATATGAAAGATGCTGTTGTTGTCTCAATAAGCAAAGAAAAACTAACAGTTCCACTGATTGATCAGGTGTACTATGAAACGCGCGAAAAACTAGAAGGCTTGTGCCGCGTTCTTGATAGTGAAACTACAGGTCAATTGATTATTTTCTGCCGTACGAAAAAAGGCGTAGATGATCTTGTGGCATCGCTTTCTTCACGTGGCTATCTAGCTGATGGTTTACACGGTGATTTAAGCCAAGCACAGCGTGATCGCGTGATGAAGAAATTCCGCGACAGCAAACTTGATATTTTAATTGCTACTGATGTAGCGGCTCGTGGTATTGATATTGATGATATTACTCATGTTATTAACTATGATATTCCGCAGGATCCGGAAAGTTATGTTCATCGTATTGGTCGTACTGGCCGCGCTGGACGAAAAGGTGTTGCTATTACCTTTATCCAACCACGTGAGTATCGTCAATTAAAGCTCATTGAAAAAGTAACAAAAACACGAATTATCCGTAAAGCTTTACCTTCGCCAGCTGATGTACTAGAACGTCAGAGAGAAGTGATTAAAGAACGGCTTGTTCAGACAATCGAGCAAGGCCGAATCGCTGATTATCAGTCGATCGTCACTGAGCTTGTACAAGACTATGATCCGTTAGAGATTGCTGCTGCTGCCTTGAAACTTTCGCAGGAAGGTTATAAAGAAAAGGCATCAGAGGCGGCGGAAAAGCCGAATTATCGTTCTTCCGGCGCAGAACCCGGTATGGTTCGCCTCTTTATTAATGTAGGTAAAGCCCAGAAGATTCGTCCAGAAGATATTGTGCGGACCGTCGCGAGCGAAGCTGATATTCCTGGTAATACCATTGGTGTTATTAATATCTATGAAAAATTCACTTTTGTGGAAGTACCAGAAGACGTAGCCGAACGAGTGATTGCCGTTATGCACAAGAATACTTTAAAAGGTTATAAAATTAATGTAGAAGTGGCCAAAGGGCGCTAATACTGCCGAAAGAAGCGGAGGGCTAGAGGCTCTCCGCTTCCATTTTATTTACTGCTTGGGGAGGGATCGTAGATGGATAAAGCAAAAGCCCTAGAGATAGCTATGCGTCAAATTGAAAAGGATTTTGGTAAAGGCTCCATTATGAAGCTTGGCGAAGCGGCGGCGAAAATGAATATTGAAGTGATTCCAACAGGTGCGCTGCCGCTGGATATTGCGCTTGGCGTTGGTGGAATTCCGCGTGGTCGTTGTATTGAGATTTATGGACCGGAATCTTCCGGTAAAACGACAGTTGCGCTCCATGTGATTGCGGAAGCGCAAAAATTAGGCGGAATTGCTGCTTTTATTGATGCCGAACATGCTCTTGATCCCAATTATGCTCGCAATCTCGGTGTTGATATTGAAAATCTTTTAATTTCTCAGCCTGATTATGGTGAGCAAGCCTTAGAAATAGCGGATGCCTTAGTAAGAAGTGCGGCTGTAGACTTGATCGTTGTTGATTCAGTAGCAGCGCTTGTTCCGAAAGCCGAAATTGAGGGGGAAATGGGTGATTCGCATGTCGGTCTTCATGCTCGGCTTATGTCGCAGGCGCTTAGAAAACTTACTGGAATTGTAAGTAAATCCCATTGTACCGTTATTTTTATTAATCAGATTCGTGAAAAAGTGGGCGTTATGTTTGGGAATCCCGAAGTGACCACAGGCGGACGTGCATTAAAGTTTTATGCTTCGATTCGTCTGGAAGTGCGCAAGGGCGAAGCCATTAAAAACGGCAATGATGTCGTAGGGAACCGGACAAAAGTGAAGATTGTAAAAAATAAAGTAGCGCCACCTTTTAAGCAAGCTGAATTTGATATTATGTATGGTCAGGGCGTATCACGTGAAGGGGCGCTTGTCGATATTGGCACTGAACTGGATATTTTAACGAAAAGCGGTACTTGGTATTCTTACGGAGCGAACCGATTAGGCCAGGGACGGGAAAATGTTAAAGAGTTTTTTAAAGAAAATGCTGCTATGGCAGCGGAAGTCGAAGCGAAAATTCGTGAAACCCTTTCTATTGGCACAGCAAAACCAGCTACAGAAGCCGATAGTTTCCTAGAGGTTGAGACAATTCGTGAAGACTAGTAAAGAACAGCAAAAAAGCGCTTATTCTTACGGACTTTTCTTATTATCGCATCGCGGCTATAGTGTGCAGGAACTGACAGCAAAAATGCAGCGGCAGGGATATACGGAAGTGGAACAACAAGAAGCTGTGGCAAAATTATCGTATTATGGTTTTCTAGATGATCTGGCTCTAGCTAAGGCGTATTATCGTAAATTTACGGCAAGTGGGAAGTATGGTGCTAAATTAATTGGGCTGAAGTTAAAGCAAAAGGGCTTTTCTGATTCGATCATTGAAAGTTGTTTTGACGATTATGATCAAGAAACTGCTTTAGCACAAGCGGTGCGACTGTTAGAACGTCGCTATAAGAAGCTTGAAGACAGAGAAACAGCGCCAATGTATCGTTATTTGGCAGCACGCGGGTTTTCGTCAGAACTGATTCGCAAAGCTGTAGCGCTAGCTAGGCAAGAAACTTGACACTCTCAGGAAAAACACGTACAATTATATTACAATCGTGAAAGTAAATACCGTTAACAGCTAAAGTTTTAAATGAACTGACAGCAAAGGGGTTGTCAGTGTAGAAAATGAAAGCCGGGTTAAACTCGGCTTTCCCCCTTATATATATAAAAGGAGGTGGAGAATTATAATAATCGAAATATTCATTGCCGCACTAATTTTCGCATTTTTAGGCGTTGGAATAGGCTATTTAATTCGCAAAAAGATTGCTGAAGCAAAAATGATTTCAGCAGAAGCTGCTGCGAAAAAACTTATTGAAGATGCTGAACGAATTGGCGAAGCAAAGAAAAAAGAAGCATTAGTGGAAGCAAAAGAAGACATTCACAGACTCAGAAGCGAAGTTGAGCGAGAAAGCAAAGAACGCCGTAATGATCTGCAACGCTTAGAACGGCGGCTATTGCAAAAAGAAGAAAATCTTGACCGTAAAATTGATTCGCTGGAAAAGAAAGAGGATATTCTCAATCGTAAGGAAGGCGAAATCGAAAAGAGTCAAGAAAAAATAAATGAATTATACGCAAAACAACTCTCTGAATTGGAACGGGTGTCTAATATGACATCAGAGGATGCTAAGAGGTTGCTTCTAACGAATGTAGAGGAAGAAATTCGGCATGAAACAGCTATGTTGATCAAGGATATTGAACAGCAGGCAAAAGAAGAAGCCGATAAAAAAGCGCGCGAAATTATTTCGTTAGCGATTCAGCGTTGTGCAGCTGACCACGTGGCAGAGACAACTGTTTCTGTTGTGGCTTTGCCTAATGATGAAATGAAAGGGCGGATTATTGGTCGTGAAGGCCGCAATATTCGTACCTTAGAGACGCTTACAGGCGTAGATCTTATTATTGATGATACACCGGAAGCTGTTATTTTATCAGGCTTTGATCCTGTTCGACGTGAAGTCGCCAGAACAGCTTTAGAAAAACTAATTGCTGATGGCCGGATTCATCCAGCTCGCATTGAAGAGATGGTTGAAAAAGCGCAAAAAGAAGTGGAGCAAAAGATTAAAGAAGCTGGTGAGCAGGCGACCTTTGAAACCGGAGTCCATGGTCTTCATCCTGAACTCATAAAATTATTAGGTCGTTTGAAATATCGTACGAGCTATGGACAGAATGTATTAAAACATTCCGTGGAAGTGTCTCATCTTGCAGGAATTATGGCTGCAGAATTAGGCGTGGATGTCATGCTTGCTAAGCGAGCCGGTTTGCTTCATGATTTAGGTAAGGCCATTGACCATGAAGTGGAAGGCCCTCATGTAACTATTGGCGCAGATTTGGCTAAGAAATATCGCGAGTCTGCTGAAGTAGTAAATGCAATTGGCGCCCATCATGGCGACGAAGAACCGACGACTGTACAGGCTGTACTCGTAGCTGCAGCAGATGCTGTATCTGCCGCTAGACCAGGCGCTCGTCGTGAAACTTTAGAAAGCTATTTGAAGCGGTTGACACGATTGGAAGAAATTGCTGAGTCATTTGACGGCGTGGAGAAATCCTTTGCTATTCAGGCTGGGCGGGAAGTCCGCATTATGGTAAAACCAGAAAAAATTGATGACTTAGCTTCAGTTCGTCTTGTACGAGATATTGTCAAACGAATTGAAAATGAATTAGAATATCCCGGTCAGATTAAAGTGACCGTCATACGTGAAACAAGGGCAGTTGATTATGCCAAATAAAAATAAAACCGGCCGGTAAGGTCGGTTTTATTTTTATTTATTAGAGCAGGATTTCCCCCTTTATCAGCGAACTTTTATTGTTATGTCATAACGTGGATGGTGAAAACAATGAATTCTACTAATCAAAGTGAAAAGTCGGTCAGTAACGGTGTTCATCTTTTAATATCGCTGTTAATTCGTTACCCAGAAATTGGCACAGTTACTTTTGATCCCGATCATCATACATTAAAGCTTTCTTTTATGTTTCATAATTTGCCGGAGCAAGAGGATTTTGCCGCTTTAGAACAATCTTTATTGCAAAGTCTTCATACTTATTATCGCCTAGAACGTTTTCGGCAGCCTTTGGTAAATCTATCTGTTAAAACGGTAGCCTCTTTGATTACTCTCACTTTAGTTCGTGATATTTATTCCTTCGGTAAGGGCGAAATTGATCTTGTTGTTGCTTTTTTACGGCAAGAGTTAGGTCAAGCTTTAATTGTTGAAGCGAATCAGCCGCTAGTAGAAGAAGATTTGCGGTTTCAAGAAGAGTTAATTGAGAATATGCTGCTTAGTGTGAAAAAAGAGGAAGTAGGCCATAAGCTCTTTGGGATTCGTGAAGAAGGGAAAGTTATGGTTTTCAATAAATAAAAATAACAATTTTTAGAGGATTTACCTTCCTTCCGTCGAAGTTTTATGTAACTATTATAGTTATTGTTTGATTTAGACGAATTAAAGGAGGGTACTTAATAATGGAAATTTTAAAAGTTTCAGCAAAGTCTAATCCTAACTCTGTTGCCGGAGCGTTGGCTGGTGTTTTGCGGGAGCGCGGCGCTGCAGAAATGCAGGCGATTGGCGCAGGCGCATTAAATCAAGCGGTAAAGGCTGTAGCCATTGCCAGAGGATTTGTTGCACCGCACGGCGTAGATTTAATTTGCATCCCTGCCTTTACTGATATTTTGATTGATGGTGAGGAGCGAACCGCGATTAAATTGATCGTAGAACCTCGTTAAAAGAGACAAACCTGTTCAGGAATGAACAGGTTTGTTGTTTTTTTAGTCATATTTGTGGCATAATATAGTAGAGAAGGGAGCGAGAAAGATGAATTTTGAATGGACTACCATAAATCCTGAAGCGATTCCTTGTGATACGTTAGTGATTATACCTCCTGCGGCTATAGATCAGAATTTCTTATTTTTACCGGAGGCTGATCGCCGACTGAATGATCAGCTTTTTTCTTTCCTTAAGGAAGATAGCACCAAAAAGGATTTTGGCACTGCCACCTTTTTATATACTTTCGGTATGGTTAAAGCAAAACAAATCTTATTTTTAGGTCGCGGTGAAACGGCTTTAAAGTCAAATGAATGGCGTCAATTATTTGGTATTGCAGCAAAAGCTTTAAAAAAGGAACAGGCTAAAAAGGTAACTGTTTTGCTGCTAGACGATGTTTTGACGACAGACGCTACTGTAATTTCCCATGCCGTCGAGGGGCTTATTTTAGGTTCTTATTCGTTTGATCAATATAAGGCTAAAAAAGAAAGTACCACTGTGAAGACCTGCTCTTTTGTCGGCGGCGAAGAGCCGAAAGATTTTTCTCAGATAGTAGAGCGTGGTCTTATTCTCAGCGAAAATGTGAAGCTTGTAAGGCAGCTTGTCAATGAACCAGCAGCAGTTATGACGCCTTCTGCTATGGAGGCGAAAGCCAAGGCTATAGCAAAAAAATGCGGCCTAGTTTTTGATTGTTTGGGACGTAAACAATTGGAAGAGCAGAAAATGAACGCATTTTTAGCTGTAGCGCAGGGAAGTGAAGAAAAGCCCAAGCTACTTGTCTTAGAGTATAAGGGAAATCCTGATCATTCAGAATGTATTGCCCTGATTGGCAAGGGAATTACCTTTGATAGTGGCGGACTTTCGCTCAAACCAAGCAGTGGCATGGAAGAAATGAAAGACGATATGGGCGGTGCCGCTACAGTATTAGGCACAATTAAAGCACTTGCTGAATTGAAAGTTAAGATTAATGTCATGGCAATTATGCCTTGTACTGAAAATATGCCTTCAGGCTCTGCCTATCGACCTGGTGATATAATTACTGCTATGAGTGGAAAAACAATTGAAGTTGTGAATACTGATGCTGAAGGACGGCTGATTTTAGCTGACGCCATTACTTATGCCAAAGAAAAAGGCGCTACTAAGTTAATTGATGTAGCTACGTTGACGGGGGCTTGTGTCGTAGCTTTGGGAGCTGTTGCAGCTGGTGTATTTACCAACAAGCAAGAATGGGGTCAAAAACTTTTAGATGCTTCAGAGGAAACCGGCGAAAAAATGTGGCAACTGCCTTTGTTTAAGGAATATGAGGACTTGATTAAAAGTCAAGTAGCTGATATTAAAAATTCCGGCGGACGGGAAGCCGGTGCTAGTACAGCTGCTTGCTTCTTACAACATTTTGCTGGCGATACACCTTGGATTCATATTGATATTGCTGGTGTAGTAACAACCAAAAAAAATCAAGGTTATCAAGTAAAAGGGGCGACCGGGGCCGGGGTATTTACATTAGTCAAGTTGTTCGAGTCTTTAAGCCATGAGTAAAGCAGACTTACATATTCATACTACGGCTTCAGACGGACGGTTTTCGCCGCAAGAAATTTTAGCAGCGGCCAAGTCCGCTGGCCTTAGCACTATTGCCTTGACAGATCATGATACAATTGATGGTCTACTTCAGCTTATTGAGTCGCCTTCTTGGCAAAAATCCTCAGTCAAGATGATTCCCGGTATTGAATTTAGTACGGATGTTCCAAACCATGAGATTCATATTTTAGGCTATCATATTCACCTATTTCATGAAGAGCTAACTAGACAACTTAAATTACTTGTAGATGATCGTATTGTGCGGGCGCAAAAGATGATCAGAAAACTTTCTGATCTTGGTTACTTTGTTTCTTATGAACGAGTATTAGAGATTGCAGGCGACGGTACGGCAATTGGCCGTCCACATATTGCTAGGGCTTTATTGGAAAAGAAATATTTCTCAACGATTTCTGAAGTCTTTGATAAAGTGCTTCATACTAATGGGCCTGCTTATGTTTCTCACTATAAAATGACGCCGCAGGAAGCCATTGATTTAATTCATCAAAGCGGTGGAATTGCAGTTATAGCCCATCCGGCTATGGTTTATGACGACGCCTTGGTGGAACAGGTCATCAAAGCGGGCATTGACGGTTTGGAGGTTTATCATCCGACCCATCGAGCGGAAGATGTGAAAAAATATAAAAAGCTTGCCGAAGAATACGGTTTGTTGCAAACAGGTGGTTCAGATTTTCATGGAATACCAGGGCGTTTTCCCGAAAAATTGGGCATTTTTATGATTGAAGAATCCTTAGCGGAACAACTACCTGTCAATTTTCTGAATCATTCCCTAAACCTGTAAACAGGGAATTTGAGGTTTATGTAGAATCTAGCAATAATAAAACAATAAGCGACAGAGTTTCTGTCGCTTATCCTCTTGTCATTCGAACTTTCCATTCTTTTAATTTATACATTAGGAGGCTATTGAATGAAGGTGATCGCCTTAGTCGGGCCCAGCGGAACGGGAAAAAGTCATCGGGCTTTGATTGTGGCTCACGAGCATCATGCGGATACCATTATTGATGATGGACTGTTGATTAAAGGTAGCAAAATTTTAGCGGGTCATTCGGCGAAGCGGGAAGCGAGTAAAATACAGGCAGTTCGTCGCGCTATTTTTATGGACGAGCAACATGCCAAAGAAGTAAGAGATGCAATAAAGACAGCTAATTGTGAAAAAATCCTAATTTTAGGAACTTCTAAGAACATGGTTAAGAAAATTGTCCATGTTCTTGCCTTGCCGGAAGTCGAGCAATATATCCAAATTGATGAGATTGCAACAGCTGCTGAAATGGCTAAAGCCAGAGAAAGTCGGATTCGCGACGGAAAACATATTATACCTGTTCCAACGATTGAATTGAAACCACATTTTTCTGGCTATCTAATTGATCCATTAGAAATCTTTTTTAGAAAATCCCGATCAAAACGGCATAAGTTAGGAGAAAAATCAATTATTCGCCCCACTTTCAGCTATTATGGAAAATTGTTGATTTCCGATGCGGCGATTGCCAGTATTGTGCAGCAAGTAGCTAGTGAACAAGACGGTGTCACTCGCACTGGGCAAATTCAAATTAAAAATTCCCATGATCGGGAAAGAGGTCTTTCCATTACAGTGGATATGGTATTACAGTATGGTTGTTCAATTCATTCCGTAGTAAAGGCAGCGCAGTATAAAATGAAAGATATGGTTGAATTTATGACAGGCATGAATGTAGAAGAAATCAATGTAGACGTAAAACGTTTAAGTATTGATTAATCATTAGGGGGAACGGATATGGAGAAAAAAACTGCCCAGCAAGTGATTTTATTTTCCGGCTATGCTAAGCTACCTACAGGAATTACAGCAAGTGAAATGTATAAGGTTGTCGGTATTATTGTAACAATTAATGTAGATACGGGAGTTATTGTGGAAGCTGATTGTACTTTAGCTACGGCTCTAGCCCGTAAACATGTGGCTCAGATTTTAGTGGGCAGTTCCCTTAAAAATGGTCCTGATAAAATTTTAAGAACGATTGATCAAACCTATCAAGGCAGTGCGAAAAAAGCCTTGATTACGGCAGTACGGATTATTTATGATAAACTGCGTAGCTTTCAAGAAGGCAGTATTCCTAGCCTGCTTGATTAATTTTTATAAAATCATCATATAACAAGGAATAACAATGGCTGCAGCGAGTGTAGTAATGGCTGTTAAAATAGCCGCATATTCTGAATCGGCCTCGTAAAATTTAGAGATAATAGTGACTTGCGTCATCGCTGGTAAAGCAGCCTGAATTACAAATACTTTTTTCATTAATTCCGGTATGGCAATAAAGTGAGTAATACATAGAACGGTAAGCGGAGAAATGAGAAAACGGCCGATTAAAATAGCTACTACATCTCGATCGAAACGCAAGTCACTGCGCTTTATTCTACTCATGACAATGCCGATAAACAAAAGAGATAAAGGCGTTGTCATGCCACCAAGATATTTTGTGGTATTGACGACAAAGTGGGGCAGCGATATGTTGCTTACTATAATAGCAACTCCGGCAAGGGCGCCAAGGAGCGGCGGTGAAAATATATTTTTAAGACTTTGTAGGCTAAAGAGACGGACTTCAGCCATGGCGCCGTCTTTGCCAATAAAATAATTACCAACTGTCCAGAAAAAGAGCGCATTTACAATAAAATACAATAGTACAAAGGGAATACTCGTATCACCAAACAGCGCTAAGTTGACCGGAATTCCTATGAAAACGGAATTGGAACAAAAAAATACGGCGCGAAAGACACCGCGGCGCTTTGGCGGAACTTTTAATAAATAAGAAACAACAATGCTGAGAATACAGCAAAGCAGCATGGAAAGAAAAGGAACAGCAATCCCGTAAATTACAGCAAGAAGTTTTTCTTGATTAAAGGCTGTTGCTAAATTCCATAGCATGTAAGCTGGTAAGGCAATAAAATTTACTAGCTTTGGAAAAACTTTACTGGTTTCTTCCGGAAACCAGCCCTTTTTTGTTAAGTAGTAGCCAATTATTACGATTGCGATAATAGTGAATATACCTTCTAGAGCTTGAATAAAGACCATAAGTACCACATCCTGATTTGAATTTTTCCGCAAATCTCTTCATTCTTTTCTCTTTGATTGTAGGCACTGTTCCTTAAATTGTCAATGAAGCTATTTTTGGTGTACTTACTATCAGTACATCTTTTTTATTGCGTCTAGCGGAGGATTTTTATGCCAGAAAGTATTGATTATAGTTTTAGTCACTTAGTAACAGGCGTGGCCTTTATTTTGGGTCTTGTTTTTTTATTGACACGAACAAAATTATTCCGTTTTTCCATTTTACTAGAGAAAACAACAATTACTGAAAAAATTCCCCAGATTCTTTTTTTTGGCTTTTTAGGAATTCTCGGGACGTACAGTGGCTTTTATATTCCTGACGGAATTACAAATACCAGAGCGATCGGAGTCATTATTGGCGGACTGATCGGCGGTCCGCTGGTGGGAACCGGTGCCGGTCTTATTGCTGGCATCCATCGGTTGGGACTGGATAGTCTCACCATGTATACTAGCGCCATATCGGCAGTGATCGAGGGACTTCTGGCGGGGCTGTTGGCTTCTACGTTTCGTACTATGCCCATTCGTTGGCCAGCTGCCTTACTCGTGGGATTTTGTTTAGAAACGATTCATATGCTTCTATTGCTTTTGTCACCGCCTTTCGAAAGGTCGGCTGTGTTTGTCATGACAATAGCGCCCTATATGCTCTTTATCAATCCTTTGGGAATTGCCACCTTTATGGCAATGCTTGACAGTATTCGGGCAGAACAAGCTCATATTGAGGGAAACGCTGCTTTTGTCGCCTTAAAAATAGCTGAAGAGACGCTTCATTTTCTTAGGAAAGGCCTAACTGAAACATCAGCAGCTGTTACGGTCCAGACTATTATGAAGCAAGTGAAAAATCTTGATGCTGTAGCGATCCGTTCGCAAGAGGAGTTGTTAGCGTTTGTTGCTAAAAACCCAAGGCAAACGCCGGAGACAGCCTATGGTACCAGTATTTCATCTACTCTAAAAAATCAAGAAAAAGAAATTGGCGAACTCATTTTTTACAAAGAAGTTCCGAATAGCAGTACTCCCTTTGAAACAGAGCTTATAAAGGGCTTAGGACAGCTTATTTCTACGCAAATTGAATTAAGCAATGGGGAGCAACAGGCCGCATTACGTGCTCAAGCGGAAATTAAAGCGCTGCAAGCGCAAATTAATCCTCACTTTTTATTTAATGCCTTAAATACGATTGCTTATTATTGTCGTAAAGAGCCCGAAGAAGCACGCAGTTTATTACTTAGCTTAGGGGAATTTTATCGGAATAATTTGACTCATTTGGACCACTTTGTTGATATTCAAACAGAGCTGCAGCATGTAGAGGCTTATATTAAGATTGAAGCAGCTCGTTTTCAAGGAAAATTGAATGTGTATTGTGACTTACCGACAGATCTTCGACTTTCTGTGCCTCCTTTAATATTGCAACCGATTGTCGAAAATGCCATTCGTCATGGGCTCTATCCAAAACGGAAAGGGGGAACTATTACTTTACGTTATGAAATACATGGCGAACAGCAGTGGGTGATTGTTGAAGATAACGGCGTTGGTATGAGCGGGGAGCTGATTGATGCAAGTCTAAAAAGTGACCCGAATCGAAAAAGTATTGGCCTTTCCAATGTGCACCAAAGGCTGCAGGCAATTTATGGTTTAGATTACGGTGTGATCATTACGAGTGAAATTGGCGAAGGAACAAGAGTTTGTATTCCTTTTCCTTTAAAAGGTGGTATAGAAAATGCAACTAAAAGCGATTATTGTGGACGATGAACTTCCGGCAAGAGAAGAGTTGAAATATATTTTAGGTAAAATTGACGGTATTGAAATTGTGAAAGAATGTGATGATGGCGAAGAAGTAAAACCGATAATCGAAGCAACTTCGCCGGATGTTATTTTTTTGGACATTCAGATGCGTTCCCAAGATGGTCTTGTCACAGCGGGAGAAGTGCTAGACTTGCCAAATCCACCGCAAATTGTCTTTTGCACTGGTTTTAGCGAATTTGCCGTAAAAGCCTTTGAGTTGAATGCGGTTGATTATATTTTAAAGCCCTACTCGCTAGAGCGAGTGGAAGCGACAGTACAAAAACTGAAAAAGTTTAAAAATTTTATGGATAATAAAACAGAAACTGCTGTTTTAAAATCAGGGAATATCTGCGTATGGTCTTCGGATCGTATCGTAGTGCTGCGCCCAGCTAAAATTCTCTTTGCTCGTTCTGATGAAAAACGCCAAACGATGCTGTATACAGAGCAGGGAATCTATTATACAAAGTCGACATTAAAAGAGTTAGCTGAAATTTTGGAGCCGCAGCGCTTTTTTCGCACCCATAAAAGTTATTTAGTCAATCTTGATAAAATAGAAGAGATTATTCCTTGGTTTAATAATACCTATGTACTAGCTTTAGAGGACTGCAAGGAAACAAATATTCCTGTGGCGAGACATTATATTAAACAGTTCAATCAAATTATGGGTATTTTATAATGCATGTTAGTAGTGAAAAATGAACTCTTGCGCATGATTTTTGGTATTTCATGCGTAAAGCGCTTTTATCATAAAATAGTTTTGATATAATTCAGACAAAGCCATGAACTCTTTAATTTTCAGGCTTTATCAGGATTAATATAGAATGGGGGAGTTTTCATTGAAACCACTTGAAAATGTAAAAGTATTAGATTTAACACGTGTACTGGCTGGTCCTTATGCATCGATGATGATGGCTGATTTTGGCGCTGACATTATTAAAATTGAAACGCCGAATACAGGTGATGATTCGCGTGCTTTCGGTCCGTTTGTTGGTAAAGAAAGTGCTTATTTTATGAGCTTGAATCGTGGCAAACGCTCCATGACTTTAAATCTGAAAGAAGAAAAAGCAAAAGAAATTTTTAAAGAAATGGTCAAAAAGGCCGATGTTGTTTTGGAAAACTATCGTCCTGGTACCATGGAAAAATTTGGTCTTGGCTATGATGTTTTAAAAGAAATTAATCCTAAAATTATTTATACAGCTTGTTCCGGTTTTGGTCATACGGGACCTTATAGCAAAAAACCAGCTTATGACGTTATTGTGCAGGGCATGGGCGGTATTATGAGCATTACTGGCCAGGAAAATGGCGAACCTACTCGGGTAGGCGCTTCTGTTGGCGATGTTACTGCCGGTCTTTTTGCCGTGATTGGAACTTTGACGGCTCTTTATCATCGCGCTATTAACGGTGTTGGTCAAAAGGTCGATGTTGCTATGCTCGATTGCCAAGTAGCTATTTTGGAAAACGCCATCGCCCGTTATGTAACATCAGGCATTGCTCCCGGCCCAATCGGCAATCGTCATCCTTCCATTACGCCTTTTGAAGCATTTAAAGCAAAAGACGGCTATGTAATCATTGCTGTTGGCAATGATCGTCTCTGGTCGAAATTCTGCAATTTGATTGGTAAAGTGGAATTAATCGAAGATGAACGCTTTGTATCAAATTCACAGCGTACGAAAAATCAAAAAGCCTTAAAAGCAATTCTTGATACGATATTTCCTGATAAAACAGTTGACGAATGGTTGGCTGTGATTGATGAAGCCGGTATTCCTTGCGGTCCAATCAATACGGTAGATCGCGTATTGAAAGATCCACAAATTGCGGCTCGTGAAATGATCGTAGAAGTAGAACATCCTATTGCTGGTAGTCTGAAAATGCCAGGCCTTCCGATTAAATTGTCAGAAACTCCTGGTTCAGTAGAAATTCCGGCACCACTATTGGGACAGCATACCGAAGAAATTTTAGCTGAATGGCTGAACTTGTCAGCAAAAGAAGTAGCAGCTCTCAAGGAACAGGGCGTTCTCTAATCAGTAAAGTCTATTCGAAAACAAGGAGTTGATTCTCTTGATGCAACAGGAGGATTTTTGGAAACAACGATGGTCAGCACTGTTCTGGGCGACCCTACTAGGCTTTGTTTTATCTTGTAACTATACAAATCATGGACCACTCATTCCAACCTTAGTGCAGCTTCTCGGTATTACCTTAGGGGCGGCCGGACTGTTTACCACTGCGGTGTTTTTTACTCATTCATTGTTGCAGATGCCTGGTGGCGCCATGTCCGATAAGTTCGGCGCAAAACGGGTAGGAACCTTTGGTCTTGTTGTAATTGCGATTGGCAATATCTTAACAGGTATGGCTAGCAGTTATGAACAGATTCTTTTATTTAAATTTATTACTGGCATTGGTACTGGTTCCGCGATTCAAGCTGGTCTGCGTTATGTTCCAACCTTTTTTGCCGGTAAGGAAATTGCTTTAGCGCAAGGTGTGTATGGCGGTTCGATTTTACTTGGAGCAGGTTTTGTCATTTATGTCATTCCTAGACTCTTAGGACTGCTTGCTTGGCAGGGCATTTTCTTCTTAACAGGTACTATGGCTGCTGTCCTTGCTGTTTTATGGGTTCTCTTGGCTCCCGGGACACCAATTACAATACAACCGAAGAAAATTAACTGGGGCGAGTTACTTGGCAACCGCAATGTATGGCTGTTAGCGCTGACTCAGGTTGGTTCTTTCGGAACGGTTACTTCTTGCAGTGTCTGGATTAACATGGTATTGCAGAAAAATATTCATCTGGATCCCAAAACCGCCGGAATGATTGGCGCGCTTGTATTACTAATTGGGATTTTAGGCCGTCCTGTTGGCGGATTGATTTTAGATCGTAAATGGCTTACAGCGAAACAACTGCTATGCCTATCCCATGTAGGACTTGCTGTTGGCTTTATTTGGGTCGGCATGGTTGATAGTATTACAGTCGCTGTATTGGCGATACTGCTAACTGGTATTATGGCTGCTCTTCCATTTGGACCTATTTTTGCGCAAGCCGCTGGTTCTTTCCCGACAAATCCTGGCGTATCAATGGGCTTTGTAAATACCTGGGGCGCTGCTGCTGTTATGATTTTGCCGCCGGTTATGGGATCGCTTGTTGACAGCTCAGGAACGTTTCTTTCCGCTTTCTACCTGTTAGGCGGTGTTGCTGCTCTAGCTAGTATTGGTTCATTAGGGTTAGTAAGCATTGCTAAAAAATAATTAACTCCTATGAAAATATCATTTTAAAATATCATTGAGAAAACAATCTTGCCATTACGGTAAGATTGTTTTTTTATGCCAATCCTTTCATTTAAGAAGCTTGACTTGATAGAGTATAATAAATAAAAATAACATCTTTCTATTTATTAATAAAAAGTCTCTTTAGAGTGGAGTGATTACGCTTGCTGCAGTCTTATCGCGTACTTATTATGCTGGTTATCTGTAATTTTCTTTGGGCCGGTAATTTTGTTTTTGGCAAAGTGGTTATAGCTGATTTATCACCGTTATGGATTACCTTTCTTCGCTGGCTTTTGGCGTTATTGTTTTTATTTCCTTTAGCCGGGTATTTGGAACAGCCTAATTGGCGAAAAGCCTTAAGACAATGGCCGTTGCTCGTAGCTATGGGATTGTTCGGTGTTATCTTTTATAATTTGATTCTTTATTCCGCTTTATCTTATACGACGCCGACAAATGCATCGCTAGTAGCATCGTTAAACCCTGCTGTGTTAGTAGCTGCTTCGATTGTTTTATACCGGGAACGTTTTTCTTTGTGGCAATTTTTAGGGTTCCTCCTATCTTTATGTGGTGTAGTCAGCGTACTCTTGAACGGTCAATGGGAAAGATTATTCTCGCTTACGTTCAATCAAGGTGATTTGCTCATGTTTGGAGCCGTTCTTGTTTGGACTGTTTATTCTTTTTTGGCAAAATACTTGCAAAGTGGGCCTATAACGGCAACGGCTCTATCAACCACTTTTGCTGTTGTACTTATGGCTCCTTTGGCATTAAGCGATTTTCCCCACTGGCAGCAACTTCAGCCAGTGACTTTCCTTGGCATTGGATATATGGTACTGTTTCCCTCTGTATGCTCTTTCGTGTTTTGGAATCAGGCCGTGCTAGCAATTGGTGCAAGTCGGGCAGGTATCTTTTTAAATTTAATACCTGTCTTTACGGCACTGATTGGTTTTTCCCTTGGCGAAAGCTTGTCTGTATGGCAAGGGCTTGGTGGTTTACTTGTGTTCAGCGGTGTTTATTTGACTACTGGGCGTTTTCCCAGAACAAGGAAAGCGCAAAGCAAGTTAAAAGTTTGCCGCAGTTCTGACGTATGATCATTCTTCGCAACTTGTTTTGTCGGCAGAGCTTGATATATAATAAGGTGATAGTTTAGTTTTTTAGTATAAAACGAAGGAAATTGAGGGATAAACATGGATCAACAGACCGGGACAAAATATAGTCTCATTTATACATATGGCTGTCAGATGAATCAAGCGGATTCGGAAAAATTAGAAGGACAGTTGCGCCAAGCTGGCTATGAAGCAACGGATTCGCAGGAGCAGGCTGATTTAATTTTGATAAATACTTGTTGTGTTAGAGAAAGCGCCGAAAAGAAAATCTACGGAAAAATTGGGGAGTTTAAACGCCTTAAGGCGTTAAATCCTAATTTGATTCTAGCAATTGCTGGCTGCATGGCCCAAAAGGATCGAGAAAAACTGTTAAAAAAAGCGCCTCATGTTGATCTTGTCTTAGGAACAAATAGCGCTGACCAGCTTGTTGCAGCGATCGAAAAAATCGAAACAACCAGAGAAAAAATTGTAGCCGTTTGGGAGCAATCGCCAGCCTTTGGGGAAGAAGGGCCAGCGGTACGTCATGGCCAGCTAAACGCCTGGGTACCTATTATGTACGGTTGCAATAATTTTTGCACCTATTGCATTGTCCCTTATGTGCGTGGACGGGAACGTAGTCGCCGACCGGAAGATATTCTAGCTGAAATTGCCGATTTGGGTCGTGATGGCTTTAAAGAAATTATGCTGCTGGGGCAAAACGTAAATTCCTATGGAAAAGATGCTGATTTTGGCTTTGACTTTGCGGATCTGCTTACCGCGGTGGATCAGGCCGGCTCTGTTCCAAGAGTTCGTTATATGACATCACATCCTCGCGACATGAACGAAAAGGTTATTGAAGCGATTGCATCAGGCAAAACTCTTTGCGAGCATTTTCATTTGCCCATTCAGTCTGGCAGCAATGAAATTATGCGTCGCATGAATCGAGGGTATACGCGCGACACCTATCGCAAGATTGTAGAAACAATTCGCCATAAGATTCCTCACGCGAGTCTTACGACCGATTTAATTGTAGGTTTTCCTGGCGAAACGGAAGAACTGTTTTTAGAAACCTTAGAATTTATTAAGGAAATTCAATTTGATGCGGCTTATACATTCTTGTACTCGAAACGTTCGGGAACGCCAGCAGCTACCTTTGATGAACAAGTGACATTAGATGTAAAAAAAGATAGACTAAACCGCCTGATGGAAGTACAAAATGAGGTCAGTCTCACTTTGAATCGAAAGCTAGAAGGCGAAGTCGTCGAAGTACTTGTGGAAGGTCCTAGTAAAAATGATCCAACTGTGTATACAGGACGTACGAGAACGAATAAAATTGTTCTTTGGGATAAGGGCGCTACGGAACAAGCTGGCGATTTTATTTCCGTAAAAATTGATAAAGCGCAAACTTGGGTACTTAAAGGAACCCGCATTGATTCTCTAAGTAAGTAGAGGAGACACATTATGGCTTATACACCAATGCTTGAACAATATCTTGCCGTCAAGGAGCAACATAAGGAAGAGATTCTTTTTTTTCGCCTTGGCGATTTTTATGAAATGTTTTTTGATGATGCGAAAGTGGCTTCGAGAGAACTGGAAATTACCCTTACAGGCCGCGATGGCGGAGGCGGTAATCGCATTCCCATGTGCGGCGTTCCTTACCATGCTGCGGATAATTATATTGCTAAATTAATTGCCAAGGGATATAAAGTTGCTATTTGCGAGCAAGTGGAGGATCCCAAAGCAGCGAAAGGCATTGTTCGTCGGGAAGTTACTAAAATTATTACAGCAGGTACATTGACGCAGGAAAGTTTGCTGAGTGACTTAAATAATAACTATTTGGCTGTACTTTACGAAAAAGACTTGACACTCGCCTTAGCCGCTGCTGATATATCAACAGGGGAGTGTTTCTGGGCGGCCTTCGATAGTGATGATCGTTATTCTGCCTGTTTTGACTTTCTCTATCGTCTAATGCCTTCAGAAATTATTTTCGCCAGTTCTTTGTTAGAAGAGAAGCAAGTACGAGCTTTTATGCAAGATCGTCTGACAGGTTGCACGGCATCGTCCTTTCAAGCTGCTGATACGACAGGCTGTCCTTTTGTTACGCAGCATTTTACCGTAGAAGAACACCCGGCTGATCGAACGGCACTCGAGGCGGTAGAATATTTACTAGCTTATTTGCATCACACGCTGAAAAATGATTGTTCCCATGTAAATCGTCTGACACAATATGAATTATCGGCTCATTTAATTCTTGACGCCTCGACGTTACGCAATCTAGAAATTACGCGCAATATGAAAGAAGGCGGAAAAAAAGGCACGTTGCTTTCCGTCCTTGATTTCACGCAGACGGCTATGGGCGGGCGTCTATTAAAACGTTGGCTCGAATATCCCCTGGTGCAACGAGAAAAAATTATGGAACGGCAAGATGCGGTAGCCGAATTCATCGAAGAAGCGGCTTTACGGCTAGAACTGCGTGAAGCGTTGCAAAATATTTACGATTTTGAAAGAATTTTGACACGGATTGAGGTCGGCACAGCCAATGCGAGGGACTTAAAGGCTCTTGGCGCCTCTTTGGCGGCATTGCCTGACTTGAAAAATTTATTGGCTCGTACGAGGTCGTCGCTGCTTATTCAAATTTATGAACAGCTGGATCTGCACGAATCGCTGGCGGCGCTGCTGGCAGCGGCTATTGTCGATGAGCCGCCGTTTTCCGTACGGGAAGGTGCGATGATACGAAGCGGCTATCATGAAGAACTTGATGCGTTGCGTCTTTTGGCAAAAGATAATCGTCAGTGGATTCAAGATGTTGAAACAAGAGAAAAAGAAGTCACTGGAATCAAAACCTTAAAAATTGGCTATAATAAAGTTTTTGGTTACTATATTGAAGTAAGCCGCGCCCAGTCGGGACTTGTACCACCTACGTATATGCGCAAGCAGACTTTGGCAAATGCCGAGCGCTATATTACGCCTGAGCTGAAGGAATACGAATCAAAAGTTCTCGGGGCGCAAGAAAAGATTGTGCAGATTGAGTATGAGCTTTTTTGCGAAATCCGTGAACAAATTAAAGCGTATATTCCGGCTATGCAGCTTTCAGCCAGACTGATTGCCGCCTGTGATACCCTGGCTAGCTTTGCTGAAGCGGCGCAGCGTTATCAATATATAAGACCAGCTTTATCGAAAGAAAAGCAAATTGTCATTCAAGATGGACGACATCCTGTTGTTGAACGGTTATTACGCGGGGAAATGTTTGTTCCTAATGATACTAAGCTGAACCACCGTGATCATGAAATGATTATCTTAACAGGGCCCAATATGGCTGGGAAATCAACTTATATGCGGCAAGTAGCGTTGCTTACTCTTATGGCTCAAGCGGGTAGTTTTATACCGGCGGCATCGGCGCAAATTTATCCTGTTGACCGTATTTTCACTCGTGTCGGTGCGAGTGATGATTTAGCTACAGGCCAAAGTACTTTTATGGTTGAAATGAGTGAAGTGGCTCATATTTTAAGCCATGCTACGAAGAACAGTTTAGTGATTCTTGATGAAATTGGTCGGGGGACAAGCACTTATGATGGTATGAGTATTGCTCGTTCCGTGATTGAATTCATGGAAGAAAAGATCCAAGCCTTTACGCTATTTGCTACGCATTATCATGAGCTGACTAGACTAGCGGAAGCGTCGCCGCGACTAAAGAATTATTCCATTGCTGTAAAAGAGCGGGGAAAAGATGTTATTTTTCTACGGCGCATTATTGCTGGCGGCGCTGATAAGAGTTATGGGATTCATGTAGCTCAGCTAGCCGGATTGCCTAAAAAGCTGATTGCGCGTGCTGAGGAGATTTTAAATGATATTGAACAGTGCCGACCAGAAATGGCTTTTGTCGCCGAAGAACCGCCAAAGAAAATAAAAGAGGCAGCGGCGCCTGTCTTAGATCTTTTTTCGCAAGCTGTGATAGAAGAGCTTTTGGCTGTTGATGTCATGTCCCTTACGCCGATCGAAGCCTTAAACCGCTTATATCAGCTACAGAATCAGGCCAAGGAGGAGGTGGGGCGCTAAATGCAGGAAGAAACGGTTGTACGGATTCTCGATGAAAATACAGCCAATAAAATTGCGGCAGGAGAAGTGGTGGAACGACCGGCTTCGATTGTCAAAGAGTTGATCGAAAACTCCCTTGACGCCCAAAGTACCATCATTGAAGTAGAAATTAAAGCAGGCGGCACGGAATTCATCCGTATTACCGACAATGGGCGAGGGATGAGCCAAGAAAACGCCCGTCTCGCTATTTTACGTCATGCTACAAGTAAAATTCGTTCTGCTGATGATCTATCGCAGCTTACATCACTCGGTTTTCGCGGCGAAGCTTTACCGAGTATTGCCGCGGTTTCTAATTTTACGCTGCTCACCAGACGACCTGGCGATGAACTCGGCACAAAAGTTGAGATTTCTGGTGGACAGCTGCTTGACGTCATCGAAGCGGGAACCTCTGTCGGCACCTCAGTCATAATAAAAGATTTATTTTTTAACACGCCGGCCAGACGTAAATTTTTAAAGACCGTAGCAACAGAAAGCTCGCAGATTCATGATATTGTCGGCAAACTTGCATTGTCCCATCCGCAGGTGTCGTTTAAGCTGATTAATCAACAGCGACTTGTTTTATCAACGCCGGGAACAGGCAAACTGTCTGATGCGGCAGCGAGTCTTTATGGTCATAAGATTGTTCCTGATATTTTGACAGTGGATTTTGCTTATGAAGGGATTGAAATTACCGGGATTGTAGCGAAACCAAATCTCATCAAAGGAACGCGGTCGTGGCAAACCTTCATTGTTAATGAGCGAGTCATTCAAAATCGGATGATGGCTAAAGCACTTGACAATGCCTATCACTCACTTTTGCCGAAATCAGGCTATCCGCTAGCTGTTTTATCTTTGAAAATTTCACCAGAAACAGTGGATGTTAATGTACATCCGCAAAAAGCGGAAATTAAATTTAGCAATGATCAGTTGATTTATCAGGCAGTATATCGTGCCGTAAAATCAGTTTTATTGAATCCAGGCTCGCTCATAGCGTCCGCAGCCAGTGCGCCAGAAATGTCACAGCACAGCACGGAAAAAATCCAACAAATTTCCTTTGAAAATATTGCTGCTATTCCTCACAGGAGTGAAGTTCGCGAAAGCTTTGGCGAGAATTGGCAGCCCTATCATGATGCCCCCGCTGCTGTTTCCTTTGCCGAAGCGCGGCAGGCGCTGCAAGAGCAGGATTCCTTTTCGCAGGAAACAGCGGCTATCGGAGCAGTTGCTAGGGAGGCAGACCGTGCTTCACAGACGGCAGCGGTTGCTGATTCGCCCCCGGCGGCTGAAGGCAGTGATTTTTCCGGTGAACTCTATCCACTAGGACAAGTAGATAACTGCTATATTATTGCCCAAGGCAATGATGGGCTGTATATTATTGATCAGCATGCAGCGCATGAACGCATTCTTTATGATAAAATGAGCAGTGCTGCCGATCGGATTCCTAGTCAACAACTGCTTGTGCCGCAATTATTGGATGTGCAGGAAGTAGAAGCCGACTTGATTCTTGATTATCAAGGACTTTTTTATGAACTTGGATTTTCCCTGGAAGCGGCGGGCCCTGCCACAATTCGTCTCTTAGAAGTTCCGGCTGATATTCATTCGGCTTATGCCGAGGCTTATATTCGCGATATTTTACAGCTGTTAGAAAGTGATACAAGGCCCACACCGCAAGCATTGCGTCATTCCTGCTTGCAGCTTGCCGCTTGTCATGGCGCCATTCGGGCTGGCGAACGACTCAATATGCGCCAAATGCAGGCTCTCATCGGCTCGCTTGTACAGACACAGCTGCCTTATGCCTGTCCTCACGGACGTCCCGCTATGATTCGTTTTACCCCACAGGATCTAAGTCGTTTTTTCAAACGAACCTAAAGATACCCTGGTAATAGATAATAGGTGGTTAGATGGTAACAGATATTTTCATTACAACAGGCCAGCGGCCGAATAATGATGTAGTTGATATGGCTGAATCGCTTGCGAAAGAGTGGAAAATTCCTTTTGTGCGGCGCGAAAAAGAATCGATCGAACAAATGTTCCTGAAAGCGCCGGCTATACTTGTTTGCACTAAAGAAGGACCTGTGCTGCATACTCCGGCAGGTGCTCATTCTTTTCATTTGAATTTAGCGTATTTACGTATAAAAAACCTAAAAAAAGGAAATCATGACCATATGATAACAGCGATGAATTTGCGGTCGGGACTTCGTTTGCTTGATTGTACGCTGGGATTGGCCACTGATGCGATTGTAGCGAGCTTTGCCCTTGGCGCAGTTGGTCAGGTAGTAGGCTTAGAAAGCGAAAAGGCTTTAGCTGCTGTAACAACATACGGACTTAAGCATTTTACAGCTGATGAACAGGATGTTACGCAGGCACTGCGCCAGATCACTGTTCAGGCTGCTTCTTACGAAACTTTTCTTAAAAGTCAGCCTGATAACTCTTTTGATGTAGTTTACTTTGATCCCATGTTTCGCCATCCGGTCACGAAAAGTTCTCAATTTAAACCACTACGTACTTTGGCGAATCCTTCGCCTTTATCGATAGAGGCCTTAGCTGAAGCCAAGCGTGTGGCGAAAGAACGTGTTGTTTTAAAAGAAACGCGAGGCAGCAGGGAATTTAGCCGACTGGGATTTACTGATTTTGTCGGCGGCCGCTATAGTCGCATTCAGTATGGTTTGTGGCAAAAGGCGGTGACATAAGTGAAACGGCTTATTGTGATTTTAGGCCCTACGGCTGTAGGTAAAACAAAGCTTAGTATTGAGCTGGCACAACGACTTAATACCGAAATTATTTCTGGCGACTCCATGTTGATTTATCGTGGTTTTGATATTGGTACGGCAAAGCCGACAGAAGCGGAAAAAGCGGGAATTCCCCATCATTTAATCGACATATTAGCGCCTGCTGACGAATATACTGTAGTAGACTTTCAAAAACAGGCAGCACTTTATATTGAAACACTCAATCATAACGGAAAAATTCCCATTTTAGCAGGCGGCACAGGGCTTTATGTTAAGGCTCTCCTGGAAAATTATCAGTTTCATGAGGCGCCAAGTGATGAAGCGTATCGCGCATACTTAACGGATTTAGCGGCTGAACAAGGAAATGAACATGTTCTCTCCCTGCTGGCTGCGGTGAATCCTCAGCTTGCTAGTCGGTATCATCCAAATGATTTACGCCGGATTATTCGTCAGCTTGAAATACATCATTTACAGGAGCAGGGAATTACTACGCCAGAGAAACAAGAACCAACAGAATCGAATCTTTGCTATGATGCGATAGTCATTGGACTGCAGATGGAGCGATCACTCTTATATGCACGGATCAATGAGCGGGTTACTGCAATGCTCGAAGCCGGTTGGGTGGAAGAAGTACGCCAGCTTTTGCAGCAAGGTTTGCCACGGGAGTGCCAAGCGCTCCAGGCGATTGGCTATAAAGAAGTTATTGCTTATCTTGATAGAGCTTTATCTTACGAGGAAATGGTGCGGCAGATTCAACAGACGACGCGCCATTTTGCCAAGCGTCAGCTTACTTGGTATCGGAAGATGCCTTACATTGAGTGGTTTGATCCAACTGAGCAGACAACGGAGCATTTAGTGGAAAAGATTTCCCAACGTATTGCACAAAAGTTTAATCTAAAGTAGAATAATAAGGTAAATACATTTCGGAGGGGTTGCGTCATGACAACAAAAGTAATCAATTTACAGGACAGCTTTCTAAATCAAGTACGCAAAGAAAACGTTCCTGTCATTATTTATCTTGTAAATGGCTTTCAACTGCGCGGGTCAGTCAGAGGTTTTGATAACTTTACCGTAATTATCGAAAACGAAGGCAAACAGCAGTTGGTCTATAAGCATGCGATCTCTACGATCACACCCTTCCGACCGATTACTTCCCTGCACAAAGACGAAACGAAAGAAGCCTTTAAAGCCGAAAGACAGCCGCAGCAATAAGTGTTTTCGTTTATTATAAGGCAAGCCTCAGACCGCCGTGGACTGGGGCTTTTGCTGTTTTTTACTAGTGTCATCAATTTGTCATATTTTTCGCCTATAATAATATACAAGAAATTATGATGACATATTATCAGTAAAGGAGTAGGAAGCATGAAACCATGGATGAAACGTTGCGTTATTCCTGTTTTAGGAATTTGTCTCGGCGGGTCTATTGTCTTAAACTATGTACAGGCAGCGCCGACAATGAACAATCTAACAAATGTTCCTGCTGTCAGTCAAACCCCTTCTGACGCTCGTAATACTTATGTGGTGCAGGCTGTAAAATCAGTAGGGCCTGCCGTCGTTGGCATTACGAATAAAGCCTATATGCGGGATAATTTTGATCAAAAGGTTCTTGTGGAGCAGGGGGTTGGTTCTGGCGTTATTTTTGATTCTAGCGGCTATATTGTGACAAATTACCATGTTGTCGAAGGAGCCCAAGATATTACAGTTTCCCTAACAGATGGACGTACGCTTCCCGGCAAGGTGCTTGGTTCTGATCCAGCTACAGATTTAGCTTTAGTAAAAGTAGATGCGGCGAATCTGCCTGCTGTCACCTTTGGTAATTCTGATGCTATTCAGGTAGGCGAACCGGCAATTGCCATCGGCAATCCACTCGGTCTCGAATTTCGTGGCAGTGTTACTGTCGGTGTAATCAGCGCTTTGAATCGTACCATTGAAGTGGGGGACCGTAAATTTAAATTGATTCAAACCGATGCGGCAATTAATCCCGGAAACTCAGGCGGCGCTCTTGTGAATGCCGATGGTGAAGTCATCGGCATCAATAGTGCAAAAATATCAGCAAATGGCGTAGAAGGGATGGGTTTCTCCATTCCGATCAATTCGGTACGACCCATTCTGGAGTCTCTTGTTGATAAAGGCAAAGTATCAAGAGCCTATCTTGGCATTGGTATTGTGGATCAAAATTCCGCAGCGCGCTATGGGTTGTCCGTAGAGCTTGATCATGGCGTATATGTGGCTCGGCTTGAAAAAAATGGCCCTGCTGCCCAAGGCGGTATGCAAGAGGGCGATCTCATTACCAAAATTAATGGAACAGAAGTCAATTCAGTAGCTGACTTAAGAACAGCCCTTGATGCAGTTCCCGTCGGCAGTGAAGTGACGCTCACCGTAGAGCGAAATGGACGCCAGCGGACTATGAAAATAACGGTTCAGGAAATGCCTGGTTAAGAGAGGAGTATTTTATGCCACAACTTTTATTTCGCTGTATCGAAATAGATGAATTAAAAAAAATTAGCCGTCCGCTTGTGGACGAGTTAACGTCAATAATTGGTTGTCCTCGCGACTATTTTACCTTGGATTATTGTCATACAACACGGATTGTCGATGGGGAAACTGCCAAAGGGAATCCCCTAGTGCAGGTGAATTGGTTTGCTAGAGGGCAAGAGATTCAGGATTTGGCAGCTCAGGCGATTGATAAACACCTTCGACAAGCTGGCTATGACCAAATTGAGGTTTATTTTGTCGAGCTTTCAGAAGTAAATTATTATGAGCAGGGAAATCATTATTAAAGGAAACCCGGAAGCTGCTGAAGCGCTTCCGGGTTTCCTTACTGAGTTGACATTTTTCGCCTATTCCGCTATATTAAAAATAATGTGTTGATTCTGGATAAAGGTGAGGTTCTTAAATTATGTCTGTACTTGATATACTAAAAGAGCGGGGTTATGTGCAACAACTAACCCACGAAGAAGAAATTACAAAACTGTTAGCAGAAGAAAAAATTACTTTTTATATTGGTTTTGACCCCACAGCAGATAGTTTGCATGTGGGACATTTTCTCGGAATGATGGTTATGGCTCATATGCAGCAGCATGGTCATCGTCCGGTCTGCCTAATTGGCGGCGGTACGGCTATGGTTGGCGACCCGTCTGGTAAAACTGATATGCGGAAAATGATGACTAAGGAAACCATTCGTCATAATGGGGAACAATTTAAACAGCAAATGGCCCGTTTTATTGATTTTAGCGATGGTAAAGCTTTAATGATGAACAATGCCGACTGGTTATTGGAGCTCAATTATGTCGAAATGCTGCGCGATATTGGCGCTCATTTCTCTGTAAACCGCATGCTGACAGCTGAGTGTTTTAAGCAACGTTTAGAAAAAGGTCTTTCCTTTCTTGAATTTAATTATATGTTGATGCAAGCCTATGACTTTTTGGAACTGAATCATCGTTGCAACTGCGTAATGCAAATGGGCGGCGATGACCAATGGTCTAATATTTTAGCAGGCGCTGATCTGATCCGTCGAAAAGAAAGCAAGCCTGCCTATGGCTTAACTTTTACTCTTTTAACCAAGAGCGATGGCAAAAAAATGGGGAAAACTGAAAATGGTGCACTCTGGCTTGATCCGGAAAAAACGTCGCCTTATGATTTTTACCAGTACTGGCGTAATGTAGATGATGCCGATGTAGAAAAATGCCTGTCGCTACTCACGTTCTTACCGATGGATGAAGTAAGACGTCTTGGCGCTTTGCGCGATAAGGAAATCAATGTGGCCAAAAAGGCACTTGCTTTTGAAGTAACAAAACTGGTTCATGGCGAAGCTGAGGCCGAGAAAGCCCAGCAGGCGGCAGAAGCTCTTTTCGGTGGCCAAGGGGCGCTTGATAATGCGCCGACTGTGACGATTACTGCCGCTTTACTTGGTACGAAGCTGCTTGATATTTTGGCAAGCACAGGTATTGTAGCAACAAAAGGGGAAGGACGCCGGCTGATGCAGCAAGGTGGACTCTACGTAGGGGATCAAAAGGTAACCGACCTTGATTTTGTGCTCACAGCGGATCTGTTGACAGAACAGAGTGTATTGATTCGCAAAGGGAAAAAATCCTATCACCGTATTGTGATCGAAGGCTAACATAAAAAAGTAAAACGACAAGAAGCTGCCATTTAGCGCAGCTTCTTTTTTATGAGAATTTGCAGGGAATTCCCGCGGAAAATCGAGGGAATTCCCTGCAATACTTTTATTCGGCAAAATATTACAATGAATTTGAATACTAATTATTTTAAGGAGGATCTATTATTGTGTCAACTTATAAGTTGAAGGTATGGAATCCTGAAGATCCCGACTTTTGGAATCAGCAGGGGAAGAAGATTGCGTCAAGAAATTTGTGGATTTCCGTAACGGCTTTATTATTATCATTTTGTATTTGGATGTTATGGTCGGCTGTAGCTGTCAATTTGAACAGTGTAGGATTTCATTTTACAAGTGATCAGCTATTCAGCTTAGCCGCTTTGCCGGGGTTTTCCGGAGCAACTCTGCGAATTTTTTATGCTTTTGCCGTACCTGTTTTTGGCGGTAGAAATTGGACAATCGTCAGTACAGCATCACTGTTAATTCCAACTATCGGAATTGGATTTGCTGTACAAGATCCTACTACAAGCTATACGACGATGGTTATACTTGCCATTTTATGTGGTTTTGGCGGCGGTAACTTTGCTTCTTCAATGGGAAACATCAATTCTTTTTTTCCGAAAAAGCAGCGGGGAACGGCCTTAGGAATTAACGGCGGCTTAGGGAATTTAGGGGTTAGCGTCATGCAGTTTCTTGTCCCATTAATTATTACCACAGGCTTACTTGGCGGTCAGCCGCAAACCTTTGTTAAGGAAGGAATTACGAAGACTATTTGGCTGCAAAATGCTGCGTTTATCTGGGTCATTCCCATTCTCCTCACAACAGTTGCGGCTTATTTCGGTATGAATAATTTAGAGACGGCTAAGGCTTCAGTAAAAGAACAACTCGTCATTTTTCAAAATAAACATACTTTTATTATGAGCTTTATCTATACGATGGCTTTTGGCTCTTTTATCGGCTACGCAGCCGTATTTCCCTTATTAATAAAAATTCAATTTGCCGGGATTGATCCATTAAAATATGCTTTTCTCGGTCCGCTTGTTGGTGCTTTATTTCGTCCCATCGGCGGTTGGGCTGCTGACCGCTTTGGCGGGGCCAAAGTAACTTTTTGGTCCATTGCGGTGATGATTGGCGCAACCTTTGCTGTCATTTACTTTATGCACATAGAGAATTTCTTATTTTTCTTTCTCACAGCGCTCATCTTATTTGTTATGACAGGGATTTCTAGCGGTTCAGCTTTTGGCATGCTGCCTAAGATTTTTACGACAAAAGACGCTGCTCCAGCTATTGGCTTTGTATCAGCAGTTGCGGCTTACGGCGCTTATTTTGTGCCGCAGGCCTTTGGTTTATCCATGAAAATGACAGGATCAGCTGATAGCGCGTTGTATCTGTTTATTGGCGCTTATATCGTTAGTTTACTTGTCATCTGGTATTTTTACAGTCGTAAGAATGCAAGAATATGCTGTTAATAAGGAGGCGAAAGTATGCAAGACGGACATCCTTTGAAGAAAAAACTTACATTTTTTAAAGAAATCGCCAAATATAATGGCGGTTGGTCTCAGGAAGAAGTGAAAGATCGTAGTAGCGAAGATCTTTACCGACAGCGCTGGCAGTACGACAAAGAAGTGCGCACGACTCATGGCGTAAACTGTACAGGCTCTTGCAGTTGGAAGGTTTTTGTGAAAAATGGCTTAATTACCTGGGAGAATCAACAAACTAATTATCCTTCTACTGGTCCTGACATGCCGGAGTTTGAGCCTCGTGGCTGTCCGCGCGGCGCTAGTTTTTCTTGGTACGTATATAGTCCATTGCGGGTGAAGTATCCCTATATTCGTCGCCAACTGCTAGCCTTATGGCGCGAAGCCAAAGAAAAAAACACCGGAAATCTGATTGCAGCCTGGCAATCGATTGTTGAAGATCCTAATAAAAGTAAAACCTATAAGTCCGCTCGTGGCAAAGGCGGTTTTTTACGTTCTTCTTGGGAAGAAGTAAATGAACTGATTAGCGCTATGATGCTTTATACGATCCAAGCCTATGGGCCTGACCGTTTAGCTGGATTTACGCCAATTCCAGCTATGTCTATGGTCAGCTATGCAGCAGGGGCAAGATTTTTATCGCTAGTTGGCGCACCCATGCTTAGTTTTTATGACTGGTATGCCGATTTGCCGCCAGCATCGCCGCAGGTATGGGGGGAACAAACGGATGTGCCGGAAAGCGGCGACTGGTATAATGCGGGGTATTTGATGATGTGGGGTTCCAATATTCCTTTAACTCGGACGCCTGACGCTCATTTTATGACGGAGGTGCGCTATAAGGGCACGAAAGTGGTAGCGGTAAGCCCAGATTATGCGGAAAACGTAAAGTTTGCCGATCATTGGCTCGCCGTGCAGCCTGGTTCTGACGCAGCTTTGGCGCAGGCTATGACGCATGTTATTTTAAAAGAGTTTTATGTAGAACGACAAGAAGCTTATTTTTTAGATTACGCCAAACAGTTTACGGATTTACCTTTTCTTATTCTATTAGAAGAGAAATCAGAGCAAACCTACGGACTAGGGCGGTTTTTACGGGAAAGCGACTTTGATAAAGCTGATAAACATAGCGAATGGAAACCGCTTATTTGGGATGATATCACCGAAAAGGCTGTTGTGCCTAAAGGTACAATAGGTCAACGCTGGGATGGTAACGGTCAGTGGAATTTGAAACTGGAAGATGAAGCAGGCGAAAAGATTGCACCGCGGCTTACCTTATTAGGAGCTGAAGATACAACCGTTTCCGTAGAATTTCCTGAGTTTTCCTCTTATGAGTCTACTTTATTTCAGCGTGCTGTTCCGGCAAAGAGGATTCGTATGGGTCAAAAAGAACTGACTGTTACAACTGTCTATGATCTTATGTTGGCTCAATACGGCATTGATCGCGGTCTGGCGGGAAATTACCCCCAAAATTATTATGAAACTGCTCCTTATACGCCTGCTTGGCAGCAAGAACATACGGGTATCGATCCTGAGCTAGTCATTCAAATTGCTCGAGAGTTTGCTAAAAATGCCGCCGTTACGAAAGGTCGTTCCATGATCATCATGGGGGCGGGCATTAATCACTGGTTTAATGGTGATACGATTTATCGCGCTATATTGAATCTCGTTATTTTGACAGGATCGCAAGGCGTCAATGGCGGCGGGTGGGCCCATTATGTCGGCCAGGAAAAATGCCGTCCCATTGAAGGCTGGGGAACGATTGCCTTTGCTCGCGATTGGTCGATGCCGCCTCGATTGCAAAATGCTACTTCGTTTTATTACTTTGCTACCAATCAATGGCAGTATGAAACGCACGGTATGGATACGCTTAAGTCTGCTGCGGTAGAAAAAACGCGCTATCGCCATCCTGCCGACTACAACGTCTTAGCGGCGCGGCTTGGCTGGCTGCCCTCTTATCCGCAATTTGATAAAAATTCACTGAACCTTGTGCAAGAAGCGCAGCAGCAGGGCGCTGAGTCAAACGAAGACATTGTAAAATATACCGTAGATGCTTTGAAAAGCAAAAAACTTCATTTTGCTGTGGAAAATCCCAATCAAAAGGAGAATTTTCCGCGGGGACTTTTTGTCTGGCGTTCTAATTTGATTTCGAGTTCCGGCAAAGGTCATGAATATTTTCTAAAACATTTACTGGGAGCATCCCACGGCTTATTAGCAGAGCCGAATGAAAGGATGAAACCGGAAGAAATCGCTTGGGAGAATGCCGAGGAAGGGAAGCTCGATTTACTAATTGATCTTGATTTTCGTATGGCTGGTACGGCGCTGTACTCTGATATTGTGCTGCCTGCCGCCACTTGGTATGAAAAGACCGATTTGAGCAGTACGGATATGCATCCTTTTGTCCATCCCTTTAATCCGGCAATTAATCCGCCCTGGGAAGCCCAGTCCGATTGGGATATTTTTAAGAATTTAGCCAAGACTTTTTCTGCTATGGCCAAAGAGTATGTACCGGAGGCAATCAAAGATCTTGTCGCCGTACCGCTCATGCACGATTCACCGGGAGAAATTGCTCAACCGCTGGGAAAGGTACAGGATTGGAGCAAGGGAGAAGTAGAGGCCATTCCCGGAAAAACCATGCCGAATCTGGTGCTAGTCGAGCGGGATTACAAAGAGGTTTACCATAAATTTATTTCATTAGGACCGTTAGTTGAGAAAAACGCTTTAGGTGCTCATGGAATTTCCTACTCGGCGAAAGAAGCAGTAGACGAATTGAAAAAGTCCAGCGGCGAAATTACTTTGCCAGGAGCGGCGCTGGGCCGACCTGACTTATCTACAGCCCGCAAGGCGGCTGATACGATTCTAGCTCTATCAAGTGCTACCAATGGCGATTTGGCCATGAAAGCTTGGGCGGACGGAGAGAAAAAGACTGGTGTTACGCTTCGTGATATCAGCGCTGGTCGAGCTGGTGAAAAGATCACCTTTGATGATATTACAGCGCAGCCGCGCAAAGTGATTCCCACGCCTGTATTTACCGGCTCCAACCAAGGCAATAAACGGTATTCGCCCTTTACGACAAGCATCGAACGGCTTATGCCGTTTCGCACACTTACAGGAAGACAACATTTTTATCTAGACCATGAAATCATCTTAGAGTTCGGCGAAGCTTTACCTGTATATAAACCAACATTATCGCCGCTAGTCTTTTCTGATTTAGAAAAGAAACCAGAACAAGCAAAAGAAGAAATCGTTCTGCGCTATCTCACTCCCCATGGCAAATGGAATATTCACAGCACCTATCAAGATAATCTCCATATGTTGACGTTATTCCGCGGGGGGCCCCATGTCTGGCTGAATCATCAGGACGCTGCGAAAGCCGGTTTAGCTGACAATGATTGGGTAGAAGTATATAACCGCAATGGCGTGGTGGCAGCTAGAGCTGTAATCAGTCATCGCATGCCGCGAGGCACTCTCTATATGTACCATGCGCAGGATCGGCATATTAATGTTCCCGGGTCGGTGATTACGGGGGAACGGGGCGGTACGCACAATAGTCCCACGCGGATTCATGTGAAACCAACACAATGTATTGGCGGCTACGGCCAACTGAGTTACGGTTTTAACTACTATGGCCCCATCGGCAATCAGCGGGATATTTATGTAGCTGTCCGCAAGTTAAAGGAGGTCGCTTGGCTTGAAGATTAAAGCGCAAATTGCCATGGTTATCAATTTAGATAAGTGCATTGGTTGTCATACTTGTAGCGTAACTTGCAAAAATACCTGGACAAATCGCCGCGGCGCCGAATATATGTGGTTTAATAACGTAGAAACGAGGCCAGGCGAAGGTTATCCAAAAGCGTGGGCAGATCAAGAGAAGTATCAAGGCGGCTGGGAACTAAAAAACGGCAGCCTGGCTTTAAAGAGCGGCGGTCGTTTGCAAAAACTACTGTTTCGGCTATTTTATAACCCCGATCTGCCTACACTAGAAGATTACTATGAACCATGGACTTACAACTATGATTCACTGATTCATAGCGGATCCAAGCGTCACCAACCTGTAGCTAGACCGGAATCGGTTATTACCGGTCAGAAAATGAATCTTACGCAAGGCCCGAACTGGGATGATGATTTGGCCGGGACTCCGTTTACTGGCCCCAGTGATCCAATCGTCAAGAAATTGCAGGAAAAAATTCGCTTTGAATTTGAAGAAACTTTTATGGCCTACTTACCGCGTTTGTGCGAGCATTGTCTCAATCCTGGCTGCGTCGCTTCCTGCCCCTCCGGTGCCATTTATAAACGGGAAGAAGACGGAATTGTTCTGGTAGATCAGACTGCTTGCCGCAGTTGGCGCTTATGTATTTCCGGCTGCCCTTATAAAAAGATTTATTTCAATTGGAAGACCTATAAAGCGGAAAAATGTATTTTTTGTTTTCCTCGCATTGAAAATGGCCAGCCAACGATTTGTTCAGAAACATGTTCCGGTCGGGTTCGCTATCTTGGCGTAATTCTCTATGACGCCGATCAAGTACAAGCTGTTGCTTTAAAATCAGATGAGCAGCTTTATGAAGCGCAGAAAAACATTTTCCTTGATCCGACCGTTCCCGCGATTATTAAAGCGGCAAGAGAGGCGGGAATTCGGGAAGACTGGCTGAAGGCTGCACAAAAATCACCCGTTTATGATTTAGCCGTCCGCTATGGCGTGGCTTTACCGCTGCATCCAGAGTTTCGGACTTTGCCGATGGTTTGGTACATTCCACCGCTCAGTCCGATTATAAGTGCCCTGCATCACGAACAAGACGCAGCACCGGCCTTTTTCGCCGAACTCTCCGCTATGCGGATTCCCATGACCTATCTTGCGCAATTATTAACAGGCGGCAATCTCACAGCTGTGGAGAGCGCGTTAAGCAAGCTTTTAGCCATGCGTTCAGCGATGCGTTCTATTTCTTTGCAGGAGCCTGTCGATCAAGAGCTGCTTCGCGCTGCCGATTTAAAAGTTGAGGATATCGAGCCTTTATATCGACTTTTGGCTATTGCGAAATATGACGATCGTTTTGTTGTGCCAACAGCTAAACGAGAAGAAAGCAGCGCATCACTCTATGAGCAACAGGGAAGCTGTGGCTTCTGTCAGAATATGCAAGGAGGTGGACGCCGTGGATAAAGCAGCGTTGGCGCTGATTATCCCCTTGTTGCAGTATCCTGAGGGGCGAGGCGAAATATTTAGACAAACCGCGCAGGAAGCTGCAAGTCTAACCGACAGTGAAGTTTCGAAAAATTTGCTTGCTTTTTTACAAGCTTGCGAGGCGTTTCAAACAGACGAACTTGCGGCAAATTATGTGAGCACTTTCGATTTTAATGAACAAACAAGTTTGTATCTCACTGCCTTGTTATTTGGTGATGAGCGAAAACGAATTGAAGTACTTACTGCCTTAAAGGGCATTTATCTACAGTCCGGCTTGGCCTTAGACGAGACGGAACTGCCAGACTATTTACCGGCCCTATTGGAATTTTGCTGCGCCGCTGAAGAAAGTAAAGCGAAGGAAGCTTTACAGTTGGTACAAGGTGCAATTGAGCTGCTATATCAGCGCTTGGCAGAAGCGAAAAGTTTTTACAAAGAATTATTCGCAGCTCTAGTGATCGCTTTAGAGAAAACGGATACAACATTGCCTGTAGGAGGTGTTTTATGAATTTTGTAGAACAATTCTTATGGATCTTATATCCCTATATCGCTTTGACTTTGTTTGTAGTAGGTCATATCTATCGTTATAGCTCTGACCCCTTAGGCTGGACAGCCCAATCGAGTCAGCTATTAGAACAGAAAAAGTTGAAATGGGGAAGTTTCCTCTTTCATTTTGGAATTGTAGCGGTATTAGGCGGTCATATTGCCGGGCTTCTAGTTCCAAAAGCTTTTTTTGACGGAATTGGTATTTCCAATGAATTATATCATCTAGGCGCTATCTACGGCGGCGGCCCGGTAGGTTTGATTGCTTTTGCCGGAATGGTTTTACTTGCTTTGCGTCGCTTTGGGAATGATCGAATTTTAGCGGTAAGTTCGGTTAGCGATCGTCTGATCGTTTTGCTGTTGCTAGGTGAGATTTTACTAGGTATAGGTGCTACTTTTAGTAATTTATTTGATGCGAGCCATTTTGATTATCGTCAAACAATTGCGCCATGGTTTCGAAGTCTCTTTATCTTTTGCCCTGATAGCACCCTTATGTCTTCTGTTCCATGGATATTTAAGTTGCACATTTTAGCAGGATTTTTTATTTTCGCTTTGTGGCCTTTCACGCGTCTTGTTCATGTCTGGAGCCTACCTGTTGAATACTTACAGCGAGCTTATATTCAGTACTGGCGTCGATGATGCAAGAAAAGCGGGCTTGGCCGATAAATTTTAATGGCTTGGAGCATCTCCCTATGAACCAATTGGAAGAAAAAATTATAACTTTATTAAACCATACAAGAAGCGAAGCAAGGGCTGATTTTTCAGCACTTGCTTGCCAAGAGCCGGTTCAAGGCGTGATTCGTTGGAAATATGCTGTAGGCAATCAAAATGAACGCTTTCGCCGTATTGTACTTCATAGCGGCAAAGGAATTGCAGGCAAAGTACTTCTTTCGGGCCGCCCGACGCAAGTAGTGAATTATCAGCCAATGCCACATGACGATCCTCGCGAATATCCTATCTTATATGCGGAACAACTTCGCACAGCTTTAGGAGTGCCTGTATATATCGATAAAAGAGTGCACGGCGTTTTACTCATCGGCTATCGCAGTGATTGGAATCTAACTATAAAAGAAATTTCTTTGACGCAAAGGTACGCAAAAGAATTAGAAGCTCTTTTCACGCAGTATGCGGTGCAGGGTTTTTAGTACGGAGGCTTTGTTCATGGAAGACGCAAGATCTGATGCATTTTGGAAACATTTATTTTCTCAATTAACCGATGCGGTTGTGCTAGTTGATTCGCAAGGGTTTATTACTGATTGTAACTCTGCAGCCTGTCAATTAACGGGATATTCAACTGACGAACTATTAAAGCCTTTAAAATTGAGCGAGTTGTGCCAAGGAATGGCGACAAGTCACGAATTTACTGCTTGCCAGAACTGTTTTGCTACTATGGAAAGTACGCCTGCATTCTCGTGGCGACTGCGGGATAAGAATGGCCAGATGCTTTGTTTATCAGCTAGCGCCACTCGTTTAATAACAGAAAAAGGGAACTCTCTTGTTGTAGTTTTTCGTGATGTAACAAAATATCAAGAGCAAGAAGAAGAATATTTTCAGCGCAAGATCACTCGCTATATGATGCAAGCCCAGGAGCTGGAAAGAAAGCGAGTATCGCGGGATTTACATGATGGCGTTGGTCAGACGATCTATAGCTTAATTGTTGGCCTGAATACGCTGGAACATGCTGGGGGTGTTCGGGCAAACCAACAGTCTCAGTTTGCTATGACGAAAGAGTTAGCTGTTCAAGCGCTTCATGAAGTGCAGCATATTGCCGTTGATTTACGTCCTTGTTCGCTTGATGACTGGGGATTGACTGCAGCTTTGCGTTCCTTTGCCAAACAATTTGAACAAACCTACGGTATAGTAACAGAGCTGAGTATTAAGGCGGCAGAAAAACGGTATGATCCGGCCATCGAAACAGCCTTGTATCGTATTGCCCAAGAAGCCATGTTGAATGCCGCTAAATATGCCAATGTAGATCAACTATTTCTTGAGTTTCAAGATGCGTCAGAGGTCGTGCAACTTATCATTCAAGATGATGGACGGGGATTTTCATTAGAAAATGTTACGATTCAGGGAACTGGCTTAGGACTTTACAGCATGCAAGAAAGAGCAGAACTAGTGGGCGGACGCTTTGTGCTAAAAACTGAGCTGGGCAAAGGTACAACGATTCAGGTTACCATACCTTTAGCAGAGGGAAGGGAAAAATACAATGATTCGCGTATTGATTGCTGATGATCATGCTGTTGTGCGTGCTGGCCTGGCTATGATGATTAATTCGCAGGACGATATGGAGGTCGTTGGGGAAGCGGCTGACGGACAAGAAGCCGTTGCTGCAGCGCTTAAACTACAGCCTCAGGTAGTTCTAATGGATTTGAGGATGCCGCCGGGAGAAAATGGCCTTGTCGCTACGGCGCGTATTCGAGAAGCGGCTCCAGCCATTCGTGTGCTGATTTTAACCATGCATGATGATGAAGAATATTTGTTCCAATCTTTAAAAGCTGGAGCTGCGGGCTATATTTTAAAAACAGCGCTTGATTTTGACGTAATTCGCGCCATTCGTTCTGTCTCCAAGGGCGAATCCTATCTATATCCCTCAGCGGCTAAGTGTTTGATTGAAGATTTTTTGCAGCGAGGGAAAACAAGCGAAACCTTTGAATCGCTTAATTTATTAAGTGATCGGGAACAACAAACTCTCCGGCTTGTGGCTATGGGCTACGGCAATAAGGAAATTGCCGAAAAATTGTGCCTTTCCGTGAAAACAGTAGAGGCTTATAAAGCAAAGATCATGGAAAAACTTCATTTGAAAACAAGACCCGAACTCGTAAAATATGCACTTAAAAAAGGACTTTTAGATTTAGAGAGTTGAAGTTTTATATATGAAGGGTGGGGCGCTAATATGCTTGATCGCTATGGCAGGGCGATTCATTATTTGCGAATTTCTGTTACGGAGAACTGTAATCTGAACTGCCGCTATTGTCGGCCTGACAACCAATTTATCAGACAAAAAAAGAGTATGACGCATCAAGAAATTGTGCGTTTCGCCGCGATTGCTGCTAAGCAAGGAATTCGCAGTATTCGTTTCACTGGTGGGGAGCCGTTATTGCGGCAAGATCTTGCCGCAATTATTTATGATATCAATCGAATCCCTCAAATTGAAGATGTTTCGGTGACAACGAATGGCGTTTTTTTTACTGAGCAAGCCAAAGAGCTTAAGGCAGCTGGTTTAAACAGAGTAAATTTTAGTTTAGATACGTTTCGTCCCGAACGGTTTTCTTATATGACGGGACAGGATGAGCTTCACAAGGTATTAGCGGCAATTGAACAGTCCATTCAAATCGGCTTATCTCCAACCAAAATCAACACAGTCGTTTTGCGCGGCTTTAATGATGATGAGCTTCTTGATTTTGCCGCCTTTGCTCACAAAATGCCACTACATGTTCGCTTTATCGAATGTATGCCGATTGGCAATCTTACTTTTTATGATCAAGAAAAAACTGTTTCAATTGGAGACATGAAGCAAATTTTAGCACAGCATTATACGCTTGATCCTTTTGCTGAGGTTACGGGCAGCGGCCCTGCTGAATATGTCCGTTTACGCGGTGGCCAAGGAACGATCGGTTTCATTGGGGCATTAAGTGAACATTTTTGTGCCGAGTGTAATCGCCTGCGCCTTACAGCTGATGGAAAATTACGGAGCTGTCTTTTCGCTAAAGGTGAGGTTGATCTTTTGACAGAGCTGTGTCAGGGCGCACAAGATCAGGATCTAGCTGAACTATTTCGCCTGGCAATTCGCAAGAAACCATTAAGACATGAAATGCAGTCTGGCTGGGGAAAAAATAATCGACGCATGATGTATCAAATCGGCGGTTAAGGGGACTGTTTTTTGAAAGAGGTGAGTTTTTGGCTACAGTGATTGCCGTAAATTGCAGCACTAAAAAAGGCGTTGTTAAAAAACCTATTCTGAAAGGTTACTTTAAAATGGATCATGGACTCGAAGGCGATGCGCACGGTGGCAATTGGCATAGACAAGTAAGTTTATTAGGGCGGGAAAGTATTGCCAAAGTAGAAGCTGTGATCGGACACCATCTTTCTCCCGGTGTTTTTGCCGAAAATATTACAACAGAAGGAATTTGTCTTTATACATTGCCGATTGGAACTTGTTTAAAAATTGGCAATGCTGTACTTGAAGTTACGCAGATTGGCAAAGAGTGTCATAGTGGTTGTGCTATCCGGCAACAGACTGGCGATTGTGTAATGCCGCGTGAAGGTATTTTTGCCAAGGTGGTCCAGGCAGGATCGATTCAATCAGGTGATAGCATTGATATTATGGAATAAGCGAAAGCGCTTGGTTTAGCCAAAGCGCTTTCTTTTTTATGTAGCAGGAGTTTTGGGGAGCCGCAGGGAAGAAACAAGCAAGCCATTCGAAGGTTGTAACATTGAATTGATAGGAGAGTTTATGAATGCTGCAAAAAAAACTGCTAAAATATTCGATTAACTATTTATTTATTATAATTCTCCTCACAACTTTCAGCTTAATTGGCTATGTTGTTTTTACGAGCTGGACCAGCTCAATAGAAACAATCATTGCCGATATTCAAAGTAATACGAATCAGCGTCTTCTCGTGCAGATTGATCAGTTTATTAATAATCCCCTGATTATTAATGAGGCAAACCGCAGTTTATTAGAACAGAATATTATTGATTTATCAGATCGGCATAAACGAAATGTGTACTTTTCTAGTGTTATCGAAGCGAATCAAGAGGATATTTACAGTTTTAGCTATGGCTCTGAAACGGGAGACTACTTTGGTGCTAGAAGAAATGACCACAATGAGATTGAAGTTTATGAAAATACCTTGTCAACAAATGGACGGACTCGTTATTATGCGGTAAACAGAGCTTTCGAAAGTACTCTATTAGTGCAGGAAACAGCTCCTTTTGACGTCAGAACAAGAGATTGGTATATTCTTGCCAAGAAAACAAGAAAAGCAGTCTTTTCGCCGATTTATAAACATTTTGTTATGAATGACTTGGCCATATCGGCAGCGTATCCAATTTATAATAAAACAGGAACTTTTGAAGGGGTTTTAGGAACGCATCTAACGCTTTCGCGTATGAATCAGTATTTACAGGATTTGGTGAAAAGCAACAAGGGGCTTGTATATATCGTTGAAAAAGATACGGGTTATCTAGTGGCTAATTCACTGGGAGAACCTAATTTTTTAATATACTCAGAAAATGGGCAAACCGTTTTGGAACGAAAACAAATCTCTGAGGTGCAGCGGCAAAGTATTACTAAGGCGTATGAAAACTATAAGAATTCCCAAGGGGCTACACTTTTTGATGAAAATGATAGCGAAAAACTATATGTAACGGTTTTAGAATACAATAAAGAAGGTCTCCACTGGCTGATTCTTTCGGCAATTCCCGCTACTCCTTTTACGGCAGCTGTTACTAATAGTATAAAAATGACTTTGGGGGTATCGCTCTTAGCAGTTCTTACGGCTATTTTATTGTATATTAAAAGTACGGGGCAAGTTTTAAAACCCATATATCATCTCATTGAAACTACGCGGCGTTTTTCTGCTGGTGATTTTAAACAGCGAGCGACTATTTTCCGTGATGACGAGGTCGGTACTTTGGCTCATTCTTTTAATACCATGGCTGAACAAATTCATGAATTTGTAAATCATTTAGAAACGAAAATTTACGAACGAACTGCTGAATTAGAAGAAGCAAATGAGAAATTAGCCTTACGTACTGGCGAATTAAAGGCTGAAAAAGATTTGGCAGTAAAACGTTTTAATGAATTAAATGCTCTTCATGATATTGCAGCTGAAGTACAGCTTGGTTTTTTACCGGAACCTTTTGAAAACGAATTTATAAGAGCGCAATATTTATTTAAGCCTATTGAAAAGTTAAGCGGTGATATATTAGATTTTATTTGGCTAGAGGATCATGAAAAATTGTGCGGCTTTATTGTTGATGTATCAGGTCATGGCTTAATTGCTGCGCTACGCACCCATATTTTGCATGGATTATTACATGATATGTACTTAAGCGGTGGAACGCTCTCAGAAAAAATGGCTGCTTTAAACCAACAGGCGTTGCGCTACTTTGATGAGGCTAGCTATGCTGCAATTCTCTTTTTTGAAATTGACTTCAAGACAGCGATGCTGCGTATTGTATCAGGCGGAAATTATTATATGATTGCTTCTTGTGAATCGAAGCAGGGGGTTGTAAAGCTTCCTGGCTCCTTAGTAGGGTTACTTCCTGTAAACGTAGAATATTCTACCGTAGAAATCCCCTTGCAAACAGGCAATGTTTTTGTTTTTGGCAGCGATGGCTTATTTGATTTGCTAAAGGAAGAAGAAATTAAAAGTTTTTCCTATGAGCGATTATACCAGCAGCTTACAGCAAAAACCGAACAGGCTGGGCGCTGGGATGATGCATCGGCAATTTTTTTAGAAATCAAAAAAGTATAAAACTTGGACAAGAACTTGCAATTTTATACAGCTGATGGGGCAGGACATTATTCTTTTACAGCGAAGTAGAAAAAAGCACTTTATTCCTAGCAGGAGTTGATAATATGAATCAAATGCGTTTTCTCACAGCAGGTGAATGTTCGCTGGTTGTGGAATTTGGTCAAGAAATTGACGAAATGACAAATCGTCAAGTGCACAAATTAGCCGCATTGCTTCAGGCAAAAGCGCTAACAGGTGTTAAAGAGTTAATCCCTACCTATCGATCTTTATTAATTGATTTTGATCCTAGTCTTGTTTCCAGAGACAGCCTGCAAAAATCAGTTCTAGCTTTGCAGCAGGAACTGGCTGGTGAGGCTCAGGCAGGGAAAGTACGTTTGCTGCACTTTCCTGTATGTTATGGTGGTGAGTACGGTCCTGATCTTGCTTTTGTAGCCGAGCATCATCAGATGATGGAGGATGAAGTAATCGCCATTCATACTTCAGTTCCGTATCTTGTGTATATGCTTGGTTTTACACCGGGATTTCCTTATCTTGGCGGTATGTCCGAGAAAATCGCAACACCGCGTCTGGCTAAACCTCGTACGGCAATACCGGCAGGATCCGTGGGGATTGCAGGCAGTCAGACTGGTTTTTATCCGATTGAAAGCCCTGGCGGCTGGCAACTTATTGGACGTACACCTTTACCCGTTTTTGCGCCGGAATCGTCGCAGCCATTTGTGGTAGCGGCAGGCGATTATCTGCTTTTTGAATCAGTTTCGCAGCAAGAGTATCAGGCGATTGTTGATCAAGTCACCAATCAATCTTATCAGCTTAAAATTGATGAACTTACAGCGGCAGAAATCGCGGATTTGAGAAAGTCAGGTGAGAAAAAATGATTACAGTACGTAAGCCGGGACTTTTGTCTACGATTCAAGATAAAGGCCGTTTTGGCTATCAAGCTTTCGGTATGCCTGTAGCAGGAGCAATGGATGACTATGCCGCCGCAGCAGCAAATGCTCTATTAGATAATGACGCCAATGCGGCAGTGCTTGAAATGACATTTTTCGGTGGTGAATTTGAATTCAAAGAGGAGCTTTGTATTGCCATCGCCGGTGCCGATATGCAAGCCTCTTTAAATGGCAGTCCGGTAGCAAACTGGTCTAGTTTTCTTGTACCAGCGAACTCGATCCTTTCTTTTGGCGCTGTAACAAAAGGTTGCCGGACTTATTTAGCCGTGCCTGGTGGCTTTGATGTACCTCTGGTTATGGGAAGCCGCTCGACTTATACAAGAGCTAAAATTGGTGGTGTAAGCGGACGTGCTTTAGCTGCTGCTGATCAACTTTCGGCTTGCAGTAAAGATAAAAAAGCAAAAGTACGCCAAGTTCCTGAAACCTGGTTACCGGCTTATAAAGAGGTTACGGAAATTCGTGTTTTGTTGGGACCTCAGGATGACTTATTTACCCCAGAAGGTACTAAGACTTTTTTAAGCGAGGTCTATACACTTTCCAATGAAGCAGACCGTATGGGATTCCGTTTTGAAGGCGCTAAAATCGAACATTGTTCCGGTGCCGATATTGTATCAGATGCTTTAGCTTTCGGCTCTATTCAAATTCCAGGTCATGGCAGTCCAATCATTATGATGGCTGATCGTCAGACAACAGGCGGTTATACTAAGATGGCTACGGTTATTCGGGCCGATCGGACGAAATTAGCGCAGTTAAAACCAGGCGATAAAGTGAAATTTGCCGTTTGTAGTGAACAAACCGCCTTAAAAGCTTATTCAGAGCAAGACGAACGAGTAAAACGGATTTACGAACTTCCTTTAGCTAGTTCCGAGAAAGTAACTACAACACAAAGTTTAGAAGAGCCTAGCGGCAAACCGAGACAATTTGTAATAACAGTAAATGATCATCGATATGATGTGCAAATTGTTGAAACAAGTGAAAAATAAATTATCACTTTTGTTTTTCAGACATATAATATAGCATCAAAACCTTATAATTCTAAAGGGGAGTAGCTAGCGGGAATTACCCGTGAGTAGAGTCGACATACTGGCGCAAGCCCGGTTCTACTTGGCAGAACATTTGCTATAGCGAGACCTTTATTTCCCAATCTACAGTTAGGGAAGTAAAGGTCTCTTTATTTTATGCAAAGAAATATCGCAAGGGTTGCAGCAAATTTTATAATGCTCATATACCTTGCGATATCCTAATGGATATTATTTTATGTTAACGACTTGATAAAGTAAGATAAAGGAGAATCATATTTAATAATACAATGACTGTTACCACAATCCAACCAAGCACATTTGTAAAGATTGTATTTTTGAAGGTTCCCATAATGTTCGCTTGATTCGTGAGAATCATAAGCGGAATAATCGCGGCAGGCAGAGCAAAGCTTAGTATGACTTGACTATAGACTAGCGCCTCCATAGGATTGATACCAGACATCAAGATTCCCAGTGCTGGCAACATTGTAATAAGGCGACGAAGACTTGCCTTTAGATCAAAGCCAAGAAAGCCCTTTAAGATCACTTCACCGGCCATTGTGCCAACCGTCGAAGAGGAGAGTCCAGAGGCTAACAGGGCAATGCCAAAGGCTCCAGCAGCCATATTTCCCATTAATGGCTGCAGGGTAAGATAGGCTTCTTCTATTCCGCCGATTTCTAAGCCGTTGCCTTTAAACACGGAGGAAGCAACAATAACCATGGCAGCATTTACGATAAAAGCCATATTCATGGCAATGAAAACTTCTATTTTAGCCATTTTGAAGTGATGCAGACAATCTTGCAGACAATTTCTACGTCTCGTTTGTACCAACTGCGAGTGCAGGTAAATAACATGAGGCATTACGGTGGCTCCCAGCATGCCTACAGCTACTAGGATACTATCAGAACTTAAGAAGGGAACTGCTGTATGATAGAAAACCTCATTCCAAGCAGGTTTGGCAATAAACATTTCCCAAATATAAGCTAGACTAATGACAGCAACCATTGTCGTGATGATTCGTTCGATGATTTTTTGCCCATATTTTTGTAAGTGACAAATTGAATAAGTAATTACGCCTGTTAGGGTTGCGGCCCAAACTAAAGGGATGCCAAATAGCAAATTAAAGCCGAGAACACCTCCTAGAAACTCAGCGAGATCCGTGGCCATTGCTGCGACTGTCGCTACTGACCAAAAGATCCAGTTCATTTTACGGGAAAAAAATCTACCGCAATGTTCTGGTAAATTCATTCCTGTGGCAATACCGAGTTTAGCAGATAAAATTTGCACAAAAATCGCCATAAAATTGCTCCATAATATGACCCATAATAAGTTATAGCCAAATTGCGATCCGCCACTAATATTCGTGCCGAAATTTCCAGGATCCATGTAAGCCACACTCACAATGAAAGCTGGCCCTAAATATTTAAATAACCCTTGCGCTTTTTGTCGGATTACTTCATCTGAGAGAACGGGCAGTTTGGTCATTGGACTCGATACGAAATTTTCATCTTTCAATTTCTCCCACTCCTATTTTTTCTTCAGCAATCACCCCACGAAAAGGTAGTACAGAATTTTATTTACACTTGACAATTATAGAATATGGCGTTGCCAACAAATTTGTGAGGTTACATAATGCAATAAAAATCCATACAATTAGTATGGCGCAACTACCCCAAAACGCCCCTGTATTATAGGATATAATGAAAAAGCTACCTTTCATCGATATGCTTGTTGGCACTTCGCTGAAAGGCAGCTTTTTGTCTTTATAATATATTATTGACTCATTTTTAGCGTTTGGTTGAACGCTTTTTCTTTTTAGGACTTCTTTTTGGTGTAGTCCGTTTTGGTAAACTACTTTTTTGCAACTGCTCTTCTTTCTTCTGTCGATAGCGTCGCCCATAATTGAACAACGAAATAGATGCTGCAATGGTTAAAGCGACATCAGTGACTGTTTTTAAAGTAGAATCTTCCGTAGTTTGTCTGGTAAATAACCATAAAATTGTAAGGGACCAAAAAATAATGTCTGAAAGTCGTTTCATGATTTGTCGAAATTACCCTCCTTTTTCATTCATCTTATTTTACCATGTTATTTTCTGAATTTGAAAATATTTCTTTTTATATAGAATGAAACTAGACTATTCATGGTAATAATGAGCAGATTAGTTTCAAAATGATAATTTATGTTTATAGTCTGAAAGTATGATATAATTAAGGAAAGTTTTTACAGCACAGTTTCAAGTGAAATATTTGCCTTGCTTGCTAGTTTTAAATTAATATAAATCAATGTACAAATTCGCGAGAGGTGATTATCATGAAAACAATGGACTTAAACTGTGACATGGGAGAAAGTTTTGGCACTTATAAGCTGGGCTATGATGAACAAGCTATGCCTCATGTAACATCAATCAATGTTGCTTGTGGCTTTCACGCTTCCGACCCTGTTAATATGGTGAAAACTGTAAAGTTGGCTAAACAATATGGCGTAGCGATTGGTGCGCATCCGTCATATCCGGACCTAGTTGGTTTTGGGCGGCGTGTACTCATGGCTTCCCCAGCGGAAATTAAAGCGGATGTCATGTATCAGGTAGGTGCTCTTGCTGGTATTTGTAAAAGTGAGGGGCTTACGTTGCAGCATGTTAAAGCTCATGGCGCCCTTTATAATCAAGCAGCAAAAGATTTAGCAGTAGGCAAGGCGATTGCTGAAGCCTTGGCGGCCATTGATAAAAATTTAATCATGGTTTGTCTGGCTAACTCGCTAATGGTCACAGCAGCAAAAGAAGTAGGAATTCCTTACGTTGAAGAAGCCTTTGCGGATCGCGCCTATACAGCAGAAGGACAGCTTGTACCGCGCAAACAAGAAGGATCGGTAGTTCATGATGTTCATGAAGTCGCTAAACGAGTATTGCAAATGGTAAAGGATGGAACAGTCCAAACGATTGATGGTAAAACCATTCCGATTAATGCTCAAACAGTTTGTGTACACGGCGACACTCCTTCCGCAGTAGAAATGATCCAAAAGATCACAGAAATCTTTGCTACTGAACAAGTTACTCTGCAAGCTTTTGGTAAGTAGGCAGATTTCTTTGCCAAGTCGTCTCTTCTAGTGTAAAATAGAGATAATTCTAATGAATAAAGATAAAATAAGATAGAGGCTATTTAGTCTCTATCTTATTTTGTCATTCGCCAAGAGAGGTGTTTGGTGTGAAAGAAGTACTGGGTGATTTAACAGGCATCCGTCAAAATAGGCAGGAAGAATTAAAAGCTCTTTATGAATTTTCGGTTCCTTATGGACAGATGATTACAAGTGAACTCAGCGCTTCTATGGCTGCGCTGACAGAAGTGCTAAATCGTGAAATTGCAGTATACCTAAATCGGCGCGGACAAATTGCCGCTGTAGCTGTCGGTGATCAAAAGACCGTTTCTCTGCCGGAGTTTTCCGGGCGGCGAGCAAGACATCGTTTGAGTGGAATTCGTTGTATCCATACTCATCCGGGCGGAGATAGTCGTTTAAGTTCGGTCGATGCCGCGTCCCTGCGGGACATGCATTTTGATGTTATGGCCGCAATCGGCGTAAAAAATGGCGAAGCTGCTGAAATCAGTTTTGGCATGATTACAGGTCTTATTGATGATTTAGAACAGGTCGAGATTATTGGTCCGATGACGATTTCTGAAAACTGCCAAATTGATCTAGTATATTTACTCAGTTTATTGGAACGACGTTTGGCGGCAAGCGATAAGACTCATGCTTTAATTGAAGAAGAACGAGCTATTTTAGTCGGCCTTGATCAGCCGAAAGGTTGGAATGTAGAAGATTCTTTAAAAGAGCTTGCTGAACTGACGGCTACGGCAGGAGCTGTTGTCGTAGGAGGCTTTTCGCAAAAACGCGATCGACCGGATGCTGCGTTATTTATCGGCAAGGGCAAGGTTCAGGAAATCAGTCTTGCTAAACAAGAACTGAATGCTAATTTGATTATTTTTGATGACGAATTAACTCCGGCCCAACAAAGAAATTTAGAACAAATGCTTGGTGTAAAAATTATTGATAGAACAGGTCTTATTCTTGATATTTTTGCGCAGCGCGCTAGAACGTATGAAGGAAAGCTGCAAGTAGAATTGGCCCAGCTTCGCTACAGACTTCCCCGTCTAGGCGGCCAGGGGCTTGTTTTATCTCGTCTGGGCGGTGGGATTGGCACAAGGGGGCCTGGCGAAACAAAACTGGAAGTAGACAGGCGTCGAATTCGTTCGCGAATTACTGATGTAGAACGAGAATTGGAGAAAGTAAAAAAACAGCGTTCTTTGCACCGCGAACGCCGCGATAAGAATAAATTATCAACAGTAGCACTGATCGGCTATACGAATGCTGGTAAATCGACCTTACTCAATAAGCTGACAGAAGCTGGTGTCTTAGCAGAAGATAAACTTTTTGCCACATTAGACCCAACGACGCGAAAAATATCACTTCCTAGCGGCCGCGAAATCTTACTTACTGATACAGTCGGATTTATTCAAAAACTGCCCCATCAACTGGTAGCTGCTTTTCGTGCGACTTTAGAAGAAGTCATTCAGGCTGATCTATTGCTTCATGTCATTGATGCGAGCCATCCCCAGTATGAACAGCAAAGCGAAGCTGTGTGGCAAGTTCTTCGAGAACTACAGTGCGATACAAAACCAGCCCTAACTTTATTTAATAAAATTGACAAAATTACTGAACCGCACTTGATCGAACGAATGACAAGACTGCCTGATAGTATTGCCTTATCTGTTTTAAACCCAGATCCTATTGTTGGCCTTACGCCGCTTTTAAATTTAATCGAAGAACATCTACCAACGCATTTTTTGCGTTGCACTTTATGTTTGCCTTATAGTGCCGGCGGTGAAGCTGCTAAACTGCATGATGTGGCCCAAGTAGAATCTATGACCTATGAAGAAACAGGAATTGTCGTTACCGTGGCAATTCCGTCAGAATATATGGAACGGTACAGTCAATATATTGTGGAGATGAATAAATGACAACTTGGATGGAACAAAATTTTTCGTCAAAACTTCTTGCTGCTAAAGAAGAAGCTTTAGCTAGCGTACAACCTTTATTTAAAGAAATCGACGAAGTCGCAGCAATCAATACGGGCCGTATATTAGCAAGCTTTCGACTACATCAGGTTTCTGATTATTCTTTTAAGCAAACGACAGGATATGCCTATGATGATAATGGACGTGATAAGCTGGATGCAATTTGGGCCGATCTTTGCGGTGCCGAAGCGGCTCTTTTTCGTGGACAGTTTGTTTCCGGAACGCATGCTTTATCTTGTGTTCTATTTGGAATTTTACGTCCAGGCGACGAACTTGTCGCTATTACGGGCTCACCCTATGATACAATGCAAACTTTAATTGGTTGGGAAAGAGAAACGCCAGGTTCTTTAAAGGAATGGGGGATTACTTATAAAGAACTACCTATGATTGACAGCGGTATCGATCTAAGTGCTATTCCCTCTATTATTACAAATAAGACAAAAATGGTTCTTTTACAACGGTCACGCGGCTATAGCTTGAGAAAAACGTTAACAGTGGCAGAAATTGAGGCTGCTTGTGCTGCTGTTCATGCTGTAAATCCTAACTGTATTTGCTTTGTTGATAATTGCTATGGTGAATTTGTAGAAACGTTAGAGCCTACTTCTGTAGGTGCTGATATCATGGCGGGTTCTCTCATTAAGAATGCTGGCGGCGGAATTGCGCCTACTGGTGGTTATATTGCTGGTAAACAAGAATATGTGGATCTGGCTGCTTATCGTCTTACTTCACCGGGACTGGGCGCAGAATTAGGAGCATCGTTAGCAGGGAATCGTCTCTTTTACCAGGGGCTTTTCTTAGCGCCTCATGTAACGGCACAGGCCATTAAAGGCGCTATTTTTTCGGCAGCTTTCTTTTCCTTGCTGGGCTATGATGTGTTCCCTAAGTATGAAGAAAAGCGCAGCGATATTATTCAAGCAATTACTCTGGGGAGTCCGGAAGCTATGATTGCTTTCTGTCGCGGGTTGCAGTCTTTTTCGCCAGTTGATGCCCATGTTCGGCCTGAACCAAGCGCTATGCCTGGGTATCCTGATGCAGTAATTATGGCTGGTGGTACCTTTGTTCAGGGATCTTCTATTGAATTAAGTGCCGATGGACCGATGCGAGCGCCTTACGCTGTCTACTTGCAAGGTGGTCTTACCTTTGAACATTGCATTATTGGTTCGTTAGGAGCGGCAGAAGAATTAGAAAAAATGACAAAATAAAAACTATTACTTAATTCACGACAGGAAAAGAGTAGGTTGTGTCGAATAAAATTAACTTGATGTTACAACAAGACGGTGATTGGTGGTACTATGGAATATTTATTAATATCCACAATTGCCCTTGCTAGCACGACTTATCTTATTTATATTGTAGCTAACAAGGTCTTTCATTTTTCTCTTCACATAAAACCACTGATTTTATGTGCCTGTTGTTCTTTATTTATCAGTGTAGTAATTCCAAGATTTATCGTTGGTTTTGCTGGTCTTACCGGAACGCTTAGCATTTTGGCAGTTTGTGCTGTGATTTTTTCGTATTTTATGGCCTATCATACAGAAGTGGAGCGGGAGGAAGCTTCGAAAGCTCAGCCTGCTACTTGTTCCCCTGGTCTCATTTCAGTAACTGATGAAGAGCTTTCTTTAATAGAACCTTCGATTAGAATGCAAGGTCCGTCGATCGAAGAAGAAAAAATGGCACTACCTGTTGAAGAGGTTGCAGAAGACCTGCCTTGTTCTTCAGAACCTATACAACAACCAGTAGAAGAAAAAGAATTGTCTAGCTTGGCTGAAATAGCACCAGAACCCGAAGAATTAATGCCACAGTTACCTTTTTCTTTTAATGAATTATTAGAAGAGTTTCCGCAAAAACAAGCTATTACTGATCTGACAAGTGACCTTCCCGATGTGTCTATTGCGAAAAAAATGCAAGATGTAGCGGATAGTTCTTTATTACCTGTTACATTAGAAACAGTACAAACAGATCTAACTACTTGCGCTGCTTTACTTGAGTTAGAGAGAGAAGCAAGGGCGAAAAACCAAATTTCGCAAGTAGTTGAAGATGCAGTTACTGAAGAAACAGCTATTGAAGAAGCAATAGTTGAAGAAGCAGCAACTGAAGAAGCAATAGTTGAAGAAGCAGTTACTGAGGAACCAGTTACTGAAGAACCAATAGCTGAAGAAGCGGTTACTGAGGAACCAGTTACTGAGGAACCAATAGCTGAAGAAGCAGTATCTGAAGAAGCAGTAGTTGAAGAAGCGGTTACTGAAGAAGCAGAAACTGAAGAAGCAATAGTTGAAGAAGCAGTTACTGAGGAACCAGTTACTGAAGAACCAATAGCTGAAGAAGCGGTTACTGAGGAACCAGTTACTGAAGAACCAATAGCTGAAGAAGCAGCAACTGAAGAAGCAGCAACTGAAGAAGCAGCAACTGAAGAAGCAATAGTTGAAGAAGCAGTTACTGAGGAACCAGTTACTGAAGAACCAATAGCTGAAGAAGCAGTTACTGAGGAACCAGTTACTGAAGAACCAATAGCTGAAGAAGCAATAGTTGAAGAAGCAGAAACTGAAGAAGCAATAGTTGAAGAAGCAGAAACTGAAGAAGCGGTTACTGAGGAACCAGTTACTGAAGAACCAGTTACTGAAGAACCAATAGCTGAAGAAGCGGTTACTGAGGAACCAGTTACTGAAGAACCAGTTACTGAAGAACCAATAGCTGAAGAAGCAGTATCTGAAGAAGCGGTTACTGAGGAACCAGTAGTTGCGCCAGAGCGTTTAGATTCGCTTGTGTCATTAGATGATTTGCTTGATTATGCCTTTGAATTAAAAGAATCTGCTGAATTTGAAACTGCTTTGCAAGTTTTACATAAAGCTTTACAATTATACAAAGAAACAGATGATTCTCCGTTCATTATCCTTGAGATAGGTAATATTTTGAAATCTGTTGGGCGCTATACTGAAGCCGCCGCTACATTGAAACAGGGTTGTACTTTAGCTGTAGTTGCAGATGATATTATGATGCAGCAGCAATTTAAGCAAATGATTGCATTTATGAACATTATTCAAGAAAACTTGGTAGCAAGTCGGCTGGAAATCATGCCTTATGGTCAAATTCCTTCCGATGTTATGCATAAAATTGATGAAGCTTTTCGCCAATGGCACAGTTTAAACTAAAGCCACACCACAATTGGGAGGATCAGTAAAGAATGAAAAAGAGTGTAGAAATTATTGGATTGCCTGTCATTAGCATTGATGAAGGGCGCGAATTAGGCGTTGTAAAAGATTTAGTTATTAATCCTACAGCAAAAGAAGTAACAGCCCTATTAATTGAAGATGTAAAATGGTTTATGGGAGCAAAAACATTTCCCTTTTCTCAGATCAGCGGAATTGGCCAATATGCCGTTACTATTGAAAAAGGCGATTCGGTAAGTTCCATTTTAGATTCTCCGGAATTACTTGAATTATTAAATATTGATGTTAAAATTATTGGATCTAAAATTTTGACGAAAACAGGCCAAATCCAAGGTAAAGTCGTTGATATTATTGTCGATGAAGCTGGAAAAATCGTTACTTGCGATGTTGAAGATATGAATGGAAATATGACAACGATATCGTCAGCACAAGTAGTAACTTTTGGTAAAGAAGTTACTATTACGGACGGAACAGCTGCTGTGGCTGTAAGTACTCCAGTTGAAACAGTTCCCACTTCGATTGAGACAGAACCTACGACAATTATTCCCGAACCGGAACCAATTGTCGAACCGATTGTTGAACCTGCCATAGTCTCAGAGCCTGTCGTTGAACCAACACCAGAGCCGGAGCCAGTAAAAGTAGAACCAGCAAAAGTAGAAGCTCCAGCAGCTAAAGAGCCTGCTAAAGATGCGCGTTCTGAAGAAGCTTCAAAGAAGTTTGACGAAAGACAAAGAAAATATTTGCTTGGGAAAAAAGCAAATCGTCGCATTGAAATGGATAATGGGGTAGTTATTGTAGAACAAGGCGGTGAAATTACCGAAGAAGTTATTCAAAAAGCTAAATTAGGTGGTAAATTCGTTGAACTTTCTATGAGCATCCAGTAAGGAAGTGCAGAAAACTGTGCAAAGATCTTTTTCAAGACAAAGAGTAGTTTATGGTGCTTTCTTTCTAAGTATTATTTCCTTATTTAGTCTTGTAAGCTTTGCTGCTGCAAATACTGCTTTTTGGGTGAGTGATGAGATTTTTCAAGGAGTTACAGTGGACCATGTTGAATTGGGCGGCTTGTCAAAACAAGCCGCCCGTCATAAATTAGAAGCTGTCTGGTCCGATTCCACACTACCTCAAGGCATTATTTTAGTTAGTGGTGATAAAAGTATTGTAGTTCCACTTGAAGAAATTGATTTTTCCATTTCTATTGATCAGATTATTGATGAAGCCTATGCAGTAGGCCGTAAAGGCTCTTTTCTCCAGCAACTGCAAGATCGTTATCTTGCTAATAATTATGGCAAAGAGGTTCTTTTGGCAGCAAAATTTAATCAAAATAAGTTGCAGCTAGCTGTACAAAAGGCAGCTGAAGCAATGAATCAAGAACCGAAAAATGCTACTGTTATTATGCAGAACTCTGAAGTTCGTATTGTACCTGAAAAAACGGGTCAAAAGATTGATGTTGATAAAACAGTTAACATGGTGGAAGAGGAACTGCAAAAGCATAGATACGTTACAACAGCGCTAGTCTGCAATACCTTAACTCCAGCTATTTTAGCAACTGATTTACAGTCGATAGATGGGATTTTAGCTTCTTATCAAACGGAATTTAATAGCTCCGACTGGGGTCGTAGTCAAAATGTATTACTAGCGGCAGCTAAAATTAACGGTATTCTGGTAAAACCAGACAGTATTTTTAGCTTTAATGATGCAGTAGGATCACGGTTAGCTGAACTAGGTTTTCAGGAAGCTCCCGTTTTTGTTGAGGGGAAACTTGTTCCTGATATTGGCGGCGGCGTATGCCAAGTAAGTAGCACGCTTTATAATGCAATTCTCCTAGCTGATATGACAGTAGTGGAAAGATCAACTCATTTTAGTCCGCCAAGCTATGTTCCTTTAGGGCTTGATGCTACAGTAGCTGATAATTTATTAGATTTTCGTTTTAAAAACACCTCGACGACGCCAATATATATTACCAGTGAAGTGAATGGGAATCTTCTTACAATCACTGTTTTCGGTAAAAAAAATGTGATGGCGCCGACCATTGAAATTGTATCAGCTAATAAAAAAATTCTTGAACCAAATGTCATTGTGAAACAAGATGCTTCATTGCCTTCTGGTGTTGAGAAGGTTCTTGAAGCAGGGCAGCGCGGCTATCGAATATCTACTTATCGCATCAAAAAAATAAATGAACAGGAAATCAGCCGAGAACTTTTGGCAACGGATGAATTTTTACCTACAGATCGAGTGATTCTCGTGGGAACGCAATCAGCAGGAAAAACAAAATAGATGACTATCGTGAAGACAAGTTGGTTATAAAATAAAAATCAGCCGAATACTTAATAGTATCCAGGCTGATTTTTTTAAGTTTTTTTAGATTTGCCGATACACGCCAATCACCTTGCCCAGAATTTGTACGGAGTCAGCATAGATTGGTTCCATTGCATCATTTTCTGGTTGCAAGCGAATTCGGTTTTTTTCTTTAAAAAAACGTTTTACGGTTGCCGCTTCGCCATCAAGCAAGGCGACAACGATATCATGATTGTCAGCAAAGGATTGCTCGCGAACAATAATGTAATCACCATCTAAAATACCGGCATTAATCATGCTTTCACCTTGTACGGTAAGCATAAAAACATTTTCGTTGTTTCTTAATAATGCATTGGGAATCGGATAAGTCTCTTCAATGTTTTCGTCGGCAAAAATAGGTTCACCAGCAGTAACACGGCCAACCAGTGGAACTGGGATTACTTTTTTTTGTCGCCAACTGTTATCTTCCGTTAATTCTAAGGCGCGTGGTTTTGTAGGATCGCGACGAATAAAACCAAGCTCTTGCAATTTAATCAAATGACTGTGAACGGTCGAACTAGAACTCAAGCCAACAGCTTCGCCAATCTCCCTGACTGAAGGAGGATAACCCTTTTCTCTTACACTTTTTCGTATATAAGAAAGGATTAACTTTTGACGATTCGTCAATAACCCTTCTTTAATTGTTTGACCATGCACAGATTATCACCCCAACTATATTTCTTGCTCTATTATAGCACGAAATTGCTTCTTTTCAAACGTTCGTTCGTATTGGCAGGATTTTATCTGTATTTTGTGGAAAATTATTATATATTGGATTAAAAGGAGACCTGTTATGGAAAAAAGTGATTTTCTTCGATTGCTGGGAACGGGACCAGTCATTCCAGCTGCACGAACCTTCGATGATTTTAAGTATGCTTTAGAACAAACGCAGGGAGAAAGTATTTTTGTTTTATTTGGTGATATTTTAGTATTGCCTCAGTTGTTGCAGCTTTCGCTTCAACATAAAAAACGACTTGTAGCACATTTAGACTTGCTGCAGGGAATTGGCAAAGATGAGGCTGGAATACGATTTCTCGCTCGCATGGGAATTAAGGCAATTATTACAACGAAAAGTCATCTGGGTAAAGTGGCTAGAGAAGAAGGTATGATAGTTATTCAACGTCTTTTTGTGATGGATTCAGAAGCATTAAAACAGGGATTACACCTTTTAACGAAAGCAAGACCTGATGCAGTTGAAGTTTTACCAGCGTCGGTTCCCGATTTTGTAGTGAAAGAGTTAATCAAAAAAACGGGGTTACCAATTCTCGCGGGTGGGCTTGTAACGTTGCCGGAAGATATTACAGCAGCAACAAATAAAGGAATTTGTGCTGTAAGTACGAGTTGTCGTGCTTTATGGCAATAATTTTTTAATAATATTCAAAATAATATTTTAAATAAGCAGGATTCCTGTGAAAAAAGTATAATTTCTAATATTATACAAATTTATATGGGGGGACGAGAGTGATAGAGAAGTCCAATAAGCATTCTTTCATATCGGGGAGGGGTGTTTATTGGGCTTTTGTTATTCTCTCTAATCTAACAAAATTACAAGAATAGGAAGTGAATTTACCATGACAAAAAAATATGTTTTGGCACTGGATCAAGGAACAACAAGTTCAAGAGCTATTCTATTCGACCAAGAATCAAACATTGTTACGGTAGCGCAGAAAGAATTCACTCAGATTTTCCCTAAACCAGGCTGGGTAGAACATGATGCAGAAGAAATCTGGAGTACACAACTGGGCGTTGCCTCGGAAGTTATTGCTAAAGTCGGAATTAGTCCTAATGAAATTGCTGCGATCGGGATCACTAACCAACGTGAAACAACGGTTGTTTGGGATAAGAATACGGGAAAACCAGTTTATAATGCAATTGTTTGGCAAAGCCGACAAACAGCTGAAATATGCGACGATATAAAAAAACGTGGCTTAGAACCTATGATTAGGGAAAAGACTGGTCTCGTCGTCGATGCATATTTTTCTGGTACAAAGGTAAAATGGATACTGGATCACGTGGAAGGTGCCAGAGAAAAAGCAGAAAAAGGTGATCTGTTATTTGGCACGATTGATACGTGGCTGGTGTGGAAACTTACAGCCGGTAAAACTCATGTAACTGATTATTCGAATGCTTCCCGTACATTAATGTACAATATCCGTGCTTTAAAGTGGGATAAAGAGCTTTTAGATATATTAACAGTGCCAGAATCTATGCTGCCTCAGGTTTGCCCATCAAGTCAAGTATATGGTCATACCGATGCCAAGTTCTTCTATGGCGTTGAGGTGCCCATTGCAGGTATTGCAGGCGACCAACAAGCAGCACTTTTTGGTCAAACTTGCTTCCAACCTGGTATGGCGAAAAACACCTATGGAACTGGTTGCTTTATGCTTATGAATACGGGCTCTAATCTTTATGATTCTAAAAATGGGTTATTGACAACGATTGCCTGGGGCCTTGATGGAAAAGTGGAATATGCTCTTGAAGGTAGTATTTTTGTTGCCGGTGCTGCCATTCAATGGTTGCGCGACGGTTTGAAAATGATTGAAACAGCGGCTGATTCAGAATATTTTGCGCAAAAAGTACCTGATGCTGGCGGTGTGTATGTAGTTCCTGCCTTTACTGGTCTTGGCGCTCCGTATTGGGATATGAAGGCCAGAGGTGCTATTTTAGGTCTTACTAGAGGAACCAACAAATCCCATCTCATTCGGGCGACACTGGATTCTTTGTGCTACCAGACGAAAGATGTTCTTAGTGCCATGGAAGCAGACTCAGGAATCACTCTGCAGGCCTTAAAAGTAGATGGCGGCGCAGTAAGCAATAACCTTTTGATGCAGTTCCAAAGCGATCTGCTCGGAGTTCCTGTGGATCGGCCACAAGTTACCGAAACAACAGCTTTAGGAGCAGCTTATTTAGCCGGATTGGCTGTGGGAGTGTGGAAAAATAAAGAAGATCTAGTGAAAAACTGGCAGCTTAATCAACGGTTTGAATGCCAAATGGATGATGCTGAAAGAGCAAAATTGTATACGAAATGGCGCAAAGCCGTAACTCGCGCGATGGATTGGGAAGATTAATTTCTTCCCATCCCCTGATTACTGAAAACAATGGGATGTGAATAGGATGCCAAATAAAGTTATAGCAAAAACTGATGTCGTTATAATTGGCGGAGGGATCGTTGGCACAGCTATTGCCAGAGAACTTGCCAAATATAAAATTGATGTAATATTAGTAGAAAAGGAAACCGATATCGGCGTCGGGACGACAAAAGCGAACAGTGCCATCTTGCATGCTGGTTTTGATGCTACGCCTGGAACGTTAAAAGCTAAATTTAATGTACGAGGCAATGAGTTGTATCATCAGCTGGAAGATGAATTGGATCTTGATATTCGATGGACTGGTTCTCTTGTTGTAGCAGCCTTGCCTGATGATATGAAAACCCTGGAATCCCTTTATGAACGCGGCAAAGAAAATGGTGTTCCTGGTTTGGAAATTTTATCAAGAGAAGAATTGCTAGAACGCGAACCTCATTTAAATCCTACGGTTTGCGGTGCTTTATGGGCACCGTCCGCTGGCGTGTTTCTTCCTTTTGGCGCTGCGCTTGCCTTTGCGGAAAATGCAGTTCGTAATGGTGTAAAAGTATTTACAGAGTCGCCAGTTTTGGGTATAAATATGACAAATGGTAAAGTAGTCAGTGTGAGCATCCCGCAGGGAATCATTCAAACCGACTATATTATTAATACAGCAGGAATTCATGCCGATGATGTAGCAAAGATGGCTGATGATCTGAGCTTTAAGATTACACCGCGTAAAGGGGAGTATATCCTGTTTGATCGCAGCGTCAGTCATTTAGTGAACTCCGTGATTTTCCCTGTACCTCGCAATGACTCGAAAGGTATTCTCATTGCACCGACGATTCATGGCAATATTTTTATTGGTCCTAATGCACAAAATATTGTTGATAAGGAAGATGTGGCTACCACTAGTGAAGGGATGAATGAAATCATTACTGGTGCAAAGCGCTTGTTGGAAGGTCTTCCTTTAAATGCGGCTATTACTGAATTTTCCGGCTTAAGAGCCGTCGCCGATGTGGGTGATTTTGTAATTCGACCTTCTTCAACAGCGCAGGGGTTAATTCATGCTGGTGGAATTCAATCGCCAGGTCTTACATCAGCTCCAGCCATTGCGGAGGAAGTTGCTAGAATTCTTTCTGAACAGGGCGTAACGCTTGTAAAAAAAGAAGATTTCAATGCGCGTAATCCCCGTAAAGTTATTTTCCGTGAGCTTTCTTTGCCGGAAAAGGAAGCAGCGATTGCTGAAAATCCGCTTTATGGACGAGTTATTTGTCGCTGCGAAACAATTACCGAGGGTGAGATTGTTGATGCGATTCATTCTCCCTGCGGTGCTAAAACAGTCGATGCTGTAAAACGCCGGACACGGGCTGGCATGGGGCGTTGTCAGGGCGGTTTCTGCGGCCCGAGAGTTACAGCGATCTTAGCAAGGGAATTAAATATTCCGATTACAGCGGTTCGCAAGGAAACGGTAAATTCCTATCTGTTTTTTGATAAAATTCCCGGAACTTGCGAGGTGGCTGATCATGAATAACAAAGAGTATGATATTTTAATTATTGGCGGCGGCCCAGCTGGTCTTGCTGCTGCTCATAGTGCTGCTGCCCAGGGAATCAAGAATATCCTTGTTGTGGAACGTGATAGAGAACTTGGTGGTATTTTGCAGCAATGTATCCATAATGGATTTGGCTTGCAACGTTTCAAAGAGGAATTGACCGGACCTGGTTATGCACGACGATTCATTCAAATGGTAAAGGAAGATGCTAGCGTCATCGATATTATGCTTGATACGATGATTTTAGAGGTTAGCGATCATAAGACGGCCATCGCTATCAGTCCTATACTTGGACTATTTCAAATTACGGCTAAAGCTGTTATTTTTACAATGGGGTGCCGCGAAAGAACGCGTGGTGCAATTCGTATTCCTGGGGAACGACCTGCTGGCGTATTTACCGCCGGTGCAGCTCAACGTATGACGAATATGGAAGGCTATATTCCTGGCAAAAAGATTGTTATATTAGGCTCAGGCGATATCGGTCTTATTATGGCTAGACGTCTAACACTAGAAGGTGCTAAAGTGGAAGGCGTTCTAGAAATTATGCCCTATTCTAACGGCTTAACTCGTAATGTAGTTCAGTGTCTAGAGGATTTTGATATTCCTCTGCATTTAGCCCATACAGTCGTAGCGATTCATGGCCATGATCGTGTAACTGGCGTTACTTGCGCGGGTGTTGATGCGAAAATGCAGCCGATTCCCGGCACTGAGTTTGATATTGAATGTGACTGTCTACTGTTATCGGTCGGTTTAATTCCAGAAAATGAACTATCTCGTGATCTTGTTGCTATTGACCGCATTACTTCGGGACCGATCGTGGATCAACATCGCCAAACAAGTCGGCCAGGCTATTTTGCGGCAGGCAATGTGGTACACGTTCATGATCTTGTTGACTTCGTTTCTGAAGAAGGCGAAATTGCCGGAAGGTATGCGGCGCTTTATGTAAAAGACAATTTGGAAAAGCCTGACCATATGATTCAGGTAAAGGCAGTCGGCGAAGTAAGAACTGTTGTGCCGCAGCAAATCGCCGTGCACAAAGAAACAGGTGAGTCTGAACCTTTACGACTCTTTATGCGTGTGCGCGAGCCGAAACGACAATTGGTTCTGGAAGTGAAAATACAGGAAGAAGTCATTGCTTCCAAAAAGCTAGCGATTGCCAAACCTGGCGAAATGATTATCATGCAGGTACCTAGTAATAAGGTTCCTGCTGACGCTCAAGAATTAATTGTTGAAATTAAGGAGGCGGCAAGCAAATGAGTCAAAGAGAACAAGCGATCAGTTGTATTGTTTGCCCCATGAGCTGTCAGGGAAAAGTCATTTTTGATAACGAAAATATCATTGATGTTGTAGGATTTACCTGCCAACGGGGCGTAAACTATGCGAAACAAGAGGTTACTGATCCAAAGAGAACTTTAACCACTACAGTGAAAGTAACAGGCGGCGAATTGCATCTTTTGCCAGTTATTTCAAAATCAGCTTTACCGAAAGATAAGGTTATTGCTGCGGCACGCTGCTTATCAACTGTTGCTGTAACAGCACCAATCGCAGAAGGTGATATTGTTTATTCAAACATTCTTAACTTGGGTGTTGATATTGTGGCAACTCGCGATGTAGCTGCCCAGTAAGATTTGTAAAAATTTCTTTACTTATAACATAAGATCTTATATTATAATTTATATAAGGTCTTATGTGGAAAACGATTTTTAGAAACTTAATTTGAATATGATGTAAGTAGTTGATCAGGAGGAGTCTGCACCAAGGACTCCTCCTGATTTTTTATGGGGATTTTTAGTTTTATAAATATCTTTAGGAGGATTTATATGGTATGGAAAAAACAGTTTTAGAAATAGCAAATCAGGCATTAGTAAATATAGCACTTCTTTTATTGCTTGGTATTTTAGCAGCTAAAGTAGCTGAAAAATTAAAATTACCCGATATTATCTTATATTTATTGATGGGTATGTTCACAGGACCAATGGGCTTAAATTTACTAATGATTCCGTCCGATTCCGCATTAAATCATGCTTTTTTAACATTGGGTGCTGCCGCATTATTGTTCCATGGTGGCGTTGGCGTCCAATTTACTATCTTAAAACAAGTATGGCGATCATTAGTTTTGGCTGCAACTTTATCTGTACTCATAATGATTTTAATTGTAGGTTATGCGGCACATTGGTTATTAGGCATCAATTTATCAGTTGCTTTTTTGCTTGCTGCTATTATAGCGCCTACTGATCCAGCTGCGCTTGTGCCAATTTTCACGTCAGTAAACATCAAAGAAAAGCTGTCACAAACAATCATTAGTGAATCTGCTTTTAATGACGCTACAGCTGCCATTATGACATTTACGATTTTAACTGTTGTAACTACCGGTGAATTTTCGCTAATCTCTACCTTAAGTCAATTTTTACGAATGGCTGGTGGAGGTATCTTATGTGGTGCGTTTGGGGGGCTAACAAGTCTTTACCTTATAAGCGATCGATCAAATAATATTTTCGCAAATTTTAGCAAGCTTTTAGTACTGCCTGTAATCATTGGTACTTATTTTTCAGCGGAACATTTTGGTGCGAGTGGCTTTATGGCTGTGTTCGTCGCGGGACTTCTTTGGGGAAATAACGAAGAACTAGGGTGGGCAATTAAAAAAATTCACAGAAAAGAGGTTACTTCATTTATCCATATTATTTCGACAATATTTACAATTGCTATATTTGTTTTGTTAGGGAGTCACATTGAATTTTCCTTACTAACTAAGCATTTATTTTCAGGATTAGCTATTGTGGGAATCTTTATGTTTGTTGCACGGCCAATAGCGGTACTGGCGTTTGCATTAGCAGATCAAAAAGCGAACTGGCAAAAGAATGAGATGATCTTTATGATGTGGACCCGCGAAACCGGTGTTATTCCAGCGGCGCTAATCGGGATGCTCACAGGTTATCATTTAGAATCGTTAGAAACGATTTCTTCAGTCGTAATATTGACCATTTTGATTACGTTAATCTTACAACCAGCTACTACGAAACTTTTAGCAAAGAGATTGAATTTGCTGATTCAACAAGAAGAAACAGGCAAGTAACCATAATTAATATTACGTAAACAAAAATACCATATTTTTCTTTTTGTTTATTACTTCCGATAACTATAAATTATCGGAAGTAATATTTTGGCCAATTTTTGATAATTTTTATGAAACTGCAACAACCTGTCTAGCGACACTTAAATACATACTTTAATACTATCCTAATATATACTTTATAAATAAAATAATTTTGAATTTTATTATTATCATTTGAAATAAAATATTTATAAAATGTAAAAATTATTTGTTTTTATCTTTACAAATAATTGTCAATTAAAATCAAACCAATTTTACGCTAGTAAAAATATCCACAACAATATCTTTATTGCTCTTATGCACTCAACAAATTAGCTTCTACCGAAATCAGAGATATATTCTGATTCACATAGGTAAATGTTACATTGATTCCGAAAGGTTGACCAATTTTACCTAACAGAGAAATAAAATAACTCAGCATTTCATGGGTTAGTAATTCTGTTTTATCAATTAATACTACAGCACCATCTACATAGCCAAGCTCTATGACATTACGCATTTGAACTATAGACTTTTCTTCGTAACGTTGGGAGGTCATTAAATAATTTATAGCTCGGTTCTGTCCCGAATAAGATATTAATCTAGCAATAGTGCTTAAAATCATGAGAATTAGCTGCGAATTTCCTACACATTTTACCTTTCTTTGTTCAATCTTTTGACTGTATTTTAGATTATCATAGGATTTTAAAACACGCTGTTCAAAATCACTAGCAAGATCTGTTAGTAAGAATTCATTCCAGCCTATAGGCAAGATTTTAAAATAATCATCTGCTATCATTCTTGCGATGTGCAATTTCGCTAATATTTTTTTACTGTCAACAGCTTCTTTTTTATGTTCCTTTTCAAGATCTAATAACATAGAAACAAGAAATTTTTGAAAACTTTCCATGTCATCTTTTTGTGTAGAGGCCTTTGTCGCCATAGCATACAGTACATTTTTATAGGCTTTATTTCGTTGATATAAGCAAACAGCAAGATCTTTTCTATCTTTTTGCAAGTTATAATAGTCAAGCGCTTGACGAATCACCACTAGTAAGTCTTCTTCCATGTTCCAAGGCTTCGTAATAAAACGAAAGATATCCCCGTGGTTTATTGCGGTCAGTACTTGATCTAAGGATAAAAGTGCATATCCAGAAAGAACTATACGAATCGTATCGGGATACTCTTCTTTTACTTGTTTTAGCAATGTGAGTCCGTCCATACCCGGCATGCGTAAATCAGTGACTATAACATTTACTTTGTGCCTTTGCATGAATCCAAGCGCCTCTGCTGCACTTGTCGCAAATAAAGAAGCGTATTCTTCATCTATAACCGCTCGTTTAATAGAATTCAACACAGGTACTTCATCATCTATAAATAAAACTGTGTCTTTAGCCATATTTAACACCCATTCTTTCTATACGCTTTCCTACAAACATTCTTTTAAGGGCAATTTAATGATAAAGGTTGTTCCGACGCCTTCCTGACTTTCCACCTCTAAAACTCCTTCATGTTTATTCACAATAATATCATAGGAAATACTAAGACCTAAACCCGTTCCCTTGCCAACTGGTTTCGTTGTGAAAAAAGCATTGAAAATCTTCTCTTTTATATCATTACTCATACCGACTCCATTATCTTGAATCAAACAATAAGCAAAACTTTCGTCATGATGCGTTGAAATTTTGATTTTCCCCATCGCATCAAGCTGCTTTGCTACGATGGCATGAGCGGCATTTACAATGAGATTCAGTAAAACTTGATTGATCTGTCCAGAGGATGCAGAAAATGCAGGAACTTCTTTTAAATCAGCCTCTACTTCAGCCACATATTTCACTTCATTTTTCGCGATAATCAATGTATTTTTGATGCCTTCATTTAGATCATAAGCATCAAATTCATTCTGCCTGTCACTGCGAACAAATAACTTCAAAGCTTTAGCAATATCCTGAATTCTTTCCAGTCCCTCTTCACACTCATTAAATAGAGTTGGAATATCTTCTAATATAAATTCTAACTTTTTTCGCTTTTCCAGCTGATTGATTTGATCAATAAACTCAGATACACCTAAGCAACTTTGAATTCCCTCAATGGATTTCAATTCTTTATACTTACATGTAACTTCTGCAATTCGAGAAAAATATTTCTGCAATGTATTAAAATTGCTAGAAACAAAGCCGACCGGATTATTAATTTCGTGTCCAACGCCAGCAGCCAATTGACCAATACTCGCTAGCTTCTCTTGCTGAACCATTTGCAATTGAGTACTTTCTAACGCTTTATAGGCTGCTGTTAATTGCTCATTATGTCTATATAAAGAGTCTTCCATAACTTTCTTCTCTGTTATATCAAGCTCCATACTTAAATAATAACTAATTTCCCCATCAGCATTTTTTACAGGTGATATGGACACTAAAACCCAATATAAATTACCGTTTTTTCTTTTATTGCAAATCTCCCCTTGCCACTGATGTCCGTTAGTTACAGTTTCTTTAATTTCTTTATAAAGGCTTTCAGGATGCGCTTCCGATCTAAAAAAGCTGACATTTTGCCCTACAATTTCTTCTTTAGAGTAACCAGATATTCTACTATATTCTGCATTTACATAAATAATCGTTTCTTCTTTGTTGATAATAATAATCGACCCAGGGTTTGCTTCCACGGCCTGTGATAATTTAAGAATTTCTTCTTGGGCTAACTTCTGTTCCGTAATATCACGAATCATAATAAGCGCCTGTTCTCCTGAAATGACCACCGCACGTGCTTCGCGATATTTGATTCCGTCTTCATATTCAATTTGATATTCAAATGGTCTAACTTTCTTCTGTTGAAAGGAAAGTTTAACATTTTCTTTAAAAACATGAGCTACTTGCGCAGGTAAAACATCTTGAATTTGTTTTCCAAGAATTGTTTTGTCGCCAATATGACTAAACTCTGAAGCCTGTTTAAATTCAATTATAGTGAGCTCTGGCGTTACTACTAACATAATGTCTGGTATCGTTTGAACAAGCACTTTATTTTTCTCTTCACTAATTCTTAGAGCCTTTTCTGCTTCTTTTTGCTCGGTTACATCAATTACAGCGCCAACTAATCCCTGTACTACACCAAACATATCTCGATATAACATTTTATGAAAAACAACATGCCGAACGTTACCATCGACACTGAAGGAATTCTCATAGACTTGCACTTCTTCTTTTTCAAATAACTCTTGGTCTTTAAAGTGATATAGATCGGCATACTCCTTGGGAAGTAAGTCATACGCTGATTTTCCAATAACAGCTTCTTTACTTAGACCAATAAATTTCTCATATGCTTTATTACAGCCTGTATAAGTTCCACAATAATCTTTTACAAAAATGGGTACAGGAACTAAATCAAACATGATCCAAAAATCTAAATCTTTACAAGCGATCAATTCGTTGATTTTTATGGACCTCAGATCTAATTCCAATGTGCTCACTCCTCATTTTCTGAATTTAACATATAAATTCTATTTCTGGTTACCTAAGCCCTACGGACTTATTTTAAAAAAGTTTCATATTTATAAAAAACATGGAACTTTTTTTAATATAATGTCGAATTATCCAAGTATTTCCTTAATAGTTATATCCTAAATTTTTGTATGGCTTGTTGTAGTTCTTCTGCCATTTTAGACAAATGCTGACTGGCGGAAGCAATCTCTTCTACCGACGCAGACTGCTCCTCCGTAGCTGCCGAAATCGTTTGTGTTTCTTCTGAAGCTTTTTTGCTCTCATTATCAATTTGCTGTACGGCATGAACTACATTTTGCGTGCCGCTCGTGATTTCTTGGATTGCTGCAGAGATTTCATGAATTTGTCGCGTCATATCTCGCACCATATTCAAAATCTCGCTAAAGCTTTGACCCGCTGTAAATACAACCTGAGCACCGGTATCTACTTCCTTTTTTCCGTCATTCATAAAGGATACAGCTCTGTCCGTTTTTGTCTGAACATCACTAATGAGATCCGTAATCTGCTTTGCTGCCTCTTGGGATTGCTCGGCTAGTTTTCTCACTTCTTCTGCTACCACAGCAAATCCTTTGCCTGCTTCGCCTGCTCGCGCTGCCTCAATCGCCGCATTTAATGCCAATAAATTGGTCTGTCCTGCAATATTTGAAATGGCTTCTACTATTTGCCCGATCTGGTTTGATTTTTCCTCCAACTCGCTAATCACAACAGTCGTGGCATTCGTTCTTTCTTCAATAATTTTCATTTGACTTACAGCCTGCTGAATTGCTTTTTCCCCTTGATTCGCTGTTGCCGCAGTTTTTTCTGCTGATGCCGATACAATTTCTGTATTTCCCGCTACTTGCTGTATCGCTTCTGAAATTTGAGTCACTACAATATTAGTGTTATTCGCTAATTCTACTTGTTTTTGTGTTCCATGTGCAACTTCCGTTACCGAACCAGCTACTTGATTTGACGCTTGCGCCGACTGTTCCGCACTTGCCGTTAATTCTTCTGAAGAGGCAGCTAACTGCTCTGATGTATGAGCTAATTGCGTAATTAATTTTCTAAGATTTTTATTCATTGTATCAACAGCATTTGAAACCATCCCGAATTCACTTTGATCTCTTAAATTTGCTGCTGGAACCTCTCTAGTAAAATCACCTTTTGCTACTACATTTAAGAAAACAACAATATCATTTAATCTCTTAGAAATTCTCTTCGTTATTAAGAAGCCAAGTAGAATTCCTAGAATTACAGAGGCTATGATCACTATCAAAAATATCATATTGGCAAAAGCAAAGTCTTTTTGATTTTGTTTGTTCATTTCTTCCGATGACTTTTTAGTTTCTTGCGCTAGTGCAATTAGTTTCTTTGTAAACTCTTCTGACAAGGGCTTCGCTTGCTGACTATATAAATTATAGGCTTCACTATTTTTATTCTGCACAGCTAGTTCAATCGCCTTAACTCTAACGGCGCGAAACTTTTGTAGAACACTTCTTATTTCCGCTATTTCTGCTCTAGTCTTATCATCTGCAGATATTTGTTCAAACCGCATTAAGTTATCGTCAAATTGTTTTGCTCTCACTGTAATTTCATCAGATAGCTTCTTATTTTCATTTTCATTAGTTGTAAGCATTAAGGCAAACGTATTTGTTTCAATTCGTCTAGCGCTAATGCGATTTTCATTGATTAATTCTATCGCGGTCATTTTTTCATTATACATTTTATTCAATGCATCATTTGTCTTGCTAAGAAAATAATAGCCTGTCCCCCCAACACAAATCAGGGCAACAAGCAGCACTGAAATTAATAAAGCCAACTTACGCGCAACTCTTAAATTATTTAACCAATTCAAAAAGTTCTCCTCCGTTTTCTAGTAGATATTATGTATACTCAAACCATTTTTCGATATTATTTTCCAAACTCCTTCCATTTCCCACTTGCCAATTTATTCCTATCATTAATTGCAAATATGAAAAGTATCTTATATTATTTCTTCTCCACATTAATTTGTTGCTTATTGATTTCACCTTGTATGAATACAGTTTGATTTAACTCTTCTTTCTTAACTCCCAAAACAGCGCATTGTTTGCAATAATAGTAAGTATATATAGTTTCATAATAACCTGGGTCTTCAGGATTTCCCCACCCTATGATTTTACGGTTAGAGGATTCATACATGGAATAGGAACAATTCTTACAAATCATATTCTTAGTCCCTTCATAATAGTTTTTTCCATTCTACATTAAGTATAGGAGTCCTCTCCTCATATACAAGTCCTGATTATAAAAATTATGTATACAAAGAAGACACCATACCTTAGTTCTTTAATTCCGGTTCATTTCAATGATATATAAAGAAATTTTCAAATTTAACGTTATGGGCGTGTAATCTTTTATTTAGAATAATCCGCTTCGCGACTTTCACTTCGTGCCAATAAATATAAAAAGGACACGGCCTATCACGACTAAAAGAGAGTCTCCTATTTATAAAAATAGGAGACTCTCTTTTATCAGTATTTCAGCCAACAAAGGTTCTTGTAACGATCATACTTTAAATTTTTGTATGGCCTGTTGCAATTCTTCTGCCATTTTAGATAAATGTTGACTGGCGGAAGCAATCTCTTCTACCGACGCAGATTGTTCCTCTGTAGCTGCCGAAATTGTTTGCGCTTCTTCTGACGTTTTCTTGCTCTCATTGTCAATTTTCTCTACAGCCTGAACTACATTTTGAGTTCCACTCGTAATTTCTTCGATTGCTGCAGATATTTCGTGAATTTGTCGTGTCATATCTCGCACCATATTCAATATCTCACCAAAGCTTTGGCCTGCCGTAAACACAACCTGCGCACCAGTATCTACTTCTTTCTTTCCATCATTCATAAAGGATACAGCTCTGTCCGTTTTTGCCTGAACCTCACCAATTAGATCCGTAATCTGCTTCGCCGCTTCTTGAGATTGCTCGGCCAGTTTTCTGACTTCTTCTGCTACCACAGCAAATCCTTTGCCCGCTTCGCCTGCTCGCGCTGCCTCAATCGCCGCATTTAATGCCAATAAATTGGTCTGTCCTGCAATATTTGAAATGGCTTCTACTATTTGTCCGATCTGTTTTGATTTTTCTTCTAGCTCGCTAATTACAACAGTCGTGGCATTCGTTCTTTCTTCAATAATTTTCATTTGACTTACAGCTTGCTGAATCGCTTTTTCTCCTTGATTTGCTGTTGTCGCAGTTTTTTCTGCTGAGGCCGAAACAATTTCTGTATTTCCCGCTACTTGCTGTATCGCTTCTGAAATTTGAGTTACTACAATATTAGCATTACTCGCTAATTCTACTTGGTTTTGTGTTCCATGTGCAACTTCTGTTACAGATCCAGCTACTTGATTCGAGGCTTGCGCCGACTGCTCCGCACTTGCCGTTAATTCTTCCGATGATGCGGCTAGCTGATCCGAAGTATGGGCTAATTGCTTAATTAAAAGTCTAAGATTTTTACTCATTGTGTTAACAGCGTTTGAAACAATTCCAAATTCACTTTTATCTCTTAGATTTTCTTCTGAAACCTCTCTAGTAAAGTCACCATCTGAAACTATTTGCAAGAAAACAACGATATCATTTAAACGTTTAATAATGCGCCTCGTGATTAATATTCCAAGTAAAGCACCTAAAATAATAGAGACCAGTATAATACCAATAAAGATAGTATTCGCTAAAGAAATATCTTTCTTGTTTTGCACATTCATTATTTCTGCAGATTTTTTCATTTCTTCTGCTAGTCCAATAAGCCGCTTGTTAAAGTCTTCCGATAAAGCTTTTCCCCGCAAATTATATAATGCATAGGCCTCGTCATTTTTATTTTGCATTCCAAGTTCAATAACTTTAATTCTAGCATCTCTGTATTGACTTAAAGATTCTCTAATTTCTCCTAGCTCTTTTTTCTCATTCTCTCCCATAGGTAGTTGTTCAAACTGTGTCAAGTTTTCATCAAATAGTTTTGCTCTTCTATTTATTTCATCAAGCAAAGATTTATTCTCGTTATCATCTGTGGTGAGCATTAAGGCAAATATATTTGCCTCTATTTTGCGGGCATGAACTCGATTTTCATTTATCAGTTCAATCGCAACTAGTTTCTCGTTATATATGCGACTCATAGCATCATTAGTCTTGCTCAAAAAATAGTAACCAGTGCCGCCCACACAGATCATAGCAAAGAGCAGCACTGAAACTAAAAGAAATAATTTACTGGAAACTTTTAAATTATTTACCCAGTTCAAATCAGTCATCTCCTTATTTTTCTGTTTTTCTACAATAATCTACTTATAGTGTTTTCAATATGATATTCCAAAATCCCTTTAAAGCGCGATTTTTGTAAAAACATTTTAATAAAAGAGAAATACTGTGAAAATTATCGTTTTATTGAAATTCACTTAAATATTTGTAGAAAATATGCAACTTCTTACGAACGAAGCTATGTAAGTCCTAACCTTAGATAGAGAAGCAAAAAGACCAGGAATACCCCTGGCCTTCGCTTAGAATTACTTTGTATTAGTATTTTGATTATTTCTCACACCACTATTGCTCATCTCTGTTATTATTCTGCCCAATGTCATGATAACTAGCTCTGTAAGTACTAAATTAAATAAGTTTTCTGAATTATCCATTATTGTTTGAGGCGCTTTTTTATATACTCATTTTATAATAATCTAACAGCTATTTCTATATAATCAGCCCTCGTTTTATGTAAATAAAAAACAGATGTATTTTTATACAAATGAGACACTTGCTTTCCCACGAAAATTCGCCTAGAAAGTATGCATATTCCTATATCCTAAAGTATGCACTTTTTTGTCGCTGGACAAATAACCTATTTCTAGCAAAATTAAGTGGATATTCTTGCTAATCTTACTTTCGTATTCTTTTAGTAAAATTAATTTTACTAAATTCGTTAAATAGTAAAAATAAAATATTTAATTCAATCTGAAATTATTTGTTTAGCGTAAGGTTGTTGCTGAATAACATTGTGTATGTGTTGGTTTGTATGCTTCTTTAAAACCAGAATTAATCAAAATATTTTGCGTTGTATTCCCAGTCACACCTTTATTGAAATAGGTTACCGTCGGTTTGTCTTTATCTAAAGAATGCAATGTATTGCGAAGTTCGTCTTGAGGAATACTCCGTGCTCCCAGAATATGAGAATCCTCATATTCTGGGCCTATTCGAGCATCAATGATTTCCTCTTAATCTGCGCACCTTGCTATAAATTAGTAAGCTATATAGAAAGTACATCATCTTGAGCAACAAACTAGGGAACTAGATTTTTATTGATTCAGATTTTATTGCAAAAAAGCCGATAATTTCTCTTTTTTTATGTCTTCCCCTTGCCATGGAATCACAGCCATAGAACCGGCAGAAATCTCATCCACCTTATTCAGCCAAGGAATCTCATTTTGCGCTTTTGTTTTTAGCAAGGAACTTTGTGTGTGAGTCATGAGCAGACTCGCATTCATCACCCACCATTTGTTATGAATTCCGGCCCGCACTAAATCATCGCGAAGACGCATGGCTTCATAAACCGGCGTAGCTTCCGGCAATGTAACAATCACCACTTCAGTCTCTTGCTCATCGCGTAAACGCGGCAGAAGTTTTTTTACCGACTCTGGTACATCGCCATGAGTTCGTTCTACCTCTTTATGATAGCTCTGCGTTGCATCAAGGAGCAATAAGGTGTGACCTGTTGGCGCTGTATCAATAACGACAATCTGATCATCTGCTTTATCAACAAGCTCGGCAAAGGCGCGAAATACGGCAATCTCCTGGGTGCAAGGAGAACGCAGATCCTCTTCTATATAAGCAATGTCTTCTTCTTTCATTGTTTGCCGGGCTGCAGCAAGTACTTCTTCCGTATATTTTCGTAATTCTTCTTGCTCATCGATATGACTGATCGTAACGCCTGGCTGCTCTGTCATAACAAAGTCGAGATGGTTTGCCGGATCTGTTGTCGTTAGATGCACCTTCGCGCCTTTTTGCGCCAAGCCTAACGCAATTATAGCTGCTAACGTAGTTTTGCCGACCCCGCCTTTGCCCATAGTGAAAATCACACGCTTACCGCTTTGATAAAGATCCTCTACTAAAACTTTTACTGTGGCAAGCTTAGATTGGTTCAGTGTGTAAGGCTTCGTTTCCTGATGATCCTCCTGAAGCAGCAAACGAATATTATCAATTCCGGTAAGATTATAAGAGCGGAGCGGAATTTGATAGGTAGCAATATTTTGTAAAGCAACAGGAATTGAATCTAGAGCCGCCTGTTGTTTGCGCTGCAGTTGGCAGGCGATTTCATCATCGGCACTCTCTTGCTCCAGAACGCCATTAATGATCAATAGTTGATTTTCTACACCTAACTCTTTTAATTCCTTTGACGCACGTGCGGCTTCAGCCAGCGGAGAATTTTCCGGTCTGGCAACAAGCACCAGCGTTGTCAAATTACCATCGGCCAAAGTCTTTACAGCCTGCTTATAGACTTCTTTTTTACTTTCCAGACCCGATAGTTGACCTAAACAGGACGCGCCATGCGTATTTTCGCTAATAAAATTGCTCCAGGCTGAGGGCAATTGCAGCATTCTGAGGGTATGACCTGTCGGCGCCGTATCGAAGAGAATGTGATCATAAAGAGCTTGTGTCTTAGTATCCGTAATAAAATGCGAGAACTCATTAAACGCGGCAATTTCCACCGTGCAGGACCCGGATAACTGTTCTTCCATATTCTTAATTACGCTCGCTGGCAGTTTTCCCTTATAAGGAGCAATCACGGATTCGCGATATTCCCGCGCCGCTTCTTCCGGATTCAAATTTGCTACGATAAGATTAGGGACTTCAGGAATCTCTGTTCCCTTTCCATTTAAGTCCATGCCAAAAACATCTTGCAAATTCGAAGCTGGATCAGTACTAATAAGCAATACTTTTTTCCCTTGATCCGCTAAAGTAACAGCCGTAGCACAGGCGGCAGAAGTTTTCCCCACGCCGCCCTTTCCGGTAAAGAATAAATATTTAGTCAACGTAATCGCTTCTACGCAAAAAGACGGATACATAATGAGCGCCTCCTCAGATTGAAACTTAACAACATCCACCGTTGCAGCAGCAACCGCCATCATCTTTTTCTTGTGACTCAGACGGGGCATCTAATTCAATGCCTGACCATGCGACAAATTCAACATCAGTCGGATAAAGACGTGTTTTTTTCACTTCACCATCTACGAGAGTGATTGGTAAAACCTCAGCTTCTTCTTTTAGCAATAACTCATTGACTTTCTGATAAGAAATGAAGGCTTGCGGTTGATTGGCTAGGCCAAATCGAGTAATATCGGCTCCCTTGGCTGTTAAATTTTTAATGGTAGTTGCCACTCGCAGCAGCTCTTTGTCAATACTGGGACCGCAAATCCCAGTTTCGCAGCACATGGCAGGATCAAAAATTTCAATTTTACTCATCATAATCGCTCCCTTTTCTTTGATATATATTTTTATCTTACTATATCCTATGGATCTTATAATCCTATGTGCTAATATACAAATATATACATATATGCATATTTACATAAACAAGAAAACCAGAGGAACGAAATCGCGCTTCCGTCCAACCAGTTAGCGCGGTATCAGGTTTCTGCATCTCGCTCTAAACTTAATATACCGCAATGCAAGGTACTACGCACTTCTCTAAGCTTTTCAATATCTTTCGCATACTCAGGATGCTGCGCTAAATCTTCGTCTAGAAGCACCTTGATAAACAAGCATTCTGTTAACAGTTGCTCATTAATGCCATAATAGACCCATTGCGCTTTTTTCTCGCTTCGAATCAAATCAGCATCGCGTAATTTGGCTAAATGGCGGGATGCATTGGACTGACTACTTTCTAATAAAGCTTCTACTTCACAGACACATAGCATTTCCTGGCGCAGCAAATTCATCATCCGTAGCCGCGTTTCATCGCCTAAGGCTTTTAAAATTCTTACTAGATCCATGCTGCAAGCCGCCTTTCACAAGTCTTAATAATTAATTCTTATATGCAAATATAATCATATTCTATGAATTGGAAAAAGTCAAGTTTGACTTTTTCCCTATAACTTTATTACAAGCGATGTATCACTATCGTCTTTAAAGAGGCGCCGCTAACGATATTACTGCCGACAGAGGAATATCATACTTGAAAATAATGCAGAAGATACTCCCGATGATAAGTGTTAATAAGATACAAAACCCAATCGCAACACTTCCTTGCCAGCTGTATTTCGGCTTATGAGTAAAGTAATCCCCTCTTTGAACCATACAAAAGCCTCCTTAATTAGCAATCTACATAAAGTTGCTAAAATAAACTGTTTAATTTTACAACTATTACAAAGATAAAAAGCGATTGATAAACCTTCATTTTACTTTATCAATCGCTCCTAAAGCAGCTTAGTTTGTTTACGAGGCTGCGACATGGGACACACGAGACGGCAATTCCAGCAATTCGTTAGCGCATGCCCGCGATCCGATACCGTTGCCACATGACTCCTGCATCTCATTTGAATGACTGATCCATTGCCAGATAAAGCCTGTGACGGACAAGCATCAAGACATTTACGGCAAGACGGCGGACAAAGCAGTCTTGGTTTAGATGCTGGCGCCGATACTTCCATATCGGAAAGAATCGTAACAAGCGTAATCCGACTGCCATATTCAGACGTAATGAGTAATGCCCCCTTGCCTATTACCCCTAGGCCAGCCTTTTCCGCGGCATGGCGATGCGATAAAATTCCCATCCCGTGCTGCCGCGCTTCATCCCAGTAAAAATAAGGGGCATCTGTTGGAATGGGTACAGCAGTAGCCCCCTTGGCCTCGATGTAAGATGCGAGCTTAGTCGCCAGTGTGTCGAGTTCTCTGACAACGACTTCTCCCTGCGCTGTATAGACTACTTTATTCTCAGAATAAACCGTTCCAGCGGAAAGGGCTTTGCCAATGACAATCACACTTTGCGCACTTGGCATAATATCATTGGGGTGAAACCCTTCCGGCGCTTCATTAAAATCTTCCACTCTGGCAAACCCGACTAGGTCAGCGCCGACCTGCATTGCATACTCTCTAACCTTTTCCTGCATTTTATTTCCTTCTTTCTTAGTATTTTCCTCACTATAAGCGCTTCTTTAAACAAGAACTACTGCCTGGGCAAGCTTTATCCAATCCCGATTCCTGCAGTAAGTCAATAGGCATCTCTTCACGGACGATGTCACTAAAACCAGCCCGGTTAAAGTAATCCTTGGCGGTTTCAGTCAGCAAATACACTTCAGCAATCTCTTGCTGTTTTAATTTGGTTAGCATCGCTGTGAGCAAGGTCCTGCCAATTCCGGCTTTGCGAATTGGGGCGGCTACAGCGAAAGAACGAATCAAGCTTTTTTTCCCGTCTTGTAAAAATCCCATGACTCCAATAATCCGATCTTGTTCAGCCACAAGAAAATTTTTAATATGTTTTTCTACGCCAACAACCGGCAAATCATTAGCAGTCAACAAGGCCTCTATAGCAGAATAATCATTCTCGTTGGCCTGTCGAATTTTAAAATCTCCCTCTTCCCGCAATAATCTTGCCGGTTTTTTCGCACGGATGAAGGCACTCACTAAAGACCCCTTGGCAATTTCAAGCTCCTGAGAAGATAAAACTATTTTTTCTTTTCCTTTATTCAAATCAGCAAAATCGTATTCTTTCGTTAATACAATTTCCACGTCTTCCATTCCTACTGAGGCTAATTTTGTGCGATACTCATCTTCACGTAAAGCCCCGGCTAAACAACCCGCCCAAGCCAAAGTCTTTTCTTGAATTTCCGGCGGAATGCTTTTCTTAATCACAATATCAGAAACAGCAATCCGTCCGCCAGGTTTTAAAACTCGCGCCATTTCTTCCATAACTTTTGCTTTGTTTCCTGACAAATTAATAACACAGTTCGATATGATTACATCAATACTCTCATCCTCTAAAGGAATCGCCTCGATTCTCCCCTTTAAGAATTCTACATTTGACAAGCCAGACTTTTCTTGATTTTCCCTGGCTATAGATAGCATTTCTTCTGTCATATCAAGTCCGTAAGCCTTGCCTGTTGAACCAACACGCTTCGCCGAGAGTAATACATCAAGGCCAGCGCCGCTGCCTAAATCAAGGACAATTTCTCCGGCGTACAATGAGCCTAGCGCGGTCGGATTGCCACAGCCAAGCGATAACGCGATGAGATCCTCTGAAAGACCGTGTAGATCACCTTCCTGATATAAATTGCTTGTTACCTGACTTGCACAGCAGTTTGTATTTTTTTCACTGTTAGAAACCTTTTGCTCTATGAGCTTCGCATACTTTGCCTGTATCGCTCCAGCAAACTCTTCGGACATACCCTTTCCTCCTTAGCTAATAAAATTAAATAAATAGCCCGTAAAGATGATTGCCACTGTAAGAATTCCGGCAAATATACCAATTAGGCGTTTCTTTAATACCCGACGCAAAATAATCATTTCGGGAAAACTAATGGCTGAAACAGCCATCATGAACGCCAGCGCCGTCCCTAGCGGCAACCCTTTTTCCATGAGCGAATATATGATCGGCACCATCCCGCTGGCGCTATTATAAAGCGGAACGCCGAGAACAACCACAAGAGGCACAGCAAAAATATTATCTGATCCAGCATATTGAGAAATGAAATCATCAGGAACATAGCCGTGAATCAATCCGCCAATTGCAATAGCTACTATGATATAGGGTGTAATATAACGCAAAAGATCCAGCGTAAACACCTTGGCATTGTGACAGCGTTCAGCGAAAGTAGCCGGAGCGGGCTGACTGCTTTGGCAGGCTTCATACGTTGAAAAATCTTCTAGTAAATGCTCTAAGTGTAACTTGCCGATAATAATACCTGCCACAATAGCAATGATTACACCACTTACCATATAAAGCAACGCGATCTTCCAGCCAAAGAGACCAAAGAGCAAGATCAGCGCTACTTCATTGACCATCGGCGAAGCGATTAGAAAGGAAAATGTGACGCCAAGCGGTACTCCGGCTTCAATAAACCCAATGAATAAGGGAACTGCTGAACAGGAACAAAAAGGCGTAATAATGCCAATTATAGCCGCCAGAATGTTTCCTAAAAAACTGCGCTTTCGACTTAAGAATTCTTTGGTCTTTTCCGGCGGAAAATAGGAGCGGATAATCGAAATAATGAAAATAGCCACAGAAAGCAATACAAGAATTTGCGGCGTATCAGCTGCAAAAAAGTGCAGCGCTGCCCCCAAATGTTCTTTTGGTGAAAGTCCCAGCCACTGATAAACAATCAGATCCGCAAAAGCCTCAAACATAAAAATTCCTCCTTTAGCAGCAGCGTGTGCCTTTTAAGGCTTCCGTTAAAATCTGCAAACTCTCTATAATTTGAGATTGTTTTTCTTCGGGAATGGCCGCTAAAATTTCACCAAAATAATTTTCCATACGGGACTCAATACTTAAAAATAACTCGCGGCCTTGTTCGGTCAACCCCAGCGACACATAGCGCCGATCGTTCGGATCTGGTTCTCTCAGTAAAAGTCCCTGATTGACAAGTTGATCCACGGTTCGGCTTACGGTGCTTTTATCGAGATTAAGCAGTTGCGCCAGATCATTTACAGAAATCTGTTGTCGCCTACCTGTTTCAACAATAACGTGGCATTGTGTCATCGTAATACTGCAGCAAGTAGCGCCACTTCTTTCTAAGACACCTAATTTACGAATTAAGATACGCGTCGTTTCGCGCAGTCTCTGACTATCCTTAAGATTTTGCATAAAAAGCACCTCCTGGTAACATCTTACTATATATAGATGTATAATGCAACTATTTGTTTATGAAACTAATAATTTAATAACACAATTTGCCTCAAAGCATTTCAATCGTTTTATTTCACTACATCAATCGTATATTCGACTTTTCCGATCTTACCTACACATTACATAAGCCTTATGCTATTCTTTTGCAATACTATATCCTCCATCAACAGGAATAGCTGCACCAGTAATATACTTAGCTGATTCAGATAATAAGAATACTACCGCATCTGCTATATCCCTTACTTCTGCAAACCTACCAAGCGGAATTAACCCTATTCTCTTTGATACCGCCGCCGTATTTATCATATGTCGCTTTAACCCATCTGTAAGGGTTCGTCCTGGCTCTATAGCATTTACATTAATATTGTAGGGGGCTAATTCCACAGCCATCGCTTTTGTAAGCATTCGAATTCCCGCCTTCGCAGTAGAATAGGGCAACATTCCTTTCCCAACCAGGCTTGCTCTCATGCAACCAATATTTACGATACTACCATTGCAACTATTGTTAACCATCCATTTACTTACCGCCTGTCCCCACAAGAATGCGCCTTTTAAATTAACCTCAATAGAGCTATCCCATTGTTCTTCCGTCATTTCAAGAAAATCCATTTTTTCAATTATACCAACATTGGAAACCAAAGCATCTACGCGCTTAAATTTAGTAATACACTGCTTTAGAGCCTCCTCTACATCCTTTTTCTTCGTTACATCTCCACAAAAATAATCTACGTATTCAGTTGGCATTTCACGCTGAGCAACCCATACAAGTTCTTTTTCATTTTTATCAAACAAAAACACACAGTAATTATTATTTATTAGATTTGCCGCAATTGCTTTCCCCATACCAGTGGCAGCACCCGTTACGATAGCTACTTTTTGAGTTGTTCCCTGCATTCTATTCCCTCCAAACATCTAATTAGGTACTTCTTCGTTGTTACGTACATACTTCCTTTCAAAAATTTGGTGCTTTTAGTTTTACATTCTCACTAAAAAAATTACTTAAAAAATTTAAAGCTAAGACATTACATATGCCTTAGCCTTAAATTAAGTTAACTTATTGGATAAAATGTTTTACAATATGAATTCTTACATGTAAAAAACTAAGATGCCAAGACTAACTCTTTAATTTCATCACGCCAAATTTTATAAGCTTCATCATTTAAATGCAATCCATCTTCCGTATATTTTGCAAAAAGCATACCATTTTGATCAGTAAACTCTGGCGTTAAATCAATATATTTACAATGCGTTTGCATTGCTATTCTTCTAATTTTACGATCAAGCAACTTAATATTAGAATTTGATCTCAAGTTATTTGAAGGAAAGATGTTTTCATTAAATGGCAAAACACTTTCAACATAAATCGGCGTATTTGGCAGTGCCGTTTGTAATGTATTAATAATTTTTTGGTAATTTGCTGCTGTATCGTCAATCGATCGATTAAAGCAGAGGTCATTCGTGCCAATCATCAAAAAAATACGTGAGGGCTGTAAAGCAATGACTTGATCAATTCGATTGAGAACGCCTGCTGTTGTGTCACCGCCAATTCCTCTATTTTCCACATTTTGTTTAGGAAAAAGCTTTGACCAGTCCCCCTCATCAGTAATGCTATCACCTAAAAAGACAACAGGATGCTCTTTATGAGGCTTTAAAGAAAAATAAGTTTTACGAAATCGATAGTAAAGACTTAAATAAGCAGGATCATTAGGGTTGCGACTCAAATCGTTTGCCAGTAGGTAAACCTTTTGACCATCTTTTTTGGCGAGTTCTTGGACAGAATGATTATAAGCAACTATCCCCAAGATAAATACAGCTATTACAATAAAAAAAGCTTTTCTTTTCATAATAAAACTAAAACCCTTCCTTCTGATTCTGATAAATCGTGATTTTAAATAGTACTGTCACTAGTATTGCTTGTAGTTCTGTTATATCTCCGCCCCCCCTCGCCTGCACAAAAAAATGGCAATTGCTAGTTCGTAATATAAAGGGAATTTTCAATACTACATTTCTTCGCTAAACAAACAACTCGTTCCTGCATAATGTTGCTTGTTTTGAGAATTGTTTATATGATCGATAAATATAGAAGGTTCTATTCTTCTAGAAATAATGGTATTTTGTATATTTTGAAATTAATTATTATGTGGTATAATTTTTACATAGTGTTATATTTTTTGATATTTTTATATTTGCACATAAGGAGTGGCGTAATGCAAACTTTTAAAAAAATAATTAAGCTTTCTTCTAAGTTTCAATTAACTCTACCTAATGATATTCGTAACGCATTAGACATTAAACCGAATGAAATTTTGACTATTGAAATTAATTCTGAGCGTTCGATGCAAATTTCCAAAAATGATTTTGACCAAAAGCTATTGCAAAATCATGATTCTGCTAAAAACATCCCCAATAAAAATCAAGAAAGTAAAATTATCTTTACCTTAGATAAAACCTTTGGTATTTTGCGTAATCGAAAATCAAACTAAGGATGGTATTGCATCGTGGATAAAATATTGCTTGATAGCTCTGTTTTGACAGGTCACTTACTAGGAAATAGCGCTTGTCGCCAATTTTTACAAAAACTTTTGCTTAGCGGCCGCAGTCCGGCTTTATCAGTCATGGTATTGGGATCGTTAGAAATCGAAGAAGACTGTGAAAAAGAAATAAATTCTCTATTAGAGCTTTTTGATATTGTTCCGGTAACAGCGCCAATAGCAAAAAAAGCCAATCAAATCGAAAAGGCCTTACAAAATGGTGAACAACATGATACAATTTTATCAACAGAACAAACATTCGCTGCAGCAACGGCTATCTATGAAGGGTATACCTTAGTTACTCTGCCAGAGTTCGTCTCTCGTTATAGCGCAAATAGTGCTTTAGGTGAATTATTTGTTTTTTCAGTACCAAATTCTTAGGTCAGGCAAATTTAGATTAGATTAGTAAATAAAGTGCATTGATTTCGAGAGAGAAAGGATACAGGAATCATGTCGATATTGCAAAATCCCTATGGGTTTCCTGTGTCGGAAACCTTTAGCGAACCCTACTCGGAGGCGGCTATCAAGTATTTGGAGCGCTCTAAGTCACCAAATACCGTAAAAGCTTATAAATCGGACTGGAGCGATTTTGTCCATTGGTGTAAAGATCACAAGGAGTCTCCCCTACCAGCCTCGCCAAAAACAGTTGTTAATTATTTATCTGAATTAGCCGAAGGCTACTTGTGTGCCAATACCATCTCTCGCCGTTTAACGGCGATCTCGGAAGCACATCGACTGGCAAAACAGATGCCGCCTATTCTGCATCCCGATGTACGAGCTGTTATGACGGGGATTCGCAAAACGAAAGGAACTCATCAACAAGGCAAAGCAGCCATTTTATTTGATGATCTCCAGGATATTCAATTTTCTTTTCCTGATAATTTAACTGGATTAAGGAATCGCGCTTTAATTCTTTTAGGTTTTTCTGGAGCCTTTCGTCGTTCAGAGCTAGTCTCACTGAATGTAGAACATTTAACTTTTATGTCACAAGGCCTTCAGATCTTTTTAGCTCGTAGTAAGAGTGATGCCGAGGGCAAAGGATCTTACCTCGGTATCAACGCCCTACGCACCAGCGCTTATTGTCCAGTGGCTGCTGTTAGGGCTTGGCTAAAAGCAGGTGGTCTAAAAAGCGGTCCTTTATTTCGCCCGATCAGTAAAGCTGGCACAATTAGCGAACGGCGACTGACAGATCGATCTGTTGCCAACATTGTTAAAGAATGGGCTTTGATTAATGGCCTTGACCCAGATATTTACTCAGGACATAGCCTCCGTCGCGGTTTTGCTACATCAGCGGCAATTAGCGGCGCTTCAACGAAAGAAATTATGAAGCAAACTCGCCATCGCAGCGAAAAAATGGCAAATCGTTATATTGCTGAAGGCACGATTTTCGAACGAAACGGCTGGGAACGTTTAGAATAACTAGATTGGGAGGAATTTACTATGAATCCAAAAATAAAAATAGTGTTTGATTTCACCTGTCCTTACTGCTATTTAGCTTGGGGCTATCTTCGCAAATTGCAACAAGACTATTCTTTTGAAGTAGAGTGGATGAGTTGGGAAATTCAACCGAATATGCCGCCAACAGGAATCCGTTTATCTGACTTTTTATCGCCCGAAAGCTTGGTAGAGACGCAAAATAGTCTCAATGAGTTAGGTGAACCAGTAGCATTAAGGCCTGGTGATAAAACATTTTCTTCGAATACACGTTGGGCTCTGGAGGCCCTGGAATTTGCCAAAGAGTATCATAAAGAGCAGGAATGGGTTGATGCTGTATATCAAAGCAGCTTTGTCCAACGACAAGACATTGGTGATTTACATACTTTGTTGGACATTGCTAAAAGTCTAGAACTTGATACAGATAAACTTCGTTCTGCTTTGGAAAATCATGTTTATTATCGCGTTCTATTACGAAATGATCAGTATTGTATGGAACAAAGACTGGAGTTTGTTCCGACTATCTATAGTGGCGACAAAATACTGCTCGAAGGGGTTTTAACTTTTGACATGGTGCAAGACAAGATTCGCATGTTAGCTAAAAAATAATAGCAAAAAGTGGCACCTTACTCTAAAGACTTTGTACTATTTCGTCTTTAAAAGGTGCCACTTTTTTTATTCAGTTTTGCTTTGATTCCCGTCTTCCATTTGAGCCGAAATTTTCTGTCGAAAAGCCCGGCTTAAAGAAAGACCATTCGGTGCAAATAAAGGGCTTTCTAAAAATGAGAAAAATTGGTACAACCCATCAATTCCAATAAGTCCCCAGCAATATTCTAACCATACGGACTGACAAAAACTTAGCAATACTTGTGTCTTCGTTGTTTCGTTGGGTAAATCAGCACTGCAAATATTTTCAAACCCCAAACGCCATAGTCGTTCTTCTATCATGCTTTGCCGCCAAGGAGACATTCTACTTCCCAATGCTAAAGAGTCTTTCAGTGCTTGTTTTACTGCTTGTGCAACAACGCTCTTTGCTGCAGCAAAAGAAACCGTGTCTAAAACATCATTCTGAGGATTTGTCACCAAAACGACTTCATCATCATAGGTTCCTGTGGCCGGCATCCCTTCATAAGGGCTTACTATCGCAAGTTCTTGCAATACTGCAGTTTTTGCTTCTGTAACCGTTAATAATAGTTTGGCCATATCGCCTTTGGAAACTTTGGCAGGAATAAAGGCAAAAATGAAAATGCCGCCAGATAAATCTGCTTGTTTTTTATAGTAGGTTTCACCAGCGCGAATCGCATTTTCGCCGACATCAGCAATAATAACAACTTCGATTGACTGAGAATGCCAAGACAAACAACTATAGCCTTGATTATCTATAGAGGCGCTTCCCTGTAATAGAAGGTTGACGGTTGAAGAATTTTTTCGTGTTCCTAAAAGGCAGGTCGGCTGTAAATTACTTTGCTCATACGTCACCGAACGAACTGAACAGTAGCCGCCCTGGTCTTGCGCTGTACTTAACACAAATCGTTTATCGGGAAAATGAAATTGCACTCTATTTTCTTTAGTAAGGATGAAACCGCCTGTTTTTAATAACTGATTGTCCATGGTCTCTACTCATTATATACATAGAATTTGAAAGCGTTTTACCTGAAAAGCTGTTTTCAAAGCCTCACGATGATTTCGTTCTAAAATCGAGCGATCTATCTGTGTTCTTGCTGTAATCCACAGCATGTCGCCATTTACTTTCAGAGCAGAAAGTCGTTCAATATATTTTTCAAAATCTCTTTCCCCCATGGCCTCTTTTAAGCTGGCCAACGCCGGTAGTAAATCCGGGTTTTCCGTGGCCATTCGCTGGGTAAGTGGTGTAAGTACTTCGCGATATACTGACATAGACCTATCCTCCTTAACGCAGCCGACAGTGCTCGGCGCAATCAATCATATCTTGTACATGCTCAACATAAAGCTGCTGTATTGTTTCGTAGCTGCCTAGACCGGCAAAAGAAACTGATACAGAAAAGCCAGCTTTCATTAATTGATTTTTCGTAGAGCTTTCGTCTTCCCCTGCCATGTCTTCATGAACATGATCTCCTGACGTTAGCAGGAAGGGCTTTAAGCTGACTTTTTGTATCTTTGCTGCCTGAAGCTTTTTGATAACATACGCAAGCGAAGGAAAGCCTTCTACTGTATAAATAAAGGTTCGATCTAGGCCTGCTTCCGCTAATTTCATCTGGAAGGCTGCGTAGGCTGCATTTCCTGGATGTACGCCGCCATGGCCCATAATTACTACAGCTTGACTGGCGTCTTTCGGTTCTAACTGGGCACGCCAATCAGCAATAATTTTGCCATAATCATCAGGCATATTATTAAGACCTGTATAGTGAAGTAAAGGACGTCCTAGGCGCAAAATAGGAAAAACTTGTTGCTCACTGTGGCGATAACGCCAAATAAGTTGTTTGATTTTTTCATATTCTTCGCCGCCCACGATGTGAAGCGGCTGCACTAGTACTTCTTGATAATTTTCTGCCGCTAATTTTTTTAAAGCCGCTTCTTCTGTATCAACATAAATTTGGTCACGTTCTGCTAACTTTTTTATAACAAAACGTGAAGTAAAAGCTCGCCGCACTTCATAATCAGGAAAGGATTGTTTGATTTTATTTTCGACACTTTCAATATTTTCCTTGCGGCCTTGTGCATAGGTAGTGCCAAAACTTACAACTAGAATCGCTTTTTTGTCCATTAAAATTCAATCCCTTTTTGCGCTTTAATTCCTTCTTTATAAGGATGCTTGATTTCTCGCATTTCTGTCACCAAGTTGGCTTTTTCAATCACTGCCGGATGAGCATCACGGCCTGTTAATACTATATGAAGCATTTCCGGCTTTTCATTTAGTAATCCTAAAATATCTTCTAACGCGATTAGCTCAAATTTCAGAGCATAATTAATTTCATCTAAAATAATCATATCCCAATCGCCTGAAGTTATTGCTGCTTTTGCAGCAGCAATCGTTTCTGCTGCCGCCTGACGATGCTGTGCCATCGCTTCATTGTTTTCTTTATCCTTACTTACAAATCCATCGCCTAATGGCTTCATAACAAAACGCGATCCTAACGCCTCTGCCGCCTTTAGTTCGCCATATTTCCAGCTTCCTTTAATGAATTGTAATACAAGGATTCGGAGCCCTTGCCCCCAAGCACGCAACGCCAACCCTAACGCGGCTGTTGTCTTTCCTTTACCATTTCCTGTATGTACAATGATAAGTCCTTGTTGTTCGATCATACTAAGCCTCCTTGTAACGTAGAATTTCTCTATTATGACAATTTTTGATCGCCAGTAGTGGCTGCAATGCTTGTTGTTGCTGGGATACCTTTTGCTGCCAATCTTCCCAGGAACTTTGCATAAATTCATGCACAAGATAGTCTGGTTGAGCAGCCTCAACAATTTTACAGACTGACGAACTCGTAAATGGCAGATGCTGATCAATTTGGAGCACATGCGCCATAACGTCTGCCAGTTCATGTCGTTTTGCCGATTGATGTTGCGTTTTTTCTACATAAAGACCTGATAAAGATTTATGCAAATGGATCACACGAATGTGATTCGATAAGGAACCCATTTTTTTCAAAACATTGAGGACGTAGGCAATCCCCTCCTCTTCTGTCCGTAAAGCTTGATTTGTATTCATTAAATGCCCTGTATCGAGCAGAAAACCGCTATTTTTATGATGAATCTGAGTTAGCAAACGCTCCGCTAACTTAGGATCAAGTAAAGTAAGACCTGGCCACCATAAATTTTCAAAACAGAGCATTACATCTTCTGGTAGATCAGCACAAAGCAAATTGGCAACCTCACAGGCGGCATCAACTACACTTTGATTCGATACTTGAAAATCCCAAGAAAAGAGCTCTTTCGGTCGAACATGTCCGACATGAAAGACAACATATTTAACGCCTGCCGTTAGCGCAAGCTGAAGATTTTTACGATAATTTTCAAGCCACAGCTCAGGCGTAGCAGCACCGTAGCAAGCCGAAATATTTGCTGAGCTGCCAAAGTCAGCCAGCAAATTTTCTTGATTATTCTGCCAAAAGTCAAGCCAACAAGGCCAAAAATGTAAATGAGCGCCGTAAATATATTGTTTAGGGTGAAGCTGACTGTCCCAGTTTTGGTGAAACATCATTTCAATTCCATCAAGCTGCTGTGATTCTAAAAAAAACCGTAACTTGTCAGGATCATGGGCAATCAACTCTAAATCACACTCATAGTTTGATAGATTGACGAGTTGCAACATACTGACATCTCCTATATAAAATAAGCCAACTTTATACTGACAGTATCATCTTATTTTGAAATTGTCAAACTGAACGGAGACTTGCGAATTTTGTCAAAATAATATATTTTTTTCAGAAAAATAGTATAATTTAAAAGGATTTTTCGCATATTACTATAATAAATATAATAAGAAGAAATCTTATAGTAAGACGGACTAAAATTTACTATGAAAGGATGATGAGTTTGGAATTCTTAGGTTTAGGAATTGCTGCTATTGTTGCTGCCTGGGTTTATAGTGATGCGAAAGAGCGAAATTGCACTATACCCTATGGGTGGGCCCTTGGAGTTTTTATCGGTCTGATTATTTTTTTACCGCTCTATCTTATTATGCGTCCCAAAAAGCCTGTAAGAATTGAGCAAAGTCTCCCTCTGGAAGATGAAGCAATCAAGCCGAAACGGCGCTCACTCTGTTCGCAATGCGGCACTCCCTTTAGTGATAACCCCAATTTTTGTTCGCATTGCGGGTATAAACTATCAGATTCTGCCTATTCGAATATCCCCCATCATCGTCTTACTTCCTTTTGATCCAATAAACAGCTGTCTCAAATTTGAGACAGCTTCTTTTTTAAGAAAAAAGTCCCCGTAAACGGGGACGGTTGCGGTGCCTAGTCGCAACGATGGAAAAGAACAACAAAAATAGAGTAAAAGGATTGGAACTATCAATGACTCCTTGGAATCCAAGGAAAAGGTTTGGCATTAAAAAAGCCTTCCTAATTGCTTAGGAAGGCGCATTTGCGAAAATACAACGAAATAAAATTTCGCAGATAAATCCCCTCCCCATCACTCGTGGGTCAAAATGGTGATTGCTAGACAGGCAGTTCTCCTGGCTCTGGATCATAGCTGCTCTAAACCTTCCCAGAATACTCTATTCCAGTGGTATATTTTAGAGGAGCTCCTCATTACAGTGGCGGGACCGCGTCGGTATTACACCGAACTTCCCTATTAAGCCTTTTCAGGCACCTATCTCAAAACTATGTAGTTTTAAAAAGTTTACATAGCTAGTATAAATCTTTTTGCAAAATAAGTCAAGAAAAATTAACTAAAAATTCAGTGCTTTTCACCACGTTCACGCGGATGCTCAATTAAAACTGCTGCAAGCAGCTTCTGCGTATAAGGTTCAGTTGCTTTTGATAACTGAGCCGCTGGAAGAATCTCAACAATTTTCCCTTGGTACATCACCGCAATTCGATCGGTTAAAGCAGCTGCCAGCTTCAGATTATGGGTAATAAAAAGATAGGTTAGGTTAAGCTCTTGCTTTAACTCTCGTAATAGTTGGAGGATCTGATTTTGAATAATTACATCGAGACCGGAAGTTGCTTCATCTAAAATCAGAAAGCGAGGTTTCACAATAAGCGCTTTCGCTAAACAAACTCGTTGCCGCTCACCCCCGCTTAACTCTCCCGGATATCGCGCTAAGATAGAACGGGGTAATCGAACGGCGGCAAGGGATTGTTCGATTGCTTTTTCTATATTTGCGCCATCAGCCAAAGAAAAATTTTGCAATGGTTCCTCTAACGCAATATAGATCGACTGACGCGGGTTTAATGCACCTAATGTATCTTGAAAAACGATTTGCAAGTCTTTACGAATATAGCGTTGCTTTGTTACTGGCAAAGCAAATAGATCTTTACCATTAAAAACAACTTTTCCCGCTGAAGGCGCCTCTAGCATAGCAATTATTTTTGCCAACGTGCTTTTGCCGCAACCACTCTCGCCAACGAGTCCAAGGGTTTCGCCTGCCGCAATTTCTAATGATACATCGGAAACAGCCTGAACCTTTTCATGGCCCAAAAGCCAACTTTTATGAAGTCGATATTCTTTAGACAGGTGGTCAATTTTAAGCATGCGATGACCACTCCGGCAAAAAAGACTCATCGCACTCAAAACGACTTGCTGCTAATAGGCGTTTCGTATATTCCGAACGCGGTGTATCAAATAAAGCCATGCAGTTATTGCATTCCACAATTTTCCCTGCTTGCATAACAATAACATCATCAGCCATTTCGGCAATAACGCTCATATCATGGGATATTAAAATAATGGAAACTCCCTCCTCCTGCTGCAGCCGTTTTAACTCTTTAAGTACCTGAGCCTGAAGTGTTACATCAAGCGCTGTAGTTGGTTCATCAGCAATAATCAGAGAAGGTTTTAACGACATGGCCATAGCAATCATTACACGCTGGCTCATGCCGCCACTCAATTGAAAGGGAAAACGGCGATAAATTTTTGCCGGTTCTGTGAAACCCATTTTTGCTAATAATAATAAGCTTTGTTCTTTGGCTTCCTGACGAGTACAGCCAGTATGAGAACGAAAAACCTCCGATATTTGCCAGCCGACTGGTAGAACGGGATTTAGTGCTGCTGTTGGATTTTGAAAAATCATACTGATTTTTTGTCCCCGCAGCGATCGGACTGAATCAAGTGACATTTTCAGCAAATCTTTTCCTTGGAATAAAACCTCTCCCTGGCAGCAAAATTGATCGGTTTGTTCTTCTAGTAGGCGTAAAATCGCTCGAGCTGTGAGCGATTTACCACTGCCGCTTTCGCCGACAATTCCTAAGACTTTGCCTGGCGCCACATGAAGCGAAATGTCAGCTACTGGTGTCGTTATACCTCGTTGCGTCATAATATTAATCCAAAGATTTCTAATTTCCAAGCAACTTGCTGCTGTCAAGGGAATCACTTCCTGTCTTTGTTCTATTCCGTCTTTGTTGCTGATTCAGTGGATCTAAGGCATCGCGAATGGCATCGCCGACAAAATTCACGGCAAGAACCGTGGAAACAATGGCAAGACCAGGAAAAAGCGTAATCCACCAACACCCAGCTAAAATACTGCGCTGACCACCCATAAGCATATTTCCCCAGGACGGTTGATAAGGCGGAATACCTAGGCCTAAAAAACTTAAAGCAGCCTCAGTAATAATGGCATGGCCCATATTTAGTGTAGCTAATACGACAAGTGATGGCAGACAGTTCGGTAAAATATGGCGGCAAACCACATTTTTCTGAGTAGAGCCGCTAGCGAGCGCTGCTTTCACAAAGGGCTTTTGTTTTATGACTAAAAACTCTGTTCGTATCAGGCGCGCTGTTTGCATCCAAGTGGTGAAGGCAATTACTAAAACAACGCTCCAAAGTCCTTGATTTCCTAAGGATTGCAGGGCAATAACCATAACTAACGTCGGCAGTGATAACAAACCATCAACCAAACGCATACAAAGGTTATCTAACAAACCGCCGGCATAGCCGCTCATTAAGCCGTAGCATAAGCCTATTGTCGTTGCTAAAAAAACGGAAGCAAAACCAACTAATAAAGAAACACGTCCGCCATAAAGCAGTCTGCTGTAAATATCACGACCTAATTCGTCAGTACCGAACCAGTGCTGTAAAGAGGGCGGTTGGCGAATACTGAGAAGATCTGTATCAACTGGATTATAGTGACTTAAAAGCGGTGCAGCTAGGGCAAAAAAAGAATAGAGTAATAGAATTGCTATCCCCCAACGCCCGATTCTATGGCCGTAAAGACGATGCCAAAACAGTTTATTATTCTCATTATCCATGTGCGCCAAGCCCCCGTTTTGCTCCCTCGCCCTGCAATCTGGGATCAAGCCAAGCGCACAAAATATCAGCAAGTAAATTACCAATCACTACAAATAAACCAGTGAGAAGAATGGTTCCCATAAGCAACGGATAGTCCCGTGTTGCCGCCGAGTAGATTGTAAGCTGGCCGATTCCTGGATAAGCGAAGACGGTTTCGACGAGATAACCGCCGCCAATTAATGAGGAAAATGACATTCCTGTATAAGTGATTAAGGGAATTAGGGCATTGCGAAAGGCATGCACATAATAAATATAGTTAGGCATAAGACCTTTCGCATAAGCTGTTAAAATATATTCTTGGTTCAGAACTTCTAGCATGCTAGAGCGAATTAAACGAATATAGGCGCCAATATGGCTAACAGCAAGAACAAGAGCTGGTAATATAAGATGCAACAAACGATTGCTTACATCCTGCTCACGCCCAATTGCGGCGAGCCCAGAAGATGGCAGCCAGCCAAGATAAACAGAAAACACCAGTATGGCAAGGAGTGCTAACCAAAAACTAGGAATAGAAAAAAACAGAAACGCAATAAAGGTTGAAAAATAGTCGAATAAAGAATATTGCTTGACTGCTGCAAGAATCCCGATAGACGTTGCTAATACAAGCATGATTGCTGTAGCACTAGCGGTTAATAGCAAAGTGTTGGGTAAACGCTCTGCGAGAATCTGGCTAACCGGTTGTCCTGTCATATATGATGTTCCTAGATCGCCCTGCAAAATCCCTGACATCCATTTACCATACTGAATAGGCAATGGTTGATCCAGTCCGAGATTTGTCCGAATCCGCATTTGGTCTTGCGGCCGCATTTTTTCTAAATGACTGCCGTACATGGCTACGGCAGGATCGCCGTGAGCCATGTGAATCAGAAAAAAAGCACATAAGCTAATTACTAAAAGAACAGGCAGACTCGATAAAATGCGACGAAAAATAAAACCTAACATTTACTGTTTGCTCCATTCCTCCAAATTCCACATATAACCTGCGCCGTGATGTCCTAGTGTTTTTTCTTTAATGCCAGATAGGTTTTTCTTGGTAACTAAAGCAACATCAAGATATGCTAAAAAATTAAACGCAGGGTCTTTAGCAAGCTCATTTTGGAATTCTTTATAAAGTGCAATTCTTTCATTACGATCACTAGCTTGTCTGGCTGCTAAAAGCAATGAGTCAACTTTCGTGTTTTTATAGTGTTCATAATTGGCAATTTCCATTTGAGAACTATGGAATATGCGATACGTATCATCATCAGGGTCAAACGGACTACCCCAGCCCAGCAAGAAAGTATCAGTTTGGCCAATTTTAAAGGAACCTTTTTCCTTCGGATCAGGAATTGCTTCCACGCCGATTTGTTTAAACTGGGTACTTAAAGCATTGACTAAAGCGACTCTTACAGGATCAGTAACAAAAGTCGTCAACTTAAAGGAAAAACGTTTTCCATCTTTTTGCAAAACTCCATCGGGACCAGGTGTCCAGCCAGCTTCAGTCAGTAAAGCCTTTGCTTTTTCCAGATTGAATGTGTAAGGATTGACATCAGGATTATTGGCCCAGCTCAACTGTAACGGTCCATAAGCCGGTTTGCCCCACCCCAGTAAAACGCCATTTACTATGGCATTACGGTCTACTGCATAGTTGAGCGCCTGCCGTACTCGGGCATCCTCCCATAGCGGATTCAGTCTGTTATACATTAATACCCGATAGTCGGAAGTAACAATGCGATGAACCGTCAAATTTTCTTTTTGTTTCATTCGCTCAACTTCCATTGGATCGACTAAAGCTACATCAATTTCACCTGTTTCTAGTTGCAACGCCCGAACATTTTGGTCAGGCAGATATTTTAAAATGACTTGCTCTGACTTGGGCGACTGACGGTAAAAATCTTGATTGGCGGCAAGTTTCATATATTGTCCTTTTTTCCATTCCACAAACTTAAATGGGCCGGTACCAATAGGCGCAGCATTGAAAACATTGTTATTAATATCTTTACCTTCCAAGAGATGTTTCGGCAAAATTCCGGTAGACATTACATTCACTAGCAAAGGAAACGGTGTTTTTAGAACAATTTTTACGGTATAGGGATCCATAATTTGCACAGCTTTAATTTCCTCAAACCGTTCTCGAATCATTGAATTATTTTTAGGATTTAACGCGGCTTCAATCGTAAATTTTACATCATCCGCTGTAAACGGCTGACCATCATGCCATTTAATATTTTTCTTTAAATGAAACGTATAGGTCAGTTTATCACTTGATATATCCCAGCTTTCCGCCATGTCAGGAATGGGCTCATTTTTATCATCGTAACGGACTAACCCGCTAAAAATAAGTGAAACGGCATCATCATGCTCATCGGCAAAAATTGGATTGACTTTATCAGATTCATTTTCGACACCAAGAATAATCGACTTCGAATCCGTTTTAGCACCTGTCTGATCGGCTTTACCGCCACAGCCGCTTACCAGAAATGTCAGTACTACCAATAAGACAGTAATAAAAAAAACACTTTGTTTTGCGAATAACTTCTTTTTGCTAAAAAATCTACTCATCTTACGCCAAAAGCCTCCCTTAAAAATAAAAACCAAGTAAGCCCTTTCTTTCAAGAAAAGTAGGCTACCTGGTTTACATTGAAAAATTACCCAGAATGCGTAAGAAGCTTCATGCCTCTAATAAAGTACAATTCATCATACTTTATTAAAATTATATTTGACATCAAAACAAATTTTCCTGCTTTATAATAAAAATTCAGTAATTTTTAACAAGCAGTAATTCCGCCATCGACACTCCAAAGCGCCCCCGTAACAAAAGCAGCTTCTGAAGAAGCCAAAAAACAAATGACGTTAGCTACTTCTTCTGCTGTGCCAATTCTTCCTAGCGGGTAATAAAGAGCCATTTCCGCTTTGGCAGCTGCTGGATCGGTCTTTTCAGATAATTGCTTTTCCAATAACGGCGTGGCAATATCGCCAGGACAGACGGCATTGACACGAATTTTATAAGGCGCTAACTCTAATGCCAAGGCTTTAGTAAAAATATTGACAGCTCCTTTGGAAGCGCAATAGGCGCTGCACTGTAAATTCCCCTGTACACCTGCATCAGAGGAAACATTCAAAATAGCGCCGCCACCTGTTCTTCGCATTTGTCTTGCTGCAAATTTTGCCATAAAGTAAACGCCTTTTATATTACAGTCCATTAAATCAGCAAAATCTTGTTCACTCATTTCATCAATCAGCTTCTCCAAATAAAGACCAGCACTGTTGATTAGCACATCAAGACGGCCAAAGCGGCGTACTGTTTCTGCTACGATCTGCTGACAAGCGTCATAATTGCTTACATCGCCTTTTAGGTAAATTACCTCAGGCTGGTTTTGTAAAATCTGCATTGCTTCACGTCCTTTCTGCTCATTACGGCCAACTAGAACAACCGTAGCTCCTTTTGCTAAAAACTTCTTTGCAGATGCTAAGCCAATACCAGAAGTTCCGCCCGTAATCAGTATTACTTTGCCAAGAAAAGACGACTCGCAATTTTCCACATCCAACGCTCCAATTCATTGCAAAATAGATTATATCACTATAAGCATACCACAATTATTTACAAAGTATCTACTTGCTCTTCTTCGTCTTCAAGAAATCTTTCGCTATTTTTCATTTGTACCATAAGAGAACGCACAATTTCCTCATAACGACTTACGACAGCATTCGTTAGTGCCGGGACCTCTCGTTGTCCCCATTCCTCATGCTGTTGCTCTAAAATAAACATAGCAAGTTCATGAATCCGATAGGATTTTAATACACTTTTCAAGTCAAACATTTTTACTCCTCCTTCATCTATTTCTATGACAACACCAACCATCTGGTGTCCATGAGACAAGGATTTTTAATGATGAGGCGCGAAATTATTAAAGAATTTCTAATAAGGAGATACACTATGTCTAAACAACTTACCGCTTTTTCCTTATTGCTGCTGTTTCCTTTAGTGATGATGGCTCCAGCTACAGCCTCATCCATTCCGCTAAAATCATTGCCAGCTGGTTCTTTTGCGCTACAAGATCGCTATCAGTTGGACTTATCGATTATGGGAAGTCCCTTGGCTTCGGAACAGCAATGCGTCGCCTATTTACGTCAAAAAAACCCGCTGCCGGAAACGGCAGTTTCAGCAAAAGAGCTTGTACGGATTTTTTATGAAGAAGCGCGACATGAAGGTATCCGTCCTGACGTAGCTTTTGCCCAATCCCTCCATGAAACAGGCTTTTTTCGTTATGGTGGTGATGTATTACCACCACAAAACAATTATGCCGGGCTTGGCACAACAGGCAATGGCGTAAAAGGCGCCTGGTTTAAAAGTCCTCGTCAGGGAATTCGCGCCCAAATTCAGCATCTCAAAGGCTATGCTACGCCAGTTGCACCACAAGGCATTCTCGTGGACCCGCGCTATGACCTGCTCAAAAAGACTCCTTTTTTTGGTAAACAAAAAACTTGGCAAGCGTTAAACGGCAAATGGGCTGTTCCTGGTAGAAACTACGGGCAAACCATTTTAAGAATTCATCAGGAAATTTTAAAAATGCCTCGTAATTAGAGTTTTTGTTTGATCTTATCGTTCAGTAATGTAATAATATCAGGCAAATCGCTTTTGGCTGCTGCTCTACCTCGTTCAATACAACGATCAATGTCATTTACACTACGAAAGGCTAGATCAAAAGTCTGAGGTCGAATCACCAAATCTGATAATTGCCGACCTTTCAACAAGGTTACTTCCCGCGACATAATTTCAATACACTGCAATAGTACTTCTCCGACAGACTGAATACCGAAATTAGGTTGCCCATCATACCCCAAATCGACGCCTAACACCACTTCCGCCCCCATGGAACGTAAAATATCAGCAGGCAGATTGTTTTTTACAGCTCCATCAACGAGCGTCATTCCCTGATAAACTTTTGGTTGAAAAATTCCCGGGATAGAAATGCTTGCTCGCACTGCTTCAATAAGTGAAATAGAATGATCATATTTTGCATGTAATATATCAGGTTTTTGTCGAAGCAACGTTGTGAAAAACACCGTTTCAGCTGTATTGAGATCAACAGCTGTAATAGCCAAAGGTAGTTTTGTTTCTTTTACTGTCCGATTTCCCCACAGCGAACGAAAATACTGTTCCACTCTTTCACCTTTAATCATTCCAGCCGGAATAACTGATAAGAGACGAAATTTTCCCGTAAATAGCCACTTCATACCGTACTTGACAAGTTGATTTAAAGAAAACTTTGCGTCAATCAAATCATGCAGATTCAGTTCATGGGCAAGTTCTGTCATTTCTTGTGAACCATGGCCAGTGGCATGCAAAGCCGCTACTACAGCTCCAGCGCTTGTTCCGGCAATAAAATGAATGGGAATTCCGGCTCGTTCTAGTTCGGCGAGTACGCCAATATGAGCTAATCCGCGCAGCCCGCCGCCGCTCAAGGCTACGCCAATGCGCGGAATGGTCAGCTCGGATCGCCCGTTCACTCGGATAAGCACTTTGCCACCACCTTTCGGCCATCTGGTATAATCTATGTAATAAACTGATAACAAGTGAAAAAGGTCTGCCAAATATGAAATATTTGGCAGACCTTTTTGGGTAATATAAGCAATAAACTATTTAGTCATGTGATTCTTTCTGCGCCAAAATAATTAGGCGCGGTGTATCTTTGTCATAGGGACGACCATCAAAAGCACCGAAAACTTGTTTAATTCCTAAACCGGCTTCTGTAAGCATATCTGTCATTTCAGCTAGCGTATAAGTTCTAAGCTGAAAATCAGCTTCTGTTTTTTTACCGGTAACTTGATTTAAGAGTTGCCGCTTCATTACGGCAATACCTTCTTCAATCTCTACTTTATAAGAAAGAACAGCTTCACCACTAGGATGACGCCAATAGCGATTTAAATTGTTTTTCAGCATCCAATCACGATTAAACAAATCAATCAAGAAAAGGCCCTTTGGTTTTAAGGCTCTGGCAATCGATGCGATTACCGCTGCATTTTCTTCATCTGAGAAAAAACCAAAAGCAGCGAACATATTAATTACCGCATCAAAAGTTTCCTGATAGGAAAGCTCGCGCATATCACACTCTACAAAGCTCACAGCAATTTCTAGCTCCTCCGCTTTCTGTTTGGCAATCGCTAGAAAATCACGGTTACTATCAAGGCCAATTACTTCATAGCCAAGCTTCGCCAGTTCTAAAGTATGACGTCCATAACCGCAATATAAATCAAGAATCGTTGAATTTTTTATTGGAAGCTGCAGGGCACTCGTAATAAACTGAATTTCCTGGTCGGTTCCTGCTAAAGAATATTCTTTAAAATCCCCTAGCGTGTCCTGCTTCATATTTTCACCTCTTATCTGTCAGCCTGCTGCAATTTCATGAAAAACACGCACACAGTTTTTATCGTTTTGCTTCGCTGCATACATGGCAGCATCAGCATGCTGAATTAATTCAACATCGCTGTCAGCATCACGCGGGAAACTTGCGAGTCCGGTACTGACAGATATAATTCCATTAGGCTGTGTTTCTCGATTATCAAAAGGATATTCTGCAATGCTTTGCCGAATTCGTTCTGCAATAATTACGGCATCATGAAGCGGAGTTTCCGGCAAAATAACGGCAAATTCCTCTCCACCATAACGAACAACAAAATCAACGTCTCTTACGATATGTCTAATTAGTTCGGCAATCGTGCGCAATAAATAATCTCCTTGTTGATGACCATGTCTATCATTATAGCTCTTAAAGTTATCAATGTCCATCATCAGGAGAGATAATGGTCGGTGATAGCGCTTAGATCGTTTAAACTCTTGCGTAAGCAATGTTCTAAAATACCGATAATTAAAAAGACCAGTCATCCCATCCGTAATCGCCTGCACTTCAACTGATGCTACATGGTTCGCATGAGCAATCGTCATAGCAATTTGATTCGCTAAGGAACCGAACATCTCTAATTCCAGCTCACTAAAATCACGCTTACAAGTTGTTTCAATGTCAAAAACACCGATCACCTGATCATTGACAATCAGCGGAATCGCCAGTTCACTGACACAGTCAATTCCCCCACTAATATAACGGTGATCTTGACTCACATCAGGAGAAAAAACAACTTCTCTGTATTTTGCGGCATGACCAGCAATTCCTTGCCCTAATGGAATTCGCAAAAATTTGCAAAAGGTCTGAAAATAGCCAGTATGGGCGCGTACAACAAGCTCCTGGTTCTCTTTATCCAAAAGTAGTATTGCCACATTATCTAAGGCGAATTCTTTTGTGACGTTTTTTAAAATTTCCTCTAAAACTTCTTCTTCATCTACTGTCTTTTGTACAATAGAGGTAATGCGATAGAGCGCGACTAATTGTTTTTTTGTTTGCTCAAGATCCATTAAAAATAAATCTTGATTTGACATTGCTGTGTAGAGCTCTTCATTTACATTTTGATATTGTGCAGTAATGGAAGTAAATTCAGTTTCCATAAGAACCGATTCCGTAATATTGCGAATATAAACAAGTATTTTATCTTCCCAGGGATAAAAATTCCAACAGTAATATTCGGGTAATTCATGAGCTGTTGTATGCTCATGACGACAGACCATCTGCTCTGTTCGCTGCTTTTTGGCCTCATGATACATCGGGAGAATCTCGGTAACAGCATCAGGAAAAATAACATGAAGCATTTTTTCAAAGGGTTGGCCCAAAAAGCGTTTTTTTCGCCATCCTTCTATATTGGACAAAAAAATTTCACCAATTTTACCGTCAGATTCAACGGCCAAAATAACAGAAGGAGTCTGGGCAATAATTAATTCAATCATTTGTTTTAACATATCGTTGCTCAAACGTTCTCCACCTTTACTTTAGGCAATATTATATCTTGCTATAGTTTCGCTGAAGAGTTTTAAAATCCCTGCCAAAAATTAAAGCTATTTCAATGTCTAGTAAAATAGAATCATTGAAATAGCTTTATAAAAATTTATTAATTATACCATTTGCTTGCCAATATATTCGGCGCCTTTTTCTAAAGCAATTTTGTTAATTTCTAAAAGCTCCGGTTTTTTAGCAAACATTTTGGCAAAAGCACCTAGAACTGATTCAGGAGCAACGGCTCCGGAAGCTTTTACAATTGCACCCAAAACGATCATATTTGCTACTTTTGGATTCCCAATTTCCTGCGCAAGCTCATTCGCCGGAATTTTATAAACCTTAATATCCTGACGGGAAGCTTCTTTTTCAATTAAAGAACTGTTTATGATTAAAATACCACCTGACTGAAGCTGCGGCTCAAATTTATCTAAAGAAGGTAAATTCATGGCTACAAGCACATTCGGCTCAGTAACGATCGGCGAGCCGACTTTTTCATTACGGATAATAACAGAACAGTTTGCAGTGCCGCCGCGCATTTCCGGTCCATAAGAAGGAATCCAAGAAACTTCACGATTTTCAATCATGCCAGCGTACGTCATAAGCTGACCCATTAACAGGACGCCTTGTCCGCCAAAACCAGCCATAATCATATCATGGGACATCATTCTTTCACCTCCTTATAAACACCTAAAGGAAAGACTTTCATCATGTTTTCTTCTAACCACTTGGAGGCCTTTAGCGGAGTCATACGCCAGTTCGTTGGACAAGTAGACAGAACTTCTACCATAGCGAAGCCATCGCCTTTAAGCTGATGTTCAAAAGCGGTTTTAATTGCAGCTTTGGCTTTGGCCATATTCGCGGGATTATTGACAGCTACTCTGGCAATGTAGACAGCGCCATCTAGAGTCGAAAGCATTTCCGATACTCGAATAGGATTTCCTGTATTAGCTAAAGAACGGCCATAAGGCGAAGTATTTGTCACCTGATCAATCAAAGTGGTTGGCGCCATTTGTCCTCCGGTCATGCCATAAATTGCGTTATTAACAAAAATGGTTGTGATTTTCTCACCACGTGCTGCAGCATGAACAATTTCAGCACAACCAATAGCAGCCAGATCGCCGTCACCTTGATAAGTAAATACAACAGCATCAGGATGAACTCGTTTTACACCGGTAGCAACAGCAGGTGCGCGACCATGAGCTGCTTCCAGCATATCTATATTAAAATATTCGTAAGCTAACACAGAACATCCCACTGGGGCTATGCCAATCGCGTTTTCTCGAATTTTTAGCTCATCAATAACCTCACCAACTAGACGGTGAATGATACCATGATGGCAGCCGGGGCAATAGTGAAAAGGTACATCCAGAAGTGATTCCGGTCTTTTAAAGAGAACTTCAGCCATTTTATTTCCCCCCCACAGTACTGAGAAGTTTTTTGATTTCCGCCACCACTTCTTTCGGTGACATAATCATACCTCCTGTTCGTCCGTAAAAAGCGACTGGACGAGCTCCATTCACAGCGAGCCTTACGTCTTCCACCATTTGTCCAGCGCTTAATTCTAGCGTTAAGAACGCTTTCGGCGTTTGCGCTAATGCTCCTAATGCTTCACTGGGGAAAGGCCATAAGGTTCTCGGACGGAATAAACCTACTTTATAGCCTTCGGCGCGAACTGTATCTATTGCCGAGCGGGCGATACGCGATGTAATACCGTAAGCTACGATAATCAGATCGGCATCTTCTGTATATAAGCTTTCATAACGCACTTCGTTAGTAGAAATCATTTGATAACTATTCTGTAATAAATGATTATGTTCTTCCAAATGTTCTGGCTTTAAAAATAGCGAGTTAATTACATTGGGAGTTGTTCGTTTATGCATGCCAACAGCAGCCCAAGGTTTTGCCACTGTTTCCTTAATAGCTTCAGGGAATATGATCGGTTCCATCATCTGTCCCAAAGCACCATCACCAAGCAGCATAACAGGATTGCGATATTGGTCGGCTAAGTCAAAAGCAAGTACTGTCATATCCACAAGCTCTTGTACTGAATTTGGCGCAAGCACGATCAAACGATAGTCCCCATGACCGCCGCCTTTTGTCGCTTGAAAATAATCAGCCTGCGAAGGTTGAATACTGCCAAGTCCTGGGCCGCCGCGCATCATATTGACAATAACGCAAGGAAGCTGTGCCCCAGCTATATAAGATATGCCTTCCATTTTCAAGCTAATTCCCGGGCTGGAAGAAGAAGTCATAGCTCTGGCGCCAGCGCCAGCAGCACCGTAAACCATATTAATGGCGGCAATTTCACTTTCCGCCTGAAGAAAAGTCCCTTCTACCTGAGGCATACGCCGCGACATATATTCTGTTAATTCCGTCTGGGGGGTAATCGGATAGCCGAAATAATGACGACATCCGGCCACGATTGCTGCTTCCCCAATTGCTTCATTCCCTTTCATTAGAACCTTTTCAGCCAATGTAATTCACTCCTATCTTTACTTGTGAATTTCAATTACCATATCAGGACAGGTTTTTGCACAAAGCATACAGCCAATACACTTACTTTCATCAATGCACATAGAAGGCCGATACCCTTTACTGTTAATTCGATCAGAAAGTTGAATAATTTTTTTCGGGCAAACGGCGGTACATAGTTCACAGCCTTTGCACCGTTCTTCATAGAATACAGGTTTTGGCATAACTATACCTCCCTTGAAAAAAAATTGTGAATTTTTTTGTAGTTTCTTTCTATGCAAAACACTTCCACAAATTTTAATAAATTCCTCTTCATTTTACAATGTATACAAAGAAAATGTTCAATAATCGCGCGGGTTGTAAACATGTAAAGACAAAAAAGAAAGACTCTGCACTTTTATGCAGAGTCTTTCTAAAACAGACAAATTATTTAATAATTTCGCCTAAATCATCATTGGCGATTTGTCCGGCGTTACCTTCATCTGTATCAATATGCATTTCTAGTGCAAAATCTTCCCGCACGCGAATAATAACATTTTCGAAAATTACGCCGCGGTCGCCGCCGAAACGAACTTTCACACAGTCTTTATCTTTTACGCCGAATTTCTCAGCATCAGCTGGCGTCATGTGAATATGTCTTGCTGCCACAATAACCCCTTTATCAAGAGTTATTTTGCCTTTTGGGCCAACAATCGTAATGCCTGGTGTGCCTGCTAAATCACCAGATTCTCTAACAGGCGGTTTCAACTTTAATTTAATCGCGTCAGTCAAAGCAATTTCGATTTGCGTTTCTTTACGAACAGGACCGAGAACGCGCAATTTGTTGATTGAACCTTTTTCGCTAACAATATCAACAACTTCTTCAGCAGCAAATTGGCCAGGTTGTCCTAATTCTTTTTTTAATGTGAGCTGATGTCCTTCACCAAAGAGAATATCCAAATCTTTCTGCGAAAGATGGAGATGACGGCCAGAAATACCAACAGGAACTTTCAATGACATAATACAAGCACTCCTTTTTATAAAAGCTAAATTTCTTTATCTACCACTAGTTATTCGACGACTTCAGAAAAGTATACCACACTCACCATATCGTCAGGTGATAAGGTTTTTTCATAAATAGAATGTAAAAATGTGATAAGTTCATCGGCGCTAGTAATATTTTGACTTTCTCCCTGCAATTCTTCTAAGGATAGCAGGTTTAATGGTTTCGTATCTACTTTGTCAATCACAGCCGGATAAAGCTTTTTACGCGGTGCAAATCGTTTTCCTACCGTAATCCAAACCAGATCGCCTTCTTGATATTTACTACTTTTATCGCCAAGACGGATCGTGCAAATCTTACGGCGAGAAACAAGCTGGGAGTGATAATGAGACGAATAAAAATTTAAAGCTCGCATATCTTACTCCTCCTATAGCACTATAATTCACAACACAAATTACGTCAAGTACCTTATCCTTATTTTTCTACTAAACGCATGCCACGGCGCTGATTTTCAAAAATAATCTGTTCTACATCTAATGTAAGAAGTTGTCTATTTTCCATTAATATTTTTCCTTTAACAAGGACAGTATCAACATCACTGCCGTTTGCACTATAAGTTAATAGCGATAAGCGATCATGACGCGGATACCAGTGTGCTTTATGCATATCAATTAAGGTAATATCGGCATCATAGCCCACAGCCAATTTCCCAATCTGTTGATCAAGCCCTAAGCATATAGCGCCTTGTTCTGTTGCCAATGCTACAGCTTCTTTAGCTGGCAATAATTCAGGGTTAAAATGATTCGTCTTATGAAGCAGTGCCGCTAGACGAATTTCCTCTATCATATCAAGGTTATTATTGCTTGCTGTTCCATCTGTACCAAGACCTACAGGGATTTTTGCCGCTAACAGTTCCGGTACTGGTGCAATGCCGCTTGCCAACTTCATATTGCTGCCAGGATTATGCGCTACAGTTACATGGTATTTTTTTAGCAAAGCAATGTCTTCTGTTGATAAATGAACGCAGTGAGCTGCTAAGACGGGATGGTTTAACAGTCCTACTTTTTCCATTAGGGCAATCGGTGATAAACCGTGTTTTTTCTGGCATTCTTCCACTTCGCCTTTGGTTTCTGACAAATGAATATGAATACCGGCTTCTAATTTTTCCGCCAATGCCACAACTTGTTTTAGGTAGTCAGGTGGACACGTATATGGGGCATGTGGTCCAAGACGAACCGTAATGCGTCCATCAGCTTTGTTATGCCAATCTTTATAGAAAACCTCGCTGTCTTTGAGAGCCTGCTGACCGTTAGGTGCAACTCCAGCCATACCACGCGCTAAAACAGCGCGCATGCCGCTCTCTTCTACTGCCTTAGCTACTTGATCCATATGAAAATACATATCGGCAAAGGTCGTTGTGCCTGTTTGGATCATTTCCACAATGGCTAAAAGCGTGCCCCAATAAACGTCTTCGGGCGTTAAATTGGCTTCTGCCGGCCAAATTTTTTGTTGTAGCCAATCCATAAGCAACATATCATCGGCATAACTGCGAAACAGTGTCATGGCAGCATGGGTATGGGTATTTACAAGCCCGGGAATTGCCAATTTATGCGATCCATTTATTACTTTGTCGGCTTGCTTCGTAAGGTTTTGTCCTAATGCAGCTATTTTACCGTCTTTAATAAATAAATCTTGCTTAATAATAGCTCCATTTGTTCCTAATACTTCAGCATCTTTTATCAATATACTAGTCATGATCAACGCCTCCTTTGCGCAACCGATAACTCGACTGATAGAACTGGTGCATCGCATCAATATCATTTTGACTTAAAGGAACGGCACCGCCTAGGTTTTGGGCGTAAAGAAAAATTTGCGCTGATTTTTCTACGAGTTCACAAGATAGCATTGCCTCTGTTAAGCTCGTCCCACAGCCAAGCACGCCATGATTTGCCAGTAGTACAGCATTTTTCCGTTCTAGCATTTTTACAGCATTTAGAGCCAATTCATCCGTTCCCGGTAAAGCATAAGGGGCAACCTCAATAGAACCGCCGATAACCTGCAGCATATCCTCAATAATCGGTGGAATTGAGCGTCGGGCAACTGCACAAGCACTAGCAAAAATACTGTGAGTATGTACAACTGCTTGTACATCAGAACGTTGCAAATAAACAGCTAAATGAAGCGGCAGTTCTGAGGAAGGCGCTAATGCCCCATCAAGAACACGACCGGAAAGATTGACTAAAACAAGATCCTTTGGCTTTAATGACAGGTAATCGCGACCAGAGGGAGTCACTAAAATCACGCCTTCTTCGACGCGACAACTAATATTGCCCCAAGTTCCTACAACCAGACCTTTTTGGACTAGCCGATGACCCACTTCAATGATTTCCTCTTGAATCTGTTTAAGTTTTGTCATGCTATAACCTTCTCTCAGGCTTGGTTAATATATTCTTCCTGTTCTTTCGTAAGCTGATCAATAGAAAAGCCCATAGCTTTTAATTTTAAAGCAGCCACTTTCTGATCGAATTCATAGGAAACTTGATGAACGTCATTCGTAAGTTCCTGATGATGTTCTAAAATATGTAAAGCAGCTACTGTCTGCATTGCAAAGGACAAATCCATAATTTCCGCCGGATGGCCGTCGCCAGCTGCTAAATTAACCAGACGACCTTCAGCTAGTAAATAAAGTTTCCGACCGTCAGCCATGGCAAACTCTTGAATATTGCGGCGTGCCGTCCGAACTGATACAGCTAGGTCATTCAAATCGACTTTGTTAATTTCTACGTCAAAATGTCCGGCATTAGCAAAAATTGCACCAGACTTCATTACTTCAAAATGCTCACGGCGAATAATGTCTTTACAGCCTGTAACCGTCACAAAAATATCGCCAATTTTTGCCGCTTCCGTCATGGGCATAACCCGAAATCCATCATAAACAGCTTCTACTGCCTTAATTGGATCGATTTCTGTAATTACGACATTAGCGCCAAGTCCTTTTGCTCGCATAGACACGCCTTTACCGCACCAGCCGTAGCCAGCTACGACGACCGTTTTACCTGTTACCGTCAGATTTGTTGTCCGCATAATGCCATCCCAAGTGGATTGGCCAGTACCATAGCGATTGTCAAATAAATATTTGCAATAAGCGTCATTTACAGCCATCATGGGGAAGTTCAGTCGTCCTTCGGCTGCTAAAGCTTTTAACCGCATTACGCCAGTCGTGGTTTCCTCACAACCGCCAAGAATGCGCGGCGCCAGATCAGAACGCGAACCGTGCAGCAACGCTACGAGATCGCCGCCATCATCAATAATAATATCAGGTTCTGTATCAAGTGATTTATTGAGGAAGTGTTCATATTCTTTATCTGTGCAATCATACCACGCATAAACGGTTACACCGCTGTCAGCCAGCGCGGCAGCTACATCATCTTGCGTCGATAAGGGATTACTACCGGTAATTGCTACCTGAGCACCGGCATTTTTCAGCACGATCGCCAAGTAAGCTGTTTTAGCTTCTAAATGCATGCTAATAACGATTTTTTTACCAGCGAAGGGTTTTGTTGCTGAGAGTTCTTCATTTAAAACATTGAGAACAGGCATATGTTCTTTTACCCAGTTAATCTTATCATGACCTTGCGGTGCAAGGTCTTTATTACGAATTAGCGACATGTGGTTCATCCTTTCATTTCAGCTCGTTGTTTTATTTCCATGATTTTTTTACAATCAGGCTTGTTGATTACGCCATACTCGGTAATAATTGCCGTAATATAAGCCGCTGGCGTTACATCAAAAGCGGGATTATAAACAGTTGCACCAGTAGGAACAGTCTGCTTCCCGGCAAAACAGGCCACTTCTTCGGCATTGCGCTCTTCAATAGGAATTTGTTCGCCGCAGCTTAAAGAAAAATCAAACGTAGACAGCGGCGCTGCTACATAAAAAGAAATTTGGTGCTCTTTGGCTAGAACGGCTACGCTATAGGTGCCAATTTTATTGGCTACATCGCCATTTTGGGCAATGCGATCGGCCCCTACAATCACTGCCTTTACTTTCTTTTGCTTCATAACCCAGCCAGCCATATTATCCGTAATGACAGTTACCGGAATTTGATCAGCCACCAACTCAAAAGCCGTCAGACGAGCTCCCTGGAGCAATGGCCGTGTTTCATCAGCGAATACACCTAGAATATTTCCCTCTTGATGAGCCTGGCGTATTACGCCCAAAGCGGTCCCGAAAGAAACTGTAGCAAGCGCCCCAGCATTGCAGTGTGTTAATACATGAACAGGCTCTGTAAATAGCTCAGCGCCAAACCGTCCAATGGCCTCATTGATTTTTTTGTCTTCTTTGGCAATCGCGATTGCTTGGTTCTCTAAAGCAGAAACACTTTTAGCCGGATCATAACTAGAAACACTCAGACAGTTTAGCATAATATCAACAGCCCAAGCCAAGTTCACAGCGGTTGGTCTTGTCGCTTTCAATTCTTTTGCTGTAGTTTCCATGTGATCCTTAAAAGCTGCTCCAGAATGTTGAAATTCTAAAGCTCCTAACACCATAGCAAAAGCCGCCGCTGCACCAATCGCCGGTGCGCCGCGTACAACTAGTCGTTTTATGGCGTCTGCCACCGCGCGATAATCACTGCAAGTCTTATAGACGATTGTTTCAGGCAGCAGGGTTTGATCAAGTAGAATCAATCGATCTTGCTTCCATTCTAAAGCTAGCAATGACCTCACCACTTTCTAAAGAGTAAAACCGCCAAATTCTCGTAAAGCTTCATGGCAGTGACAGGTTTTTGTTAGTTTACCAGAAGCCAAAACAGCAATGGCCGCCATAATAAGCTTTCTCAAATTTTCACCGTTTGCCCGCATCGTTTCTACGACCTCACTATGAGTCAGACTATGCGGTGAAATTCCAGCGGCAAAGTTCGTAACCATTGATACCGTGGCATAACACATTTCCGCTTCTCTGGCTAAGACTGACTCTGGCAGATTTGTCATTCCCACTAAATCGCCGTGAAGCATGGCAAACATCTTAATTTCCGCTGGTGATTCAAAGCGAGGTCCTTCTGTACAAACATAGGTACCGCCGTTATGGGTGGTAATGCCTAGCTGATTAGAGGCTGCAAATAAAACCTGTCTTAGATCAGGGCAATAAGGCTCTGTTACATCAACATGAACAACGCCGCGCTCTCCCCCTTCGTAGAAGGTAGACGTCCGCCCCTTCGTAAAATCAAGAAATTGATCAACTAAGACAAAATCGCCTGGTTTCATATTCTGATTGAGCGAGCCGACAGCCGTTGTAGCGATAATCTGCTCCACACCTAATTTTTTCAACGCCCAGATATTACCACGATAATTAATCAAATGGGGCGGAATCGAATGCTTGCTTCCATGTCTTGGCATAAAAGCAATTTCAGTTCCCTGATACCAGCCGCTAGTAACTGACACTGGTCCATAAGGCGTTTCTACTTCTTGTTGCCGTACATTATCAAGAATTTTAGGATCATATACGCCTGTGCCGCCAATAATTGCAATTTTCATGTGCTCACCTAGCTTTCTTAAAATAAAACGCAAAATAAAAACTTGTAAAACATCAATTTATGTTTATTCGGTACAGTCTTTTTATTTACCTGCTGCTAGACAAACATTGTCTTATGATTAAGATAATGTAATGCCTAAGAGTCCGCCTAAGGCGCCCGCGGCAAGACCGGCAGCATATTTATTTAGTAACAGCAACACCGATGGGTTGTCGCCACTTAAGTAGAATCCGCAGGACAAGGAAATGGATACATAAAAAAAACCGATGAAAATTCCTAGCAACAACCCCTTGGACTTTTTAATAAAAGCACCATACAGACTACCTAAAAAAATGCTCATTAACGTAATCGCTGCCATGACACCTGAAACATGCTGCTCCACAAACATACTGTCTGTAAGTAAAAGTCCCAAGGAAACGATTAAAATTGCCGTAAACGAGACGAGAAGACTCATAAGAATTCCACGCAGCAAAGCCTGCGCAAAGGCAGGCATTTTTCCTAGTTTAGCTGCTGATTTTTTACTTTTGGACGGGTGATACATCAGGCATCCCTCCAGGCTTTTACCAAAAATGTATGTTTCATTCTTGATTTTTAGCCCAGAAGTTCTGCAGTAATGGTTTTCCTGGCAGTTATTTTTCAAAATTCCATGTTTGGAGTTCTTGCAAAAGTGGATAATGAGTTAAATCGATATGAACAGGTGTTACCGCAATTTTTGCCTCTTTCAAGGCCGTTACATCACTGTCTTTGTCATCAGGTTCCTGGACTACATTGCCTCCCATCCAGTAATAGCTACGCCCCCGCGGATCTTTGCGTTCTTCAAACGAATTTTCATACTGACGACTTCCTAGTTTTGTTATTGCCACACCAGAAATTTGTTCTGGCGGCAGGGCTGGAATATTGACGTTTAGCAAGGTATGTGGCGGCAGACCGCTTGCTACCACTTTAGGAACCAGTCGTTTGGCAAAATTCGCAGCTACAGTAAAATCACAATGATCCCACGCATTGAGTGAAAAAGCAATGGCGGGAATACCATGGAGAATTCCTTCAATGGCTGCACTTACTGTGCCAGAATAGAGTACATCAGTTCCCAGATTAGGACCATGATTAATACCTGATACAACAATATGGGGCATTTCGTCTAATAAAAGTTCCTCTAATGCCAGTTTCACGCAATCGGTTGGCGTGCCACCGATTTTCCAAGCCTTTACAGCCTGTGGTAGCTCATAGGAATCGACTCGAATCGGTTCATGAACCGTAATTGCCTGACTTGTAGCACTTTTTTCTACATCAGGCGCCGCTACATAGACCTGCCCAATCTCTGATAAAGCCTGGCTTAAAGTAAGAATTCCCTGCGCTTGAATACCATCATCATTTGTTACTAAAATCCGCAAGCATTGTTCCCCCCGATCTAATTAAAGTAACTCTAACTGTTTATGGGTTTGGGGAATGATTCGTACATTTCCCAGTTGTTCTGATGCCAAATCAAAAAATGTCCAAAGTTCTCGTTGCATCAGTTCCTGGCCAGCCTGTTTGGCCGTAACAGGCTGCAAAACAAGGGGAACTGTTGGACTGACCGAATGAATCACAGCTAGCGCTTCTTTAAATTCCTTAACGGTAGTTTGTCCTGTCAGAACAATTTTCACAAACACTTCTTTATGGATTGCCTGTTGTAAAAATTTTTGATGAACCATAAAGAGATCTTGACCAGTACTACTAGGCAGTTTAATATCCATGCTAATAAAATCTATAGCAGGTAGTACTTCGGCAAGTTCCTCATAGAGCGTGCCATTTGTTTCTAAATATTTTCTAACAGGTAACTTCTCGCTTAGAGCAAGGAGCGCTGGTACATGACACAACGGTTCACCACCGGTAAAACTAACAGAGTGATGTGGTTTTTCCATTAGACGAAGTGAATGAGAAACAAGACGATCCAGTGAAATAGGATTACTTAATAACAGAAAGTCACCAGTCCCAGGTGTTTGCTCAAGTTTAGCTGGTTCTGTTGTAACAAAAGATTCTGCTGTATCACAGTAATTGCAGCGCAGATTGCAGCCAGCAAATCGAATAAAAAGCTGACGATAACCGACATAGGGTCCTTCTCCTTGAATCGAAGAAAAAACTTCTACAATATGCTCATCCATGATTACGCTCCTGGCGATATGCAACAGCAGAGCGCGGTGATTCCCATACTTTTACTTCGTAAATTTGAACCTGCTTTGCCTCCAAAGGAGTAACTAGTTCGTCATAAATATATTTGGCGATATTTTCTGCCGTAGGATTTTTCGTTTCAAAAGCTGGCAATTCATTCAAATAGTAATGGTCAAGACGGTCGATAATCGTTTTGACTTCTGCTTTTAATACGGTAAAATCAATCACCATACCTAATTCATCTAATTCAAAGCCCCGTACAGTGACTTCTACTTTCCAGTTATGGCCATGCAATCTATGACATTTTCCTTGATAGTTGCACAAATTATGTGCAGCTTCGAATTCTGCCTGTATAGTTAACTCAAACATAAAGAACCTCCCCTAATCATCTAGAATAGAATTAGTATAGCATAAATAGAAAAAGATGAGCAAAGACTCATCTTTTCCCTGACATTTATTTTGCTGCCTGCTTGCTCAAAATAGCATCTTTTGAAAATTCCGCATCATCAGTCACTAGAACTTCTTTATAGCTTAAGCTACGCGTATGCTGTGTATGACTCCATACTCGTTCATGGCGATGAATAAATCCGTAGATCGTAATAGGAATCCAACTGTAAATAAAAATTGGATAAAGTAGCAAATAAAACCACATTTTTAAGGAAACACGGATTTGTGCCAAAATAATCATCGGAAAAACATACTGGGCAAAAGCGAGAATTGTCCATACTTCTACAGGAAGAACCCGATTTAAAATATTAGTGTAAAATGGGAAAAACCCATAAAGATAACTAGATATTACGAAAGCCGTAGACATCAGCAAAAAATAGGGTTGAAACAAATGAAATACACCATCAAGCATGCGAACGTCACCGCGTTTAAAACCTTCTTTGAGTAATTTAGGAATGAAACGACCGGCTACATCGAAATGCCCCTGCGCCCAACGCTGACGCTGCTTCCATGATTGTTTAAAGGTAAGCGGTTTCTCATCATAAACGATGGCATCATGAGCCCAAGTTGTTCGAATACCGCAAAGCAGACTTTTCATAGTAAATTCCATATCTTCGGTTAAGCAAGTAGCTCCCCAGCCGAATTTTTTGAGAACATCCATGCTAATACACATACCTGTTCCACCAAGAACGCTCGTAAGACCAATATTGTATTTTGCTAAATGCCAAATATAGTTTACTACCCAGAAAGAAATGGCGAAGGTGCCCGCAACCCAAGTATCATTGGGGTTTTTAGAATCAAGATACCCTTGGATTACACGCTCGCCTTTGCAAAGGCGATTATTCATTTCCAATAAGAAAGCCGGATGGACTAAATTATCGGCATCAAATACGACAACAGCATCATATTGTTTTTCCATAGCGTAAAGTTTTGCAAACATCCATTCCATAGCAAAACCTTTACCACGCTCTGTCAAATTGGTCCGTTCATGAACAATGGCGCCAGCCTTTTTGGCTATTTCTGCCGTTTTGTCATTACAGTTGTCAGCAATCACATAAATATCATATAAGTCTTTCGGATAATTCAAGACATTTAGATTTTCGACAAGCTGTCCAATGACCGATTCTTCATTATGGGCGGCAACAATAATCGCAAACGTTTTTTCCGGCGTCAAAATTTTGTTTTCATGCCGTTTCCAAAGACCAAACATGGCAATAATAAAATAGTAGAGTGAAAAAAATACGATCAGTAATTGCAATGGGATCATAATAATATCAAAAATATGTTCCATGGATTTTTCTCCTTTAAAATCCGATTTCGTATATCTATCCAAATTATCTTTGGGGACAAGCTAAAAAGGTGGCTCTTCTTATTGTTTACGACAAGGCTGATTTATAATCCAAAAGTCGTAAAATACTGTTGAAGATACCGAACACAGCATAAGTAAAGAAAGGAGCAAAGAGGTAAGAATGCGGTAATGCATAAAAAAGATATCCGCCAGTTGCCACAGCCAAAATAATGGCAATTCGGTAAATTTTTTCGCCTTTGCCTTTAAAATCAGGATAGCGAACTGTGCTAACCATTAGATAGCCAAAAATCGCTACAAAACCAAGAAACCAGTATCCTGAAGGCTGAATGCCTGTCATAATAAAAGTCGCTACAACACAGCCGCCTGCCGGAATAGGCAATCCCATAAAATAACCTTTTACAGTTGTTGTATTTACATTAAATCGTGCCAACCGCAACGCACCGCAAGTGGCGAAAAAAACAGCGACAACCTGCCCCAAAAAACCAAATTCATGCAGGCAATAAACATAAGCTAAAAAAGCTGGCGCTACACCAAAAGACACCAAATCACAGAGTGAATCAAGCTCTTTGCCAAATTCGCTGCTGACTTTAAAATAGCGGGCTGCCCGACCATCTGACCCATCGGCGATCATAGCGGCAAAAATCAATAGGGCTGCTGTGTAATAATAGCCATGAAAGGTTTGCATAATGGCAAACATGCCAAAGACTAAGTTAAGAGCCGTTAATCCATTCGGTATAATACTTTTCAACGTTGCATCCTCCCAATGATGGTTTCCCCGCCACGGACGCGATCGCCTTTCTTTACGAGGACTTCCACCGATTTGGGCATGACCAATTCCGTACATGAGGCGAATTTAATCATGCCGTACAGTTCCCCTTTGGTCAAGCTATTACCCAGCGTAACCCAGGAAACAATTCTTCTCGCTAAAATGCCGGCAATCTGCGTAACAAGCACTTTCATGCAGTCATTTTCGAGTCCAATCGAATGACGTTCATTCTCACAGCCTACCGATTCTTTGTAAGCAGGTCGAAAGCGGCCACAAGTATACTGTTGGTAAACAATTTCACCGGCAATCGGGCTGCGATTTACATGCACATCAAATACGGAAAGGAAAATCGTCACACGAATGGCTTCTTCATGTAAAAATTCTTCATCATAAAAATCTACTACACTCATGACTTTTCCATCTGCTGGAGACAAAATCAATGTATCGTCTGCGGGAATACTCCGTCTTGGATTACGAAAAAAGAACGTAACAAAACAGCATAAAACGCCAGGAATAATACTCCAGTAAATATTCATCACCATTGCAACAATAACTGTCAGGCAGGCGAGTATAGCAATGTAAATATATCCTTCTCTTACAATAGGAGCTTTAACCATCTATCCACCTCCTGATGCACCTATTTACGCACGTAAAAACAAGAAGCAAGTCAACACTTGCCCCATCTTGTCTCAAATTATTATAATATAGCCCATGTCTCTTGACAACCTTTTATCTAAGAGAATTCCTTAGCTAATCAGTTCTTTTTGGCTGCTCGTACTTTTAGCACAAATTTGGGCAGTGCCATCATCCGCATAAATCGACTCGGTTGCTTGAAAAGTCGAAAGAGCCATTCTAATCTTGCTTCTTGCATCCAAAGCGGCGCCCGCTCCATCACGCCAGCCATAACATCAAAAGTACCGCCTACGCCAATAGCGACACGAACAGCTAGTTCGTTCCGATGCTTCTCGATCCATTTTTCCTGCTTAGGAACACCAAGAGCGACAAACAATAGTTCGGCTTTGCTTTTGTTAACAGCATCAATGATCGATTTTGTCTCTTCCTCTTTAAAGTAACCATCCTGAATTCCAACAATTGTAATACCAGGATAAAGTTCGCGAGCTTTTTCAGCAGCTTTCGCAGCTACACCTGGTGCACCACCTAAAAAATAAAGGCGATACCCCGTTTTAGCGCTAATTGCAAACAGACGCTGCGCCAAATCAAAACCAGCGACTCGCTCTGGCACCGGTTTTCCCAAATAGGAGGCTGCCCAAACAACGCCAGCGCCGTCAGGAACGACTAAATCAGCTGTTGATAAAATTGAGGCAAGCTCCTGATCTTCCTGAGCCATCATCACCATTTCCGCGTTTGCTGTAGCAATCAACGAAAGTTTTTCTGTTTCTTTTGGTTTCCCCGCCACCATTGCTTCAACGCAAGTCAAAGCTTCTTCCATTGTTACAGCATCAACGGGAATCCCAAGAATACTAACCTTGTTTTGCAACCATATTCACCCTGCTTATGATTCAGTTTTATTCCAATTCTTATAAATTGTATCATATCATAAAAATCCCGGCAACTGCAGCCAAGGAATTCGCCATTTAGATTTACTCGATTCGCGATCATTCTTGTCTTTGTCTGCCTGATTGCCGCCATCGCCATTAGCGCCCGCTCCGCTCGGATTTTCCTGCATAAGTTTTCCTAAAAAAGGTTCTGTTCCCTTTATAAAGGCGCTTTTTTCCACTTCCGTGCAGCCTAAAATAGGTACACGCCCAGAATTAGCGCAAATCGGAATATTATCAGTAATATTGGCCGGTACTGGAAAAAACGCAGGCGGTTGATCTTTTAATACAGAATTCATCATGGCTCCCCAAAGACCGGCGACTTGACTGCCTGATAAACCGACAGAAGTTCGATCATCATTACCAATATAAATACCTGTTAACAGATCAGGAGTATAGCCGATAAACCAAGCTGCTTCATACTGGTCCGTTGTACCTGTTTTCCCAGCAGCACTGCGACCAATATTGCCAGCTGTGCCTGTACCAGTTTCCAAAACACCAGTCATCATTTTGGTCATAATGTAAGCAATCTCGGGACTTAAAACACTCTGTTGCATAAGCGTAGTCTCCTCAAGAACTTGATCATGTTCATCAAGCACTTTTAAGATTGCTATAGGCTTTGAATAAACGCCACCATTAGCAAAAATAGTATACGCGCTAGCCAGCTCAATTAAATTTACCCCTTGCGTTAAACCACCTAAAGCAGCAGCTAAATTATTATCTTCCGGGCGAATTGTCGTGATTCCTGCCGCTTTCGCCAAAGCCAAGGCCTTATCAATACCGATCTGCTGCGCTACTTTTACTGCTGGAATATTAATAGAATCGCGCAGAGCTTTAGACATAGTAACAGGACCGCGGTATTTCTTATCATAATTTTGCGGTTGATAACCATTAAAATTCACTGCTTCATCAAGAATAACAGCATTGGCTGTCAAGCCAGTTTGCAGAGCCGCCGCATAAAGAAAGGGTTTAAAGGCGGAACCTGGCTGCCTTGTTTCAGTAATAACCCGATTTAATTGACTTTCTTCATAATTTTTACCGCCGACCATCGCTCGAATCGCCCCCGTCTTCGGATCCAGCGTCAAGACAGCTCCCTGTTGTTTTGTTAATACTTTTTCCGCCGCTTTCTGCGTTTTGATGTCTAGTGTCGTAAATACTTTCAGTCCACCTCGGTAAACACGATTAGCACCATAGCGACCTACGAGTTCATTGGCAATGTAGTCGAGAAAATAAGATGCTTGCACTTCTCGTCGCTTTTTCCCAATCAATTGAAGCGGTTCCGCATTAGCAGCTGCCGCTTGTTCCGGCGAAATATCACCTATTTTAACCATCCCGGTTAGAATTTCAGCCCGCCGTGAAAGCGCTGCCGATAAATCGGAATAAGGCGAGTAAATATTGGGACCACGTGGCAGACCTGCCAACAAAGCGCTTTCGCCAAGCGTCAGTTCCCCGGCGTGCTTGCCAAAATAAACCTGCGCCGCCGCTTCGACGCCATAAGCGCCTTCGCCAAAATAAACCTGATTGAGATAAGCCTGCAAAATTTCCTGTTTAGAAAACCGCTGTTCTAAAATAAGAGCAAGCAGAACTTCTTTAAGTTTGCGAATGACTGTTTTTTCCTGCGTCAAAAACATGTTTTTCGCAAGCTGTTGTGTAATTGTACTACCGCCTTCCGCCAAGGTTCCCATACGAATATCAACCCATAGTGCTCGCGCCAACCCAATAGGATCCACGCCGCCATGGCTAAAAAATCGGCTGTCCTCATTATCAATAACAGCGCGCTGTAATTCATAGCTCATCGAACGAATGGGCACTACCACTCGGTTTTCTTCAAATAATTTAGAAATTAAACGACCATTTACATCAAAAACCTGCGTGGCGTTCATAAATTGCATATTTTCTAGATTATCTGTCTGTGGCAGTGTAAAAAAAGCATAAGCAAGACCTCCGAATAAAAGGAGGAACAGAGTAAGAAATAGGCCAAAAAGAAAACGAATTCCTTGATACTTGACAAGATTAGCCATGCAAAAACCTCCCTACTCTTTTAGTATACCCGAAAGCAATTTGTCTTTACGCAGGAATAGCAGGATTTACGTCGAATTTGGAATTTACACTCTTTTATTCGAAACCTGAGGTGTTAAAATTCATGCTCCAATACTCTCTATCTAAAATACTTTGCCGTGCCGCTCTGCTTTTTTGTTTATTATTAATAGCCGCGCCTCTGGCCACTTTCGCTTATGAGCACCTGACAACAGAAGAACCATCTGAACCTGCTTCTGTGTCGGTAACACCTGCCCCCGAAGCGCCGCCGCGCCTCGCTTTTACCTTAATTGCAGAAGATAATGCCTATTTAACAACTGACCAGCCTGTATACGATAACTTTCTCGTTACCGAACGGCAGCAACAGAATTTACCACTTCGTTTGCCTGAACTGATTCCTTATTATGGAACAAAGACAGTGTATTTAACCTTTGACGATGGACCTGATCCAGAAAATACGCCTTATGTCTTAGATTTACTGAAAGAATATCAGATTCACGCTACCTTTTTTCTAGTAGGAAAACAAGCTGCAGCCCATCCTGATCTAGTGAAACGAATTTTTGCGGAAGGGCATGCTATTGGCAATCATAGCTACAACCATGATTATCGTGATCTGTATCGTTCTCCTGACGCTTATTTTGCGCAGATTCATCGAACCGATGAAATTATTAAAGGTATTATCGGAGTTCGTCCACGGATTTCTCGCGCTCCAGGCGGAACGGTAGGCCATTTTCAAAAAGCGTACTGGGATCGTCTAAAAACGGAAGGCTATCGTGATATTGCCTGGAATATTAGTTCAGGCGATGCATCAGACGGTAAAGCGGCTGATCTTTACGGCAATATAGCAGAACAAATCCAGCGCCAAGCGCTCTGGAGCCATGCAATCGTTCTCATGCATGATGGAACAGGCCATAAAGAAACCATGAAAGCATTGCGTAATATTATCGAGTTGTTTCGCTCGCAAGGCTTTGAATTTAAAGTAGTCAATATGCGTACACCGACTGCTTGGTAATAATAAATGAATAAAAGAACCGCCGTTTTCTTCCTATTGTAAGAAAACGGCGGCTTTTTATTATGTTTTAGAGCTGTTTAAAGAAGAATTACAGACTGTAGTTAGGCGCTTCTTTTGTAATGTTAATATCGTGCGGATGACTTTCCTTGAGACCTGCTCCAGTAATACGAATAAAAGTACTATCTTTATGAAGTGCGGCAATGTCTTTTGTACCGCAATAACCCATGCCAGCGCGAAGTCCGCCAACAAGTTGGAAAATCGTATCAGCTACAGCGCCTTTGTAAGGAACGCGACCTTCAATTCCTTCTGGAACCAGCTTGTCCATATTTTCCTGAAAGTAACGATCCTTACTGCCTGCAGCCATTGCCGAAAGCGATCCCATGCCGCGATACACTTTATAGCTCCGACCTTGATAGATTTCCGTTTCTCCTGGACTTTCTTCCGTGCCAGCAAAGATGTTGCCAAGCATAACAACATTTGCGCCAGCTGCTAAGGATTTTACAACATCGCCAGAGTATTTAATACCGCCGTCAGCAATAATCGGAATGCCGGAAGCTTGCGCCGCCATAGCGCAATCATATACAGCTGTAATTTGCGGTACACCAATACCGGCAATAACACGAGTTGTGCAGATTGAGCCTGGTCCAATACCGACTTTTACAGCGTCAACGCCAGCAGCAATCAAATCACGCGTTGCTTCTGCCGTAGCGACATTACCAGCAATTAAATCAAGTTCAGGATACAACGATTTAATTTTTTCGACAGCTTTTAATACGCCCAACGAATGACCATGGGCTGTATCAACAACAATTACGTCAACTTTAGCAGCGACAATTGCTTGGATACGATCGAGCATATCAGCGCCAACACCAACAGCAGCAGCAACAAGGAGACGGCCTTTTCCATCTTTTGCCGAGTTAGGGTATTTTTGCGCCTTTTCAATATCTTTAATTGTAATAAGTCCTTTTAAATTGCCTTGTTCATCTACAAGCGGCAATTTTTCAATTCGATGCTTACCTAGGATCACTTTTGCTTCTTCCGGCGAAGTGCCTACAGGAGCTGTAATCAAATGTTCCTGGGTCATACATTCAGAAATTTTTAAAGAAAGATTCGTTTCAAACCGCAAGTCGCGGTTTGTCAGGATACCGACAAGTTTTTCCTGTCTAGTAATAGGAACCCCGGAAATCCGATATTTTTCCATCAAATTTTGGGCGTCTTGCAGTGTGTTTTCTGGTGATAAGAAAATCGGATCTACAATGATACCATGTTCGGAACGCTTTACTTTATCAATTTCATTTGCTTGACGCTCAATAGACATATTTTTGTGAATAACACCAATACCGCCTTCACGCGCCATAGCAATCGCCATTCTAGCTTCCGTAACTGTGTCCATGCCGGCGCTCATAATCGGAACATTGAGCTTAATATTTTTAGTCAGATTTGTTGCAACACTTACTTCGCGCGGCAAAACCTCTGACTTAGCTGGAACAAGTAGTACATCATCAAATGTTAGTCCTTCTTTTGCAAACTTATTATCCATAATCGACTCCTCTCATGATTCCTGTATAAGTATTTCAAATATAATACCACAAATGCTAGTAAGGAATCCACCCTTTTTTACCGATTCTATAAAATTTTACAATCTTTTTATTTCCTACTCATTATTAGCGAATATTATGTAGGATTAGCAGGAAATAGGGCAGTCAACGGAAAATATATTCTAATAAGACATAGTCGCTTGTAAATTCAGCAGTTGAATTGTCTTCAAATGCATTTATTAAAGAAAAAGGAAGGGAATTACATGGCTAATGATAAAAAAGGGATTTTATTAGAAACCGGTACAAATGAATTTGAAATCGTGGAGTTTACCGTAGGCCCTACTCACTATGGCATTAATGTTGCAAAGGTCCGTGAAGTTATCAATCATGTTCCTGTTACCATTATGCCTAATGCCCATCCCTATGTGGACGGTGTCTTCACATTACGTGGCCGCGTAATGCCTCTTGTTAATCTGCCGCGCGTTCTCGGCGTTCAGGGTCAATCTACGTCGCCTAAAATTATTGTCAGTGAACTCAATAATTATTTTGTGGGCTTTCTTGTCGATGAGGTTTCCCGGATTCATCGTATTTCCTGGACCGAAATGGAGCCGCCGCCGAATATCTCCGAATCAGAAATGGTTGTAGGCATTGTGAAAATGGCAGAAAAAATGGTCATTCTTCTTGACTTTGAACGGATTATTTCCGTAATCAATCCAGAAATCAACGAAAAAATGACGACCCTGCCTGATGCTGTTCCAGATATTGCACCAAAACGCCGCAAAAAAACCATTTTGGTAGCAGAAGATTCTCGGATGCTGCGTGATCTGCTTGTAGAAACACTACATGTGTCTGGCTATGAAAATATTATCTTTACCGAAAATGGTCAAGAAGCTTGGAATCGGTTAGAAGCCATGGCGAAAGATGATAAACCGATTGAAGAAAAACTCCATTTAGTCATTACCGATATTGAAATGCCGCAAATGGATGGCCATCATTTGACGAACAAAATTAAACAGCATGACAAGTTAAAGAAGCTTCCTGTTATTATCTTCTCTTCTCTCATCAACGAAGAAATGCGTCGTAAAGGTGAAACCATCGGTGCCACTGCTCAAGTATCAAAACCTGAAATTGCACAACTAATTGATTTAGTTGACAAATATGTTCTATAAAATTTAAGTTACATAAAAAAATCCGTGAAGCTTTACGCTCACGGATTTTTTATGTTTTTGATTTATCGATCGCAGCGAAGCACGCCGCCTTCCGACAAATGTTCTTTTGGCATTTCACGCAAAATAATCTTGACCGCATCAGCCGGGCACGCAGCTGTTTCAACAATCGCTTCCGTCACTTTTTTAGCTAATGCCCGTTTTTGTTCTAAGGTGCGACCTTCCAATAAATCAATTTGCACAATCGGCATATTTATAGCCTCCCTTAATAGAATAAGGTATCTATTCTGCTCAAAAAGATGATTTCCTGCTATTGAAGGGCTTTGCGCACAATTCGTTCTAGATTTTTCTGCGTGAGTTGCCGCGGGCTATTGGGTAGAAGACGATAAGACAAAGCATCAGGAACAATTTTTTCAACAACAGATTCGTCAAGCCCGATCTCTCCCAACCCTTTAGGAATCGAAATATCTTCTTTTAACTTTACTATAGCTGCTACGGCTTGATGAGCAGCATCTCTTTGAGTCAGCCCAGCTATATTTTCGCCTAAAGCTAGCGCGATTTGTATAAACTTACTATAATCGGCAATTAAGCACTCCTCCATCACAAAGGGAAGCATGATGCCATTGGCAATGCCATGGGCAATACCAAACTGCGCGCCTAGCGGATGGGCTAGTCCGTGAACAGCGCCAAGACCAGCGTTTGTAAAAGCAGCTCCAGCCATCAAACTCGCTAGCGCCATCTGACTTCTCGCCTCTAAATGATCGCCATTGGCATAAGCTACACGAAGCCACTGCCCAATCATTCTAATTGACTGAAGCGCCAGAGCATCGCTAATCGGCTCCGCCTTTGTAGCAATATAGGCTTCAATAGCATGAGTTAAAGCATCAATGCCCGTAGCCGCAGTTACACTTTGGGGCATCGACACATGTAGACGAGGATCAACAATAGCAAGGTGCGGCAGCATGAGTGGATGAGCCACGCCAATTTTTTCTTGCTTTTCCTTATCTGTCGTCACAGCTCCAGCCGTTACCTCGCTGCCTGTCCCAGCCGTAGTAGGAATACAGATCAGCGGCAATGCTGCTTTTTCTACCTGTCGACTTCCCTTCATATAGTTCCGGATAGATCCCCCATTTGTCAAAACCATCGAGATCGATTTAGCCGCATCCATAGGACTGCCGCCGCCAAAAGCAATGATTAGATCAGCGCCGAATTCTTTTGCCGCTAAAACACCTTGATCTACCGTTTCAATACCTGGGTCTGCTTCCACATCAGAAAAAATCTGAACATCAATGCCAACCTCTTGTAAAGCATGCAAAATAATCGGCAAATAAGGCGATTGTTTAGTTGCCGTCTTACCTGTAACAAGAAAAGCCTTTGATGCTTTAAGTTTTTTACATTCCGCTCCAATTTGTCCTATTGTGTTTTCACCAAAAAGAACCGTTGTGGGAAATCGAAAAAAGAAATCATTCATACTAGTCCCTCTCCTACATTGGCAGCCGCGGCACAAAGTCTCTAAACTTTACTGCCGCGGCTGCTTGTCTTTTTATGGATTAATCGTCGTTTTATAAACTTGCTTGCCATCCTTCATTTCCATAACGACAGCACTCTTTACAGGATTGTGGTATTTATCAAGCGTAACCAAACCAGTTACAAGTTGTAAATCTTTAATTTTCGTCAAAGCATCTTTAATTTTGACCGGATCAGCGCTATTGGCATTTTTGATAGCGGCTATAGCCATGCAAGCAGCATCATAGCCAAGAACTGCCGGTGCATCAGGAACTTGGTTATACTCTTTCTTGAAAGCTTCGACAAATTTATCAATCTGCGGATTGCTGTTATCAGGCGCATAATGATTTGAAAAGTAAGTGTTATTAAGAGCCTGCGCGCCAGCAATTTCTACAAGTTTCGGTGAATCCCATGCATCACCGCCAATGATAGGAATCATGATACCCATTTCACGGGCCTGCTTTACAATTTTAGCGACATCTTCATAATAGCCTGGCACAAATAAAACATCAGGGTTTGTTGCTTTTATTTTTGTCAAAATAGCTTTATAATCCTGATCTTTTTGCAAGTAGGCTTCTTTCGCTACTATTTTTCCGCCGCTTTTTACAAAATTATCTTCAAAGTACTGAGCCAGACCTTTGGAATAATCGGCACTGTTATCTACATAGATTGCTGCTGTTTTAGCATGAAGATCTTTGGCGGCAAATCCGGCCATAACAGTGCCTTGAAATGGATCGATAAAACAAACACGGAACGCGTATTCATTCACCTTTTCGCCATCTGCCGTCACCTTCGGATTTGTTGCAAAGGGTGTAATAAATGGGATCTTGTTATCCGCAGCAATCTGTGCGCCAGCAATGGTATTCGTACTGCCGCCAGCTCCTAGAATTAACGCCACCTTATCTTGGGTAATCAATTTGGTCACGGCATTAGCGGACTCTGACGGCTCGGAGCGATTATCAGCAATGACAAAATTAATTTTTTTACCAAGTACGCCACCTGATTCATTAGCCTCTTTAAAAGCCAGTTTAATCCCTTTGGCCATGGACTCGCCCCAACTTGCCGTATTTCCTGTCATTTCAAGATTGCCACCAATTTTGATTTCATTGGAATTTCCTAACCCGCCGCTACAGCCTGACACGAGCAAAGACGCACCTAACAGTGCAACTCCGATCATCTTTTTCAACATAAACTCGCCTCCTCTTAATAGTGAAAATAAAGACGCTGGAAAGAAAGAGTTTACTTTCTTTTCGCAGCGTCTTCGCTTTTCTCGTTTTATTCTTTTATTTTTATAAGACAGGTAAGACGTTTACTTCAGTGAGTAAGAACAGCCTTGTACCTGTTTTAAACGAATTATTTACTAGCAAAACGCAAAATGTTTTTTTCTAAAACAGCTAGGCCACGATCAAGTTCCTCATCGGTAATAACTAGTGGAATCAAAAGCCTGATTACATTGCTGAAAATTCCTGCGCCAATTAGAATTACACCATCTTCTAAACAAGCCTTAATGATTTTTCCTGTCAAATCTTTATCTGGTTCTTTCGTTACCTTGTCTTTAACTAGTTCGATGCCAATCATTGAACCAACTCCGCGCACATCGCCGATAGCTGGACAGCTTTCCTGCAGTATCTTTAAACGGTCCATTGTCTTTTGGCCGATTTGTATTGCTTTTTCGCAGAGCTTTTCTGTTTCAATATACTTAATTGTTTCAATTCCTGCAGCGCATGCTAAGGGATTTCCGCCATAAGTTCCGCCAATATTGCCGCCATCAGGCGCGTCCATTACTGTTGCTTTACCAGTTACCGCACTTAAGGGAACGCCAGCAGCAATCGATTTCGCTGTTGTCATGAGATCAGGTTCGACACCCCAATGCTCAATGGCAAACATTTTACCGGAGCGAGCAAAACCAGTCTGAACTTCATCAGCAATAAACAAAATACCGTGTTTTTCACAAATTGTTTTAAGCCCTGGTAAAAATTCCGGCGGTGGTACAATAAAACCGCCTTCGCCCTGAATCGGCTCAATAATCATTGCTGCAATATGCTCCGCATCGATTTCTGCAGCAAAGAAGCGGTCGAAATTCTCTAGACAATGCATTCCGCAACCGGGATAAGAACTTTGATAATGACAGCGATAGCAGTAAGCAGAAGGGACTTTATAAATTTCCGAAGGAAACGGTCCAAAGTTATACTTATAAGGTTTTACTTTACTGGTTAATCCCATTGTCATGTAAGTTCGCCCGTGAAAAGCAGCCTCAAAAGCAATAATTCCTTTTCGCTTTGTTGCATGACGAGCAATTTTCACGGCATTTTCTACCGCTTCAGCGCCGCTATTCGCAAACATCGTTTTCTTTGGTTCTCGCCCTGGCATTAATTCATTCATTTTTTCGGCTAAGGTGATATAAGGCTCATACATGGCAATAGCAAAAAAAGAATGGAGCAAGTTTTCTGCTTGATCTTGCACAGCCTTTACGACAGGTGGCGGACAGTGCCCTGCATTGAGAACGCCTACGCCAGCATAAAAATCAAGATACTCTCGACCCTCTACATCAGTAATAACAGCACCTTTTGCCTTTTTTACAAAAATATTCGTTGAGTTGGCAATGCCTCTGGCGACAGCCTGTTGTTTACGCTGCAGTAATGTTTCTGTCTGGCTGTTCATTTGACTCATAAGAACTCCTCCTCACGAAGCGAAAAAAAAGCTAAAATCATATCTTCTTTAGATATAATTTTAGCTTCATCGCTTTGTCTGCTTATATGATTGTGTGACTTTCTCGAAGTATGAACTTATTGTAACAAAGAGTGAACGCCAGCGCCATGTGCAATACTCACAAATAGATTGGTTTTGTTTTGTGAATATATACGATATGTTGTTGGAGGTTAAGAAGACTCTGCTCCAAAAAGCTGCCGATGAATCAACGCTCCGACTTGTAAGGTAAGACGCTCATAAGGATTCGCTAAATTGCGGCCTGTCACATCTTCAATTTTCTTCAAACGATAGTCTAGTGTATTGCGATGAACAAAGAGACGTTTTGCAGTCTGCACAGCATTGCCATTTTCCTCAAAAAAAACATATAAACTTGTCACCAAGTCACTTTTATATTTCCGATCATAGGCAAGTAAGGGCTCCATCACTTCTTTATAATAGTTATACAGCGTTTCCTGTGGCAAATCCAGTAACAGCTTAAAAATGCCCAATTGTTCATAAAGATATACTGATTCTGAAGAAACGCTATATTCGCCAAATAATAAGGCTTTAGAGGCCTCGTGATAACTGCGACGAATTTCGATTGGGCTATCGGCAGATTTGCCTAGGCCAGCAGCAATTTTCACTTGGGGAAATGCTATCCTTAATTCTGCAGCAATCTCAGACAACAAGGCTTCATTGGTCTTATGGAAAGATCCTACTTTTACAGCAGGCAAAAGTAAAACAATCGTATCAAGCCAGGTCATTGATAAAGCCGTACGATTTTGTCGCGTTAAAACGCTTCTCGCAGTCTGTTCTATTTGCATTTTTAGGATAACTCGAGACTGTTCTGCTGCTTCAGTCTGCAGGAAAGAAGTCTCAGCAAGGCCCTGCAGACTAATCACACCAACTTGTTGCGGCACCGTCAGGTCGTAGTGAAGCGCCGATGATCGCTCAAATAACTCTTGTACTTGTTCAATCGGTTTTAACAGAAGCTGTTCTAAAAAATCACTGACAGATCGTTCGGCCACATGTTTCGTAACAATCAAACTGCAAATCTCTTGCGTAACTTCTACAAGTCTAACCTCCCAAGGAAGTTCAAAAATAGGAAACCCGGCTTCATCAGCAATCACTAAAATATCTTTGGGAACTGCTTCAATATAAGGACCGACATTGACAATAAGACCAGCAAGATTTTTTTGAATAATACCATGAATTAAATCCTGCAAACGATCTTTATCACCTTGTAAACCAATTCCAGTAATAATTAAAAGTTCGCCGCCCTGAACCCAGGGCAGTACGTCAGGAAGATCAATAAAGTGGACCCAGCGTACTAGCTTATTCAGCCCCGCTTCGCCTGCTACAAGCTTCGCTTTCTGCAAAGAACGGAGCTGCAGGATTTTTTGATAGCTAATCAAAAAGAATCGATCCTTTCCTGTCACTAATTATTTCATCGTTCTCACTTGTACATATCTGCTGCCTTTTCTAGTGTAGTCTGCCATATTTCATCATCATAATAGCTCTTCCATTCGCCTTTTGGGCTATAGCGGCGAATCGCCAATCGTTGCCCTAACTTATTAAAATTCTCTCTTTTTACAATACGAAAGGTATGCGAATCAGGCTGGAGCCAAACCTCAAAGATCGTGCACACTAATTCTGGGCCAAAAATCATATCCTCATACTTGTAATCATACTTTACATGAATTTTTAAAATCGCTTTGTCTGAAAAATTCGCTTTGTTTACCGTATTGCGATCAATATATAGTGTTGCTTTGCTATTATCATCGCTGAGCTGCCATGCCGAATTAGAAAGATTTGGCATGGTCTGGCCTTCATCTGTTGCTATTTCACTATTTCTACCAAAATTTTGTGTATCAGGCGTTTGGTGTTCCTGTATTTTATTTTCTTGCACCAAGGCAGTGTCTTGGGCAACTGGAAAAGTGACATACTGATAATAAAGATAGCCTCCTAGCACAGTAAGACCAAGGAACAGTCCGGTGACGATTTTAAACAGACGCATCCCCTGCCTCATAAAATTTTTTCTACTCCCATTCTTGCGACTTTTTAGCGTAATATTCAATAATCTCGCGGCGGCGAATGATGCCAATAAAAATGTCACCGTCATCAACAACAGGGATAAAATTTTGATCAATTGCTAAGGAAAGCAGACTTTCTATTTCGGCGCTCACCTTAACCGGCGTATTCGTCATCCGCCAATCAATATCTTTGAGCATCACTTTATGGGTGTTTAAAAAAGTCAGTTCAGGCGTGTTTTTCAGTTTCCAAAGTAAATCACCTTCTGTGACGGTCCCCGCGTATTTTCCATTCTCATCGATAACCGGTACTGCTGTATAACGATGATATTCCATTTTTTCCAAAGCTTGCCGCATCGTGCTTGTAATCGGCAAATAAATAACTTCTTCTTTCGGAATCAAGAAAAACGCAATATTCATAGTACATCCACCTTATCTTACTGCATTAATTTTGGTATTTAAGGACGTAGCTTCACCTGACCACTTGCTAAATGGTAGACACCGCCAGTAATTCGTGCCTTTCCTTCCGCAATTGCTTCTTTTAAAATTGGTTCAGAATGAGAAATTTTTTCGATAATTAAATCAACATTCTTAGCAATGGCATTTTCAGTAAGATCACCTTGTTCTTCCCTAGCTTGTACGACAGCAGGCTCAATTTCGGCAATCACAGAATTTAAATGTCCCAGAAACTTGGCGCCAGCAACAGCTGCTTTCACAGCACCACAATCACCATGACCGAGAACAAAAATTAAGGGTACACCTAGCTTGGCAACAGCATACTCAATGCTCCCCAAAGCAGCAGCATCCACAATTTGTCCGGCATTGCGGACAACAAAAAGGTCGCCGAGCCCCTGATCAAAAATTAGTTCAGGCGGAACCCTCGAATCAGAACAGCAGACAATAACCGCAAAAGGATTTTGGCCTGTTAAAAGTTCCGAACGCCGCTTTCCATCAAGATGCGTCCGTTGTGAGTCACCTTGACAAAACCTGTTATTTCCATCGAGTAATTTTTGTAAAGCATCTGCTGCTTTGATCATATTCTCACCAGCTCTCTCATGTTTTCTTTAGTATAATTCTATTTCGCCTAAAATCAGCATATAATTAATATAAAAATTCACGTTTTTTAGCAAATAAACGGTAGAAAAGGGCTATAAAAATAATAACAGGAATTGTAGCACCGACTACAAGCTGCATTTCAATTAATTGATAATATAAACCAACGCCAATTGCCCAAATACATAGAGCTCGCCAATTAATCAGCAAGTGATCGTGCACTCTGCGATGCTGCAACCAGAAATATTCCGTAAGCAAAATTGCAAAAAACGGTGCAAAGACAGAACCAATGGCTAATAAGAAATTTTCATACTGTTCCATATCAACAAGGAGAGCTAAAATAGTCCCGATGATTGTCATAATAAGGGCAATCGGCTTTTCCCCAAAAGCGCCGACAATATTGGAAAAACTGACGCCAGCGGAATAGGCATCAAGAAAGGTCGTCGTGACCGTTGCTAACACAACAATTCCTAATGCGGCAAGCCCCAGATTAGCTGCTAATAGCATCGCGGAAGGCTCTGGATTTGCGGCAACAAGAGCAGCGCCAAGACCAATGATATACATCCAGGAGCTACCAAAAAAATAGCCAAGCCCGCTTCCCCAAACAGCAGCTCCGTTACTTTTGGCAAACCGCGTATAATCTGCAATAAGCGGCAGCCAAGACAGCGGCATAATGACGCTTAACTCAAGGGCTTCACCGAAGCTCATCGTTCCGCTTGCTGGAAGGGAAAAAACGGCGCCATCATGAAAGACTACTTTACTTAATACAAGAGTCATGATAAACAAACAAAATACAGCAACCATATTGAGCCGTTTTAGCCCGCCCTCGCGGCCCAGTAAAATCCAGAGAAAAACAAGAGCGCCAATACCAATTCCCCATAAAGAAAAATTGTCATAATTCCAAAGTGCTTTTGTAATTTCATTGACTGATCGTGCCGCCGTCAGGATCATGACAGCAGTCCAACCGACGAGTTGTAAAATATTTAAAACAGAAAATAGATAAGATCCATATACGCCAAAAGAAATACGTATTGATACACTAGCGGGAATTCTTGCCTCAGAACCGATAAAGCCGCCTAACACTAAAATGATAGTTCCAATCAAATGGCCGAGCAAAATTGCAATAAGCCCATCCTGAAAACCAAGGGGAGCTAATAATCCGCCTGTCAAAATTTCCGCAATGGATACAGCAGCCCCAAACCAAAGAAACAGAAAGTGAGAAAAAGTAAGGTTACATTCATTCTTAAGATTCATTTTAGCAGACCTGCACTTTTGTATAAGTCATAAAAATGGTGAACTGGTCCAACGCCCTTTCCAATGGCGAAAGAATGTTCGATGGCGGTTTGAATATAGGCCTTACTTACGGCTACTGCTTCTTTTAACGATAGGCCCTTTGCTAAATTAGCCGCTAGTGCTGACGATAAGGTACAACCTGTACCATGAGTATTCTTTGTAGGAATACGCGGCGCATCAAAATGAGTAAATGCTTCGCCATCAAATAAAATATCTGTTGCTGCTGTTTCTAAATGGCCGCCTTTTAACAAGACATAACGCGGTCCTAGTTTATGAATGGCTACAGCCGCCTCTTTCATGTCTGCTACTGTGTTAATCGTTAGGCCAGTAATTTCTTCTGCCTCGGGAATGTTTGGCGTAACAATCGTAGCCAAGGGCAGCAACTCCGTAATCAGCGTATGAGCCGCTTCTGGCTGCAACAGATGATAGCCGCTTTTTGAAATCATTACAGGATCAACGACAATTTCTTTGGCCTCATAAGCAATCAGACCTTGAACAATCGTTTTTATCGTCTCTGTACGAGAAACCATCCCAATCTTTACGGCATCTACTGAAATATCAGTAAAAATTACTTCTATTTGCTTGGCAATAATCGCTTCATCAATATCTTGAACGGCAAAAACGCCTTGGGTATTTTGTGCTGTAACAGCAGTAAGAACACTCATGCCAAATACGCCTTGCGCCGAAAAAGCTTTCAAATCAGCTTGAATCCCTGCGCCACCGCTGGAATCCGAACCAGCGATTGTTAGGACTTTTTTCATGATAATCTCTCCCTTTTACATAAATAAAGAACACCCAGATAGGATGTTCTCGTAACTGCTTTCTTGGAACCATTCCTTTGTTTGAATTAAAACTGACTCTATTTGATTGACTAAACCAGTAAAACTGGGCATAATAACAAGCAGAGGTTTAAATACCAAGAAAGAAGATGGTTTTATGACTCACGCTTTGGCGCAGTCGCTACTCGCCCATCAGGTTCGCGTCGAAATTGTCGGCACCTGCCTTGGCTATCTTTCCTTTACTTACTATCTGCGCTATAAACTATTCCTCCAGAAAGAGACGAGAACTTCTCTAGCTTCTCTGCACAAGAAAAAAAACTTCTTTCTGGGGACTCTGTTCGGTTTCGCAGGCTATTGGCTGCTTATTGGTCTCTTATGTGTTGTTTACAGCAGCAAACGCCTAGCGCGTGCATTGTTTTTACAAAAAGACTGATTTAATAGCTGACTTCAAGACCTCTATCAGTAAGAAGCCCAACAATATCAGTAAGTGGCGTCTTTGCTGGGTTATAATCTACAACTGCCTTGCCACTAAAAGCATGGACATGAACATGATACACACCGGGAAGTCCCAACAAGCTTTTTTTGACAGGCAAAGCATTAATCAGATTCAGCCCTTTTAACGATAAATTCGTCTGTTCTATATTGGTATCAGCGGCACAGCCACAAGTTTTACACATCCAAACCCCTCCTCTTTGAGAATGATTTTTACTTACTTTATAAATTAGCTTTTCACAGGACTTTTCCTGCTACATAAGAAAAAAACCTTTTGCCAAATACAAGCGCAAAAGGTTTTTTTATAAGATTTTATAGGTTATCTAGATTTTCAATCACAGGTACATCAAATGAATTTGGTGCTTCCACTACTTCTGTAGGCAGCCCCATTTGATTTAAAAGTTCGATAAAGGGAGTCGGATTTAGTTCTTCCACGTTAACCATGGTTTTTACATCCCACTCGCCGCTAGCAACTAATAAAGCAGCCGCAACAGGCGGAACTCCGGCCGTATAACTGATTGCCTGCGCTTCCACTTCATTATAGCATTCCTTGTGATCACACGTATTATAAATGAAAATTTGCCGTTCTTCTTGATTCTTCGTACCGCAAATATAATTACCAATACAAGTCTTGCCAGTGTAACCAGGAGCTAGTGAAGAAGGATCAGGTAGTAGAGCTTTCAACACTTTGAGCGGCGCCACTTCCACACCTTCAGCAATTTTTATTGGTTTTTCCGAAGTCAGACCAATATTGGTTAAAACGGAAAAAACATTTAAGTAATGATCGCCAAAGCCCATCCAGAAACGAATCGAGTTGGCATCTATATTCTTAGACAGAGAATGAAGTTCATCATGACCTGTTAAATATACCGGCTGACTTCCTACAACAGGAAAATCATAGTCAACACGGATAGAATGTACCTTCTGCTGCACCCATTTGCGATCGATCCATGTCCAGACTTTCTTAAACTCTCTGAAATTGATCTCTGGATCAAAATTAGTAGCAAAGTACTTGCCATGGCTGCCTGCATTTACATCAAGAATATCGATCGTATCAATGGTATCAAAATACTCTTTTTGGGCTAAAGCACACCATGCATTCACAACGCCAGGATCAAAGCCAACGCCTAAAATAGCAGTAATGCCTTTTTCTTTACAGCGATCTTTCCGTTTCCATTCGTAATTTCCATACCAGGGCGGATTTTCGCAGACCTTATCAGGCTCTTCATGAATTGCTGTATCCATATAAACAGCGCCTGTCTCGATGCAGGCCTCTAAAACCGCCATATTAATGTAAGATTGTCCAACATTAATGACAATTTCTGATTGGGTATCTTGAATCAACTGAATCATTTCCGGGATATCTAAAGCATTCACTGTGCGTGAGTACAGCTTTTTCGACCTATCCTTCAAGTGATTTTTGCGCAACACGCTTTCAATGATTGCCTCGCATTTTTGCTGGGTACGTGAAGCGATACAGATATCCCCTAACACATCATTGTTCATCGCGCATTTATGAGCAACTACATGCGCCACGCCACCAGCACCTACAATTAAAACATTTTTTCTCATTTTTGGCCTCCCTTTACTTCTAAAAAAGTTTTTTATGATAAATTATTTAGGAAATCACTATAGGTAAATTGACGGACAAGTTCTGTTTTTCCGTCTAAGCGCCGAATTACAATTGATGGCATATTCAGTCCATTAAACCAATTTTTCTTAACCATCGTGTAGCCAGCGGCATCAGCGAAGCGAACTTCACTGCCAACAGACAACTTGTCATCAAATAAAAACGTGCCAAATACATCGCCAGCAAGGCAAGAGCGCCCTGCCACCATATACTCATGTTTACCGGCTTTTTGATTTTCTATTTTAGCATCAAGGCGATAAATCAGCAGATCCAGCATATGAGGTTCTACGGAAGCATCGACAATAGCAATGCTTTTTTCATTATGAACAATATCAACGACCTGCGTAACAAGTTCGGTACAACCAGTAATAGCGCTTTCGCCTGGTTCTAGGTAAATTTGCAAATCATACTTTTTAGCAAAAGCAGCTAATTTTTCACTGAAAGCTTCAATCGGATAGCCTTCTTTTGTGAAATAAAGTCCGCCGCCAAGACTAATCCAATCAAGCTTGATTAATAAATCGCCATATTCCTCGCCTAAGTGATCAAGTTGCTGCGAAAATGCGGCAAAATCATCATTTTCGCAATTATAATGAAACATTAAACCGCTCAGTTTTTCAATATGCCGTGCAATATCGTCTTTCTGGGCTACGCCAAGACGGGAATACTGCCGCGCTGGGTCAGCTAGATCAAAATGCGAGTAGCTTATTCCTGGATTTACGCGCAAGCCAATTTTAATGTTTTTCGCCATGTCATAATAACGTTCTAACTGCGATAGCGAATTAAATATGATTTTATCAGCAAATTTCACTACTGCCTGAACATCTTCTTTAGTATACCCCACACAGTATGCATGGGTCTCTTTGCCAAATTTTTCTTTACCAAGCTTAGCTTCAAATAAAGAACTAGATGTTGTACCAGCCATATATTGCTGCATGAGCGGAAAAACTGACCACGTAGAAAAACATTTTAATGCTAACACAGATTTTGCACCTGATAACTCATGTACTTTAGCAATAATTTTTAAATTACGTAGTAATTTCGTCTCATCAATTAAATAGTAGGGCGTTGTAAATTCCATGCCTCAAAACTCCTGTCTAACGCTGCTATATTTATGTCAATCGCAAAAACCTGTTAAAACTCATGGTTTTAATAATAACAAAAACTAAGTCATTTGTCGATTATTCTTTTTGTGCCCTTTCTTTCTAGTCAGCTCTGCCAACTTGACAAATTACAATTATTATAATAAGTTAATTATTAACAGATATTATTTATTTTTCATTTCGAAGGGGAGGCTTTATAATGACTGCATCTCAGACTGAGCAAGATCTAAAAATTTCGGACGAAAGTAAATTGAAAAAAAGCGAGTCGCTTGATTCCGCCAGTTGTTGTGTTTCACGCTGCGATGATGTTTATGCAATGGATGCAACTGCCTGTATCGGCTGTAGCTCATGCCCTGAACTAGAATAGTCTAAAGTGATACAAAAAAACACGACATGAATTTGTCGTGTTTTTTTATTGCAGTAAGCTTTGTTTAGTGAGTTTTATGGATGCTGCATGTGTTGCATATGCTGCATCGGGTTAGTTGCTGGATTCGGATTCCATCCCATAATTGTTGGATCTACCATGCCAAAAATCATTGCAATATGACCAACTATGAGAAATAACGTTAACAAAACAAAGTGAAGTTTCATTTTTTCACTATCGCTTTTATGCTTACCAATTAAGCCAAGCTCAAGAAGCGCTATACTAAACAAAGGCACAACACCACTCAAATAAAACCCCACTGCCAAAACATCAGCAGCACCACGCCACTGTATATGGGGCACTGCGGTAATTAATAAATTTAAAAATACGCCTAGAAAATAGAAGCCAAGTACAATCCCTATTCTTCGATTCCAATTGCGCCAACTTGCCTGTTGCGTCGTCCCGCGCAAATATACCGTAAAAAACTCAGTCGCTACCAACGCTTCCGCTAATATGACCGGAACCGCCATATACATAATAAGATTCCAAGGCTGATTCACAGCCAAAAGTTCCATATAATGAGTCATATTCATAAGTAAGACCCCCTCCTTTTGGTTTCTTATTTATTATAGCCATTACTTATGAAGAAATTATGAAGAAGCTATGAAAAAATCATGAAATTTACAGCATTAAAAGAGAATATATTGCAAGAATTCTTTGAAGCCGCGTTCTTTAAAAATGCTCTTATAGTAACGTACTTCCTCTTGAATAAGTCCATCAATAATCTGCATTCCTAAAACCTCTACAGGCGCGTTATCATCTGTTAAAAGATAAATGCTTTTATGATAAGGTTTTAATTTTTTTTGCATATTCTGCATGAGTTTTTTTAAATCATTATTGCCTAATTGGGCTGTATTTTGTTCAAACCGTTTCACTGCATTCTTGTTTTGCGTTGCAAAAAGTTCTCGATTCGTTGACTCATCCACATCAATTGTATAAACTACATCAAATACGCTGGCAATGGTATCCGCTAAGTATTGATTTAAACTCCCTACCTTTTCTTGATGCATATTCATATTTACAACCATAACACCATCTGTTGTTAAATGATTCTTAACCATAGTAAAAAACTCTACAGATGACATTTGAAAGGGAATCGTTATATCCCTATAAGCATCGATCATAATAACATCATACTGTTCATTAGTGGCATTCAAATAGGCGCGACCATCGTAGGTCGTCACCTTAACTGCTGATGGAAGCTGAAAATACTGACTAGCCAAGTCAATTATTTTCTGATCGATTTCCACACCTTCGATTTTAGCATTGGTAAAATATTTATGGCACGCTTTTGCATAAGTCCCGGTTCCCATACCAATCACTAAAATTTTCATTGGCTCTTTTGTTGCAGTACCAGTCATGATAGGAGCCGCCAGAGCATAATCATAATACATTTTGGTGAGGCTATCGTCTTTTTTCATAATTGATTGAACGCCAAACAATACATTGGTAGAAAGAATAATGCTATCAGGCGTTTCTTTTACCTGTAAATAATTATAAAGTGATTCCCCTTCATATAAGAGATTCTTTTCCCAAAAGGCTAAATGATCGGATGATCCAACTATACTGCAAAACAAAAATAATAAAATACTTGCTATACATGTTTTCGGCTTTGTCCGTTTATAAATAAAATAAATCAAACCAATTCCAAGAAGAATACCAGAAAACAATAAAAAGGTCATTGATGTTCCCACGGCGGGAATCGTAATAAACGTCGGTACAAACGTACCAATAATACTGCCAATCGTATTAACTGCTACAAGCTTTCCCACAGTTTGACCGCTGTTGTCCAAACTATCAACCGTGTACTTTACGAGCGAAGGCGTTACCGTACCGAGCAAAAAAAGAGGAAATACAAAGAGAATCATGCAAGTGGAAAAAGCTGCAAAAACTAAAAAATCAGTATCAATTGTTAAAACAAGCACAGCAGATACAGCTAAAATAATATACTTACCCAACACTGGTATTGCCGCAATCCATAAAGCGGCTATAATAATTCGTTTATATAAAATATCGGGATTAGGATTTTTGTCAGCACTTCTCCCACCCCAGACATTTCCCAGTGCCATAGCGATCATGATTGTTCCAATAATAATGGTCCATACAATCTGAGAAGAGCTAAAATATGGCGCTAATAGCCTGCTCGCGCCAAGTTCTACTGCCATAACAGACATTCCTGCAAAAAAACTTGTCATATATAAATAGTACTTACTGTGCAATAAGGTCTCTGCAACCATGCTCATTCCTCCTGTAGGGGCTAATACATTACACTTTCTTTTTCTTTCGATTCTTTTCCAGAAAAGCCTTTTTCAATTACTTCTCACATGAAAAAATTTCTTTTATAGGAAATTATCCCTTTGCTGACGAAGTCAATGAATATAGCTACTAAATTATGAAACGTCAGGAGGCTCAATTATGAAACGTTTTTTAGCGATTTTGCTATTCGCGATGATTATCTGCCAGGTTGCTTATGCAGCGGAAGCAACTTGGCAATATGTTACAACGCAAAACAATGTTTCTTATCATGTGGATATGAATCGTATTACAATCAATAAAAACATTCTAAACTTTTGGCTTTTAGTTGATAGAAAAACGCAGCAACAAACTGTTAAAGCGCATGTTACTGCCGACCTTGAACAAAAAATTTATCGTTTTGATGAAGCCTATATTACAGATACAGCCTCTGACCAAACAGCCCATATGGTAACTCCTACTCCCTGGGAAAAAATCACACCTGCATCACCAATTGAAATGACAATTCAATTTATACTGACCCGACATAATGAATAAACAAACTAAAGGGCCTATTCCCCGGGACTTTCGTTCTATGATAGGATAGAATTGGAACAAGTTATATCGGAGGTTATTTATGAATTTTATCGGTTATAGAACTCTTAAAACAGTGATAGGCACAGGAATCGCTATGTATCTTGCGATTCATTTTGATCTTAAATTTGCTACAACGGCCGGAATTATTACGATTCTCTGTATTCAGGGAACCCGCAAACAATCTGTACGGTTTGCTGCTAAAATGATTGGCTCATTTCTATTGGCCTTATGTCTTTCCATAGTCATCTTCCAGTTATGCGGTTACACCCCTTTTAGCTTTGCTTTCTTTTTACTAATTTTCATTCCTTTGACAGTACAATGTAAAGTACAAGACGGCATTGTTGTCAGTTCCGTTTTGATTACCCATCTATTAATTGAAGAAAATACCTCTCTACCACTACTAATCAATCAAATGTCACTGATGGGTATCGGTGTGCTTACGGCTATGCTACTTAATTTATATATGCCAAATTTTGAGCATAAAATAAAAAAAGAGCAAGTAGCTATCGAAGGAATGATTCAGGACATTCTCCGTCATATGGCGGAAACCTTAAAAAATCAACCTGATTCTCTAAAAGGAGAAGCCTTGTTTACAGCGTTAGAAACGAAACTAAAACAAGGCCGCGAACTGGCATTAAAAAACTATAATAACAGTTTTTATACAAACAGCAGCGACTACACGCAATACATGGATATTCGTTTACAGCAATTGCATCATTTAAAAAACATGCAAAAATATTTTGATAGACTCCTGACACCGTATCCCCAAACGCTTTTAGTTGCTGATTACACGATAAAAATCGCCAAAGATTTTCATCATAAGGATATTGCCGTCTTGCGGCTAGATGACTTTAATCGCTTTCGTCAGAGTTTCACCACGATGGAACTTCCTAGAGATCGAGATGAATTTGAGCATCGCGGCATGCTCTACCAATATTTAAATGACATGGAAGAGTTGTTGTTTCTACAAACTTTGTTAAAATAAAACTGCATATAGGTACAAAAAGAGAAGCACCCCCAAAGGATGCTTCTCTTTTTGTATACCCTACTACGCTAACATCTAAACGTTTTTACCGCATCATTTAATAATTCACAAAGAATCGTAAGCGCCCGCGGTAAATCTTCATCAGAAAGATTGGTCCAGCAAATGCGCAAATGATTAATCTCTGGTTCACCTGCATAAAAAATGGAACCTGGCAAGAAATGAATGCCGCGTCGATGCGCTTCGGGAATGAGTGTGTCTGATTGCATCCCCCGCGGCAGAGTCAGCCAGATAAAAAGACCTGACGATTGCTTTGGCAAAAGAATATCAGGATGCAACAGTTTCCTAAGAGTTGCAAAAACCTTGCGTCGCCTAGCTGTTAATCGGCAACTGATTTCCTCAATTGCTTGAAATAGCTTGGGGTTTCGAAACAGCGGCGTTAGCGATTTTTGCAGCCATAAGGGCGAACCGAGATCAGCAATCGACTTCGCAGCAAGCAAGCGATTATAAATACTACCATCAGCGGCGAGTAAACCAAGCCGCATGCCGGGAAACAGAAATTTACTAAAACCTTTTAAATAAACAACACGACCATCATGATCGAGCATTTTTAAGGGAGGTGGCAAACAATCCCGCTGAATTTGAGGAATTTCGAGTTCACGATGGGGTTCATCTTCTAAAATTAGTACATTATGCTTGCGTGCGAAAACCAGAAGATCTTCGCGACGTGATCGACTCATAATGGCGCCCGTAGGATTCTGACCCGTAGGCACTACATAGACGGCTTTCAAACGGCTATAGGCCGCCAAATCTTCCAAAATATCAACACGCAGTCCTTCCTGATCTAAGGGAATAGGCTGCAACCGCACATGAGCCAGACGAAAAGCATCAATCGCTCCAGAAAAACAAGGCGCCTCTACCGCAATCGTATCATTCGGTCCTAAAAATGTTTGAGCAAATAAATTAATCCCCTGCTGCGTTCCATTTGTTATAAGAAGCTGATGCGGCTCAAGATCAATAGCCAACTTTTTGAGGTACTCTGTTAACGCATTCAGAAACTCCTGATCTCCCTTAAAATCAGCATAGCGTCCTAACGATTCCGGTGATCCCCGCAAAGTTTCCCGGATCGATTCCTGAATAAAAGTTAAGGGAAGTAGCGAATAATGGACGCAGGCATCGGCTAAATCAAGAATTTCTTTTGGCAATCTTACTGCACTTTGACTCCAAAAGCTAGCCCGCGGCAAATAATCTGGCACAGAAAGCTGCCAACTATACGGATCTTGTAAAGATGCTCCTTCGGATTGCTCTTTATTTGTCAGAAGAACAACAAACGTTCCCTTACCAGGTAAGGTTTTCACAAGCCCTTTATCTTGAAGCATTTTATAAACTTCATGGGCTGTGACTAAGCTTATTTTTAAATCTCTTGCCAACTCCCGCACAGAGGGAAGTCGGATGCCAGGCTCTAACAGACCAGAACGAATTCTTTGCGCCAGTTCTAAATAAACTTGTTGTCGAATCGACTCATTGCTGTCCCGTTGAATGAATATGTTCATAATCCCTCCAACTGTTATAGCCATCATTTGACTGTTATAGGTAAATGATGGTTTTATAGATTCATAATACAGCAATGTTATAGAACAGAAAAGAGGGATTTTTATGTATATCGTTTATAGCGCCATGTGTTTAATTTTTGGCACTACTTTTTTAGCCATTAAAGTTGGCGTGAATGTCGGAGCTCCCCCATTTCTCTTTGCCGGAGCCCGTTTTTTTACAGCAGGACTCATCGTCCTACTCGCAGTTAAACTTTGCGGTAGGTCAATTACCCTACCAAAAGGCCATTACAAATCTATTTTTATAGTTGGCTTGTTCATGACAGCACTGATGTTCGGCTGTCTTTATTGGGGGGAACAATATATTTCTTCTAGCCTAGCTGCTCTCCTTGCGGCGACAACGCCGCTTATGATTGGTCTTGTCGAATGGTTTCAAGGAGTGAAAGAATACTCGTTGATTCGTGGTAGCGGCTTACTGATTTCTTTTCTCGGCGTATCAATTGCTCTACTTCCGGCACTGATGCTAGAGGCAACGCCTTATGCCTTCTTAGCCGTTATCGTCATTTTGCTTGCTGAAGTAGGTAACGTTTTTGGCACGATGACAGCGCAAAAACTCCTAGCAGCAAACATCAGTCCCTTTACCCTTAACGGCTGGCAAATGGTTATTGGGGGAACTCTGCTAATGTTGCTGTCTCTTGGCACTGAAAGTTTTTCTATCACAGAATCGACTGATCTCTTAATGATCGCTTTGCTCTATCTCATCTTCTTAGGTTCTTTAGGCGGACATGGCGCTTACTATTGGCTAGTAGGTCGCGCTGGTATGCTGCTTCCCTCTACGTGGACCTATGTTTCACCCGTTATTGCTCAGTTCGTAGGCTACTATATATTAGGGGAAGCCCTCTCATTCTATTCCTTTATTGGCCTCATTCTCGTACTCAGTGGCGTGTTATTTGTCAGTAAACCAGCCCTTATTAGTAAGAAATATCAACAATTACGCTTCAAAAAATCTCAGTTAAACAGGCTCAGCCACTGAAAAATCATCAAATTAAAAATGATTCCTAGTCTCTTGCTATTCTTCTTCCGGCAATAAGCGATCGCCATAAAGTCTTTCAAAAATAGCGCCAGCACTCTTCTCTAGCTGCGGACAACGAATTGATGTTGTATTATTCGCTTGCAGCTTTGCGAGTCCTGCAGGGCCTGCCATCGATTCACCAAGTAAATCTTGACATAAGAGTGAACCATTGGCTGCCTTAAAGGCTTCTAAAAATGGCTTAGCTAAATCACACACTTCATTTTTACTGCTAGGATCGGCTGGATCACAAGTCATGCCAATTGCCATTAAAGCGCCTGTTACGAGCCCGCAGGTTTGACCGCTTCTGGCAATACCGCCGCCGAAGGCTGACGCAACTTTAAGAGCAATTTCTTCTGGAAGACCGAGTCGCGGACCATAGACTGCCAACATGGACTGCGCACAATTATAGCCTTTCGTATGATGTAAAAAAGTTACCTTGTCACTGCTTTTGCTCATTATAAAACCCCTCCCTAAAAATAATAATAATTTTTTTCTCGTTTATGTATAATTAGACTGTATTTAAGGCATAACTACTATTGTAAATTTTCTCCTCTCCCATATAGGCGGCGTCAGCCGCCGCTTTTTTTTTAACTATGTAAAATAAGGGAAAAGCGATCACCAAAACGATTCGGTAAAATGGTCGAAAGTAAATTCCTATAATCCTCTTCCAATACAGCTTCTTGCGCCGCCGTCCGAGCTTTTAATAAAATGGCCACATCAGTAACAATATTAGCAATTTTAAGATCGGGTAGTCCATGCTGTCTCGTACCAAAAAATTGCCCAGGGCCGCGCAGCAAAAGATCCTGCTCAGCAATGACAAAGCCGTCATTTGATTCTGTCATAACCTGAAGACGTTCCTGCGTGTCACCTTGTTTTACTTTAGAAATCAAAATGCAATACGAGGCATGTTCGCCGCGGCCAATCCGTCCTCGCAATTGATGAAGCTGAGACAAACCAAAGCGTTCGGCTCCTTCCACTACCATAATTGTTGCATTTGGCACATTTACGCCTACTTCAATGACCGTCGTAGCGACTAACAAAGAGATGTCATTTTTATAAAAAGCAGCCATAACGGCTTCTTTTTCGCTTGCTTTCATCTTACCATGAATCAGACCGCAAGAAATCCCCTGAAATAATCCTGTAGAAAGTTCTTCATAGCGTTGCACTGCTGCCTGAGTATCAATTTTTTCTGACTCTTCGACTAGCGGACAAACCACATAAGCCTGACGACCTTTCGCGATTTCCTTGGCGACAAATTGATAAATTGCCTCACTTTTTTCTTCGCCGCGTAAAAAAGTACGAATCGGTTTACGACCAGGCGGCAACTCTTGAATCAGTGATACATCAAGATCGCCATAAATCGTCAGGGCCATCGTTCGCGGTATCGGCGTTGCTGTCATAACAAGCACATCAGGCTCGGCTCCTTTGGCCTGAAGCTTTGCTCGTTGCGCCACGCCGAAGCGGTGCTGTTCATCAGTAACAACAAGACCTAATTGTCGAAAATGTACGGTATCTTGAATCAAGGCATGAGTTCCCACAATAATATCAAGAAGACCCGCTTGTAATAAACGGCCAACTTCTTCTTTTTGCTTTTTCGTCTTACTGCCTGTGAGTAACCCCACTTTAATTTTCAGGGGTGCTAACAGCTTTGCCAAGGTATGATAATGCTGATCCGCTAAAATCTCCGTAGGCGCCATCATAGCTCCTTGAAAGCCATTTTCTACCGTCTTCACAAGCGCTAAAGCAGCAACTACGGTTTTCCCTGATCCTACATCGCCCTGCAATAGCCGTTGCATGGGCTGCGTGTCCTCCATATCGGTCTTAATATCTTTGAGGGCTTTTTGCTGATCCTTAGTGAGTGTAAAAGGCAACAATGCGATGGCCTTAGTACTTAATTCTTCATCCCGGCCATGCTTAATGCCGGAAAAAGGTTTTTGATTTTGCGCCTTTAGTAGCAGCAGACCACACTGTAATAAAAAAAGTTCTTCGAACTTTAGTCTATCGATCGCCGCTTGAAGTTTCTCTTGCGATGCAGGATAGTGAATCGTATGAAAAGCTTCTTTGCGTCCCATAAGTCCTTGCAAACGAAGAACTCTTTCCGGCAAGACTTCTGGAATATAAAATTCCGTCAATAAGAATTTTTCTATTAAAGATCGTATTAGAGTTTGGGGAATATGTTCACCAAGACGGTAAACAGGAAGAATCCGGCCATGAAATAGATCAGTCTCACTGATTATTTCAGTTTCCGGATTCGTAACCTTCAGTGTATAATGACGCTCAATTTTACCATAAACACTTACGAGGGCATCTACAGTAAAGCGTTTTTTTAGAAAAGGTTGATTAAACCAAACAAGTTCAACCGAACCCGTTGAATCAACAACGACAACCGATAAAAGAGAAAGGCCCCGCCGAACTTTGCGTTCCGTTACAGTCAGGACCTTTCCCCGAAACGCCTCTACGTTTCCCGGCGATAGCTCGCTAATTTGCTTTAACTGACTTCTATCTTCATACCGAACCGGAAAATATTCCAACAATTGACCAATTGTAAAGATCCCTAGTTTTCCAAGCTGCGCTGCTTTCGCCGGACCAACGCCTTTAATATATTGGATCGAACTGCTCCACTCGAGCACACTAATCACCTTTCTGTCTTGCCGCCAAACGATTCAATTCTGCTAACAATTCATCAATGTTTACGGCATGATTTTTTGCGCCGCTCTGGATATTCTCAGAGTCAGCCCCTAAACAGGAGGCGCAATTCATGCCATGCTGTTTGAGAACCAGTTGAGATTTTGGATATTTGCGGAGAATATCAATAATCAAAGTATCTGTTGTGATCATTATATTCACCCCTTTTTTTCTATTATATAATAAAATTCTGACCATAAGGAAAAAATCCTGCTAAAGACTTGCATTCTCTTAGTGATCTGTGCTAAAATACTAATGTTTAGTAAAGGGATATTTTGTCCTTCTTAAAAGGAGGTGGAATAAATGGCAAACTTATGTGAAATCTGCGGCAAAGGTGAGCGCAGCGGCTTTAACGTCAGCCATTCCCACTTGAAAACCAAACGCACTTGGAAACCGAACATTCAGCGTGTTAAAGCAGTTGTAAATGGCGAAATTAAACGAGTTAACACTTGCACTCGCTGTCTCCGTTCCGGCAAAATTCAAAGAGCAATCTAATTTTTATGTTTTATAAAAAAATCCTCCGCTTATTGCGGAGGATTTTTTTTATTCTTCTTTTACTTTTTGCAAAAGTTCATTCAAATCAGTTTGATCAAACTGATATTTATTGCCGCAAAAATGACAAACAAGCTCTGCTTTGCCATCTTCAGCTATCAAGCGAGACAATTCTTCGCTTCCTAAACTGATTAAAGCAGTTTCCACTCGTTCTTTGGAACAAGTACAACGAAAAGCAAGTTCCTGTTCCTCTAAATAACGGATTGGAAGCCCCTTGCAAAGAGCTTCAATCATAGTTTTCGCATCTTGCCCCTCAGCAACAAGCGACGATACCGACGGTAACGCCTTGAGGTTAGCTTCTACAATATCAAGATCAGCATCGGAAGCATCCGGTAAAGCCTGCAAAATAAAGCCGCCTGCCGCCCGTACAGTCCGATCCTGTTCTACTAGCACACCGAGGCCTACGCTAGAAGGCGTTTGCTCTGATGTGTAGAGATATTCCGTAACATCTTCAGCAATCTCTCCAGAAACCAAAGCCGAACTGCCCGTAAACGACTGCTTCATATTCGTATAACGCGTCACATAGAGTGATCCTCGGCCTACAGCAGCACCGACATCAAGTTTTCCTGCTGCATTTAACGGAAGATCTATTGTTGGATTTTTCACCTTGCCACGGACTAAACCGCCCTTAGCATCTACAATGATCTCCCCTAAAGGTCCATCACCGGCTACTCTTAGGGTAACCGTTTCTTCTGTTTTTAAGTTAGCTGCAAACAGCAAAGCTGCCGTCATCGTTCTACCAAGCGCCGCTGTGGCCACAGGCGAACAATTGTGGCGAAGTCGAGCTTCTTCTGTCAGCTCGGTGGTAACAGCGGCGTGGATACGCAAGCCATCGCCTGCCGTTGCTTTAATTAAATGATCCATAGTTTTCCTCCATAAGCACTTCCCCGTTATCAACGGCGACAATCTGAATCTTTTGATCAAAAAGTAAGGCAAAAGAACCCCGTTTAGCAGCTGTTTTAGGCATAGCTGGCGAACCGGGATTCAGTAAAGTCACACCTTCATGAGATGCAAGCACAGGCAGATGAGTATGACCGCTAATAAATAAATTAGCCCGATAGCGCTGCGCTAATTTCACCTTCTGATCGTCTGTTAAAGTATGGCCGTGCTGCACTACGATCTTATATCGACCTAACTGCAAGTACATAAAGGAAGGATGAATCGGCCACTGTAAAACCATTCCATCGACTTCACTGTCACAGTTTCCCTGTACGGAAAAGAAGGGCTGCGGCAGCTGATTCAGCATGTCGATCAAACTTTTAGGATTATATTCTGCCGGAATTTCATTGCGTGGTCCATGATATAAAATATCACCAGCATGAATAATAGAGTCAACGTCACTCATATAGGTTTCATAGATGTGCTGCCAAGTAGCAGCACATCCATGAGTATCACTTACAATTGCTATTTTCAAAACAAACACTCATTTCCCAGGAAATAATTGTAAAACAAGTAATCTTTATCCAATATTTCTTAATAGATTTGCCATTTCAATGGCGGACATAGCGGCATCAAATCCTTTATTGCCGCCTTTTGTGCCAGCTCGCTCAATCGCTTGTTCGATATTTTCTGTTGTAAGTACACCAAAAATAGTCGGTACGCCTGTTTCCAGTCCCACATGAGCTACTCCTTTGGATACTTCAGAGCAAACATAGTCATAGTGAGAAGTGCTGCCACGAATTACTGTTCCCAAGCAGATTACAGCATCATATTTTTGACTTTTCGCCAGTTTTTGCGCCGCTAAAGGAATTTCAAAAGCACCGGGAACCCAAACAGTATCAATATTATCTTCCTGTGCTTCGTGACGCAATAAGGCATCCTTCGCTCCAGACAAAAGTTTACTTGTAATAAATTCATTAAAACGAGCTACCACAATAGCAACACGAAGATCTTTCGCAATCAAATTTCCTTCATAAATTGTTGACATCTTATTTTGCCTCCTCATACTGTTTCAATAAATGTCCTAACTTTGCTTTTTTCACTGATAAATAACGGTTGTTGAATTTATTAGCACGAATTTCCATGGGAACCCGCTCGGTAATTTTCAGACCGTAGCCTTCCAGACCAGCACGTTTTCTCGGATTATTCGTTAACAAACGAATACTTGTTAAGCCTAGATCGGCTAGAATTTGAGCGCCAATACCGTATTCACGCAAGTCCGGCGGAAAGCCTAAGAGTTCATTGGCTTCTACCGTATCACTGCCTTTATCTTGCAGAGCATAGGCGCGAATTTTATTAGCGAGACCAATGCCGCGACCTTCTTGACGCATATAGAGCAGTACGCCTTCGCCTTCTGCTTCAATTCGCTTTAAAGATGCGGCCAACTGATCGCCGCAATCGCAGCGCAAAGATCCCAACACATCGCCTGTAAGGCATTCAGAGTGAACACGAACAAGAACATTTTCTTTGCCAGAAACATCGCCTTTAACTAAGGCAATATGGCACTGTTTATCAAGTGCGCTCTCGTAGGCAACAACCCGGAATTGACCATATTTCGTCGGCATCGTTGCATCAGCTGCCTTCGTAATCAGCTTTTCATGACGTTTCCGGTAGCGAATCAAATCGGCAACAGTAATCAGTTTTAAATTATGCTGTTTTACAAACTTTTGCAGCGAATCAATGCGCGCCATAGACCCATCTTCATTCATGATTTCACAAATCACGCCAGCAGGATAAAGACCGGCGAACTTCGCCAAATCAACTGCTGCTTCGGTATGCCCCGCCCGACGCAAAACACCGCCTTCGCGACTGCGCAACGGAAAAATATGGCCAGGACGTCTTAAATCCGTTGGTTTGCATTTACTGTCTAAAATGCAACGGATGGTCTCTGCCCGTTCAAAAGCAGAAATCCCAGTTGTTGTCGTTACCGCATCAACGGATACAGTAAACGCTGTTTCATGGTTATCAGTGTTGTTTTCCACCATAGGATGAATTTCGAGTTCATCAAGCCGTGCACCGTCAACAGGCATGCAGATTAGGCCACGAGCATGAGTAGCCATAAAATTGACAGCTTCTGGCGTTACCTTTTCGGCAGCCATTAATAAATCGCCTTCATTTTCACGGTCTTCATCATCAACAACAACAATCATTTTTCCTTGTTTAATATCCTCAATGGCCTCTTCAATTGTGTTAAACATACTATCCCTCCATCTTATAACAAGAATACTTTCTTTAAAATTTTTATGCTAGAAACCCATATTTACCTAATAAAGCAGTGGATATGCGACTTGGCTCAGCTACTGCTTCAGTAGTGTCACTCTGTAATAACTTTTCCACATAGCGTCCCAAAATATCAGTTTCCAAATTAACAGTACTACCAATTTTCTTGGTAGCTAAAGCTGTCACTTCATAAGTATGAGGAATGAGTGATACACTAAACGAATGCGCATCACAATCCACAACAGTTAGACTGACTCCGTCAATGGCAATAGAGCCCTTTTTTACAATATATCTCATGACCTCTGCCGCCGCAGTAATTGTAACAACAACGGCAATATCATCTTTTTTTACATTCTGGATTGTGCCGATTCCATCAATATGACCACTCACAATATGACCGCCCAAGCGATCACCAACGCGAAGCGTCCGTTCCAGATTTACAGCAGCGCCAATCGCAAGATCTCTAAGACCTGTCTGTTTCACAGTTTCCGGCATGACATCGGCCGTAAAATGGCTGGTGCTAAAATCAACAACTGTAAGGCAGGCGCCGTTCACGGCAATACTGTCACCTAACTTTACATCAGTGAGGACTTTTTTAGCGGCAATTGTCAGGCGAACTGATTTTGCCGTCTTTTCAATCTGTTTCACTCTACCCAATTCTTCCACAAGTCCGGTAAACATCGCGTCCCTCCCGTGATTTCAGATAAGCGCTAATGAGAATATCCTCCTCTAGCTGCTCTATGGCAAGATCCTCTAGTTCATAAGCCTGCGAAAGACTTGCCACGCCACTGCCGCCAATCGGCGATGGCGCCGTCTTGCCGCCAAGGATCTTTGGCGCCACAAACCAGGCCACCTTATCAGCTAGGTTTTCTGCTAGCACAGAAGCGTTGACAGCAGCGCCGCCTTCTACAAGAATACTTGTTACAGGATAACTGGCTAAACGGCTAAAAAGTTCTCTAAGATTCAAGCCGCTTGGCCCTTCACTAATTGTCCAAACCGTTACACCGGCAGCTTCTAGGGCCTTTACCTTATCCATTGACGCAGACTTTGTTACAGCAATAATAGTTCGCGCTTCTTTATTTGTAACGACTTTGGCATCAAGCGGTGTACGAGCCTTACTATCAAGAATAATCCGCGTTGGATTACAACCTGGGCCCTCAGGCAGCCGCGTTGTTAAAAGCGGATCATCGGCAAGCACCGTACCAATTCCGACAAGAATCCCATCATACTGATTTCTCAGACGATGAACGGTTTGTCTGGCGGCAGGGCCAGTAATCCATTGGGACTGTCCTGTCGCTGTAGCAATTTTACCATCAAGCGTCATGGCTGTCTTTAATAAGACAAAAGGCATCTTAGTTGAAACCCATTTCACAAACGCTTCATTCACTTTTACGGCATCTAAACAACAGATTCCTTCTAAGACTTCTATACCAGCTTGACGCAATCTATCGATGCCATGGCCGGCTACAAGCGGGTTGGGATCAGTGATTGCCACAACGACGCGGCGAATACCTGCCGCTATAATCGCCTCAGTACAAGGACCTGTCCTGCCGTGATGGCAGCAGGGCTCCAGAGTTACATAAATAGTAGCGCCGTTTGCCGCTTCCCCCGCCTCTTGTAGCGCATGAATCTCCGCATGGGGCGTTCCTGCCATATGATGATAGCCTTTGCCAATCACCTTATCATCCTTTACAATCACGGCGCCAACAAGAGGATTTGGCGTGGTACAGCCTAAAGCTTGCTTTGCCTCAGCAATTGCCATTTGCATGAACTTTTCATGATACTGTCGTTCTTCTTTAGTTATAATCATTCTGTTTCACCTGCAATCTTGCCTTTCAGTCAGGGCGAGGTAGAAAAACAAAAACAAGCTATCTTCAGCCACTTGTAGAAAAAAATATACAAAGGGGCCTGAAAATAGCTTGTGCAACACAAACAAATCTACTCAGCCTTTTCTCATCCAGACTGTACTGTCGGCTTCGGAATTACACCGAATCAACCATAACGGCTCGCGGGCTTTAACCGCCGGTCAGGAATTGAAAGCACGCTTTCTCACCTGGCCCCAAAGGCTATCTTTACTATATTATGTAATTTTCAACTTCTCTGTTAGTGTATCACTTTTAAGAAATTTTAGCAACCTTTTAAAGCGCAACTCACTAAGTGGCAAGCAACACGATGTTCCGCTGAAATCGCTTGTAATTTAGGTTTTTCCTGTTTGCAAATTTCTCTGGTTTCAGGACATCTATTTTGAAACGAACACCCTGGCGGCAAGGCGAGCGGGCTTGGTATTTCCCCTTCTAACAGACGAACCTCTGAATTTCCTTTTTGTGCTACTGGAAAAACAGCTTGTAAGAGTGCCTTAGTATAAGGATGCCTAGCAGTTTGCAAATCACTGCCAGCGAGTATTTCGACAATATTACCAAGATACATGACGGCGATGCGATGACTAATCTGAGCAACCAATGCTAAATCATGACAGATAAAAATCATGGATAAATGTTTTTCCTGTTGTATTCTTACTAAAAGTTCCACGATTTTTTTTTGAACAGATACATCAAGAGCGCTAGTCGCCTCATCGCAGACAAGAATCTCTGGCGACAAAGCCAGCGCACGGGCAATTCCAATACGCTGACGTTGTCCGCCGCTCATGTTGCTAGGATAACGATTCGCAAAAGCCTCTGGCAATTCAACAAGTTGCAAAAGCTTGGTAACTTGTATTGGTGCTTCCCAGCTCTTTAACAGATTAAAATTTCGCAATGGTTCACAAAGGATATCCTTTATTTTCATCTTGGGGTTAAAGGCTTGAGATGGGTCTTGAAATACCATCTGTATATGTTTCCGATTTTGTCGCCTCGCTTCGCCTTTAAGCTGCGTAAGATCTTTACCCCGATAGTAAATAGCCCCGCTACTCGCCTCATAGAGCTGCATAATCAGCTTTACAAGCGTGCTTTTACCGCAGCCACTTTCGCCAACAATTCCTAGTGTTTCTCCTTGATAGAGAGATAATGATACATCATTGCAAGCTGTCAACATCCGTCCGTCAGCTACGGGAAAACGCTTTATGACATGATCGATCTCTAGAATTGCTGCTTTTTCAGCTGACATATCTTTTCCCTCCGACTTGTGGTACAGCCTCAAGCAGTTCTCGCACATACTCCGTTTGAGGTTGAGCAATAATATCAGCTGTCCTGCCAGACTCCACTATTTTCCCCTCGCGCATTACCAGCAAACTATCTGACATATAAGCGGCCACACCAATATTATGTGTCACAAGAATAATAGCCGTTTTATCCTTGTGACAAATTTCTAGCATTTCTTTTACTACTTGCGCCTGTGTCGTAACATCCAAAGCCGATGTCGGTTCATCTGCCAGCAGCAGCCGCGGCTTAAAAAACATAGCCATCGCCACGCCGACACGCTGGCGCATACCGCCACTCAGTTCAAAAGGATAACTTTTCATAATATTTTCCGGATTCGGCAGTTGCATTTTTCTAAGCATTTCTTCCGCCGCCTTAGCGGCCTCTAGTTTTTTAATAGACGAATGCTCACAGATATACTCGACAAACTGCTTGCCGATTCGTTGAATTGGATTTAGCATGCTGCCGCTGTCTTGAAAAACCATTGCGATCTTGGTTCCGCAAAGTTGGCGCCAGTCTTGATCAGCATTTTTTAATACATTCTTACCTTCAAACAAAATCGTTCCTTCGCGGACACGACCTTCATGGGGCAGGCAGCCAAGAATAGCGCGGATAATCGTTGTTTTGCCGCTACCGCTTTCCCCCACAATTGCTAGAACATTTCCTTCTGCAAGGGATAAACTAACATCTTGAACAATGTCCTGATCTGCATAAGAGACAAAAAGTCTCTGCACCTCTAACAACATCTCCATTCTCCTCTAAGTGCTTTATTTTTTTACAGGTCGAATCTGATTTGTCAGCCAATAATAATCAGAAGGATACATTTTGACCCCAGCCAGAGCTGCCTTACCAATGATGTTGGTTTCTGGGTACCCTAAAAATAAGGCGGCTCCATCATTCATAATAATTTGCTGTATATCAATAATGAGCTGGCGGCGCTTTTGAAGATCGAATTCCGTCGACAGCTCGGCAAATTTGCTATCGAGAACTGGATTGCTGTAACCAGAACCGTTCTGAGGATTATCGCCTTGTTTATTGGTGCGCCAATACCAGTTTAAAAAGATCTCAGGATCACCAGTATTTGCCGTAGTAATATTAGAAATCAAAAGGTCATATTCTCCATTAATCCCCATCTTGTCAACCAAATTATAATCTACTGTTTTTATTTTTACATCAAAACCGACCTTTTTCGCATCCGATTGCACTGCTTCAGCATAAATCGGTAATTCCGCCCGGCTGTTGTATACCACAAAATCTACAGTCAATTTTTTACCGTCTTTTTCAAGGATACCATCTCCATCTAGGTCCTTCCAACCGGCTTCTGCTAGAAGTTGTTTAGCCCGTTCCATATTGTAACTGTTCGGATCAGTAAGCTGGTCAAAACCATAATCCATGGAGGGAGGTACGGGCGCTTTGCCTTCAATAAAAGTTCCCTTCAAAATCACTTCGTTATAGGCTTTACGGTCGCAAGCGCTAATAAAGGCGGCGCGCACCTTGGGATCGCCCAGCACGCCTTTTTGATTAATTCGGGCAAGCACTGTGCGAAGCGAAGAAATTCTATCAATGTGATACTTTGTACTATCGTTAAATAGACCGATGTCGCCTGCCGCAATATTAACCGCTAGATCTATTTCGCCTGATTGCAAAGCCATTGCGCGGGTATTAGGATCATCAATCGAAGGAATTTCAACGGTTTCATAAGGCACTTCTCCATCCCAGTAGTAGGGATTTTTTACCATGACCGCTTTGTCTTTGACAAAGGATTTGCACATATAAGGACCTGTGCAAATAGGGCCTTCTTTCGCAAAATTACGCTGCGCCTCGGCCGATACATCGACAATCAAAAATAGAGGATCAGCTAAAAAGCCCGGCAGATTTGGTTCCGGCTTCTCTGTACGGATCGTGAGCTGTTGCCCATCAGCCAACATTTCTGTATATTTAAAAAAGGTTACTGCCCGTTTATTTTTGGCAAAGGCCCTTTCTAGCGAAGCCTTGACGGCAGCCGCATCTAGCGGTTTGCCATTTGAAAATTTTACGCCATCTCTAATTTTAAAGGTCCAGGTCATATGATCACTGCTGATTTGCCAGCTTTCGGCCAACCAAGGCGTTACTTTCATTTTTTCGTCAAACTTTACAAGACTTTCTCCCATGCCATACCGCATGACAACCCAACCAAAATAATTTTCTGTTGGCTCCAGAGAGTCGGCAAAATTTGTTACCCCAAACTTCAGCGTTTTCTGATCAACTTCCGACTTGCTGCTCCCGCATCCTGCCATAACACTTACGGCCAGGCAAAACAATAAAGTTACACAGATGAATTTAGTCCATTTTTTCACAGAATTCTCCCTCTCTCATTTCCTCAATTTGCTTTCTGTGGATCCATAATGTCTCGTAGGCTATCACCCCACAAGTTAAATATTGCTACAACCATCAAGATAGCGATCCCTGGATAAAGCATAAGCCAAGGGGCAGTTTGGATATGCTGTCTCCCTTCATTGAGCATCAAACCCCATTCCGGAGTAGGCGCCTGAGCGCCGAACCCTAAAAAAGATAGCCCAGCAAGTTCCATGATCATCGTGCCAATATCCATCGCCGCTGTTACCACAATGGTCGGTAAAGCATTCGGCAAAATATGATGCCGCAAAATTTGCAGCGGCTTTGTGCCATTCGTTACTGCTGCATAAATAAAATCACGCTCACGCAATTTCAAGGTAAGACTGCGTCCCAATCGAGCATATTTAGTCCAGCTAACCACTGCTAGGGCTAAAATGGTATTTAGTATATTTCCGCCCAGCATACCGGCAATAGCAATCGCCAGCACGATTCCCGGAAAGGCTAACATCATATCAACTAAACGCATGAGCGCCATATCCACTTTACCGCCTAAATAGCCGGAAAGAATGCCAATAAACGTTCCTATCCCTGAAATAAGAACAACTAGGGATAAAGTCATAAGCAGAGACGTCCGAGCTCCATAGAGGATTCGGGTCAAGCAGTCACGGCCCAGTTTATCTGTTCCAAGTACATGTTCAGTCGATGGTGCCAACAGCGAATGCCGCATGGTCGCCTCATAGGGGTCATATGGCGCTAGCCATGGCGCAAAAATGGCAATAGCAGCAATTAACAGTACTAAAAACGAATACAATCCAAACAAAAATTTGTCTTTTTCCCTAAGTGACACTTAGTTCCCGCCTTTCTTCAGCCGTGGATCAAGCAAAGTATAAGAAACATCCACTAATAAATTCATTGCTGTATATAACACGGCGATCCAAAGCACAAACCCCTGTACCAGAGGATAGTCACGCATTTCAATAGCATGCACAGCCATCTTGCCAAGCCCCGGCCAGGAAAAAACCATCTCAATTACAGCCACCCCGCCCAGAAGCCACCCAATAGATAGCCCCAGCAAAGTAATGAGCGGTAAGCAGGCATTCGGCAGCACATGCCGCCAAATAATTTTTTTCAGAGGAAGTCCTCTAGTCTTTGCACCAATGATATAATCTTGCCCTAGTTCCTCTAGTACGGCAGTCCGCACCTGCCGCGTATATTTTGCAGACATGGCAATCGCTAGGGTAAACGCGGGCAATACGATTCGGTCCAAAGACACTACACCGCCAGCAATAGGAAACAGCCGTAGTTTCAGGCCAAAAATATACAATAAAATAAGTCCTACCCAAAAACTCGGCATGGACACGCCCACAAAAGAAAAACCGCGAATCAAATAATCTACGGCGCGATTTCTATATACAGCGGAAAGAATACCGCAAGGCACTGAAATAAGTAGCATCATAACAAGAGCTGAACCTGCTAGCGCCAATGTACCAGGCAAACATTGCCAGAGCCGCTCAGCTACAGGCATTTTTGCCGAATAGGACATGCCCATATCGCCTTGTAAGACACCAGTAACCCAGAGAAAATACTGAACATGAAATGGTTGATCGAGACCTAACTGAGCCCTTGTCTCCGCAATTGTTTCTTCCGACACAATGGTATCTCCTACCTCTAGCAGCATAGCTACTGGATCCCCTGGTGAAAGATACATTAGGCAAAATGTCAGAAAGCTTACGCCAATAAGGGTAATGCCCATTTGCAGCAAACGCTGCATAAATTGTTTTTTAGTCAAGACACCCGCTCCTTTGTTTTAGCTATATTGTTATTTGGGAACAACGCTTCTTTTTATTAACGCTTCTTTTTATTAACGCTTCTTTTTATTAACGCTTCTTTTTATTAACGCTTCTTTTTATTAACGCTTCTTTTTATTTTTCTGCAATGACTGCAACTTTTTTGTTAAGCCCTGGTAAATAGATCCAAAGAAATATCGATCTTCCCAGGCTGAATACCGTAAAGGCCAACCATATGCCATGGTTTCCTAAGAATGGTTCTCCTAATAAAAAAACAATGAGACAGCCCAATAGCGAATAGAGCATAGAATTCCTGATAGGAGTCGACAATGTTGCGCCTGCAAAAATGCCATAAAGCTGCAGCCCCCAAACAGCGCTCAAAGGAAATAGACCGACCCAATATATATACAGGTCAGCTAGTTGCTTCACTTCACTAAGATTAGTAAAAAGTCCAATCACCGCGTTTTTAAATAAACAAACCCCGCCAAACAAAAGAAATGCCGTAACCCAGCCCCAAAATGCAGTTAATTGGACTGTACTTTTGTACAACTTACCATCTTTTCCTCCTATGGCTTTCCCCACTAATATTGTAGCGGTATTGCCGATCCCGCCGAGCAAATTGGCCATAACAAAATGAATTTGCATCAATACAGCATTAGCCGCTAGTACAACCTCCCCATATCGCATGCCGTATATAGCCATCAGATTATATACTGACAAGAGGCATACTGTTCGTATAAATAAATCCCTATTGACCTTCATCATGGCGGTGAACGCCGCTATATTACAGAATATCGCCAAGGAAATCCCGGTAATTGACACTTCTTTGATATGGTAAATCAAAACAAGCCCTAGGACCGTAGCCGCTATTTCCGAAATGAGGGTTGCTGTTGCCACACCATCGGCAGCCATGCCCCCTATCCGAACAAACAGTAATACCAGTAAAATATTCAAGATGTTCATGAAGATCTGTAAACACAGGGACAGTTTGACTTTAGACATGCCTGCTAGCCAGCCATTCATTACATAGCCAGTCAATACAAAAGGCGCTCCCCAAATTCGAATATCATAATAGGTTTCTGCTAATGTCCTGACAGCATCACTCGGTGTCACTAGCATAAAAGCGGCAATTTTGATTGGATACTGCAAGACTACAAGCAGTACGCCCAAAATAAAAGCAATCGCCATAGGCCGCAACAGCGCAGAGGTAATAGTCTTTTTATCTCCTGTCCCACTAGCCTGCGCACTAAACCCAGAAGTACTAATCCTAAGAAAACCAAGCAGCCAATACATAGTATTGAAAATCAAAGTAGCAATTGCTACGCCGCCAATATAAGCCGCCTGAGGGAATCGCCCCATGACAGCCGTATCGACTACGCCAAGGAGTGGTGTTGAAATGGAAGAAATAATCAATGGAACAGCCAAGCTGAGAAATTTTTTATTATCACTACTCATTGCTGCAGCAAAAATGGTCACGATACCTCCATAATATTTTCATAATTTACACAAGAGACTGTACATTTGGTAAAACACACAAAAAAATCTCCTGACGTAAAGTCAAGAGATTTGAAAAATAATTAAAATGTTTGCTAAAAAGCATCTGTCAATTATCCAAATCCCCTCCCCGTCGCTCGCAGGTATAGCGGTGATTATAAAATAGGCAGTTCTCCTGGCTCTAGATCATAGTTTATCCAAACCTTCCCAAGACGTTTGTCTCAGTGGTATTTTTTTGGACTCACTCCCTATTACAGTGGCGGGACCGCGCCGGTACTTCACCGGACTTCCCTATTAAGCCCTTGCGGGCACCTACTTTGACATATTTAATTAACCCCTGCTCGGAAATACTAAAAAACCTCCCTGCATAAAACAGGGAGGTTTGGCATCACAAGATAAATTATTCTCATTTAATCCCCTCCCCATCGCTCGTGGGTAAAAAAACGGTGACTGACAGATAGGCAGTTCTCCTGGCTCTAGATCATAGTTTATCCAAACCTTCCCAAGACGTTTGCCTCAGTGGTATTTTTTGGACTCACTCCCTATTACAGTGGCGGGACCGCGCCGGTACTTCACCGGACTTCCCTATTAAGCCCTTGCGGGCACCTATCCCAAACTATGCAATTTTCATTATACATCATTTTACATTTCATAATTAGTATACCATTTATCACAATATATGTCAAACCTTTCAAAATATTGCGTGTTTAATTTATAATAGTATCAAGATAAACTCAAAAACAAAAACGCTTAAATCCTTTACATTCCAAGGGATTTAAGCGTTTTTCATTTTATAAATAGTAAACAGGAACATATCACCGTTAAGAAATTTAGCAGCCTTTTAAAGCGCGAATCACTGCTGCTTGATCTTTCGCGGAAAAAACAGCTGATCCAGCGACTAAAACCGTAGCGCCTGCTGCAGTAACAATATTGGCATTAGCAGGGCTGATGCCACCATCGACTTCAATTTCCGTTTTGAGATCCCGCTCTTCAATCATGCGGCGCAAACGTGCAATCTTATCGGTTACTGCTGGAATAAAGGCCTGACCGCCAAAACCAGGATTTACACTCATTAATAATACCATATCAATATCTGGCAAAACCTCTTCAATCAGGGAAAGCGGCGTTGCCGGGTTCAGCGAAACACCTGTTTTCATATTTTCTTTATGGATTTCCTGTAAGAGCTTATGAAGATGCACTGTCGCTTCGGCATGAACTGTTAGAATATCGGCGCCAGCTTTCGCAAAAGGAATTACATATTCCTCAGGCTTTTCTACCATCAAATGCACATCAAAAGGCAGCTTAGTAAAAGAACGAATAGCAGCCACAACAGGCACCCCAAAGGTCAAATTCGGAACAAAATGACCATCCATAACATCAATGTGAATATAGTCGGCTCCCACTTCCTCCAGCTTCGCTACTTCAGCGCCAAGCTGAGAAAAATCTGCCGATAAAATTGAAGGAGCTACTTTTATTGTACTCATTTTCCATATCCCTTCTTATTAGCCTGCGCTTCATGCAGAATTGTCACATAGTTTTCATAGCGGCTCGACGAAATTCTGCCTTGAGCCACAGCTTCCTTCACTTGACACTGCGGCTCTTTATCATGAAGACAGGAACTAAATTTACATGCTTGTGGTAACTCATAAAACTCGGGAAAGCAGGTTTTCACAGTATCCTCCGGCAAAGTGATTTCCGTAAAGGAAAATCCTGGTGTATCAACAACAAAGCCGCCTGACTTCAACGGAAGCAGTTCTGCGTGACGCGTTGTATGGCGTCCCCGACCAATTTTATCACTTACCTGCCCCGTTTTAAGCAGTAAGCCTGATTCAATGGCATTAAGCAACGTAGACTTTCCGGCACCGCTTGGTCCTGAAAAAACAGTGATTTCACCATCAAGCAAAGCACGTAATTCGCTAATTCCTGCTTCGGATTTTGCATCGGTAAAAAACACTTTATAACCGATACGGCGATAAATTTCTGCTACGGCTTCCATCTCATCGCGGTCAGCTAGATCCACTTTATTAAAGCAAAGAATAGGCTGCAGTGCACTCGATTCCACAAGAACTAAGAAACGATCAATCAAATCAAGGGAATAGTCAGGATTACAACAGGCAAAGGTTACGACAACTTGACTGATATTAGCAACAAGCGGACGCTTTAATAGCGAAGTGCGGGGATGAATTTTCTCGATGATTCCCTTGCCTTCCCCTGTTACCTTATAATCTACTTGATCGCCGACAACTAAGGTAAACCGTTCTTGTTTCATTCGTCCCTTCACTGTACATAAAATTACCTTTTGATTTGTCTGGACACTGTAATAGTCGCCATAAGCCTTTACAACAACACCTGTCATTACCATAGATATCTTCTGAGCACCAGCATCTCTCCTTATAAATTTTGTTCCTGTGACAAGCTACCATTAATATAAAGCTGAACCCGAACTGTTCCGGTTCCTTCTAACTGCTTTTCAATCTTATCGCCTGGTTTATGAACATTTTCATAGACAACGCGCCGTCCATTGCTATCGGTAACAACAATTTGAACCGTCTGGCGTGCTGGCCCTTCCGGCACAGTCACCGACAGACTTCCGTGTTTTACCCCACCGCCTCCGCCGCCTTTCGCAACAGTAAAATCAACGGCAGTTCCTTCCGCAATTTCAGCACCTGCGGCAGGTCTCTGTTCCAAAATCGTACCAGCAGGATATTTATCACTGACCGTCTCAGTCACTGAGCCAGCCTTTAATTTAAGATTTTCCAGCTGCGCTGTCACAGTGGAAAGCAGAGCGCCCTTAAAATCAGGCAATGTCACTTTTTTGACCGCACTTTTATTGACTACAAGATCCACTGCTGTTCCCTTAGCGACTTGTGCCGGTGGTCGCGGATTCTGACTGATAACTGCATCAGCCGGCACCTCGGAAGAACTCTGCTCATCAACCCGTCCGACTTTAAGACCGGCATTTCTGAGCGCGGCTTCCGCATCTTTACGATTTAAGCCGCGTAAATCAGGAACTGTAGCAATTTCCCCACCACGACTGACAATCAAATTAATCGTTCTTTGTTCCTTTACAACACTTCCAGCTTCCGGCGACTGTGAAATGACCTGCCCCATCGGAACTTTGTCATTAAACACTTCGGATACTGACACGCGAAGATTCCGGCTTGTCAGTATGCTTTTCGCTTGTTCAACCTGTTTGCCTGTTACATCAGGTACAGTGACTTCTGCTCCGCTCCAAAATTTACCGAAAGCGAGAAATGCTCCGCCAGCAAAACAAAGAATAAAAAAGACGATAAAAGCTAAAATTAATTTTTTATTATAAGGCTTCGGCTGTACTCCGTTTTTTGCCACAAGACGCGTAGGTTCATGACCAGCTTCTTTTAATGCTTCAGACATGCCTGAAATCATTTGCGTCGGATACTCTTCACGCGACAGAAGCCTTGTGCTGTCTTCACGCATATAACCTTGTGAAAGCCTTAAGTCATTAATCATTTCACTGCTTGTAGCAAAACGGTCAGCAGGCAATTTTGCCATCGCTTTCATGACAATCGCTTCTACAAGCGGCGGAACATCAGGATTGATTTCGCTCGGCGGAACCAGCCTTTCTTGAATATGCTGTATGGCAATTCCAATTGGTGAGTCACCGTTAAAGGGAACTTTGCCTGTAAGCATTTCATACAAAACTACACCTAATGAATAAATATCCGATTGAGCGCTCACTGGCGCGCCTTTGGCTTGTTCGGGCGAAAAATAATGAACAGAGCCAATAATTGTACCTGTATGAACCATCGTTGCTGAAGTGACGGCTCTGGCAATCCCAAAGTCTGTAACTTTAATCCGCCCAGAACTGGTAACCATAATATTATGAGGTTTAATATCACAGTGGACTAAATGGTTTTGATGGGCATTTTCAAGCGCTTGGGCAATTTCATCAGCAATTCTTACGGCTGTCTCCACAGGTAAAATGCCCTCGCGATCAATCTTTTCTTTTAAGGTTTCGCCAGAAATAAATTCCATTACAATATAATAAATATCGTCATCTCGTCCGACATCATAAACATTTACAATGTTAGGATGAGATAATTTTGCCGCCGCCTGCGCTTCCCGGCGAAAACGCCGCACAAATTCTTCATTGGATGTAAATTGAGAACGCAATACCTTGACTGCCACATAGCGATCCAGTAATTCATCATGAGCACGGTACACTTCCGCCATACCGCCACCGCCGACGAGTTCGAGCACTGTATAACGATTATCAAGTGTTCGATTGATAAGCAAAACCATTCACCTCCTTAATGTAGTGCCGTTTCAAATACTCTACGAGCAACAGGGGCCGCTACAGCACCACCGCCGCCACCATTCTCTATAATCACTGCTACAGCGATAACGGGATTTTCCGCCGGAGCAAAACCAATAAACCAAGCATGATCATCGCCATGGGGATTTTCCGCTGTTCCTGTTTTACCAGCAACCGTCACGCCGCCTAATGCAGCGCCGCGGCCCGTACCTTTTTCTACTTCATAAATCATCATCTGCTTCATGAAAGCAGCCACTTCCGGGGTTGTAGCCGTAAGCCATGTTTTCGGCGAATTCTGCCGCAAGATGCGACCATCATAATCCACAACTTTTTGAATTAAATAAGGTTCCATCATCTGTCCATTATTGGCTAGCGCCGCTGCCAACATAGCCATACGCAAAGGCGATGCCACCAAGCTACCTTGACCGATTCCCGTCTGCGCCAAATCACCATCGCCAAGATCTTTAAAATTCGGCAAACGCGGCTTTTCTCCTTCTAAAGATTCATCGAGAGCCTTATCAAAGCCAAATCGTTCATAGGCTTTACTTAATCGGCTGCGGCCAAGTTCTAAAGTCAACTTGCCAAAAACGACATTGGAAGAAACGGCAAAAGCCTGGTTGACGGTGAGATCACCATAGGCTTTATCTTGAATTTCATGCAACACATAATCAGGCGGTATTTTTAAAAACCCATCGGATCGATATATTTTCTGCGGATTTGCCAGTTTTTCATAAAATGCGGCCTCGGCTGTCAAAGTTTTCATGGTCGATCCTGGCGGATAAAGCCCCTGCAGGGCTCGATTTAAAAGTGGCGCATTTTTATCTGTTGATATACTCTGCCATTCTTCCGCAATCCGATTCGGGTTAAACGACGGCTTGCTCACTAAAGCGAGTAGCTGCCCGGTCTTGGGAGAAATAGCTACAACAGCGCCTTTACGATTTCCTAGCGCCTGATAAGCAACCTGCTGCAAATCGGCATCGAGATTTAAAATAACCGAGTGCCCTTGATGCGGGAAAAAAACATGACTAATGGCGCCTAAGCGACGCCAAGGATCGCTCATGCCAGAGAGTTCGCCATTGGCAGTACTTTCTATGCCTGTTTTACCCAATTTTTCATCAGAATAACCGATCACCTGAGCAAAGAGCGAACCTTGCGGATATTCGCGGACAAAGCCACCCTTTTCCTTACGGCTTTGAGCAAGAATTTTACCATTGCGATCTAAAATGTCGCCTCGCTCCACTTGCTTTAAAAGCAAAGCACTACGGCGATTTAACGGATGCGATGATAAAAAAGAACTCTCATAAAATTGAATATACGTTAAGTAAAACAACAGCAGCAAAAGAAGACCTAGTAAAAAGTAGGCTGCTTTACGAATTGATCCTATGAGTATATTATCCATGGTTTGACCTTCTTCCTGAAATGGCAAAAAGCATGGAAAGCATAATGAAATTTGCCACAAGGGAGCTGCCGCCATAACTGATCCAAGGCAAAGGAATCCCCGTAAGTGGGAAGAATTTGATAACACCACCGACAATCAAAAATACCTGTAGAGCAAAAACAGTCGCAAGTCCGCCAGCAACCAGCGCTTGGTAAGGCGTCTTAGCATAAATAGCCGTACGAAAAGCTCGGTAGACAAGAAACAAATAGATTAATAGCGTACCGCCAGCACCAGCAAACCCAAGTTCTTCGCCAATCGCTGCAAAAATAAAATCAGTATGCACTTCCGGAATCAACTCTGGAAATCCATAAGTTAAACCGCTACCAAAGAGACCACCGCTACCTAAAGCAAAGAGCGACTGAACAATTTGATAGGCCCCGCCGGAAGGATCTTGCCAAGGATCGAGCCAAATATCAACCCTTGTTTGTACATGGCTATAAAATTTATAGCTTACCACAGAACCTAGTAAAAACAAGACGGTGCCAACAGATATAAAACTCGTCTTCCCGCTTCCCATATAAGCCATAATGACAACTGTGCCAAAATAAAGCAGCGCGGAGCCAAGATCTCTTTGAAAAATATACATGACCGTTGTTAAAAACCAGAGAAGCAGTAATGGTGCCAAAAAACGCGGCTCTGGTATTTCAAAAAAACCATACCGTCTTGTAGCAAAACGGAGCAATTCTCTATTCTCATTCAGATAACCTGCTAAAAAAAGCACGACAAAGATTTTAGCGAATTCGGACGGTTGAAATCGAATGGGACCTAAAACAATCCAACTTTTATGACCGCCGATTTCTACGCCGAAAATCACGGCAGCTAATAGTAGCCCAATTCCCAAAATACCAAAGATATACTTATAACTTGCTAATTTCTCAATCTGGCGAAAATACCACGAGCCAAGCAAAAAGAGGAAAAAGCCAATTCCTACCCATAAGGTCTGCGAAAAATAAAGCTGAGGCTTCAGTCGGTAAATCATAGTTAGACCAAGGGCTGCAAGCATAAAAGCCCCGGAAAAAAAGAATGGATCGCCAAAAGGCGCTAAGCGACGAACAATAAAATGAACAATAAACGCGCCGATAATCAATAAAGCGGCCGGTAAAAGCACCTTTAGATCCATCGTGTTATGAGCTAGACAAACAACCAAAAGACCATTTATTAAAATGAGTGATGCACAAACAAGCAATAAAGCTTCCTGTCGGGATCGAAGCTGTCCCATTTAAGATTCTCCCTCATTTTGCGCCAAAATTACAGTAACATTGTCATAGCCCCCGGCTGTTAGCGCCGCTTGTACCAGTGAATCGACCGTATTTTGACTAATCGTTTCTGTCGAAATCATTTGGGCAATCGCAGTTTCCGAAACAAGACCGGTCAGCCCATCTGTACATAGCAACAGATAGTCCGATGGCTCCCACTGAGCACAGCCGGAATCTACGAGAATTTTACTGCTTGTTCCTACCGCGCGTGTTAAAATATTGCGTTGCGGATGCACATCAGCTTCCGCTTTCGTAATACTTCCCTGACGCAATAATTCACCAACTAACGAATGATCCTCAGTCACTTGCCGTAAAAGCCCTTGTTGCATAAGATACATGCGGCTGTCCCCGACGTGAGCCCAATAAATTTTTTGTCCCAAAATATAACAGGCAGTCACTGTCGTTCCCATGCCTAAATACTGGCGTCCTTGTTGCGAACGCTCATAAATTTTCTCATTGGCTAAATGTAGAGCCTTCTCTAGCTCCTGTTGCGTTTTATTGGCGGCAAAAGGCTGCCGTAAATACTCAACAATCGTTGAAATTGCTAACTGGCTCGCAATTTCGCCTGCCACATGCCCTCCCATGCCATCGGCCACAACTAAAAGCTCTGGCGGCTCAAAAGCATAATGATCTTCATTCACTTCACGCACTAATCCAATATCTGTTTTGACAAAAGCCAGCACATCCATCACCTCTCAAAGCGAAATGTCACGATTCCAATTCGAATTTCGTCTCCTTGCTCCAGTCGATAGTCTCCCTGAATTTTATCGCCATTTACGAAAGTTCCGTTAGTACTATTTAAATCAGATAAAACATAATGATTTTTCCGTCGTTCGATAATAGCATGGTCGTAGGAAACAAAAGCATTTGTCAACACGATCGTATGATTTAGACTGCGTCCAATCGAAATTTGATCACCAATTAAATAGTCTGACTCTGGTATACTTTCTTCTCCTGTTTCTAGAACGCGCAGCCTAGCCCCGCCTAAACCGACGGTTTCTTCTGCTTTTGCAGCGGCAGACGATCTAGATAAATCAGCATAGCCAAAGCGAACCATGCGGTAAATAAAATAATAAATAAAACCAAGTAAACTATATTGCAGTACCAGACCAACCCCATTTAGGATCTGACTGCTGTTTACAAGGGGCAGCGAAAAAGATGGCACTTAGATCACCTCATATAAAAGCAAAGTCTGTCCTACTCGAATCTTATCGTTGTGCTTCAATACTTTACGGCTGATTTTTTGGCCATTCACATAAGTACCATTTAAACTCTTGGCATCATAAAGTACGTACTGTTCTTCTTCCCATTGAATGTAAGCGTGAAGACGCGATGTATTCATATCGGACAAAGAAAGCTCGTTATTTTCGCGGCGTCCTAAATGAAACCGCTGCAAAGAAAGTAACGCCACAGCACCACGATCGGGTCCCTCCACTATTTTCAGGTGGGCTTTGGACTGTAAAACAGCTGTTTCTGTCGCTTTGAGCGAAAAATTACCAAATGTTTTTGTCTGCCCCAATTCTTCCGCGTCAAGTACTGTTTTTTTCGGCGGCGCAGCTGGTCGTTCATAAGGAATCGCTTCCGTAAATTCACCAATCACTGCAAACTGTCCTTTGCCTAAATTGGTTCCCTCGCTAAATTCAAAAGTTGGCGTCGCCAGTACAGTATAATCTCGTTTTTCTGCTTCTTCTAATAAGAACCGAGTCATTTCTTCTTGAATAGCCCCAGCTACAGGCAACAAAGCTTCATAATCGGTCTTACGCAGTAAAACTTGGTAATGGTTGGGAGCATATGTTTTAGAAACGCCGACAGAACATTTATTTTCCATCTCCCGTACAAGCTTCTTGGCAATTTCCGCTGGTTGAAGCTCACTGGAAAATTTACTGTTGAAATAGCCTTCAATATACTTTTCAAAAAAGCTTTCCAGATTCCGGACAAATTTCACAATAAACACTCCTATTGACAAAATGAACTAGCAGATAATCCCATTATATGCGAATTTATCAGGCGAGTCAAAAAACTCACAAAGTCTCTTGTTCCATCAGTTTTTGATGACGTAACTGCCCACAAGCCGCTTGAATATCAACACCCATTTCTTTACGAACTGTTGCTGTAATATGACGATCCGCTAAAATTTTAGCAAATCGTTCAATAATCTTAAGCGGCGGTCGATGCAACCCTCGCTCTGGTACTGGATTCACGGGAATCAGATTGACATTTGCTAACTTGCCTGTTAAAAGTTTAGCTAACAGTCTAGCCTGTTCTTCCCCATCATTGATGCCAGCAATTAAAATATATTCATAAGTGACACGTCGTCCCGTGGCTTTCGCATAAGCATCGCCAGCCTGAAGTACTTCCTCAAGCGGATATTTACGATTAATTGGCATTAAGTGACTTCTTACCTCATCCGTTGGCGCGTGTAGCGAAATTGATAAAGTAAGGGGAATCTCTTCCTGCGCCAAGTCATAAATACGCGGGACAATGCCGGAAGTCGAAACAGTAAAATGACGATAGCCTAGATGAAAAACATCTTTGTCATGGCAAAGCCGAATTGCCGCCAACAGCGAATCATAATTTTGCAACGGCTCGCCTGTGCCCATAACAACAACAGTATCTACTTTTTCTTCTGTTTTAGCTAATAAACGCTGCATAAACCAAATTTGCCCAATAATTTCGCCTACCGTAAGATCTCGCTCTAGCCCCTTCAAAGTAGAAGCGCAAAAAAGACAGCCCATAGCACATCCCACCTGAGTGGAAATACACAAACTATTGCCATAGGGCTGACGCATTAAGACGGTTTCGACGCAGGCGCCATCAATAAGCTGCAACAAAACTTTACAGGTTTTTTGATCTTTAGAAACAATCTCCCGCTCTAATTGCGGCGCTTCAATTGAAAAATGTTCGGAAAGCAACGCCCGATCCTCTTTACTGAGATCGGTCATCTCCGAAAAATCCGTAACAAAACGTTGATAAATGGCTTTAGCAATTTGGCGGCCTCGAAAAGGCTTGAGTCCATAAGCGCCAACAGCTTCTGATATGGCTTGAATCGATAATCCAAATAAATTTTGTTTCAAAGTTCAATCCTCCTTTAGTGACTACGCCGCAGGCGAGCGATAAAAAAACCATCCTGTCCGTCGCGATGAGGAAAGAAGCGAATAACCTTATCATCCGTAGGCTGCGGTAAATATTTACCAGCCGGTTCAAGCACAAAGTGAGATTTTTCCTGCAGAAAACGCTCGATAACCGCTTCATTTTCCGCCGTTTCAATCGTACAAGTACTATAGACAAGAACACCGCCCGGCTTTACGCAGCGAGCCGCCTCTCGTAGAATTTCCAGCTGCAATTTAGGCAACTCTTGTAACAGCTTCGGATCTTTACGCCAGCGAGAATCACTTTTACGGCGCAATACGCCAAGACCGGAGCAAGGCGCATCAACCAGTACTCTATCAGCAAGCTCATAACCAGACTTCGATAATTTTGTGGCGTCATAAGCCAAAGTCTCAATGATTGAGATGCCAAGCCGCTTGGCATTCTGCTCAATTAAAGGTAGTTTGTGTTCGTGCAAATCTACGGCAAGGATTCGGCCGTTATTTTGCATTAATGCCGCCATATGAGTGCTTTTGCCGCCAGGAGCGCTACAAGCATCAATCACAAAATCCCCCGGCTGCGGATCTACAATCGGCGCGACAAGCATAGAACTTGTATCTTGAACTTGACAAAAGCCTTCCTGCAGCGGCTGTAAATGATCAAGCGATGCATGCTCTGTAACGAGAATTCCTTCGGGCACACTCGTCAAAGCTTCACAGACAACTCCAAGATCTCGTAGCTTTTTAAGCAACTCTTCCCGCGTAATCTTTAACGTATTCGTACGCAGCGTTAAAGGCGGAATTTCATTATTCGCCGCACATAAAGCCTCCGTCTCAGAAAAACCATACTGCTTCAGCCAATGCTGTACCAACCACAGCGGGTGAAAATAAAAATAAGCCAAGTAAGCATCTGGCTCTTGGGCAGGATCAGGATAGGTCAGTTTATCTTGTTGCCTAATCATATTACGCAGCACGCCATTGACAAATTTTACAGTGCCAGCATGACCATACTTTTTAGCCAGTTCTACCGACTGATTGCAAGCAGCCGATGGCGGCACCTTTGTCAAAAAAAGAATCTGATATAAACCAAGACGTAAAATATTTAAAATAACAGGCGATAAAGTAGAAAGTTTACGGGTAATAAACTTGGCCAAAAAATAATCAAGTGTCTTATGAGTCTTAACCGTACCATATACAAGTTCGGTAATAAAGCGCCGATCCTGTTCGCTCACAACACTCTTATGCAATTTTTTTGCCAAGGCAATATTCGAGTAGGCTCCACTATCAATTATTTCATTAATGACTTGCAACGCCATTTCTCTGGCATTCATTTACATTCCTCCGCCTGTTTTTCTTCCTTTTCTGCTATTTCTTCCATTCCGAGAAATTGCCGTACAATCTTTTCTACGGCCGCCATATCGACGCGCGTATTACAACAAGGACCGCAGGGCCGCTCATTTAAGAGGCCTACTACGGGTAACGGAAATACATCTTGAATTCCTGTAGTCAAGTCCCGCTCGCAAGCAATTGCTAAAATCGCTTGCGGCTTTAAAGCTTTGACTACACGCCGCGCTAAAGTACCGCCTGTAACAATGGCCAAATGGACTTCGTACTTTTCAGCAACAGCAGCAAGCTCCCCTACCTGACAGCGACCGCAGCGTCGGCAATTTTCGATATTCTTAGTAACCTTATAAGGGCAGTCTTCCTGCTGAATGCAGTGCGGCGTAAGGATTAAGAAACGGTTTGGTTTTACAATAACCTGTCGTTTACGAATCAGATGATTACTCACCTCGATAAAAGATCGTTCCACCCGCTCTTTATCTACATCAAACAATTTACCTAAAGCAATTGCAATAGGAAAAAGTAGTTGGACAGCAGACCAGGCAACACCTTGGAAAAACCGGGGCGTAGGAAATCCGAGAATCGCCAGAATAATTCCGCCGACACCAGCAAATACAGTCAATACAAATAGACCGAGGATCGTGCCAATAAACCAAGGAAGCAACTCATTCAAAGCTGACAATCCAGGTAAACTGACTTTCCAAATTCCATAGATGGAGCAGGCTGCTATGATCAGGCTGACTAAGAGCAACGCCAAAAACAATCGTTTCTGTGGTCGGCTAACTACTTCCAGCATAAACTCACCCCTACTTTAGCGTATCCCCAGGATGAATGCAGTAACCACATAGACACTCCTGGGCTGTCATTTTCCGTTTACTTTCCGGCTGCACTTCAACGATTTCTAAAAGGCCCTTGCCGGTCTGAACGACAAAGCCTTTTTCCGTGCAAGCGACAATCATTCCTGCCGTACCAGTCTGCGCATCATCAAGAACACGAGTTTGCCAGATCTTAAGATTCATCGAATCGGTTTTCGCAAAAGCGCCTGGCCAGGGATTTAAGCCTCTTACTTGATTATGAATTTCTTGGGCTGTTCTTTTCCATTGAATTCGTTCCGTTGAACGTTTCAATAAAGCAGCATAAGTAGCTTCTTCAGCAATCTGTTGTTCCCGCGGGGCTTTGCCAGCAGCAATTAACGCAACAGTCTCACTTAACAGATTAGCGCCTTGCAGCATAAGCACATCATGCAGCGTCCCTGTTGTCATATCGGCAGGAATGGCTGTTTCCGCTTTTAAAATCATATCACCTGTATCCATGCCTTTATCCATATACATGGTTGTAACACCTGTCACGGTCTCGCCATTCATAATCGCCCAGTGAATCGGTGCTGCGCCACGGTATTTGGGTAATAAGGAAGCATGGACATTCACACAACCACAAGGCGGCAGTTTTAAGAGCGATTCAGGCAAAAATTGGCCAAAGGCAACTACAACCATCAGGTCTGGCGCTAGCTCTTGTAAGGTGTGAAACATTTCTTCTGTTTTTATCGACTCAGGTTGAAGCACGGTAATTCCTGCCGCTACAGCCGCTTCCTTAACGGGCGGAAACATAAGCTTTCGCCCGCGGCCTTTCGGCCTATCTGGCTGGGTTACTACGGCGACAACCTCAGTCAAGGGATTTTCAATAAGCACGTTTAATGAGGGAACAGCAAAGTCAGGCGTGCCCATAAAAACTACACGCAATGGCTTATTTGTCATTAGAATCATCCTTTGAACTAGTCATAATCGCTTCCGCAATGTCAATAAATAAGATCCCATCTAAATGGTCAATTTCATGCTGAAAAGCGCGGCTTAAAAGTCCTGTTCCTTGGTATCGAACCTTTTTTCCTTGCCGATTCAAAGCTTCTACTGTTACAGAGGCAAAACGTTTCACTTCGCCGCAAACACCGGGCACACTTAAACAACCTTCCGGACCTACCTCTTCGCCTTCTTTGGCAATAATAACCGGATTAATCAGTTCAATCAGCCCATCGCCTACATCAATCACCACAACACGCAGTGATACGCCGACTTGTGGTGCAGCTAAACCTACGCCATCAGCCGCATACATAGTATCAGCCATATTATCAAGAAGCTGCTTAAGTTTTTTATCAATTTTCTCTACTGGCAACGCAATTTCCTTAAGTACTTTATCGCCAGCTCGTTTTATATCAAGAATCGCCATAATGATTCCTCCTTTTATGAAAATCCTGAAACAATTTTAGCACATAACAAGTAAAAAATCTAATACATCAAGCTAAGAGGATCTACATCGACAGTCACATTTCGCTCTTCTAATAGTTTTACGTCGCGAATGACGTCCCGAACCTTATCAGGTTCGCTTGTTTTAATCAGTCCAATCAAGCGATACGTATCTTGAATCTTAGCAATCGCTGCCGCTACTGGTCCAATGATCTCCGTCTGGGGCGAAGTTAACCTATTTTGTAAAACGCGGCAAGCTGCTTCCGCCTGCAAGCGTAAAGGACTTTCTGCCTTGCCTTGCCAAATGATTTTGATAATCTGACAAAAGGGTGGATAAGAAAGCTGACGACGAAATTCAATTTCTTGATCATAAAAAGCCCGATAATTATGGTCAGCTGCTGCAAGAAGCGCATAATGGTCAGGATTATAAGTCTGTACAACGACAGTTCCTGGTTTATCGCCGCGCCCAGCCCGGCCAGCAGCCTGAGTAATCAAGGCAAAAGTTCTCTCAGCCGCCCGAAAATCTGGTAAATTGAGCGCCGTATCAGCAGAAATCACGCCAACAGCCGTTACATTATGAATATCGTGACCTTTCGCCACCATCTGAGTACCCAGCAAAATATCTTGTTTTCCTTGCAGAAATTCCTTTAAAATCCGGTCATGGGAAAATTTTTTGCTTGTTGTATCTTGATCCATTCTCACTACCGTCTTATCTGGCAGCAATTTATGAAGTTCTTCCTCTACTTTTTGGGTTCCTGTGCCGAAAAACTTAATATAACGACTGCCGCAGGCCGGGCAGATATCAGGAACGGACGCCGTCTGACGACAATAATGACAGCGAAGATCCTGCCCTACTGAATGATAAACCATAGCAATGGCGCAATGAGGACAGGATATGACATGACCGCATTCGCGGCAAAGAATAAAGGTTGAATAACCACGGCGATTAATCAAAATAATTGCTTGTTCGCCTCGCTGCATCGTTTCGGTAAGCAAATTAGCCAGCGGCGGAGAAATTACGGTTCGCCGTCCCGCTTTCAATTCTTGGGCCAAATCAACAAGTTCCACCTGCGGCATCGGCTGCTTATCAACACGATAGTCCAGAGAAAGCAGCTCATAGCGTCCTTCTTGCACTTCATAATATGTTTCCAAAGCTGGCGTAGCACTGCCCAAAAGAACGGTAGCGCCAGTAGTTTTTGCCCGTATAATCGCCGCCGTACGCGCATGGTAACGAGGAAGTTCCTCTTGCTTATAGGTAAATTCATGTTCTTCATCAAGCATGATCAGACCAAGGGACGGAGCTGGAACAAATAAAGCAGAGCGAGCCCCGATGACAATCCCCGCTTCTCTTTCCTTCATCTGACAAAAAGAATCAAAGCGTTCCCCAAAACTGAGTTTACTATGAATGACAACGACATCCTCGCCAAATCGTTCCTTAAAACGTCGGACAATTTGCCCTGTCAATGCGATTTCCGGCACAAGCATAATAACCTGCTGTCCCAGTCGCCTCGCTTCCGCTGCAGCCGCCAGATAAACTTCTGTTTTGCCACTGCCGGTTACGCCATGAAGCAAAAAAGTTTGCTGCACTTTTACGGCCAACGAAGGAATTATTTTCGCAAGCGCGTCCTGCTGTTCCTTCGTATAAACAGGCGGAGTGCCCATGATGGCAGTTTCACCGTAACTACGGCGAAAAGTCCGTACTTCCTTGAAAGTAATCCAGCCCTCTTCTTGCAACCGTCTGACAGCGTCCCACTGAGCGCCCTGATTCTTCAAATCAGACCACATAACACAGCCCTGCTGTACAAAGTCAATAACCTTCTTCTGGGCAGGACGACGCGACCAATTTACAGTCTTCCCTTGATCAGACAAAGCAGCACAAATTGCCAATACCTTATCGGTTTTTTCGTTTGCCGTCCGACTTGTAATAATTTTTGTTGTAATGACTTTAGCACGCAAGAGAAACTGCAAATCTTTTTTCGAATAAAACGGCAGTTTCATGAGCTCTGCTTCTGTTTTTAAGTTTGATGAACGTATTGCTTCATAAAGCGATCTTTGGGTCAAAGAAAGCTCCTGCAAAACCTGCTTTAACTCTGGCAAATCAGCCAAGTTTTCCTGATAGCCCCGCTTTGTTTTTATCGTATTTTTCCCTGGCACGAATAGTCTGAGTGTATCGCTGAGCGAACATAAATAATAATCAGCAAGCTGCCGAGCTGTTTCTAGCATACTTTCATCAAACCACGGTGTTTCATCAAGTACTTCCCGAATGGGCTTTAACGCCTCTTCGTCAAGTTCTTCGCCTGCTGCTGCTATCAAATCATTAGCTGATAGAACAGCTACTACAAAGCCTTCTACCATACGAGGGCCAAAGGGAACGAGAACACGACAGCCCCTTGCTACCTCCCAACCTTCTGGAACCAGATAAGTAAAGGGACGATCAAGCCTTCTTACCGTTATATTTACAACAACCTGAGCATAGGTCATATTTTCCACCACGCATAAAAGTAAGGAGACTAAGAAATAGTCTCCTTATAAAATCCGATTTCTAAAATTCAATTCGCTCAAACTCGGCAAAATCCTGCTCCCAATTCCACCAGCTTGGTAAATTGCAGGAGAGAGGATCTTCCTGGGTAAACCAATCTTCCTCATAACAGTAAGGCATCTGTGGTGCGTAACGATGAAGACGGTTCTTAGCGCACGAGGAAAATCGTTTCATAATATCATCTCCTGACTATAAAATAAAGCAGCCTTTATAGTATAGCCAAGTATGATGAAATTATGGCTTTATAGACCAGCTTCCTGGCGTAAAATAGCAGCCTTGTCGGTTTTCTCCCAAGGAAGGTTCAGATCGTTACGGCCAAAATGCCCATAAGCAGCCGTCTGTTTATAAATCGGACGACGTAAATCCAGCATTTTTATGATGCCAGCAGGACGCAAATCAAAATGTTTCTGTACTAAAGCAGCGATAACAGCGTCATCCACTTTGCCTGTTTCAAAGGTTTCTACCATAACTGAAACAGGACGAGCTACGCCAATCGCATAAGCAAGCTGAATTTCGCATTTATCAGCAAGGCCGGCGGCAACAATATTTTTTGCCACATAACGAGCTGCATAGGCGCCAGAGCGGTCTACTTTTGTAGGATCCTTACCGGAAAAAGCACCGCCGCCATGACGAGCCATGCCGCCATAAGTATCAACAATAATTTTACGGCCTGTTAAGCCAGCGTCACCCTGTGGACCGCCAATAACAAAACGGCCCGTCGGATTAATATAATATTTAGTTTTATCATCAAGCAGTTCCGTTGGTACGATTGGTTTAATCACATGTGCGATTAAATCCTGTTCAATTGTTTTTAGTTCCACTTCTGGGCCATGTTGGGTCGAAATTACAATCGTATCAATGCGTACAGGCTTGCCATTTACATATTCTACCGTAACTTGCGTTTTTCCATCAGGACGCAAGTAAGGCAGTGTTCCATTTTTACGAACTTCCGATAAATGACGTGATAATTTGTGCGCTAAGGAAATTGGCAAAGGCATATAATCATCAGTTTCATTCGTAGCATAACCAAACATCATGCCTTGGTCGCCAGCGCCAATTGCTTCAATTTCATCCATTTCTCCCTGTTTCGCTTCCAACGCTTTATCAACACCCATAGCAATATCAGGCGACTGTTCGTCGATCGACACAAGGACGCCGCAAGTATCACCGTCAAAACCAAATTTTGCCCGAGTATAACCAATCTCTTTTACGGTGTTGCGGACAACTTTAGGAATATCGGCATAGCACTGCGTCGTAATTTCACCGGCTACATGGACTTGACCGGTCGTTACCAGCGTTTCACAGGCAACGCGAGCAAAAGGATCTTGTTCTAAAATAGCATCTAAAATGCCGTCAGAAATCTGATCAGCTATTTTATCAGGATGTCCTTCTGTAACTGATTCTGATGTAAATAAAACACGTTTTTCTTTCAAAAAAAGCCCTCCTCTATTGTGCTGTTTAAAAAAGAAAAACTCCCTAAATGGGAGTTTAATCATTCGCTCTCCCATCTCGCAAGAATTTCTCGCCGGAATTGGCACCGTTTTAGCTTGTACTAAATGGTTGCCGCGGTATCATTGGGCCTGTCCCTCCACCAACTCTTGATGAGTAAAATATAAAATTTTCACAAGTGCAATTGTATAGTAGAATGGCAAAAAAATCAAGAGCTTTTTTGCAGAATTGTGAAAACATGATTTAATATTTGATCAGCCAAAGCCTCTTTCGTCATCTGCGGTAATTCGACTATGGCGCCATCACGGAATAAAAGCTTGGCTATATTCGTGTCAACATTAAATCCGGCGCCTGGCTGTGATACGTCATTCGCCACAATAAGATCAAGATTCTTCTCTACCAGTTTTTTCGCTGCATAGGCTTCCACATTCTGCGTTTCCGCCGCAAAGCCTACGAGAATCTGTTTTTCTTTTATAGTACCCAATTCGCGTAAAATATCCGGATTGCGCTCTAATTCAATGATTAAATTCCCGTCATTTTTCTTGATTTTATGGGTAGCTACCGTTACCGGACGATAATCAGATACAGCGGCGGCCTTAATGACGACATCACAAGTCGTAAAATACTTTAGCACTTCTTGCTGCATTTCTTTGGCGCTCTCAACAGAACAAAAAGTAACACCATCAGGCTGCGGCAAACTGGAAGGACCAGATACTAAAACAACCTGAGCTCCTTGTTTCGCCGCTTGCGCTGCAATGGCATAGCCCATTTTCCCGCTGGATCGATTACCAATATAGCGAACAGGATCAATGGCTTCACGCGTGCCAGCTGCTGTAACTAAAATGGTCTTACCAAGAAGCGGCTTCTTCTGCGCAAAAAAGTTTTGTACAAAAGCGACAATTTCCAAAGGTTCCGCTAACCGTCCCACTCCTTCGGTGCCACAGGCCAATAGACCGCTGCCAGGCGAAATAAAGTGGTAACCAAGCTCTTTTAAAGTGGTCATATTTTTTTGCACAACAGGATTGCAATACATATTCGTATTCATCGCCGGAGCAACAATAACGGGAGCTTTTGTCGCCATCACTGTCGTAGACAGCATATCATCAGCAATCCCATTCGCAATCTTGCCCAAAATATTAGCGGTAGCCGGAACAATCAAAAACGCATCGGCTAACGTCGCCAGTGCAATGTGTTCGACATTCCAATGCTTCGCTTCGCTCCACATGCTGACAACAACAGGGTTGCCGCTCATTTCCTGAAACGTAAGCGCACTGACGAATTTCGCTGCCGATTCCGTCATAATCACATGAACATTGGCACCGGCTTTTTTTAATTTACTTACTACATCAACCGCTTTATAAACAGCAATGCCGCCTGTAACGCCTAGCACAATATTCTTGCCTTGAATTGACACTATTTAATACCTGCCTTTGTCCGCTCGTAGGAAACTTTACCTAAAGCGACTTCTTCGAGCGCCATTGTTACCGGTTTATTGGAACGACAGTCGATCAAGGTTGGTTCCCCGTCCATAATCTGTCTGGCCCGTTTCGCCGCCAGTACGACTAAAGTGTATTTACTATCTACCTTGTTTACGAGTAAATCAAGCGATGGATATATCATGTTTGAAAATCTCCTTCCTAAAATCAGCCTGGTAATTCTTCATCTTCGTCAATACTGCCAAACAGGCAAATATGTTCAAGTAACGCCTCATTACGAATAATGCGACAGTGCTCCGCCTGCATAATAGCCTCAACCTGACTTACCGCCTTCGCCACTACATCATTGACAATGACATAATCATATTCATGGGCAAAGGTAAGTTCTTCTTTGACGCATTTCATACGCCGCTCAATAACCGCTTCACTATCAGTTCCCCGCCCAACAATACGGTGTTCTAATTCCGTAAGCGACGGCGGCAATATGTAAATGAAAACGCCTTGCGGAAAAGATTCTTTGACTTTCATTGCGCCTTGAATATCAATCTCTAAGATGACATCTTGGCCAGCCTGTAGTTTTTCTTCAACAAATTGTCGCGGCGTTCCGTAATAATTACCATAAACCTCCGCCCATTCCAACAAGTTTTGTTGCTCACGCATCGTCAAAAACTCTTCCTGCGAAACAAACCAATAATTGACTCCATTTTCCTCCCCAACCCGCATCGGTCTTGTAGTAACCGATACAGAATAGTGAAGTGTAGCTGAAGCTTTTCGAAGTAACTCTTTACAAATTGTTCCTTTGCCGGCTCCAGAGGGGCCGGAAAGAACAAGTAGCGCTCCCTGACGCCGCGTCATACCTGTATATCCCCCTTATTCCTGTACATCTTCAGCACTATCTTTGCTTGACAACCGATGCGCGACAGTTTCTGGCTGAACTGCTGAAAGGATCACATGATCGCTATCAACAATAATCACAGCACGAGTTCGCCGTCCATAAGTCGCATCAATCAGCATACCACGGTCACGCGCTTCTTGAATAATGCGTTTAATCGGCGCCGATTCAGGACTCACGATGGAAATAATCCGGTTAGCTGATACAATATTACCAAAACCAATATTAATTAATTTGATTTCCATATTCTGATTCCTCCTGCAAAATTCTTGCAAAACCATTTATATTACTACTCTATGTTTTGGATTTGCTCTCTGATCTTCTCAATCTCACTTTTCATTTCCACAACGAGTGTAGCAATCTGATAATCATTGGCTTTAGAAGCAATCGTATTCGTTTCGCGATTAAATTCCTGCACTAAAAAATCAAGCTTTCGACCTACAGCCTCGCCACTATTTAAAATGGTCATAAACTGATCAAAATGACTTTTTAAACGGACAATTTCCTCGGTGATTGAAATACGGTCAGCAAATAAAGCAACTTCTTGCAACAACCGACCTTCATCAATTTGCACCGCCACAGGCTGTAAAAACTCATTCATCCGTTCCGAAATTTTTTGCCGATAATCACTGACAACCTGCGGCGCCCGCACTTCAATCTTCGCCAAAATTTCCTTCATGTCGGCAATCCGTCTGATAAAATCAGCCTCAATATTATCGCCTTCAGCAATCCGCATACTCATAAGATTCTGAATGGCCGAATCAGCGGCAGCGGCAATTTTGGGCCAAAGCACAGAAACATCCTCACGTACTTCTTCTACCTTCAGCACGTCAGGATAGCGGGAAATTTGACTGACTGATTCACTTGCTGTCATATTAAGTAGTGTCGCCAAATCGCTTATCGCCTTATGGTAAGCGATTGCCAGCTCTTTGTCAACCCTTACACTGCGCTTTGCTTCGCCATATTCTTCTACTGTAATAAAAACGTCAATCCGACCTCTGGCAAGGCTTGCGGCAATCTTGCGGCGTATCTTATCTTCCAGTGAAGCTAAATTTTTCGGCATGCGAACTACAATTTCATTATATCGATGATTCACTGCTTTAATTTCTATACTAAGTCGGTGGCTTTCATCTAGAAATTCGCCCCGACCAAACCCTGTCATACTTTTAAGCACTAATCTGCACCATCCCTTACCATGGAGTATTGTAAGCAAAAAAAACGAATTCATGCTTTGATTATCAATCTATTTCGAGCTTTTTCGTGGATTTCCTTTTTTCTAAGAAAAAAGGGGGAAATCTCCCCCTCTCTTTCTCTAACGAATTTTTTTCATATCAAAGAAAAAACGGTATTTCTTCTCTTTATTCGCCACGCATAAAATTACAGGGCGATCATGAGAAATCCCTTCATCAGGGAAATAGTAGTAAGCTGCAAACAAATAAAGCTGGCGCGGTTTCGGCGCTCCTGCTACGGGAGCAGAACTTGGCGCAACCACTTTAAGCTCACTGGGCAAATTGGACTGAACAGGAGAAAAAATCTTCTGATCTTGTTCCAGCCACACAGCAACGCCTTGTGGTAAGGTCGAATCGGTTTGGTACAACTGAACAGCAAAGGTTAAAAACCCGGCATAGTCTTGCCAAAGCTTTTCTCCCTCTGGCACATAGACAGGCAAATGATCAGCCAGTTTATTTCTAGCATCAATTGCTACTACGAGAAAGGGCGTATAGCAATAAGCCTGATCCACGCTGTCGTTTAGTTTTTGCGTCTTTTCTTCATAAGAGCGCCAAGGCGCCATGAAATCATCATCACTTAAATGGACGCCCTTAATAGCATAAGTCTGTGCTGCGCCGCTATCATTAGCAGAGGCGGCCGCAAAGACATTCGAGCACCAGAAAATCAAACCTAATAGAGCACCGAGTGCTTTCGCATACTTGTTCATAGGTTCACTCTCCCACACACAGACTTTACTTATTCTATTACACCATTTCTCTGACTTTTCCCTCTTTTTTCATATTATTTCATAAATGAAACTTCTTTTATACTTTTCGATGATACACACCAGAGTAAACCTCAACAGCCGGACCAGACATATAAATATGGTTATCGGCGCGCCATTCCACCGTTAAGTCACCGCCGTCTAAATGAACAAGAGCTTCTCGCTGCGTCCTTCCGGTCAAAACAGCTGCAACTAAAGTAGCGCTTGTTCCCGTGCCACAGGCGAGCGTAATGCCAGCGCCTCTTTCCCAAACACGCATACGCATTTCCTTGGGACCTAGAACTTCAACAAATTCTACATTGGTCTTGCGGGGAAAATAAGGATGCGTTTCGATGACTGGTCCGACTTTAGTCAAATCAACGGTAGCCATATCGTCAACAAAAATTACACAATGAGGATTTCCCATAGACACGCATGTTGCCAAATACTCTTTTCCATCAGCGACAATTGCTATATTTACAGCTTGACTATCGCCATCGCCGGTCATAGGAATTTCTTTTCTTAACAGACGGGGTTCACCCATATCGACACAAACCGTCTCAATCTTGCCATCTTTCATAATCAGTTCGGGACGAATCACGCCAGCTAAGGTTTCCAACGTAATTTTCGTTTTCGTTGTGAAACCATATTCATAGACATAACGGGCAACACAACGCGTCACATTGCCGCACATTTCCGCTTCGCTGCCATCAGAGTTAAAAATTCGCATGCGAAAATCTTCGGTTTCTGATGGCAAAATAATAACAAACCCATCAGCGCCAATCCCATAGTGGCGATCGCAAATTTCAATTGCTGCTTGCGAATAGTCTGTAACAGCTTCTTTTGTTCCGTCAATAATTACAAAATCATTTCCCTGACCGTGTACTTTTGTAAAATTCATGAAAAAACCTCCTTAATTGCTGCAATATAGCCAAAATCAATTCTATCAGACTCGTTGCGCCGCTGAAGGAATGGCTCTTTTCGGTCGCCACAGCCGTCTAATCAGGCTCACAAAGAGCGTCCATCCCGATAAGCATAAAATCACAGCCCAATCGCCTAAGTGAAGCGGCACCAGCGAAAACAAACTGCTTAAAACAGGAAGATAGAGAACTGCAAGATGCATCGAAACCGATCCAGTCACAGCCAACAGCAGTTGCCAATTGCTAAAAAATCCGATGTCCAAAATGCTAAAAAACTCAGATCTGCAGTCAAATACATGAAACAACTGGCAAAATACCAGTGTAGTAAGCGCCATCGTTCTAGCTAAAGCCAAGTCGTTCTGCACTGTATAGGTGAAAAAGAAAACGGCAATGGTACTACAGCCAATTTGCAAACCTCTTGCTATAATTTTACGGCTTAAGCCACGAGAAAACAAGCTTTCTCGCGGAAATCGCGGCGGCCTTAGCATAATGGCCGGATCTTTCCTATCGACACCAAGAGCTAACGCAGGCAGACCGTCAGTGACCAAATTGACCCATAGAATCTGTACAGGCAGAAGCGGTAGCGGTAAAGCTAGGCAAGCGGCAAGAAACATAGTCAATACTTCTCCAGTGTTACAGGCAAGTAAATAACGGATAAACTTGCGGATATTATCATAAATACCCCTTCCCTCGGCCACAGCGGCTACGATCGTCGAAAAGTGATCATCCGTTAAAATCATAGCTGCTGCTTCTTTCGCCACATCGCTGCCTGAGATCCCCATAGAAATGCCAATATCAGCTTCTTTAATGGCTGGCGCATCATTTACTCCATCGCCAGTCATGGCTACAATGTGCCCCCGCGATTTTAAAGCCCGCACAATTCGCAGCTTATGTCCTGGCGAAACACGGGCGAAAACGACCACATCATTGACGCGATGCGCCAATTCCTTGTCGCTGAGTCGATCTAGCTCCGTACCAGTAATAACCGTACCATGGTCTTTTTTCAACAAAGCGAGCTCCCGAGCAATCGCTACAGCCGTATTGGGGTGATCTCCCGTAATCATAACAGTGCGGATTCCCGCCTGCTGACATAAGTTTAGTGACTCCTTTACGGATTGGCGCGGTGGATCGATCATACCAACAAGCCCAACAAAAACAAGCTCTTGTTCCAAGGCTTCATCGACGTTTTCGGCGCATACATCAGCCGAAACCAATCGATACGCTAAAGCTAGCACGCGAAGCGCCTGATTCGTCATGGCTTCATATTGCGCCTCAATGCGGGATCTCTCTGCCGGTGTAAGCAGGCATTCGCGCCCATTCTGATAAAAGCGGTCACATAAGGGGATAACCGTATCAGGCGCCCCCTTAACATAAAGAAACTGCTCTTTTTTTCCGGTATGTCTATATAGCACCGACATACGCCGCCGCTGCGGTTCAAAAGGAATTTCACTAACTCGTTCTGCTTTTTTTTCTAAGTCACTACGCCAAATTCCTGCTTTCGCGCCAACCGCAACAAGAGCGCCCTCCGTTGGATCGCCTTCCACCTGAAAATCTTTCGGTTCTTTGCGCCATAAACCGTGAATTGTTACTTTATGATGTACAACTTCACTATTATTACACAAAACGCCAATTTCTAGACAGAGCCGCAGCCCCGCATTTTTCTGCGGCGCTATATTCTCACCGCCAGTCTGAAATTCGCCGCGTATATCATAGCCTTGTCCCGTAACCGAGATTTGCCCTTCTTCCGTAAAAATTTTTTGCACTGTCATCACATTTTGCGTTAAAGTGCCTGTCTTATCGGAACAAATGACGGTAACGCAGCCTAACGTCTCTACCGCCGCTAATTTGCGCACAATCGCATTGCGGCGAATCATTCGTTGTACCCCTAGAGCCAGTGCAACTGTCACAATTGCTGGCAGGCCTTCCGGTATAGCCGCGACAGCCAGACTAATTCCCGCTAAGCACATAAGTAATAATGGCTCGCCTCGCCAAACGCCTGTCACCACTACGACAAAACAAATCCCGAGACAAGCCCAGACAAGTCGTCTTCCCAAATGCTCCAACCGCTTGGCCAAGGGTGTTTTTTCCGGTTCAATTTCATTTAACAGATCGGCAATTTGTCCAACTTCTGTTCTCATGCCTGTGGCGCAAACAATGGCTTTGCCGCGGCCCCTTCGAACAGTCGTTCCGCTAAAAATCATATTAGAGCGATCTCCTAGAGCACTGTTAGAAGGAGTTAAAAAGGTGGCATTTTTTCTTGTTGGCAGAGATTCCCCAGTCAAAGCGGCTTCTTCCACCTCGAGAAAGTGGGATTTGATGAGCCTGGCGTCAGCTGCAACTCGCTGACCTGTTTCGAGCACTAGAATATCACCAGGGACAAGAAAGCGTGCCGGAACTTGCTGCACCATGCCATTTCGCAAAACCGTTGCTTGCGGCACAGCTAGCTTACGCAATGCTTCCAGCGATGCTTCTGCTCGATACTCTTGCACAAAACCAAGCACCGCATTGAGTAAAACGATCAGCATGATGGTCCCTGCATCAATATATTCGCCGAGAAAAGACGAAAGTAATGCGGCGCCCAATAAAATAAGCACCATAAAATCCTGAAACTGCCCGAAAAAGATCTGTTTACGCGATTTACGCCGACGCGGCCGCATCTCATTCAGACCATATTCTTCTTGTCTTCTAGCGACTTCTTTGGAATCAAGTCCCTCACTGGGATCGCTTCGCCAGTGAGCAATCACTTCATCTGCTTGATATAAATGCCAATCTCTATTCACACCAGTTTCACCCCACGGCCTTTTTTACCATGCTATTCAAAGTATGAAGTAAATAGAACAGGCGCGTTGTTTGACCGCTGGAAAACCTTAATGCTATACTATGATAGAACCAAAAGGAGGCAACACAGTGAGTTTAGATGGATGGAATTTAGCGGCTCTAGCAGCCGAACTGAGTCAAAATATTACGGGCAGCCGTATCGATAAAATCGTCCAATATGATAAATATACGCTTGTTTTTACCTTACGCAGTCATACGAAAACGAATAAGTTAGTTCTTTCAGCGAATCCTGAGCAAATCGGCGCCTATTTAACCGATGAAAATCAAGAAAGTCCGCTGCAACCGCCCAGTTTTTGCATGTTGCTGCGCAAGCATTTTGAAGATGGTCGAATTGGCCTTGTCCGCCAACAGGAGCTTGATCGAATTATTATCATGGATGTTGACACCATCGGGGCGCAGGGCCGGATCATAACGAAGCAACTTATTTTTGAAATGATGGGCAAACATAGTAATATCATATTCGTCCAAGACGGCGTCATTGTTGACGCTTTAAAACGAATTGGTCCAGCCCTAAGCAGAGTCCGTCAAATCCTGCCGGGACAAGCCTATCTGGCACCGCCAGGTCAAAATAAGTTTAATCTTTATACGGATTCTTGGGAAAACTTTTGGCAAAGCTATCGCAATCTTGGCGAGATAAGCGCCGAAAAAGCTTTGATTCAGCTCGCTTTAGGCGTTGGACCGCAAACAGCAAAAGAGTGGTTGTGGCAAACAGGCCTACCGCCAAAAATTCTCGTAAACGAGCTAGATGAAAAAGATTTGCGCACTTTACAAGACATCGTCGGCGAACATCTGGAGCTGTTTCGTCAAGGTCAGTTCGCGCCAACCTTGTGTCTCGATGAAAACAATCGTCTTTTAACAATTACAGCCTTGCCGCCAGCTAAACAGACTCCAAACGAACAGAGATTTACCTTCTCTAGTTTCAGTGAAGCGCTGCGCTATCTTTCGAAAGTAAAGCCAGTTCGCTTAATACCAGAACGAGATCTTCTCTTCAAACAAGTCACTTCGGAACTCCAAAAAAGCCAGCGTAAAAAAGAGAAACTAGCTGAAGAAATTGCCACTTCCCAGCAAGCCGACTTACTAAAACAAAAAGGCGACATTTTAATGGCCTTTCTAACAGAAATTCCGCCGCACAGCCACGAAGTGACGCTACCAAATTTCTACGATGAAAACCAATCTTCCCTTACAATCCCCCTAGCGCCTGACCGTAGTCCTATTGATAACGCACAGGCCTACTACACGGCTTATCATAAACAAAAGCGCGCTCAGATACTCCTTGTAGAACAATTAGAAAACTGCCAAGCTGAAGCAGCCTATTTGGAAACGATTCATGTTGCCCTGCAGCAAGTGCATCGCAACAATGACATTGAAGAAATTCGCCAAGAACTGGTTGCCGCCGGTTATGTAAAAGCAAGTGGGCGACGTCAAGCCCTGCCGCCAACGAAACCACTCCTTTATATCACACCATCAGGGGATCACATTCTCATCGGCAAAAACAATAAGCAAAATGATATTGTTACTTTTAAAACAGCCAAAAATGAAGACCTTTGGTTCCATGCCAAAGATATGCCGGGATCTCATGTAATTTTGCAAGCGGCAGCACCAGCGCCAAAGACGATTGAACTGGCTGCCTCCCTCGCTGCTTACTTCAGTAAAGGAAAAGAATCTGACAAAGTTCCTGTCGACTATACCAAACGGCGCTACGTAAAAAAACCATCTGGCGCCAAGCCAGGTTTCGTCATTTATGAAAAGCAAACGACTGTTTATGTAACTCCTGCCCGCGAAGTTGCGACAGAGCTATTAAAACAAAAATAAAAGGCTGCTGCCAATCCTGTTCAAAAATTTGAACAACTGTTGGCACGCAGCCTTTTTTTACTTGCTATTGTTTTATTGTTTTATTGTTTTATTCTTTCTCTTCGTCAACAATCTCTTTAATCACAACTTGATCATTGCCGTCAGTCTGACTGAGCTGAACATTGACCACTTCACGGCTCGACGTAGGCACATTCTTACCAACAAAATCAGCGCGAATTGGCAACTCCCGATGACCACGATCCACCAGTACGGCAAGCTGAATCACTTTGGGTCTGCCAAAATCAATGACTGCATCAAGCGCTGCTCTGGCAGTACGGCCCGTAAAGAGTACATCATCTACTAAAATCAATCTCTTTCCATGAATATCAACAGGAAACTCTGTACCATGAACAATCGGCTGATAGGCTAACGTAGACAAATCATCACGATATAAGGTGATATCAAGCAATCCTACAGGCACTTTCACTTTTTCAATTTTTTCAATTTCCGCTGCTAAGCGTTCCGCCAAAGGTACGCCGCGCGTCCGAATTCCAGCAAGCACTACGTCCTGCACACCTTTATTCTTCTCAATGATCTCATGAGCAATGCGGCGAATTGCTCGACCAATAGCCTCGCCATCCATTAATACTGTTTTTTCTAGTAAGTCCAAGAAAGCCACCTCTTTCTTTATCGAATCATTCTACAACGAAAATAGTCTAGTAGCTGCTCCATGTCGTCTGGCATAGGCGCTATAAACTCCATAAGTTCCCCCGTAACAGGGTGTTTCAGACTGAGCCGTTCGGAGTGAAGGGCTTGGCCGGAAATCAGGCGATCATAATTTTTTTTACCTGTTGGTCCATAGAGAGGATCAGCTACTAAGGGGTGACCAATATACGCCATATGGACGCGAATTTGATGCGTTCGCCCTGTAAGGAGCTTACAAAGCACGAAAGAATGTTCCTTAAAACGCTCCGTAACAGTAAACAGTGTCGTAGCTGCTTTCGAATTTTGCGGCGTTACGGCCATCTTTTTTCGGTCAATCGGATGACGACCAATTGGCGCTTCAATTCTTCCTTGCTCTTCCCCAATAATCCCATGGACTAAAGCACGATATTCTCGCGTCGCGCTTTTCTCCTGAATTTGCTGTGACAGCGATAAATGAGCTTGATCAGTTTTAGCTACGACCATTACGCCTGACGTATCTTTGTCAAGGCGATGGACGATGCCAGGACGAATGACCCCGTTAATGCCAGAAAGACTATCGCAATGATATAGCAGCGCATTGACAAGCGTACCGTTGTAATTTCCTGGGGCCGGATGCACAACCATACCGCGTGCCTTATTAATTACGATCATTGACTCATCTTCATAAAGAATATGAAGCGGTAGATTCTCAGCAACTACATTGAGTTCTTCCGGCGGCGGAATCAAAAACGTACCTTGATCTCCTTCACGTAGTTTATAATTGGCTTTTGTGACTTTCCCATTAATCATAAGATTACCACAGCCGATTAATTTCTGAATATAAGTACGTGTCAGTTCAGGATACTGTTCCGTTAAAACCATATCAATTCGTTTTCCCTGATCCTCTGCCGCAAAATGTAAACTATCAGCTGCTGCACATTCGTCGTACTGCTTTTCATGTTCGAGATTCATAGCATTTCATCCTTTTTTTCAGTAAATAAAATTGTATAAATCATAAAACCTACGCCGCAGACAATGGCAATATCGGCCACATTAAATACCGGCCAAATGCGAAAGTCAAAAAAATCAATGACATAGCCAAAATAGATGCGATCAATCACATTACCACAAGCGCCGCCTGCCATTAAGCTGATTCCGAAGCGAAACAGACGGTATGTCGACGGAATTTTGCGATAAAAATACAAAATGGCGCCAAAAATAATCAGCGCAATCGTAATAAATAGCCACTGCTGATTCACAAGAATCCCAAAGGCGGCGCCGGGATTGAGAACATAGGTTAAATGAAAGACGTTACGGATAATGGGAATCGACATATCAGGCTGAAACGTATGACTGATATAATATTTTGACAACTGATCTAATATAATGACCGTTGCAACAATACACCAAGCATTCACATGGATTCTCCTGTTCTTTCTTGAAAAATTGGGCGATCTAACGGAAAGAAGCACAGCTTTCGCCATGCTTCTTTAGGTTCCGTACTTATAAGCCAGTCCAACAAACTGGATTATTCGCCGGCGCTGATAGCTCCCACCGGGCAGGTAGCTGCACAAGTACCACAGTCTACACAGTCACTGCCAATTACATATTGCGTGTCGCCTTCCGTAATAGCGCCTACTGGGCAAACAGATGCACAAGCGCCGCATTTGATACAATCGCTGTTAATTACATACATACGATTCACCTCCCTAACATAACTACATTCATTATATCATATAGTTTGTCTATGCATGTGATAAAAATTACAATTTCCCCATCTTTTTCACGGATTCTAAAAAAGTTCCACGATTCTATCAAATCTGTATATTTAGTCATATTTCTGAAAGAAATATCGCTCAATTTCTTTGCGGTAATAATATAAGACTGCCAGCAGAACGACAAAGAACGATGTGATCAACAGCGTCAAGCGAAAGCTACGCGTAATATTCTGGCCTAAGTAAGAGTAGAGCAATAACGGCGGTGTTTGCCCCAGCGCCGTTGCCCACAGATATTCTCTTGCGGTAAGCTGCGTGACGCCAGCGCCGTAACTAACTACTTTATAGGGAACCAACGGCATCATCCGCGCAAAAAAAATCGCACCTAGACCATAGCGACGGCAAAACCGATTGAGTAATTCCAACTGCGAAGCAGCCACAAAGCTCTCGACAAAGGGGCGTCCATACCAACGAGCCAGAAAGAAATCAAGAGCAGCGCCCAAAAAAGCGCCAATCCAAGAATAGCAGGCACCCATAAACCAGCCAAAAAGCCAGGCATTGGCAATCGTAAGAATCATCCCAGGCATAAAGGGCACGAGTGATTGTAATATCACAACAGTGACCGCTGTAAGGGGCGCCCAAATCCCATAGCTAAGAATAAAGTGACGCAACGCTTCTAAGTTGTGTTCTTTCATAACGGCAAAGCTATTATGCACAAACTCATTTACGGCAGGAATAAAAAAATAGATACAAACGCAGCAGATGAGCAGTCCCGCTTTTACGCCATATCCAGTCCAAACTGGCCGACTCATCCCATTCACTCCCTGCTAACAATAATCGGATTAAAACTTGCTGCTGTGGGCTTCAACAATCCGGATAATCTCGGCAATAAAGGTACCAATGCCGGGAATATTTAATAAAATAAGCCGCCGTAATAAATCAAGCATAAGCGCAAATACCAAGGTAGCGCCTAAAGCGATCCCTAAGCCACGGGCAATACCAGCAATAAAATTCGTTAAAATCAACTTTGATGGCTTTTCCAGCATTTCCATATACTGAGCGACGCGCATACTTTCCAAATGCCTTAGAAGTCGCTCTAGTTGCGCCTCAAGCAAACGACTTCTTGCTTCAGGGCTCAGCGGATTAAATTGTTCACCCGAGTCTTTCATCGACTTTCCTCCCAGAATAGTATAACCTTTCGGAAAGAAAAAAACCGGAAAGAAGTTTCCGGTTTTTCCGTCTTAAAGAACAGGTAAGATTTTTGCAATTACTTTACAACAGAAGCGCAACGACTGCAAAGCGTAGGATGATCCGCGCTTTCTCCAACGGAATCACTGTAGATCCAGCAGCGTTCGCATTTTTCACCAGTTGCTGCCGCTACGACCATTTTCAAATCTGCTTCTGCTGATACAAAAGCTGCTTCATCGGTTGTATCGCCTTCTTCTACGGAAACTTTAGATACAATTAAAATTCCCGCTAAATCAGCGCCACAGCTTTCCAATACTTTATAGGCATCCCCTTTTGCATAAATCGTAATAGCTGCATCGAGAGAATGGCCAATCGTTTTGGCACGACGGGCTGCTTCTAGGCCTTTCGTGATTTCACTGCGCAATGCTAAGATCGCATCCCACTTTTCAGCCAAGGCATTATCAATATACTCAGGTTTTGCTGTAGGCCAGGTAGTCATTTGAATACTTTCTGGCATATCTCCTGTTTTCGGTACATAACGCCATACTTCTTCGGCCGTAAAGCTAAGAACAGGCGCCAGCATCGTTAACAGGCTGACCATAATTTCATACATAGCCGTCTGAGCTGCCCGACGTTGTACGGAAGTTTTCCCTTCCGCATAGAGGCGGTCTTTCAAAATATCAAGATAAATAGAACTTAAATCAACGGTGCAGAAATTATGAACCGTATGATATAAAGTATGGAACTCATATTCTTCATAGGCCTCAGTTACTTTAGAGCGTACTTGTTCTAAGCGCAGCAAGGCCCAACGATCGATTTCCAAAAGATCTTTATACTCTACTTTATGCTGAGCCGGATCGAAATCTGCTAAGTTTCCTAAAATATAGCGGAAAGTATTGCGAATTTTACGATATACTTCAGACATTTGCTTTAAAATATCATTGGAAATACGAATATCCGCTTTGTAATCGGCTGAGGCTACCCACAACCGTAAAATATCGGCGCCATATTTTTTAATGACTTCCGGCGGGAAAATAACATTCCCAATGGATTTGGACATTTTACGGCCTTCGCCGTCAACAACAAAGCCATGTGTCAAAACAGCATCATAAGGAGCTCTGCCCTTAGTCGCTACCGAAGTCAATAGTGAGGACTGGAACCAGCCGCGATGCTGGTCACTGCCTTCTAAATAAAGATCAGCAGGCCATTTTAGTTCTTCACGCTGCGTTAGGACTGCAGCATGGCTGGAGCCGCTGTCAAACCAAACGTCCATAATGTCTGTTTCCTTCCGGAAACCTTTTTTACCACAATGCGGGCAGGAGAAACCTTCTGGCAGAATTTCTTCAGCGGTTTTTGCCCACCAAGCGTCAGAACCTTCCCGACCAAACAAATCAGATACCGCTTGAATTGTTTCATCATTAATAATATGCTCGCCGCAATCGTTGCAATAGAAAATCGGAATTGGCACGCCCCAAACTCTCTGACGAGAAATGCACCAATCATGACGATCCACAACCATATTGTGAATCCGGTCTTCGCCCCAAGCAGGAATCCACTGAACATCTTCGATGGCTTGCAGCGCTTCCTTTCTGAAACCATCAACCGAAGCAAACCACTGTTCTGTAGCCCGAAAAATAACAGGACTCTTGCAACGCCAGCAATGGGCATACTGGTGGCGGAGGGAACTCTTACCAAGCAGCATTCCTGTAGCAGCCAGTTCCTTGATCACAGGTACATTGGCATCATCGACATGAAGGCCAGCAAATTTGCCAGCTTCAGCCGTCATCTTGCCTTGATGATCTACGGGGCAAATAATCGGCAATTTATACTTCATGCCAATTTCAAAGTCCTCCTGGCCATGACCGGGAGCCGTATGAACGCAGCCAGTACCCGCTTCCAGCGTAACATGTTCGCCAAGCAGGATTGGTGATTGACGATCCATGAAGGGATGATGGAATAGAGCGCCTTCCAGTTCAGAACCTTTTAACGATCCAAGAATCGTATATTCCCCTAAATGATTCGCTGTTACAACAGATTCGATCAATTCGGTTGCTAACAAATAGACTTCCTGATCAAATTTAACCCAAGAATATTCAAATTCCGGATTCACCGAAATGGCCACATTGGCCGGCATGGTCCAAGGAGTTGTCGTCCAGATCACAGCAAATGCTTGCTTCGGATCAACGCCTGCAGGCAATGTATTTTTGTCATCAACAAGCGGGAATTTTACAAAAATCGAATGGGATTTCTTTTCGGCATATTCGATTTCCGCCTCAGCCAAAGCCGTTTCGCAAGATGTGCACCAATATACTGACTTCAGGCCTTTATAAATATAGCCTTTCTTAGCCATTTCGCCAAAAACCTGAATCTGTTTGGCTTCAAAGTAAGGTCTAAGCGTCACATAAGGATTTTCCCAGTCGCCCATAACGCCAAGACGTTTAAAATCTTCGCGCTGCATGTCGAGACATTTTAAGGCATAGTTTTTACATTCTTTTCTAAGAGCCAAAGGATCTAGTTCATGGCGGTTTAAACCTAAGATCTTAATGGCAGCATGTTCAATCGGCAGGCCATGAGTATCCCAGCCAGGAACATAGGGTGCATCAAAACCGCAATGGCTTTTATACTTAATAATAATGTCTTTTAAAATTTTATTTAAGGATGTACCAAGATGAATATTGCCATTGGCATAAGGCGGACCGTCGTGGAGAACAAACTTTTTACGTCCTTTGGACCGTTTTTGTTTTTCTGCATAAATATTTTTTTCCGTCCACCAAGCCAGCATCTCTGGTTCACGTTGCGGTAAATTACCTCGCATTGGAAACTCTGTTTCCGGCAAATTCAAAGTTTTACTGTAATCAACTTCTGACATACCGACACCTCCAAAAAATTAACACCGTTTCTAGGGAATACCGGAAAATAAAAAAAGCCTTCATCCCTAAGGGACGAGAGCTTTTCCCGTGGTACCACCCTAATGACAGTTACGTCACTTTAAAAAACGAAATAACGCTCGTCATACGGTAAGACTTACTTGTGATTCAGCCTTACAGCTTCCGGGTGATCTTCTTACTGTACGAACTCTGCTAGGCTTTCACTATTCCTGGCTCGCTGTCAGAATCATAACAGAATACTGTCCCGTTCATCGCTTTATCTACGAATATAGCTAAATTATACTCAATTTGCGGTCAACCGTCAAATCAAGCTTCTTCTTCTGCTTCTTCCTGGATAATCATATCAAGCTGCGCCTGCAACATCGTTTTCATGCGCGAACGATAAATTTGCATTTGTTTATGTATTTCTTCATATTCGCCAGACAAACGACGTACTTTTGCCGTAGCTTCATCCACAAGCTGCTGACCCTTAATTTCCGCTTCCCGCATTAAAAGTTCTGATTGCTTCTTCGCATTCAGCTTGACTTCTTCGGCGGTTTCTTGTGCAATAACCAGGGTATTATGAAGGGTATTTTCCATTTGCTGATAATTTTCCAATTTGCCATTCAGGCGTTCAATCGTATCTTTCAGTTCTACATTTTCCCGGTATAAATGTTCATAATCTTTGATGACAAGATCAAGAAATCCGTCAATTTCATCTTCATTATAGCCGCGAAAACTACGTTTAAATTCTTTGTTTTGAATATCTAACGGTGTTAACATCGCCATTCCCCCGTCTTTTACAACAAGCTTATAAATAACGGCGCAACAAAATACTGAGCCGTCCTTTTTTGGTTGTACCTAATACTTCGGCCACTTCGAGTCGACCACGACCACGCATGGAAATCACATCGCCTGCTTTTACAGCCTGATCCGATTTTCGTACAGGCTGCCAATTGAGTTTAATTTTATCAGCCGCAATATCATCAGACATTTTCGTGCGGCTTGTCCCAAAACCAGCTGCTGCAATCACATCAAGACGAAGCGATGCGGCAGTTGTGCGAATCTCTTTAATCTTCTCTTCTTTTGGTGGAATTAGAGCTAAATCAGCCTCTTCGATTTCTACTGTGACTGGTCCAACGGAAGTAAGATTGGAAAGTAAAAAAGGCACTAAAGACTGGTGAACAAGGACAAAGGCTCCTTCGTTCATCAGCACAATATCGCCAGTCATTTCTCGCTCAATCCCACAGCCCAGAACAGCGCCTAGTACATCGCGATGCGTCAATCTGTCAAAGCGTTTATCCCATTTTACCTTAAGTGCAGCAATTTGGTAAACAGGTTTGCCGCGAAAATCAGTTTGAATGAAAGCAGCTTTTACGCGTTCCGCACCATCATAGCCGCCAAAACATTCCAGCCGTACAGCCGGATAGTGGGCCGATACCGTCTCGGCAATCATCATTGCATGAGGGTCAAGAAAGTCCGACACCTTGACCTTGCCATTCTTTGCCACCGCTTCCGCCAAATCAATCAGCTTAGCCGCTATATCACCATCACCGTCAGCACGGTAATAGCGCAATAGTTTTTCCCGATCACTCATGCTTTTTCCCCAAATCTTTGGACTGTTTTGTTGCCGCAACTACAGCATCAATTAAAGCAGCACGAATGCTATAGCGCTCCAAGGTTTGTACGCCCGTAATGGCCGTACCGCCAGGAGATGTAACCATATCTCGAAGTTGCGCTGGATGAAGTCCCGTATCAAGTACCATTTTTGCAGCGCCAAGCAAAGTCTGTGCAGCCAAAGTAATCGCCATAGCTCTTGGCAACCCTACTTTCACACCCGCATCGGCTAAAGCATCAATCATAACAAAACCATAAGCCGGTCCGCTACCTGATAAGCCGGTCACAGCATCAAGCAATTTTTCTTCAATTTCAATAGCCTTACCAGCCGAACGGAAAATAGCTAACACGGCTTCCATTTGTTCCGCTGTTGCTTTCTTGCCTGCCGCAACAGCCGCCATGCCTTCGCCCACAGCCATCGGCGTATTGGGCATAACACGAATAACCGGATTTTCCGGTAAAACCGTTTCAATCCGGCTAAGCGTCAGACCTGCTACAATGGAAACAATGACCGTCTTAGGACGAACCATTGCTTTAATGACTGGAAAAACCGATTCAATCACTTGTGGTTTTACCGTTAAAAAAAGCATATCTGCTTCAGCCACAAGTTTCTTACTGTCAGTTGTAGTCAACACTTGAAAGCGTTTTTCCAGATCATGAAGTCGCTGCTCATTAATATCCGATACACAAACTTGTTCGCTAGGTACAAGACCATTCTTAATAATCCCAGTAATCAAAGCTTCTGCCATGGCACCGCCGCCGAAGAAGCCGAATTTTGTCTGAGTTAACATGATATCCTCCTAAAACCAGGTAACATACTAGCAGGTAAAATTATTTCAACCAGGGCAAGATTCCTTTTTCACCTTCATCACGCGAAGCAAAGGACACATCCACATTATTCGGTGCACATAAGAAAATATGATTGCCCACTTTTTGAATACTGCCACTTAAAGCATAGGTCGTTCCGCTGACAAAGTCAATCATTCGTTTTGATAAATCGCCATCGCAATGCTCAAAATTCACAACAACAGGCTTACGAGCCTTCAGATAATCGGCAACTTGTTGCGCATCATCGAAAGAAACAGGCTCGATGACCATCACTTTCATTTGCTTTTGCGCCGTTGGCAAATTGACGAGATTATTCGCTGCAGCAGAATTTTTCTTGCTTCTCGGTTCGATTTCTTCCACCTTTACGCGATCTTCTTCTTCCTCTTGTTCAAATAATCCAAGGCCGCCCCAGACCTTTTCCATAATTTTCATTCCTTTTACCTCCTTGTTAACTCAACAGCATAATTGCGTTCGCCAAAAATCGCCGTACCTACACGAACCATATTGGCGCCTTCTTCAATAGCAATCGGATAATCATTCGTCATCCCCATTGACAGCCACTTCATATTACAGTTTTCATAAGATTTATCTTTTATTGCAGTAAATAGTTGATATAGTTTACGAAAGATCGGTCTTGTTGCTTCAGGATCGTCAAAATGCGGCGCTACTGTCATCAAGCCTTCAATCGACACATGAGAAAACTGACCTGCTTCTGCCAGAAACGGAATTACCTCGTCAAAGCCTAAGCCAAATTTTGTTGCTTCTTCTCCCACATTTACCTCTAATAATACGGCTTGTACTTTGCCGACAGCGGCAGCATGACGATCAATCTGCTGTAAGAGTCGTAGACTATCAACCGAATGAATTAAGTGAAAAAACGATACAGCTTGTTTCACTTTATTGGTTTGCAAATGTCCTAGCAGATGATACTCTAAACGATCTTGAAAATGATCAAATTTTGCCAGAGCTTCCTGCACGCGATTCTCGCCGACCACTTTCATGCCTAGTTCATAGGCTTCTTCCATTTCTGCAATCGTATGATTTTTCGTTACGGCAATCAACTGAACAGGCTGATCCATGCCTGTTTGCGCTGCCCTTTTTTCCCGAGCCGACTGGATGTTTTGCACAACAACGGCATAGTTTTCAGCGATTGACAAAACAACCCCTCCGTCCTTGTAGGTTTTATTCGCTGGTAATCAAATTTTTCCTGTTTGAAAATTATAAAACTTTTATAAAAATTTACTGATTTACTAATTTTACTAGCTTAACATAATTATACGCATAGCTGTATATTCTAGCAACGGGACTTTTGCACCATGTCTTTATGGTAAAGCAATTACTGCGCCCATGCGTCCCGTTTGGCCGTGTTCCGCTCGATGAGAATAAAAAAGATCTTGATGACAAGAAGTACATTGACCGCTTACGACGATTTGTTCTTTGGGAACACCGGCATCAACGAGTTGCTGCACATTGGCTTGCCATAAATCAAGAAACCACTTTTTCCCATGGGGTTGAATCACCCTGCCCCACCAGGAAAAAGCCCGTTGCAATTCAAAAAAAACTGTATCATCTACTTCATAGCAACAAGACCCAATCGAGGGAGCAATGCCTACGAGACAATTCTCCGGCTTAGACCCAAAGGACTCACTCATAGTTTCAACAGTCTTTTGGGCAATTTTCGCAACTGTGCCTTTCCAACCGGCATGCACGACCGCTACTACCTTTTCTTTCGGATCGGCAATTAAGACAGGCACACAGTCAGCATAGCATAAGAACAATGGCAGATTTGAAACATTGGTAACCAAGGCATCCGTTTTTGCCAAGGCCTCATCATACACTTCCATGCCCATACCGGCCTCTTGGTCCGTAACGATAGCAATTTGCGCCCCATGAACCTGCTGAGCTGTAACGGCTCGTTTCATCGGTAACCCGATCGCTTGAAAAAATCGCCGCCGATTGGCAACAACCGACTGCTTTTGATCGCCTGTATGAAGTCCTAAATTCAAAGCCCGGTAAGGCTTATCGCTCGTACCGCCAAGGCGCGTAGAAAAGCCGTGACGAATACTGTACTTTTCAAAATGAGAAAAAGTTCCTATCTTAAGACCCTGTACTTGCCGTAGTTGAAACTGTTCCATAACCTAACCCTCCCTACAAACACCGCAGCGAAGACAATTCTCCCGGCAGGGAGCCGTACTTTCTTCTCGGCACGCTTTCTCAAACTCTTCCCTAAGATATTCGGGGCGAAGGCCCATATCAAGAAAGTCCCAAGGAAGAACTTCTTCCCACTGCCGCTGGCGGTATAAATAAAATTCTTCAGAAAGACCGTAACAAGAAAGTTGCTTGCGAAATGCTTTAAAACTTTTGGCGGCAGCACACTCTGCTAAGAGCGGCGCCAACCTTCTATCGCCTCTAGCCAAAATGCCTTGTACATAGGCTTCCTTCGGCGATTCAATCAGTACTTCAATATTTTTATCCGACTTTAGCTCTTTTTGAATCCGTTTCAGCCGATTTTCTACTACTTTCATTGGTGCCATAGGCAGCCACTGAAAGGGCGTGAACGGTTTCGGCACAAAAGGATTAATACTTAGCGTCAGCTTGCGGCGACCACCGCCTAAAATCAGGTCTTGCATCGTATTTTTTGCTAAAGTAATAATCGCATCAATATCTTCTTCCGTTTCAAAGGGAAGCCCGATCATAATATAAAACCGGACGTGAGGAATCTTAACATCCGCCGCTAAATCAATGGCTCGTTGCAAATGCTCATTGCTAATTCCTTTATTAATCACTCGCCGCAGCCGTTCACTACCAGCTTCCGGCGCCAAAGTAATCGTTCTTTGACCGCTTTTCGCTAGCGCCGCCGCTAGCGTAGGCGTTATTGTATCAGCCCGCAAGGAAGCAACTGATAAGGTCATGCCCTTACTTAAAATATACTCACAAAGTTCATCAATTTCGGGATAATCGGAAATCGCAGCACCGACAAGCCCCACCTTTTGGCGATACACAGCTGCCCTGTCCACAGCCTCTTTAAGCTGGGGCAAGGCCTGTACCCGCGGCCGACGAAAACAATAGCCAGCCATACAAAAGCGACAGTGACGACCGCAACCTCGCGCAACTTCCACTAGATACATATCTTTAAATTCCGTATCTTTCGTCACAAGCTCTGTTTCGGCCAAGCGGCTGCCAAGCTGTTTTACCCATCTTCTAGTGATCACCGACGGCACCTGAGCTTTCACTTCATACCCTTGCAGCTCGCCGCTTTCCTTATAAGTCGGTTCGTAAAATCTCGGTACATACAAGCCAGAAATCTGTGCTAATTCAAAAAGCAGCGTAGCTCGATCGATGCCGCGATCCCGGCCAGATTCATAAGCATCTAACAGCTCGTGAATCACTTCTTCGCCTTCCCCGATGACAAACACATCGACAAACTCTGCCAAAGGTTCCGGGTTAAAGGTAGCACAAGGCCCGCCTACCACGACAATCGGATCTTGTTCACTCCGATCTTTCGACCATAGCGGCACTCTTCCCATCGTTAGCATGCCTAATAGCTGCAAGTAATCCATCTCAAAAGAAACAGCAAAGCCTACCAACTGATAATGCGATAAAACAAGCTGCCGCTCCAGACTGAGCAGCGGCGTATTGGTTCGTTCATATTCCGCCAAATCTTGCCGATCAGGCCAAAAAAACCGATCACACCGAACTTCCTTGCGGCTATTTATTTCACGATACATAATCTGAAAACCCAGATTTGACATAGCTACATGATATGTATTGGGAAAGGCCAGAGCAACTTCCAAACGGCAGCCCGCTTTAGAAAGTTTCGGCTGCTCCTCCTCATGATAGCGTTGATATAATTTTTCTTTTAAATTCCAAGACATCGTTTTGTCTCCCCAATCCAGTTCTATAGCTAAACAACTAAGCTACCTTAGAGCTGCTTTTCCATAGAAAGCAAAAAAAAGCTAACTACTCTATTATCTTCTGCTTCTCCTATCATATTCCTGCTCTCAGTACTTTTTTCACTGACAAGACGAAAAATTTCACAGGCGAAACAGCGCCTAAGACATCTTATAAACAAAGAAAACAGGCCAGAAATTAAATTCCGGCCTGTTCTCCCTTGAAAGTAAACTCCCTCTAAGCCTTATAAGAAACGAATCCATAACATGCCGAGCCACGTAGCGAAAAAGCCTACCAGCATATTCAGTAAAATATTAACCATTGCCTGATTCAAACCACTTTCCTGCAACAACTTAAAGCTTTCATAGCTAAAAGATGAGAAGGTTGTAAGACCGCCAACAAAACCCACTACAACGAGCAAACGCCACTGCGGGTTTACAATATATCGTTCCGTAGCAGCCGCCATAAAGGAACCAATAATAAAACAGCCGATTACATTTGCCAGTAGCGTACCATAAGGAAACGAAACGCCCCATTTCCCCGCAGCAAACTGTGACAAAAGATACCGCGAGCAAGCACCGATTCCACCGCCAACAAAAACAAGCAAAAGTTTTTCCATGCCCATCCCCTTCTTCAGCCAAGATCCTTAGCGCGGCGGTTTCGGACCATATTTTATAATATCTACATCATCGATTGTAATCATGCCTTTCGCTTCATCCATGACTTCGTCAAGAAAAGGCAAGAGTTTCGCGATATATTCTTCGCTATCAATGATCTCCACTAACACAGGTAAATCGGTAGATAGATCGACAATTGTCGCTTTATGAATTCGGCTATTGGCGCCAAACCCTTCGATTCCGCGAAAAACAGAGGCGCCTGCCAAATCAAGCTTTTTGGCTTTTTTGACGATAGCATCAAATAAGGCCGTCCGCTGATGCCGGTCGGATTCACCAATGTACACACGCAGCCGTTTTGCTTTTGCAGCAATTTTCGCCATAACCATCCACTTCCTTCACCAGATTTTCTCTGTTAGACAGCAGCCTGCTCGTCAAAACGAAACTCAACGACACTGCCATGGACTCGCGTTTGTCTCATATCAATGACACGTTGATTGGCCGAACCGCGAAAGGGTAGCAACAGACTTTTTTGCGCCATTTCAAAAGGACCATCAATGAGTACATCAATCTGCTTCATCAGCGGAAGCTCCGCTACTTCTTCATAAACATAGCCCGTATAGAGCCAAATATCGATATTAGGCTTTTTCGCTTTCACAAGAGAAATCACTTTTTCAAGAGCATCAGCCTGCCATAAAGGATCGCCGCCGCTAAACGTAATTCCCCGATGAATCGGCGACAATTTTGCCAAAATAAGTTCAGCCAGCGCCTCTTCCGTCATATTCTTGCCGCCTTCCGGAGAAAGCAACGCTTCATTGTGACAGCCAAAACAGTGCCGAGGACACCCCTGTAAAAAAGCGACTACGCGAATACCTAAACCATCGACAACAGACTCTCCAATAATATCGGCAAAGCGAATCATTTTACCTAACTCTCCTTTCATACTTCACTGCGCCGAATCTGATGAACAGTCGAAATCCCGCAGGAAGGACAAGCGTCACTTTCAATCACGCCAAGATAACCGCAGCCTTCGCAAAAATCGACAGGAAAATTAATTCCGGCATAGCCAAAATCGCAACGCGCCATATGACGGATTACTTCTTCAATCGCCCCTAAATTATTCACTGGCGGCGACGTAAATTCTACATAACTAATATGACCGGCATTACAATATTTGTGATAAATGCCTTCTTTCCGAATCTTTTCAAAGGCGCTGATTTCATAATGCACTGGCACATGGAAAGAATTTGTGTAATATTCTTGATCGGTTACCCCAGGAATGATGCCAAATTCTTTGTGATCCATCCGGACAAAACGTCCTGACAGACCTTCTGCCGGTGTTGCCAACAGACTATAGTTCAAATCATACTGCTCAGCAAACTTATCAGCTTTATCACGCATAAAGGCGACAATCTCTTCACCAAGAACCTGGCTTTCCTCACTTTCGCCGTGATGCTTGCCAGTAAGAGCCGTTAAAGTTTCAGCCAACCCAATAAACCCAATCGATAAAGAACCGTGTCGAATAGCTGGCTCAATGCGATCCTGCGGTTTTAAATTCTCCGAATCAAGATATAAAGCTTGTCCCATTAAAAAGGGCATATCTTTCACACGCAGCGCCGCCTGCACGAGATAACGGTGATAAAGCTGTTCCGCTACTAAATCCATCAGCGATGACAAGCTTTGGTAAAACTTCATTACATCGCCTTTGGCTTTAATGGCAAGCCGCGGCAAATTCATCGTAGTAAAACTTAGATTTCCTCGTCCATCTGTAACTTCTGGACCGCGGCGATTCGCCATTACTCGAGTCCGGCAGCCCATGTAGCCCACTTGATCGCCATACTCGGAGTTAAAGGAAGAATCCATAAAGCTGAAAGTAGGATTGAGCCGTTGCGCCGCTACACGAATTGCCAGTTTAAAGAGATCATAGTTCGGATCACCAGGGCTGAAATTCACACCCGCCTTAACACGGAAAATAATATTGGGGAAAATCGGATTTTCGCCGTGCCCCAGCCCTTTTTCATAGGCAAGCAAAATATTTCGAATCACAGCGCGTCCGCCAGGCGAAGTATCAAGACCTAAATTCAAACTGGAAAAGGGGACTTGCGCTCCGGCACGAGAATGCATACTGTTCAAATTATAAATCAAAGCTTCCATCGCTTGATAGACTTCCGTATCAGAAGCGTTTTCCATATAGGGCGCCATATCGCGATCAAAAAAAGCAAAACTTTGTCCGCCGTGCATGTCATTTTGCGAACTCTGCAAAATAATCGCAGCTAAAGCCGTGGCCGAACTAGGCCGCTTGGGCGGTCGAATATAGCCGTGACCATTATTAAAGCCTTCTCTGAGCAATCTTCCCAAAGGAATATGGACACAAGTCAGCGTTTTCCCATAGAAATCAAGATCGTGAATATGAATATCCCCGCGCAAGTGAGCTGTCGCCATATTTTCCGGAATCAGTCGATTTAAATAATAAGCCTTACTCGCGGCACTGGCGATTTGCAGCATTTTTGCGGACGGCGAATTGGATACATTGGCATTTTCCCGACTTGTCTCTACCAGAATTTCCGCGACCGCATCCATAAGATCCGATTTACCTTCACGAATCCGATTTCGTCTGGCCCGATACAGAATATAAGCTTTCGCTGTTTTAGCATGGCCTTTTTCAATCAGAATCTTTTCTACGGCATCTTGAATTTCTTCCACCGAAAAAGCATCTTCAACCGAGTTTTTCTCCATATACCGCATAACTTCTAAGGTAATTTCTACAGCCAATTGACGATTGGCGCCGCCAACAGCTTGGGCAGCCTTAAAGACAGCTTCCGTAATTTTAGTCTCATCAAAGGGGACTTCCCGACCGTCCCGCTTTCTTACTTTTAATGACATGTAATCCTCTCCTAGCCTGATAAGCGAAATAAGCTCTATTTTTCCTCGCTTTGCTGCTTTTGGTTTTTCATCAAAACCTGCAGTTCCTGCATAAAGTTCTCAATATCGGCAAACTGTCTATAGACAGAAGCAAAGCGAACATAAGCAACTTGGTCAATCTCTTTCAGATGACGCATCACTAGTTCGCCAATGAGTTCTGTTCTGACTTCTCGTTCAATCGTATTACGAATTTCTTTTTCAACTTGATCTACTAAATTCTCCATTACATCCACAGAGACAGATCGTTTTTCACAAGAACGAATTACACCATTTAACAGTTTCGTTCGGTCAAATAATTCACGCCGCCCATTCTTCTTAATGACGACAAGCGGCAATTTTTCGATCATTTCATAGGTTGTAAAACGCTTCGCACACTCTAGACATTCCCTTCGTCGGCGAATCGTACTGCCTTCATCAGCCGAACGGGAATCAATGACTCTGCTCTCATCATAGCCGCAGTAAGGACACTTCATTTTTTCCACCCCTTATTTTATGACAAAAAGCCGTAAAGGACAACTAAAATTCTCCGTTCTTTTTATCAGTATACTAGATCTGGTATATTCTTTTATTTTTATACGGCATATATAGTATTTTTCCTGCTATAAAAATAAAAAAACACAAAAAACTTTAACCGCTACAATTCGATTAAAGTTTTTCTAAGCGTTTCCTATAAAATCCTTTATGGGATTCTTTAGCGCTTTTTGACGTTCAATTTACTTTGATATATAGCAATTTTACCCTCTAAATTTTGTAAGTTTTCATCCCATTTTGCTTTTTCCTGCATAACCGCAAGCTTATGTTTTTCCAGAATTTCTAAGCGGCGGGCTATCGTGGCATCGCCTTGATAGCGCAAGATCGCATATTCGCGAATTGATTTGATCGGCATGCCTGTATCTTTTAACTTTTTGATAAATAAAATCCACTCTACATCTGCTGCCGTATAGTAACGCCGTCCCAAGGCGTCGCGATTGACAACAATTAATTGTTCCTGTTCATAGTAGCGAAGCGTCGGGGCGCTAAGCTGAGTTAACTTAGAAAATAGTCCAATGGAATAATTCGTAATAGTACTCATAAAAAACCTCTTGACTTCAAGTTTACTTTAACATTTACAATCCAAGTATACCAAATACAGGAGGTTAGAACAATGGAACTGAATCGAATGGAACAAGGTCTGAAAAAATTAGCAGAAGTAGATGGTACGGCTGGTGAAACCGTCATCCAAGCGCTGCAGGATATCGCGCCGGATCTAGGTAAATATATCGTTGAGTTTGCTTTTGGTGATATCTATTGCCGCAATGAACTGAATTTACAAGAGCGTGAAATGATTACCTTAGCTAGTTTATTAACACAAGGCGGCTGCGAACCGCAGTTAGAGGTTCATATCAACGGCGCGCTCAATGTGGGGATTGCCCCCAATAAAATCATCGAAGTCTTTATGCAATGCATCCCTTATACTGGCTTTCCACGGGTTCTCAATGCTGTCGGCGTTGCTAGAAAAGTTTTCAAGGAGCGTCAAGATAAATAAACGGAAGTTCCCGCTTAAAACCTACGTTTAAATTATTTTTGATTGATTATCGTAAATAAAAAAAGTAGAATAGACATAATAAAACACGACAAAACACTGTCGTGTTTTTAGCTGTTCCTGGCAAAACTTAAATCAGACTGTAGCAGCTATTCAATAAAAAAGGATAAAGGAAGTTACTTACTATGTGGCAAGCAGGACTATTAACGATATTTGTACTCGTCATTTTCTCTTTAGGTCGAAGCCCTATTTTCCGGGTAGACCGCGCCGGAGCAGCCTTAATCGCGGCAGCTCTCATGGTAGACTTTGGCGCCCTCACCTTTGAACAAGCAATCCACTCCATCGATTTTAGAACCATCGTCATTTTATTTTTTATGATGATCGTTTTAGCCAATCTGAAAGTAGCCGGATTTTTCGAACTCATCGGCAACTATGTTTTAAAAAATGTTACAACAAAGAAACAATTGCTTTTTGCCGTCATCTTTATCAACGGCATATTATCGGCACTTTGTATTAATGATATTATTTGCCTTCTATTTACCCCGATCGTGCTCATGATCTGTCAAAAAACAGATTGCAACCCCTTACCGCAGCTGCTAGGTCTGGCCATAGCATCTAATATTGGCAGTGCGGCAACCTTCTTAGGTAATCCGCAAAATATCCTCATTTCCAGCTTATCGGGAATCAGCTTTATGTCTTACTTTCTTACAGCCTTTCCGATCGCCTTGGTCGGTTTATTCGTAAGTTATTTCATCATCGCCTATTCCTTTCGGCAACAACTTCAAGGAAAGCTCGAAACGAAAAATGACAGTCAAGAATACTATCATAAATATCTCATCATAAAAAGTTTGATCGTACTGGCCCTTGTCTTAATCGGTTATATTGCCGGAAAAGATTTAGCTGTCACCTCAAGTCTAGGAGCGGCTTTGCTGCTGATGACGCGTCGCGTAAATCCTAATAAAATTTATGCTAGCATTGACTTTAACTTGCTGGTCATCTTCTCCGGCTTATTTGTTATGGTCGGCGCTTTAGAACACAGCGGCTTAATGACCGTATTAGTTGAGTCTACCACAAGCTTTATTGACTTTGGCAACAAAGGGATATTTGCCATAATCACGATCATTTTATCGAATATCGTAAGTAACGTACCTGCTGTACTGCTCTTAAAATTCTTCTTACCGCCTGACAATACAGTGTTATGGTGGAAGATGCTCGCTATCTTCTCCACATTTGCCGGGAATTTAACGATTACTGGCTCAATTGCTAACTTGATTGTCGTGGAAATCGCTAAACGACAAAACATCCATATTAGCTTTTGGGACTACCTTAAAGTAGGACTCCCCATTACAATCATTACATCGCTAATCGGGTTGATCGTGTTGTGGTAGTACCGTAAAATGGTACTGATGCTATTGCCGCACAAGCAGTTATTCTTAATAAAAATATTGAAAGTGAAGATTAACGGCAGATGCCGTTTTCTTTTTAAGGAGCCAATCCCCTGAAGCATGAATGGAAAAACACGAAAAAATCTGTACCTTCCAAAACAGACTCCAGAGATAGTTACTATACCAAAGCAACAATTCTTTATGCTTAAAGAAGAAGGAAACCCTAACAGTAAAGCCTTAGGAGGAAATTAATGGATACACAAGAAGTAATTACGCAAAGAAGAAGCATTCGAAAGTTTCAAAACAAAGTCATACCACAGAAAATAATAGAAGAAATACTAGAGTTAACGATAAAGGCCCCGTCAGGAAAAAATCGCCAGCCTTGGAGATTTGTTGTCCTACAAGATGAAGGGAAAAATAAACTAGTAGAAATCATGACGCAAGTCATAACTTTACGCAAACAACAAAATTTAGATATTGGAAGTTGTGAATCAACAATAAATGCAATTAAGCAAGCACCATTGCTAATTTTAGTATTTAATCCTTTTTCTAATGTGGAGAAAGATTACAACCATTTTAGATTATTGACGGATACACAGTCAATCGGGGCAGCCATTCAAACCATGATTCTATCCGCACAAAATCGTGGTCTTGGTAGTCTTTGGATTTGTGACATATTCTACTCTCAAAATGAAATATGTACATGGCTAAATCGTTCTGATGAACTTGTTGCAGCAGTCTCTATTGGCTATCCTAACGAAAATCCCTATTCTCGCCTGCGTAAATCTTGGAACGAAATAACGGAATGGGTCAATTGGTAATTGGCAACAAAGGAATATTTGCCATAATAACCATAATTTTATCTAATATCGTAAGTAACGTACCTGCCGTAACGCTCTTGAAATTCTTCTTACCGCTCAAGTCAAACTGCCGTCAATCAAGCTTTCGATTCCGTAAGAAAAATAACCCCGTCCATTATTGGATGAGGTTATTTTTCTTACGATCAAAGACGGCTTATCCGTACAAATATTGACTGTTAAATCTAAATCTAATGCTCACTAGTACTAACAAATACGATTCTTTTTGATTATGAAACTTAATATATTGCGACTCAATAGCAGTACCTTTATTACTAGTCTCGTTTTCACTAATTTATAATGTTTACTAATTTATAATGTTTACTTATTTTCCAGTAATGATTTTTACTACATCATTAGTTATATCTAAGCCGCCATAAACAATATTATCTTTAGTCAAGACCGCTTTTATCCCCTTAGCATCAGCCACCGATTTAATTGCGGTCGCAATTTTGTCACTAATAGGTCCCATAAGTTCTTGCTTTTTTTGGTCAAGATCTTGCTGCGTTTTTTGATAAAGCGCTTGCTTATCTTGATCATTCATATTAGCACTTTGTGTATCAAAATCACTTTTTGCCTGTGCAACTGCATCATCTAAAGTTTTCTGTGCTGTTGCAGTTGCCGGAACCTGCGATAATAAAAGTTGATAATCCACAATACCAATTTCATTAGCAGCTTTAGCAGCATAAGTTGTGCTAGGATTGAAGCCGAATGCATTAATCACTCCGAGAATAAATAATATTGTAGCAAATTTCTTTCCTTGACTTATAATATTAATCATTTTATTATCCTCCTACTGTATCCAGTATTTGCTGACCAACCTTCTTCTAGGATTATCTCCCGTCAGTTTTTTATTATAGCTATCAATCTTTTGAATCTTTTTTGATAATCTCATTTGGTAGCGTCAAAGTTCAACAGATGCTAGTGAATCATATAGGAGTACTTATAAGTCTCTATTGGTGAACTACATTTTTTATATCTCTCAAAGGCTCTTTTTCCATTTTCTAATCTTGATTCTAAAATTCTTGGACGGTGCAACTGAATTTATATGCAACCATTTATTCTTCTAGTAAATATCACGTTGTGCTATGTAAAAATGGATACTAGGCAATATTTTGCCTAGTATCCATTTTTATGGTAATTATAATCAACTAGAGCTACTAAAAGATTCTAGAGATGGATTACTTCTAGCCCATCAATTTTCGCCACCAAATAATCCGCGAGCAATCGCCGATGACACTGATCAACCGAAGGATCACTAGACAATAAGCAGTCACCGTCAAAAAGTTCAGGACTCAATAGAATTTCACGAGCATTAATAGTAGTAATATATCCCTTTTCAAACTCTATCCGGCTTATTTTCTTCGCCTTATAATCATCTATAAGATTTTCTGTGGGAGAAAGCTCTGGCATATGAATATAGTCTATGTTAGCAATGACTTTGAGAAAATACTCCAAATCTGCTTTCTTCGTATATCCAGCGAGCTGCGAGGTATTTTTGAGACGAATATCTATTATTCGTCTTACTCCATTCTTTTGTAACAACGCGAAAAAATCACAAGCAGATTTTTTCCCAGACCCAATAGTATAAAGTACCATAATTCTACCTGCCTTCTAATTTAAAATAATATGATAAAGTGAACAATCCAAAAACAAATGGATCTTAATTACTAAAGTATTAAATATCTTATCATGTAGTCCCTGTTTACAGGAAGTAAATGCAATCATCAAATATCCCACAATCGGCACTGATCAGCATATAGTTATAATTACAAAAGCGATGATTATCTCTGTAATCCCCATATTTTGATCCATAGCGGCAGTAAAAACATCAATGTAACATAAAAATATTTTTGATAAAACTTCTATTCGATTAGGAATTAAGAATATTCAGCAAGTATAAACTATATTCTTTTATTTATTGAACAACATCGTATAAATAACGAATCCTTACATTGCTTATTAGATTAGATGCTTTGGCAATGGAGAAAGATGTTTGCTCATTAAATCACGGTTTTGTCTGTAAATGTTTTCAGCGATTTCCTTTATTCTATTTGTTATCCACATATAAGTGGTTGTTCCTTCAGAATAATCAGCCTCTGCATACATATCAATTCGCTCTTGCCTTATCAGCTCATTAACTTGTCTAAACGCGCCTTCATCTCCGTGAGGATAAATAGCAAAAGTGCTCCCCCCATGTCGCTTTACTACTGAAAATGCAGGAATATCACTTGGTCCATCAGCAATATAAATCATATTTTGAAAAGGAATTCTCCTGTCTTCTTCCGGCATTTGAGAGTTAACGTCAATTTCTTCATGAATATTAGAACCCTTATTTATTTCAAATAAAGCTCTGGTTTTGGATGTATTATCAATTACATACCCAATTTGAGATATTTCTTTATTTACTAGTTCGGAACTTTTACTTTCTATTAAGTCTGTTTGCTTAACATCTTCGATAAATTGACATCCCCATACTCCATCAACATTTTGCATTACTACAGATCCTTTTATAATTTCAATTAATCCAGTACTAACAATATAGTGTTCAACTTTTATGTCATATTCCCTATATTTACTTTCATTAGCAATGAAATCCTTAGTTTTAGAGAAAATCTCGGGTATTCCTTTATAAAATTTAAGTTTTTCACCATAGGATCTTAGCTTTTGGTTATTTAAGCCTCTAAATAGACCTTGCTTTGTACAAGTAATAAAATGGTTTAAATATATGGTATCTTGATTAACATCAATGCCTTGCTTTTTATAAAACTGACTAAGAGAATTTACTTCCTTCCAAAAAGCTTTGGCATCAACATTAAATTCTGCAAAAATCGGATCTTGCATATATCCATCCACTAATGTTTTATCAAAGTCCCATATTACTGCTATTTTATTGGAAATCACTGTAATCAGCTCTTTTCATTTTATATTTCTCGTCGATCCATCTTGATACTCATTGAAACCAAATGGGTATTTGTATATACTTCAGTAGGATTTTTACTCCAGTTTAATTTTGCATCCTTATCTTGTCCAAAATAGCAACCCGCAAATATCCTTCATCTGTATTTTAAAAAACAATTAGAAAGACTACTCTTTCCCCTTAGATCTTTTGATTTTTCTCGCTCCACTATCCCATTTATCTGAAAGCCTATTGTTAACCAAAATAAAATGCCAATCCCAATAAATAAGGACTCTAAAATTGTAAGTTCATGAGGCTTAGATTGAAAAATGTAATATGGAAACCCTATAATAAAAATCACAAAAAAGGCTATCCACTTCCATTTTTTCATTTTAGCTAATTTATAAGTCCCCCAAAAGGCATAATAAATTGAAGCCACTATAAAAGTCCATAAAAATCCATTTCTAAAGAAAATCCCCCCCTCTATCAGATTCATAACAAATTATTTTTAAAACAACTATATGTATTTCACCCATCGTAGGCTTCTAGCGCTACCGGCAGTAGGCAATCGCCTTATTGCCTACTGCTGGGAGGGATAATAAACTGCACTCTTTATCTCATCTCTGGTAGCACCTAGCTCTTTCGCATGTTTTACATAAACGGGAGCCCGCTTAATAGTCCAACCGCTGCTAAAACAGCAATATAAGCAATCTCTTCTGTTTTGGAATCAAGGCTACTGATCTGATCGAGTTATTGAACAGGTTCTAATCATGCTTTAGATTGTTCTGAATCTTCTTTTAAAAAGCATTCAAAAGCATTACTTACATTTTCCAAACAAATACCTCCCAAATATCTTTAGTACAAAGTAAAAAACTCACATTCTAACAGCTGGCCTATTCCTTAGGATGAGCTATAAAATGTGAGTTATATTTCTATGGCTATAGCATAATTTTTGCGGACTACACCAACTGCTTGATTTGATAAAAAGCTACTAAACAATCTTACTCAGATCTACTCTAATGCTTTTTTTAAAAGCTTTAGCGAAATTGTATCGTTAATACTTTCGATAAAAGGAATATTTGCCGTATTTACACTAGCAAGGGTCCAGCTCAATAGAGCGGGTGTAAAATCTCTGTCCAGGGCACCACGATACGTAGACAAGATGCAATATTCGGCACAAAACCCACTAATAATAACGGTATCAACGTTTAGCTCATGAAGTACTTTTTCTAATTCAGTTTTATTAAAAGCATTACCATAGGTTTTATGAATACGCTGATCAGTCGGCAAAATATTGAGCGATTCTGGTAGTTCAAAGCCCGGTGTACCAGGAACTAAACCATTTGCTTCATCAATATGCTGTATAACAATAACTGGCAGCTTCTTTTCTCTAAAAAACACAAGGGCTTCATTAATAAAGTGAACTGCCTTGTTTAATGAAGCTGTAGTTTCTGGACTAATTTCAAAGAATTGGTTTTGGACGTCCACGACTAAAAGAGCTGGTTTCATACAAATCACCTCATCTTAAAATAATTTCTTTATTTAAATAGCCCATTTCTCTCTACCTTGCAAATTCTTGTAGCAAAATTTTTATACCACACTTCATTCCCCTTTTTTTGCGCTACTAAATGCTTCTGATCATTTTTCCACTGTTCAATAGCTTCTAGTGAATCCCAATAAGAGACAGTAATACCAACACCACTGGCATCTCTTGCACTTTCAATTCCAAGAAATCCTGGCTGCCGTTCTACTGCCTTGATTAATTCATCACCGATCCGATTATATGAATCTAAATCTTGATCACCCATAAGAGAGGTGAAAATTACTGCATAATATGGTGTTTCCGGTGTTTTAGCAATTCTACTACTCACAAAAAACCTCCTTGAAATGTATCTCCATTCATTTATTTCTATTTTATAAAGGAATCCCCTGCCTCAAATCGAACATATGTACTTATTTATATAAAAAAACTCTAACCGTTACTATCTGGTTAGAGTTTTTCATTGCTATTCAATTTCTTATAATCAGAACCAGCTGTCATTTCTACTAGAATTACATCAAGGCCAATTTTATGGATCTTATGCCAAGGAATCACCATATCATCGCCACGGCTGAATATACCAAAGAGACCGCCAGCGCCAGGCACGATGAGGGCCGTTAATTCCCCCTTATCCACATCAATTTCAATATCGCTGATTGTCCCTAGCCGTCTGCCATCCGATATATTAATAACGTCTTTTACTTTTAGATCCGAACTCTTGATCACGATTTCCCCCTCCACTTCACTTTTCACTACAGTATATGAAGGACAAGATAGGAACGTGACAAAAATTTAATTTTGTAAACAACGAGCTAATTTAACGACCTGTTAATGGCCTGTCAATAGCTCAGCAAAGCGGCTTTTAAAGTAAATGACTGGTTGCTCCTGGCCTGGTTGCTGCGTCGAAACTTCTGGAGCCTGCGACGTCGATGGCGTTGCTAAGCCATCAATTAAACAGAGCGGCGGGAAAAGTACACACCACCAGTTTTGACCTTGGCCGCTGCCTAGTAAAATTCGCACAGCATCATAATCGCCTGCCGGAAACAGCAGTGTGCCATAAGTACGGGCCGGAAAGGCAAAGTTGCCTTGCTGCAAGGAAGCGCTATAATCCACCGACTCCTCTTGCAAAACCTGATTGGCTACAGCTAGTATCTCCGGCTCATTTTGGGCTATAATCCGTTCAGCGTCGGCCTTGGTTACAGCTGTCGCTAACTTTTCCGTTAAGTAAGTTACCACGGCATTACGCACCTTATATTTGATCGCCTGATCTTCCTGTGAATCACTATTGGCCAAAATATGCAGGCGAACCACTTTATCAGCAAAGACGGATGCTGTTGGTTCCTTGGACTGAGCTTGTAAAAAAAAGAGCCAGCCGCCAAGAATAAAGAGTATCAGACAGCCTAATAACAATCGTTTTAGCAAATTTTCTCTCTCCCTTTTTCCGCTTTAAACATGCTTACGCATATGAGTTAACGCTGCTTTTTCCAGACGCGATACTTGCGCCTGTGAAATACCGATTTCATCAGCGACCTCCATTTGGGTTTTCCCTTCAAAAAAACGCAAAGTCAGTATGTGTTTTTCCCGATCATTTAATTTTCGCAACGCTTCTTTGATCGCCACACTTTCTAGCCAACTCATATCAATATGCTTGTCATCACTAATTTGGTCCATAACATAAATCGGATCGCCGCCGTCATGATAAATCGGTTCAAACAGAGAAATGGGCTCTTGAATCGCATCAAGAGCAAAGATAATTTCTTCGCGAGGCACCTGTAACTCTGCCGCAATTTCATGAATGGACGGTTCTCTGGCAAACTTGGCCACAAGCGAGTCTCTTACTTGCAATGCCTTGTACGCAACATCACGCATAGAGCGACTAACTCGAATTGGATTATTATCGCGCAAATAGCGGCGAATTTCACCAATGATCATCGGAACTGCATAAGTCGAAAACTTTACATTTTGACTAAGATCAAAATTATCAATTGCTTTAATCAAGCCGATACAGCCAACTTGAAATAAATCGTCGACATATTCACCGCGATTATTAAAACGCTGAATCACACTCAAGACCAGCCGTAAATTGCCATGGATCAATTCTTCTCGCAAAGGAAGCTCACCGGATTGGAGGCGTTCAAACATATTTCGCATTTTACTTGCTGAAATCACCGGGAGCTTCGCTGTATTCACACCGCAAATTTCCACTTTATTAATCAAGCTTACCACCACCTTTTTTTCCCATTTATTCAATATGTTTACTCTTATCAGTATGAACGAACTGCCGTGTTTTTATACAAAAAAAGAGAGCCTTACATCCACAGTGGACATAAAACTCTCGCTAAAATAGCAAAAAGTCATTTCTAGTCGCTTATACGTCGGCCAGAAATGACTTTTTGAATACAATGCTAAACAGATTCAAGACCTATCAATTAGCTGAGGGAAGTTAAATCAACATAAACGCCCTGAGCTGCGCCATAGAATATAACAACGCCAGTGATCGCAAATAACAGAGCTGTTACACCAACAAACAGAAGTTTATCTTGCAAAGAGACTCTATTGTTTGAAGCATGATCTTTCTCTATAACCTCACAGTAGCCATTTTCACAATATGTATGGTTCATATAATTCCCTTCTTTCCCAACAAAAATACCTTGTGAGGTTATTATAGTCCTCGTCTATTGATTTGTAAATGATAATGGTTATTGTTTAAATTTTAAATCTACACTCACTTTTTTGAAAATACAAAGTAATCGCTAATCGCTCTGGCAATCGCCCGAGAAAACTGATCCTGACCGTCGCTGGCAGCAAGCAGTTTGGCATCCGCCTCATGAGACAAAAAAGCCAGTTCAATCAGACAGGCAGGCATTGTTGTATAAGCTAACACCGAGCGATCATTGTCACCAGAAATGGTTTTAATGCCCCGATCAGCCACTGGCAGAGAATTGACGATTTGACTCTGGCTGCGCATCGCTAGTTGCGCCCCTGCCGTCGATCCCTGATAATACCACGATTCTGTGCCGCAGCTTGAATTATCCTCAGAGCTATTACAATGAATGGCTACAAACACATCATAGTCACCAGCATTGGCTTCTTTGACGATTGTATCCCCTGATTCATGCTGAAAAACCCTTGTCGCATAGCCTACGGCTTCTAAATAAGCGGCTGTCTGCTTAGCTACTGTTAAAGCAATATCACATTCCCGCAGGTTGAACCTCTCATTTACCACGCCGGGATCGGGATCGCCTGCTGGCGCATGCCCGGGGTTTAAAAACACACTAGCCATGACGGTCCCCCCTACTCTAATTGTTTCATGTGCTTTTTCATTTTTTGAATAATCCGTTTCTCCAAGCGAGAAATATAAGATTGTGATATTCCCAGAAGATCGGCTACTTCCTTCTGAGTTTTTTCTTTGCCGTCATTTAATAAACCAAATCGAAGCTCCATGATTTTCCGCTCGCGCCCAGTAAGCCGATTCATAGCTGTGTATAACAGGGTTTTATCGACTTCTTCCTCAACTGATTTATAAATGATCTCATTATCTGTTCCTAATACATCGGAAAGCAATAACTCATTGCCATCCCAGTCAATATTTAAGGGCTCATCAAAGGACACTTCAGAGCGAATCTTCGAATTCCGCCGTAAATACATTAAAATTTCGTTTTCTATGCAACGCGAAGCGTAGGTTGCGAGCTTAATCCGTTTAATCGGGTCAAAGGTATTTACTGCCTTAATTAAACCGATGGTACCAATGCTCACTAAATCTTCAATTCCCACGCCCGTATTTTCAAACTTTCTGGCGATATAGACTACAAGCCGTAGATTATGTTCAATAAACACACTTTTAACAGCCCCGTCCCCTTTTTGCAATTTAGCCATTAAAAACATCTCTTCCGCATTCGATAGCGGCGGTGGCAGCACTTCGGTACTGCCTACATAGTATAGTGAATTGGTTCTTTTAGCACCTAGGGAAAGAAGAATCGCCGTTATTTTTACTTTTACGTAAAATTTCATCATTGGCCACTTTGTAAACATAGGCCCGCCTCCTTCTTCATTACAACTCTGCCATTACGGCAGGGTGAAGCAACAATTGATAAGAACCGTCAGGAGCCAAAGGGCCGGGAACGAGGGCAAGAACCACTTGATAGGAACTCTGCTGAATCATAATCTTATCAGGACGAAACCCCATCAGCATCTCCGTTTTGACAATTCCCTGACAATAAACAAGTTCTAAACGATTAGCGATCGCCATATTTTGCTGTGATATATCGCTAAAAATTTCTTCCGGCCTTTTACGCAACCCATCAAGCAGCGAAGCTGGTAAAAACTCCCGTAATGCGCCGCTCTCTACAATTAACACCGGACGATGATCGGCTAGCGTATACAGGGCATTCCCTGTATCTAGGTAGCCTTTCAGTACAATACTGTTTTCTTCATAACAAATCGTAACAGGAAAGTAGAGTTTTTCATGGCGAAATTGCTGTAAAAAACCTTTTGACCAAATTAAAATGCAACTTCCGCCAATTACACCTCCTCCAATAATTTGTGAAAGAGTAAACTCGAAGGGTTGCGCCTCGGTCCAGGAAAACGCGGATTGCCAAAAAAAGTGCCAACCCAAAATGGCGCCGCCAAAGACAAAAGAAGTACACCAAAAAATGAGAAGCATCCGCGTCATTTGCCGCCAAGTTTGACAGACAAAGGCAATATGGACTAACAAAAACGAAAGGACTAGCTTGCTTAACGGCTCATATAGCAAAGCAAGCTGGGGCAAGACTTCACCTAGTGAATAAACAGAGCCCAGTAAAGCGGCTCCAAAGGCTCTCACAGGTAAAAAAGGCGCGCCAGAAACCCACGCTGTAAAAAATAAAATCAAGCTGTTTAAGACAAAATTTAATAAAAGCAGTTCATCAAAATAAATAATCATAAGACTGCCTCATAGATGATATGGTTTCGCTCCGGAAGCTATGCCTATTATAACAAAGGAATTGTTAAAATTTTGTAATTCGAAAGGCTAAGGAAACCGTCAAAACATGAAAAAACCAGCCAAGAAATGACTCTTGACTGGTTTTTATGTACTTATGTTGTTTTTATTAGCGGCGCATAAATGTAGGAATTTCTAAGTCGCGCCCTTTAAATTCTAAAACAGGAGCTTCACCTGCTTTAGGCGTTGGTGCTGGTTTTGCGAGCGGTTTATCAAATCCTGTAGCAATAACTGTGACGCGTAGTTCTTCTTCTAAAGATTCATCAATAACCGCACCGAAAATAATATTCGCTTCTGGATCGGCAGCATTTTGAATGATTTCTGCCGCTTCATTCACTTCAAATAAACCTAAGCTGGAACCACCAGTAATATTTAACAACACGCCTTTGGCGCCTTCAATGGAAGTTTCCAGTAAAGGGCTGCGTATCGCAGCTTCGGCAGCTACAGACGCCCGATCATCGCCTTTGCCAACCCCAATGCCCATCAGAGCAGAACCGGTTTCCAGCATAATCGTTTTTACATCGGCAAAATCAAGATTGATTAGACCAGGTACGGCAATCAAATCAGATATGCCTTGTACACCTTGCCGAAGTACATCATCGGCCATACGGAAGGCATCCATAATGGACGTGCGTTTGTCAGCAACTTGCATAAGACGATTGTTAGGAATGGTAATGAGTGTATCCACTTTTTCTTTCAACTTAGCAGTACCGCGCTCGGCCTGATTTTGACGACGGCGCCCTTCAAAGGAAAAGGGTTTTGTCACGACTCCCACCGTCAAAGCTCCGACTTCTTTCGCACACTCAGCAACTACAGGCGCAGCACCAGTTCCCGTTCCGCCGCCCATACCTGCGGTAACAAACACCATATCAGCTCCGCGCAAAGCTTTAATGATTTCTTCACGACTTTCCTGAGCCGCCTGCTCACCGACATCGGGATTTGCTCCAGCGCCAAGACCTTTAGTCAATTTTTCACCGATTTGAATCCGATTTTGAGCCTGCGACAATAAAAGCGCCTGTGCATCTGTATTTACTGCTAAAAATTCCACACCTTTAAGTCCGGCGGTAATCATGCGGTTCACGGCATTACTGCCACCGCCGCCAACTCCAATAACCTTAATCTTGGCAAACTGATCTAAATCCATATCGAATTCAAGCATGGATGATGTTCCTCCTTATATCCTTGCATGGTCATGAACCAAACATATTTTTCACTTTATTTACGACAAACTGCCAAGTAGACGGTACCTTATACTCTGGTGACAAATTATCGGCTGCATAGCAGAGCACACCATAGACTGCACTACTTGTCAGAGCTTGATATTCTTGCGGCATCCTATGAGCTATAATCACCTCTGGTTTTAAGGTAAACTGTTTTTCGATCTGCTCAATAAAACTGGATAACTGCGCACATCCCCCTGTCATATACACAGCAGCCTTCGCCCATACGTCGGCTTCCTGTGGTAGATAGTTTTTTATGTCTTCTCTCATCAGATACACTAGCTCTTCCGTGCGGCTTTCGATAATATCATGCAAAAAATCATAAGCGATTTTTTCCTTCAGCCCCATAGAGTCATCGCAATCCAACATAATATTCTGACGATATAACCCTTTATCTAATTTCGCATAATATTTTTTTATTCCTTCTGCCTGCTCTAAAGTTACTGAAAAAGCTTGTGATAAATCGCTGGTAATATAGTCGCCACCATAGGGCAAAGACGTTGATAACACAAGCTGCCCTTGCCGTAACAGGCTTACATCGGCCGTACCAGCCCCTAAATCAAAAATTAAAGCTTCCTGTTGCTTGATTTCTTCTTTTAAGCCCAAAAGAGCTGCATAAGAATTTGCTACAAAGCCGCTTACCGGAATCGACTGCCGTGCAAGCTCGGCATTTAGCTGACTTTTTAACGCTTTGGGCATGGAAATTACATGAGTTTTTACACGCAGCGAATGACAAGCCTTCCCTTGCGGAAAATCCTTGTAAACCTGCTTATCAAGACTATATTCAACAGGAATAATATGCAAAACAGCTTGTTCCGATGATAAAGCGGCTACGGACGCTCGGCAGGCTCGTTCCACATCGGATTCTGATACATTCTGCGGCTGCATCGGCGCCACAGATCCCTCCAAATTGTCTGATTGTAAAATAGCCGCACCAATTCCTACATAGGTACATTCAAACGGCCCAGCTACGGCTGTAGTGACACATTCCACAGCTTGGCGTACTGCAGCAACCACTGCGGGAATCTGCTCAAATTTACCCTTATAGTAACCTTGCATCGGCGCTACGGCACTGGCCAAAATCTCCACTTTGCCGTCAACGGCCTTTCCTGCTAATACCTTTGCCTGACTTGTTCCAATATCAATTGCTAATACTTGCCTCATAATGCCTGTGTCCCTCACTGCGAACTTGATTATGTTTCATTCCTTAATGTTTCAACATAAGAGGCGTTTTCCCTTTTTTTAGCGAGAAAAAAGCGAATATTTTCATGACATGTTCTGCCTCCGACAGGAAACAATAATAACGAAAAAACAGGAGGTGAAATGGCGCATGAAAGACTTCAAACATCCCTTATATCCCTTTTGGAATGGTAAAAATTTAGGAAATAATGACGAATTTAGTGATTTTGCCAAACAGGTGTTAGCAGAAAGTACGCCAGAGGCGCCTTGTGAAATTAGTTCCGAAACAACACCTGCTTATGAAACGGAATAAAATTGAGACAAAAGTCTTACTACTTTTAGCGCATAGAAAAGGGAGAAATAGGCAAAAGCCTATCTCCTTTTTTCTATTGCTATTTTGTTCTTATTTCTTTAAGAAATACCGTCGAATAATTGCTAAGTTCTGAAAAACTCGTAAACCAAAAGCTAACGAAGCAACATAATACAAATCAATGCCTAATCGCTCACCAATAAATACTAAACCGGCAGCAAGCAACGCATTGGTAAAAAACCCGGTAATGAAAACCGTATTATCAAATTTTTCTTCTAAAGCAGAACGCAAACCGCCAAAAACACTGTCAAGGGAAGCCAATAACGCCACAGACATGAATTTAGCATACTCTGCTGGTAAACTAAAGGGAATTAAGCTTCCTAAGATAATGCCTAAAATAAGACCGCCAATCGGTAGCATCATGATGGGCTATCCTCCTTTGGCTTTGCATAGTCAAAGCGGAAGGGGCCTTTATAGGCAGGAATCGAAATTTGCTCTTGCCTTTTCATCGTTACCTGAATACCCCAAAATTGAAGCGTCTCAACAACACCACCACGCATTTTCAGCGAATTTTCCATAGTCGCTCCGTCACCGATGGCTCGAATTTCATAAGGCGGTGAATAGCGCGTGTTGTTAACTGATAAGGTCGGACCGGCGCAACGAATTTCCGATGTAGCAATAATTCGTTGTTCATTAATGGAAATCGCTTCAGCGCCAGCAGCTCTTAGTTCATTAATCACCTTTAAAATATCTTCATCATGAATTAAATAAAGGTTAGGATTTTCACCAGGTTTTGTAGGGCGTTTACTATCATCAATAGAAACAATAATACCAGGACCCTCTAGCGCCACTACGCCTGCTCCCATACGAATATTTTGACTTTCTTTTGCTGCGGTCTCATTCCCGCTGGCTTGCCGCATTTCTTGAACTTGCTTTAACAGAGAATCGCGCTCTTTTTCTGTTTGGTTCAGTCGTTGTGATAGATCTTCAATCCGCTGAAATGGAATTGATGAACGGATATCCTGCGTTGTACGAAATTGTACGGCAAGCATAATACCAAGCACAACACAAACAAGTGCAATGGCTACCTGTCCCTGCCTTAAGGCTGTCAAACTAGTCCTCTCCTCTCACTTTCCTGGGCTTTGAATAAATTTAATATATGGAGTAGCATACCGTAAATCAATAAATTCAGCAAGCCCTGTCTTATCGCCAATTTCACTCAAGATTTGATTCGCAAATTGGGCTTTTTCACTAAGCCGTTCTGGTTGCCCAATCCGAACTTGCACCGAATGAATCGTAAGCGCTTGAAGCTGCTGCGGATCACTAATGTTCACTTCTGACAATAAATTAAGACTTTGATCTGATAACGCACTAAGAAATTCAAGGGATTGTTTCACAGGTTCACTTTGTATTTGATCACCTACATAGAGATTTCCTAGTTTAATCCCGGTAATGATGGGTACATTCATGTTTTTTAGCGTCCGAGAAGCGGCTAGTACCATTCCCTCTTTGTCCACTTCCACAAAACCATAATTTGTCGCTATATAAGCATAAGGCTGACGTTCTGCTACCTCTAATACTAGCGTCGAGGGAAAGCTGCGGCTAATATTAACAGAAGCAATGCGCAAGTCTTTCGTGAGCCGATCCTGTACATTGGCTACGTTTAGGCGAAAAATATTTGATTTTTCCGGAATTCCCGCAACGGATAAGATTTCATCACTTGTCATATATTTATTACCTGTTACCTTGACTTCGCCAATCATAAAATAAGCCGAATTCACAAATAAATAAGCAGCGATTAAAAATAAAATGAGCATAAGTACTGCTATAACCCGGCGTACCACCATCGATCGCCGCGCTGCTCTTACATCTTTGAGCCGTTCTGATGTACTACTCACCAAGCCGCCCTCCTTTCGCCTTAGCTTCTTTTTGTATTATACCGCAGCAGGCTGAGAATATAAAATAAAAAAAGCAGCCACAAGGGCCGCTTTCCCTGTTTCTTTTATTCAACCGCCATATACAGTAATTTCTCACATAGATCGGCAAAGGATAAACCCGCTGAAGCGGCCGCTTTAGGCACTAAGCTTGTTGACGTCATACCAGGAATTGTATTCACTTCTAAAATATAAGGATTTCCCGCTTTATCCATCATGAAATCAACGCGAGCTACACCACGACAGCCAAGTAACGAAAAGGTTTGTTCCGCCAGTCTTTGAACTTTTTTCGTTGTAGCCTCATCGATGCGGGCTGGTACGATATATTCCGTAGCGCCTTTAGTATATTTCGAATGATAATCATAGCAGCCTGAATGAGGCACAATTTCGATAATTGGCAAAGCTTCAGCCGTAGTATTGCCGATAACACCAACCGTTAATTCCATGCCATCAATAAATTTTTCTACGACAATATGGCGACAATAACTAAAAGCTTCTTCCACCGCTTTCGGTAATTCATCGGCCTGCTGTAAAATATATACACCAATACTGGAACCTTGCTCTGCTGCTTTTACAACAAGGGGAAAAGCAAATTGAGCCTTGATATCGCTGCAAATAGCTTCTAACGAAGACGCGGTCTTATCATAAATCATCGAGGGCGCGATGGGCAAACCTGCCGCTTCAAATAAGCGCTTTGATATACTTTTATCCATAGCCACAGCACTCGCTAAAACGCCAGAACCTGTATAAGGAAGTCCAATCATATCAAGCGCACCCTGCAACGCGCCATCTTCGCCGAATTTGCCATGAATGGCATTAAAGACAATGTCGATTTTTTCCGCTTGTAACTGATGAATAATCTGTTTTGGATCAAGATCAATGCCAACAGCCTGATACCCTTTTTCTTGCAGCGCTGACAAAATAGCGCCGCCGGTATTTAAAGAAACTTCCCTTTCGGCTGATGGTCCACCCATAACAACTGCAATTTTTTTTGTTTTCATGATTGCCTCTCCTTTTTCTGAAACAGCTTAATCAGACTCTTTACGCACAATAGCCGCACCTAATTGCTGCAGCTTTTCTTCCAATCGTTCATACCCGCGATCAATATGATACACTTGGTGAATCTCAGACGTTCCGACAGCAGCAAGAGCTGCCAGCACCAGAGCACTGCCTGCTCTAAGATCTGGCGCTGCTACACTGGCGCCACACAAATAGGGAACACCGCGAATAATCGCGGTCCGCCCTTCTACTTGAATTTTGGCTCCCATACGAATTAATTCGTCGACATGCTTAAAACGATTTTCAAAAATTGTTTCAGAAACCACGCTGGTTCCTTTAGCCACAGTCAGTACCGACAACATCGGCGCCTGTAAATCCGTAGGAAAGCCAGGGTAAGGCAGCGTTTTTACATCGATCCCGCTAAGCATTCCTGCCTGCAAGCGAATCGAGTCGGAATAATAGGAAATTCGAGCGCCTAGTTCGCGCAGTTTATCAATCACAGAAAATAAATAGGAATGATGAATATTTGTTACTTCTACATCGCCTTGCGTAACGGCTCCCGCTAACAGCAACGTGCCTGCTTCAATGCGATCAGGCATAATCCGATGCTCAGCCCCATGCAGCTTGGTCACACCGTCAATGGCAATGCTATCAGTGCCAGCGCCACTCACCTTGGCGCCCATAGAATTTAAAAATCGTTCTAGGTCGACAATTTCCGGCTCGCGCGCTGCATTATGCAAAATCGTTGTTCCTTTAGCCAACACAGCAGCCATCATGGCATTTTCGGTAGCGCCTACGCTGGGAAAGTCAAAGGTAATCTCATTGCCCTTAAGCTGGTCGGCCTTCGCATCAATAAAACCACAGGATTCTTCAATCTGCGCGCCCAAATGCTCTAACGCCTTTAAATGCAAATTGATTGGGCGCGGACCAATGGCACAGCCCCCTGGATAAGACAAGCGAACTCGGCGAAACCGTGCTAAGAGCGGTCCCATCAAAAAGACCGACGCTCGCATCTCACGCATGAGCAACTCCGGAATTTCCGTTTTACTGACCGAATAGGTGTCAATGAGCATCTTGTCGCCATCGCGAACGATCTTAGCGCCAAGTAGTTCCATAATTTTTTGCATCATCGCAATATCACGCAAATTAGGAACCTGATAAAGTACGGATTTTCCTTCACACAAGAGAGCGGCTGCCATAATCGGCAATGTTGCATTTTTAGCGCCGCTTACAGCAATCCTACCGCTTAATTGTACTTCTCCTGTGACGATAAATTTCTCCATCGTCTCCCCTCCCGGAAAAAGTACAACCACCCTTTTTAACTCTAACCGGTATTTAAGGAACTAATTTTTCTACAAGTTCTTCACCGGCTTTATAAATATTGCCTGCTCCCATAGTCATGACAAGATCGCCTGGTTCTACAATCTCAGCTAAATAACGAGCTACTTTTTGCCAATCAGCAATATAGACAACAGAGCGCTTTGTCTGCTGTTCCACTTGTGCTTTGATTGTTTCGCCGCTTATACCAGGAATTGGTTCTTCGCCAGCAGCGTATATATCCGTTAAAATTAATACGTCGGCAGGTCCAAATGCAGCGCCAAATTGCTCCTGCAACAGCTGCGTCCGTGAATAGCGATGGGGCTGGAACACACAAATAAGCCGTTTAGGCTCTGTTTGCCGCGCGGCTAAGAGTGTCGTTGTAATTTCCGTCGGATGATGGGCATAGTCATCGACAATCCAAATCCCGCCAGTTCTCGCTTTGGTCTGAAAACGCCGTTTCGCACCGCGAAATTCTGCAAGTCCTGCAGCAATCTGCTCGAAAGTAAGACCTAGCTTCAGCCCTACGGCAACAGCTGCCAGCGAATTATAAACATTATGACGGCCTGGTACATTCAGAGTAATGGTTCCCAAATAAGCCTCTTGTTCATAAACATCATAATGAGTTGTCGCACCTTGCGTGCGAATATTTTTTGCCATCATATCGGCCTTCTGTTCAATCCCATAGCTAATAATGGGACGCTCAATTCCAGCTGCCAGCGCCCGAATATGAGCATTATCAAAACATAATACTGCCAGGCCTTCTTCTTTCGGAAGACGCAGCATGAATTGACGGAAAGCTTCTAAGATATTCTCCATGGTACCGTAATAATCCATATGGTCATTTTCAATATTCGTCACTACAGCAATTTTAGGGGACAATTTCAAAAAAGAACCATCGCTTTCATCCGCTTCAGCTACTAACGAAGCGCCCTGCCCCAGCTTGGCATTGCCGCCTATGTATTCCAACTCGCCGCCGATCAAAATAGTGGGGTCTAGGCCCGCTTTTTCAACCATGAGGCCAATCATCGATGTAGTCGTTGTTTTGCCATGGGCGCCAGCAACAGCAATCCCATAACGAGATTTCATCAAAAATGCTACAATTTCAGAACGATGGAAAATCGGAATTTTCCGTTCAGAAGCTGCCACAACTTCCGGGTTTGTTTGTGCAATTGCTGTAGATACAACAATCGCGTCTACCGAGGCAACATGTTCTTCTTTATGATCGGTATGGACAATAGCTCCTAGCTTAACTAATTTTTCAGTAGTCGACGATTGACTTATATCAGAGCCGGAAACCGTATAGCCAAGCTGCAGCAAAACTGTAGCAATAGCGCTCATCCCCGAACCGCCAATTCCTACAAAGTGTATTTTCTTTAACGATGTGAGCAAAATTTTATCCCCTTTCCTACGCGCTGTCAGATACCTTATAATATGCTCTTTTACTTAGAGCCGTTCCGACCTCTACCCGTTAGCTGCAAAGCCTCATCGGCAATGACATAGGCTGCCTGCGGCCGTCCTAACTCTTTGCTTTTTTGCGCCATAAGAGCAAGTTTGTTTGGTTCAGCAAACAACGCGTCTACTGCCTTAAGCAGTTTTTCTCCCGATAACTCCTTATCGCGAATCACCACAGCAGCGCCACGTTTTTCTAAAATTCGTGCGTTAAACTCTTGATGATTTTCAGCGGCATAAGGATAGGGAACTAAAATAGCCGGAATTCCCTTCGCTGTAAGTTCTGCAAGACCAATAGCGCCAGCACGAAAAATCGCTAAATCAGCACAAGCAAGAGCTTCCGGCATATTGTGCAAATAGGGCACGACCTTAATATTTCCAGTTCCTTCCGTGCCTATGCCTTTTTCTGCTAAAATTCCAGCTATGTTATTATACTCGCTCTGACCTGTTACGTGCAAGATTTGCTTGTCCTTATCGTGCTGCAGCGCTTCATGTAACGCAAGAACAGCAAGATTAATCGTACGGGCGCCGCGACTGCCGCCAGAAACTAAAATCGTTTTCTTCTGTGGATCAAGGCCTAAAGAGCGATAGGCGGCCTCACGGTCAGCCGTCAGGACATTCGGACGAATGGGATTTCCTGTAACAAAAACCTTTGAAGAATGATTAAATGATGCCGCCGCTTCCTCATAACCTACAGCAACGCGATCAACAAATCGCGATAAAATCTTATTCGTAACACCGCCGACGACATTTTGCTCCTGAATCAATGTGGGCTTTTGGAGCAGTGCCCCAGCCAGCAAGACCGGTCCGCAAACATAACCGCCCGTACCGATAATCATATCGGCGCCAAACCGACGAATCAGCTTCGCAGCAGCCACAACACTATACATCGCTTTAGCAGCCACCGTCAGGTTATGCAGCGACAACCGCCGTTCAAAACCTGCTACTTCAATTGTCGCAAGTTCATAGCCCTCCTGAGGAATAATATTAGATTCTAACCCTCGTTTTGTGCCGATAAATAAAATCTCGCAAGACTCACCGCGCTCTGCCAGCCGTTCCTCAAGAGCTTTGGCAATCGTAACAGCCGGATAAATATGACCGCCTGTCCCACCGCCTGATAAGATAATACGCATAATATAACCTCCAGCTCACAAGCTGACATATCTTGATATATTTAGTAAAACTCCAACGCCAGCCAACGTGAAAATCAACGCTGACCCGCCAAAACTAATAAACGGAAGTGGAATCCCAGTGACAGGCATGGATGCTGTAACAACCGCCATATTCATTAGCGCCTGTAAGACAATCATCGTCGTAAGGCCGGCAGCAAGCAGACTCCCATACAAATCTGGTGCGGCCATAGCAATACGAAAGCCACGCCAGGCAAACAAAAAGAACAAGACGAGTACAGTAACCGTACCGATAAATCCCAACTCTTCGCCTAAAATGGCAAAAATAAAGTCAGTATGAGGCTCAGGCAAATATAAAAATTTTTCCCGACTGCGCCCAAGGCCTACGCCAAATAAACCGCCTGAACCGATTGCATACAAGGATTGAATAATATGATATCCCGTATTTAATGGATCAGCCCAGGGATCGCTAAAAGCTAAAAGGCGTTTTAAGCGATAAGGCTCAAGCAATATAGCTGTAATAATTCCAGCTACCCCAGTAATTCCTAGTGAAACAAGATGGGACAGCTTTGCCCCAGCGGCAAACAGTAGAATAAAAACCGTTCCGCCAATGGAAAGAGCTGTGCCAAGATCCGGTTCTTTTAGAATTAACCCAAAAACAAGCAGTAAAATCAGTAATTGCCCTAAAAGGCCGTGGCGAAAACTACTTATTTTATCTTGCACCTTTGTTAAACTATGAGCGCAAAAGAAAACCATACTGAGTTTTGCTATTTCTGAAGGTTGTAGATAGACAGAACCAAAACCGAGCCAGCGTCGTGCGCCATTGACGACGCGGCCCAACCCAGGAACAAGCACCAAAACCAGCAGCAAAATGGTCGCAACCAGCAAAGGCACCGCTAATTTCCGCCAATTATGATACTCTATGTTCATGGTAAAACCAAGCGTCACAAGTCCCAAAAAAGCCCAGATAATCTGTCGCTTTAAGAAATAATAACTGTCATGAAAATTGGCATAGGCCGAAATGGCGCTAGAACTATAAACCATAACAATTCCCATAGCGAGTAAAGCGATAACAGAAAAAAACAAAATCCCGTCAGGCGATTTGTGTCGAGTGACCAAAGAGACCGTCCTCCTTATTGTTTGGAGCGTACAAGCTCCTTAAAGACCCTGCCTCTTTCTTCATAGCTTTTAAACATATCATAGCTAGCACAGGCAGGTGATAATAATACAATATGCGGCGGACGAGCAATTTTATGCGCTAAATCTACAGCTTCTGCAAAAGAACCAGCTTCATGAATGGAGGAAATACCCTGTGCCACAGCAGCCGCTTTAAAGCGATCCTTGGCTTCTCCGAGCAGAATCAAATGCTCTACCTTTTCTTTAATTAAGGTCATAAATTCTGTAAGATCTGTATTTTTATCACGACCGCCTGCCAGTAAAATAATATGGCCGTCAAAAGCTTCTAGCGCTTTTATAGACGATTCTGGATTTGTTGCTTTCGAATCATTGTAGTAAGGAACGCCTTGAATTGTCACTACAGGCTCAATGCGATGCTCTACCCCTTCGAAGCTTTCTAGTACATCCACAATATCGCCAATCGAAACACCCGCCAAATAAGAAACAGCAGCCGCAGCTAAAACATTTTCTACATTATGGGCGCCGGGAATTTTCAAGACCGACAGCGAGCAAAACTGCAGTTCTTGCCCCTGCCAGGAAATATGCATCTGATTATTTTTTACATAAATTCCCTGTGATAAAATTTCTTTGCGACTAAAAAAGCAAACTTGCCCTTTCGCTTTGTCAGCCATATTGCGCACAATCGGATCATCATAATTTAAGACCAAGAAATCTTTGTCGCTTTGATTGGCAAAGAGTTTTTCTTTCATGGCAATATAATTATCCATCGTTTTATGACGATCGATATGATCTGGCGTAACATTTAAAATGGCCGCTATATGGGGCTTAAAATCTTTAGCCGCTTCCATCTGAAAGCTTGAGATTTCAGCTACAACAAGTCCTTCTTTACTAATTCCTTCAACTTCAGCCGACAGGGCCTGACCGATGTTTCCCCCTACAACCACTTCTTGCTTATGTTTTTTTAGCATTTCGCCAATGAGAGTCGTTGTCGTTGTTTTACCATTCGTACCTGTAATCGCCAGAATCGGCGCCGGACAAAGCTGGTAGGCAATTTCCACTTCGCTTAACACAGGAATCTGCCGCTTTTGTGCTGCCGCTACAAAAGGAATATAGATAGATACGCCTGGTGAAATAACGACAAAGTCTACATCATCTAACAGCGCTTCCTCTTGATTGCCAATGGCAAGTTTGATGCCTAACTCTTGTAAAAAAGTAGGATCTTTCTTTAATTTTTCCAAAGGGCTGCTATCGCTTAAGGTTACATGAGCGCCCTGATGATGTAAAACTTGCGCTACAGAGATACCACTGATTCCTGAACCGAGCACAATTACTTTCTTATCCTTAAAATCCATTGTTATTTACCTCCTTGACTTAAAAGCAATATAGTTAAGGCAATTACACTAAAAATAAGCCCTGCCGTCCAAAAAACGGTTACTACTTTCTGCTCAGACCAGCCAGACAACTCAAAATGATGGTGAATCGGGCTCATCTTAAACACACGACGACCCGTAGTTTTAAAAGAAGCGACTTGAATCATCACGGAAAGTGTTTCAATTACGTATACACCGCCCACTAGAACAAGCAAGAACTCGGTTTTTGTCATGACAGCCATAGCCGCCAAAGCTCCGCCTAAAGCCAGAGACCCCGTATCGCCCATAAACACTTTTGCCGGATGCGCATTATACTTTAAAAAGCCGAGACAAGCGCCAGCTACGGCCAAAGCAAACGCGGCCAGGGATATTTCGAAAAAATAATAGCAGATAAAAGCGTAAGCAGCCGCTGCTATTACTGTCGTTCCGGCAGCTAGCCCATCAAGCCCATCCGTTAAATTTACGGCATTGGTCGTTCCTACCAGCACTAAAAAAATAAGTACGTAATAAAACGGTCCAAAGTCGAGATCGGTTCCTAAGAAAGGAATCCAAATATCGGTGCCGCGACCAAAAAACGCCGTAGCTACATAGCAGAGGGCAAAAGCCATAATAATTTGACCCAATAATTTTTGTCTGGCTTTAAGACCTAAATTGCGTTTGAGAACCACTTTAATAAAATCATCTAAAAATCCTAATAGACCATGACCAAGCGTCAAAAATAAGGCAAGCCATACTTTGCTGTCTGTCGGAAAAAATATGAGCATCGGCAAAGTCAGTGCGACAAGAATAATAATACCGCCCATGGTTGGCGTACCCGCTTTAGCCATATGGCTCTTGGGGCCTTCCTCTCTGATGCTTTGTCCAAATTTCAACCGTCTCAGCAGGGGTAAAAATAAGGGACCTAATACAAGTGCTGTCACTAAGGCAATAATACCTGATCCATACATAGAATAACCTGTTTCTACCATAAATATTGACCCTCCATAACATCAAAGCAGCTTAGTTTTGAGAAGATGTGTCTCGCAATGATGCAATGATTTGTTCCATTTTCATACCACGCGATCCCTTAACTAAAATAAGGTCTTCTGGCGTAAGCTTAGATCGTAACACAGCCACCACTTCGCCATGATCTTTGCAAGTATAAACAGCGGTGAGACCGGCTTCTTTTGCCCCACTAGCAATTTCTGCACCTAATGCACCGAGTGTCACAAGCAAATCAACAGTCTTAGCCGCTACAGCCCCTACCTGGCGATGTAGCATCACCGATTGTTCGCCAAGCTCTAGCATATCAGCAAGAACAGCGACTCTACGCCCAGAATGAATCGTTTTCAGCGTCTCTAAGGCGCTTTTCATCGAAGCAGGGCTCGCATTATAGGCATCATTAATCACTTGATAAGGGCCAGCAGCTTCCATGGCAAGACGCATACCGCTTGGTGAAAAATGCAGCATTCCCTGAATGATCGCATCACTTGTTAAACCAAGTTTTTGCGCTGCCGTAATTGCTGCTAAAGCGTTTAATACATTATGCTCACCCAAAGCTGGTACAACAACTGCAAAAGTCTCAGCAGCAGTCATACAGTCAAAGGTGATTTTATCGCGAGACATAACCACATTTTGGGCACGAACTGACGCGGTTTCAGCAAGACCAAACGTTGCGACAGGAGCTTTCGCAACGGAGTCCATTGCGGCAACATAAGGGTTATCGTTATTTAATACAACAAAACCATCGGCAGCAATTGCCTCGACGAGTTCCGCTTTTGCCGCCGCAATATTGTCTAAAGACCCTAAAAGTTCAATATGGGTTTCTCCGACTGTCGTTACAATAGCCGCAGTTGGCGCTGCAATCGCCGCCAGTTCAGCAATTTGTCCCCGGCCGCGCATTCCCATTTCAACTACAGCCACTTGCGTTTCACTCGTCAAAGCTAAGAGCGTCAGTGGCAAACCAATCTCATTGTTATAATTTCCTGGCGTTTTTACAACATTCCATTTTTCGGCTAAAATTGCCGCAAGCATATCTTTCGTCGTTGTTTTGCCATTAGAGCCAGTAATGGCAATAACCGGAATAGCAAAGCGCCGCCGATGAAAAGCAGCTAGATCCTGCAGTGCCTTAAGCGTATTAGCGCATAAAATCGTTGTTACCGTACTAGCTACAGGCCGATCCACAATCACCGCTGCAGCTCCTTTGGCAATGACATCAGCAATAAACGCATGACCGTCAAAGTTTTCCCCTTTTAGAGCGACAAACAGACTGCCGGGAACGACTTTTCTGCTATCAGTATACACGCCAGTAAACTCGGTCAAATTTACTTGACCGAGTTTTGTGCCGCCTGTAGCGCGACAAACCTCTTCTAGCGTAAAATTAGCCAATTAGTTCAACTCCTTTAAAATTTCACGCACCACTTGGCGATCGTCAAAATCAATTGTTTTGTCTTTTAAAATCTGATACGTTTCGTGGCCTTTACCTGCAATCATGACTATATCATGCTCACAGGCCAAGCGCAAGGCGGCGCCAATGGCTTCCCGTCGATCGGGAATCATATGGTACTCTTTCTCCGGCGTTAAAACAGCTTCAATGCCAACAGCAATTTCTTGTAGTATCGCCAAAGGATCTTCACTACGAGGATTGTCGGAAGTGGCAATTACCACATCAGAATACTCTGTCGCCAATCGTCCCATAATCGGCCGTTTGGTGCGGTCACGATCGCCGCCGCAGCCAAAAACCGTAATAATGCGTCCTTCAGAAATTTGTTGTGCTGTCTTTAGAATATTCTCCAGACCGTCTGGCGTGTGAGCATAATCGACGATCACCGAAAAATTCTGTCCGGCATCAACAAGCTCAAACCGACCAGGAACCGTTGTGAATTTTTCTAGGGCGCTTTGAATGACTGCCGGTTTAACATTCTCGCCAAGACCCGCGCCAATGGCTGCTAACGTATTGTAAACATTGAAAAGGCCCGTAATCCGCAGACGCAGCGCAATAGAACCAAAGTCGCCTTTGGCGCTAAATTGCATTTGCCGCGCTTTCACAGCGATATCAACAGCTTGCAAGTTTCCTTTGCCCTGCGCTGAATAGGTAAAAACCTTGCTGTTTTTTACTTTTGCCAGCATGGCTGCGCCAGCTTCATCGTCGCCATTAATCACAGCCCATTTATTATCTTTCGTCGCATTTTCGCCAAGTCCCTTAAATAAAAGAGCTTTCGCTTCACGGTAATTTTCTAAGGTTTTATGATAGTCAAGATGATCTTGTGTCAAATTCGTAAAAATAGCGCCGTCAAACTCGCAACCAGCTACTCGCTGCATAGCCAAAGCATGGGAAGAAACTTCCATCACGACATAATCCATCGATGCCTCAACCATTTCACAAAGCAACTGTTGTAAGTCGATTACATCAGGCGTTGTATTTTTTACTGGCAAGGTTCTATCGCCAATTAAGGTTTGAATGGTTCCGATCACGCCAACCTGATAGCCAGCCTCTAATAAAATCTGTCTGATTAAGTAGGTTGTTGTTGTTTTCCCATTCGTCCCCGTTACGCCAATCATCCGTAATTTGCGAGCAGGGTAATCGTAAAAATAAGGCGCTGCCGTTTGCATCGCTTCACGCGTGCTGACCGTCTTAATAACCGTAAGCTCCTGAGGAACTGCTACGTCTTCTTCCACCAGGACCGCAACAGCGCCAGCCTCTTTGGCTTTCGCAATAAAGTCATGACCATTGACATGAGCTCCCTTGAGACAAATAAACAAACAGCCTGGCGTTACTTTTCGCGAATCATAGGCTAGTGATTGAATGATAAGATCTGTTTCTCCCTGAACAACCGTCCCGGAAATATGTTGTAAAAGTTCTTGTAATGTTTTTGCCATACAAAGGGCCTCCCTTAATGTAAATCCGCTACTAAGATTCACTTTTCTTACTCTATCCTGTTTTCCATATTTTTACTCATTGTTTGTCAGGCATTTTAGGAATTTGTAAATAAGGCAGTATATCTTTCATCATCGCCGCAAAAGCAGGTGCAGCAATTTGCCCGCCATAATAAAGTCCCATGGGCTCATCAATTAAAATAAGCAAAACAATTTGAGGCTTTTGAACAGGAGCGAAACCAATAAATGAAGCAACATACTTTCCAGCCATATAGCCGCCTGCTCCTACCTTTTGGGCTGTTCCTGTTTTACCGCCGACAGAATATCCGGCAAGAAAAGCATTTCTACCTGTACCCAATTCAACAACTTTTTCCAGAACTCCTCTAACTTCTGCACTTGTTTCAAAATTAATCACTTGACCTAAAGATTCCGGCTGAATTTCTCTGACTAATCGCCCATCTTTCGAAACAACTTTTTCAACAATTTGCGGTCGTAGACGATTGCCGTCATTAACGATGGCGCCAACAGCGCTCGCGAGCTGCAAGGGGGTTACAGCAATACTCTGCCCCATCGCTAACGTAGCAATGTTAATAGGTTTTACGTCTTTTTTATCAATAACAATTCCTTTGGCTTCCCCCGGCAACGCGATTTCGGTTAAATGACCAAAACCACTTTTTTCTAGGTATTGATAGAAAGAATCGCGTCCCAGGCGAAGGCCTACATTGACAAAGCCCACATTACAAGAATTTTGCACTACTTCCGCGAAAGATTCGCTGCCATGGCCGCCCTCTTTCCAACAATGGATCTGTCGCCCCTGCACATCAATCGCGCCAGGGTCGTAAAAGCGGTCTTGTAAAGTGACAACCTTTTCGTTTAAGGCCGCTGCAGCTGTTACAATTTTAAAAGTAGAGCCTGGTTCATAGGCATTAGATAATGCTAAATTACGCCAAAACTTGGGAGCGTAGTCGCCAAAATGGTTAGGATTATAGGTCGGACGGTTTGCCATGGCCAATACTTTGCCTGTCGCTGGTTCTAGCGCTACAACAGTAGCCGCAGCGGCCTGCGTATCCGTCATAATTTGATCAAGTTCCCGTTCAACAATTTTTTGCACAACAAGATCAATTGTTAGATAAATATTATTGCCTGGCTCTGGCGGAATAAAACGATGATTCGCATAAGGAATTTCCCGTCCTCTGGCATCATATTCTACCAAAATACGACCAGGCGTTCCTTTTAGTTCGCTGTCAAAGGTCATTTCCACACCATCAAGCCCTTGGCTATCAATTCCAGTAAATCCCAAAACATGAGCAGCGATTTCATCATTCGGATAGTAACGCTGCCCCTCTTGCGTAATTCCGACGCCAACTAAGGCAGATTCTTGAATTTTCCTGGCTAAAGCTGGTTCTACTTTTCGCTTAACCCAAACAAAAGCCTGTCGTTTGGCTAAATTTCGAGACAAGTCATCAGCCTGTAAATTCAAAATAGCAGCCAATTTGGCTGCTGTATCTTGCACATCTTTAATTTCGGCCGGAATTGCATAAACAGATTCAATGCTTTTACTTACGGCAAGTTCTCTGCCTTTTCGGTCAAAAATAAGACCCCGTTTGGCTTCCACGGGGATGTTGCGGATTCTTTGATCCGTAGCATTTTCGCTAAGCCAACTGCTGCGAAATAGTTGCAGATAGCCAAGCCTTAAACAAAGGCCTGTCAAGAGAAAGGTAACCAATAAGAAGAGAATAATAACCCGCCGACGAATCATGCCATGGGAAGCTGCTGCCACAGACTGATCCCTCCGTGCTGTTCAATTGGCTACCGTCGAGTAGTGTTCTGGGCGATCTCTGCCTTTACAAAACCTAGTAAGGAATGATCTGTTTTTTCTTTCCCCGTTTCTGTTGTAGTAGCAGCGCCAGCGGCGGCATAATAAACAGAAGCTGGTTGAACCAGACCAAGCTGGCTTGTAGCAATCCGTTCAATGCGACTAGGCGCCCGTAATTTAGCAATTGCCAGATGCATTTCTTCATTTTCTTTTTCTAAACGAACGACTTGTTTCTTCATTTCGACAAGATCATAGCCGCTGCGAACTATCCATTCACTCTGAATCGTGATAGCCACAGCCATAAAAATTAGGAGAAATACGATCCCCAGACATCTCTTGCGTAGCGGCGCATCAAGCTGAGGCTTGGGAAGCTTATTGTTCTGCTCTGTTGTCAAATGTTGCTCGTGATGTTCCCACTCTTGCTTTTTGCTCACTAACATCATACGGTTCCCCCTTATAAAATAGAACTGTTTTTAACCAATCTTCTCAGCAATGCGCAATTTCGCGCTGCGTGACCGGGGATTTTCTTCCAGCTCCTGAGAGGAAGGTACACGCGGTTTCCCGAGAATTTTCACGTTAGGCCGATGGCCGCAAACACAAACAGGAAATTTCGGCGGACAAATACAGCCTTTCGCCTGTTCTTGCAATACCTGTTTCGTAATGCGATCTTCCAGCGAATGAAACGTAATAACGCAAAGCCGACCACCTTGCTTTAACCGATCAATTGCCGCCAGAAAAGTATTTTTTAAAATCACCAGTTCGCGATTTACCTCAATTCGTATCGCCTGGAAAGTACGTTTAGCTGGATGAGGTCCATCCTGTCTAGCTCCAGCGGGAATGGCTTTTTTTATAACTGTTACAAGTTGTCCCGTTGTTTCAATCGGAGCAAGGGCTCTTTCTGCTAAAATAAACTGCACAATCCGTTTTCCCCAGCGCTCCTCGCCATATTCGAAGATAATACGGGTAAGTTCCGCTTCACTGTAGCGATTTACTACATCATAGGCGGAAAAGGGATTATTCGGGTCCATGCGCATATCCAGCGGCGCATCCTGCATATAAGAAAAGCCTCGCTCAGCCGTATCGAGCTGATGCGAAGAAACACCAAGGTCGAATAAGACGCCATCAACTTTATCAATACCGACTCGATCAAGACAATCCTTAAAATGTTCAAAATTGCTATGAATGAGTTCAATTCGGCATTTCGCTTTAGCTAACCGTTCCCTGCCTGCCGTAATGGCAGCAGGATCTTGATCAAAACCAATGTAACAACCTTCAGGCAACAATTTTTCCACAATGGCAGCCCCATGACCGGCACCGCCTAAAGTACAATCCACATAAATTCCAGCGGGATTTGTTATCAATCCATCAACGCTCGCATCAAGCAAAACGCTTTTATGTTCAAACTCCATCATTATCACTCCGTTAAATTCCAAGATCCGCCAAATGTTCCGCGATTTGAGCTACAGTAGGGGCCGTAAGAGCATTATACTCATCCCAGCTTGTCTTATCCCAAATTTCTACTCGATTGGATACTCCAATCACAACCGTGTTTTTCTCTAATTTGGCATACTCTCTAAGATTCGTCGGCAACAAAATTCGTCCCTGCTTATCTACTTCTACTTCGACTGCGCCAGCGAAAAAAAAGCGTACAAAAGCTCGTGCTTCTGGTTTGGCAAGAGGTAATTGACGAAGTTTTTCTTCTAATATAGCCCATTCAGTTAGAGTATAAACAAAAAGGCAATTTTCTAACCCTTTTGTGGCAATGAAAACAGGCCCCAGCGGTTCACGAAATTTTGCGGGTAATATCATTCGGCCTTTAGCGTCTATTGTATGGTTATATTCTCCCATAAACACAGCGACTCGCCACCATTACTCATTTCTTATCAACCACTTTCAACCACTTTCAACCACTTCAATAAAGTAATTTCGTGCAAAATAAAAAAAAACCTTCAAGTCGCCTTGAAAGTTTTTACAAAAATCACAATTCAGGAAAAAAGGCCTAGTTTCGAATGATTCCTAATCGTTTTAAAATAGGGGCGCCATTGACTCGCATATAAAAAGACCGGAAAGTATGTTGACTACGAAAAATTGGAATTCGCTCTAAAGAGCAAATATTACTGTCGCAATCGACCTCACCATACCTTACCGTAAAAGCGCCTTTATATCCAGCTTGATGAACAAGCTTGCGAACCGTATCATTGTAGGCGCCAGTCGGATAAGCCAAATAACGAGGCATTTGGCCGGTTTCGGCATAAATTTTATCACGCGACTGCGTCAATTCAGCCATGACCCCCTCTGGCGGCAAATCGGTCAGTGGTACATGATTCACTGTATGAGAACCAATTATAAAACCATCTTGCTGCATCTGCCGAATCTGATCCCAATTCATAAAGCGAGGATCCTTGCCAATAAAATCAGTAATTACAAAAAAAGTGGCTGTAAAACCATATTTTTTTAGTATCGGATAGGCATTTTCATAATTATCAAGATATCCATCATCAAAAGTAATTAAAACCGGATTTTCCGGTAGAGCTTCGCCTTTTTTCAAAGCCCGATAAAGCTGCTTTGGAGTAATGGAATGAAAACCATGCTGCGCCAAATAGGCAATTTGTTCCTCAAAGTCCTGTGGCGCCACTGATAAAGCAATTGGCATGTCATCCACTTTATGATAGTTTAGCACAGGAACTTCCGCTGCTGATTCTACTTCTGGTATCTGCGCTACCACAGCATTTGTACCACTAAAGGTCATTGCAATAAATAATAACATACACACAAAAACCATGCCTAATATTGTCATCCGCCGTTTTGACATCAAGACCTTCACTCCACCTTTATCGTTGTCTTAGTAGTATTCTGTCCAGCGTTTTTACCAACCCTTGCAGCCAAACTAGATCTTTTTAAGAATGTAGCAGTAAAAAGAAGAAGAGCAAGCACCATAAAACACACACTGCCCACTTGTGCAATGTTATACCCATAAAGTACTTCACTATCAAGCCGCATGCCTTCCATAACAAATCGACCAGCTGATTCACTAAACAGATAAAAACAAAAGAGCCGCCCAGTTCCCCATAGTTTTTGTTGTCTATCCAATATTTGGATAAGCAAGAGCACTAAGAGCAGCGCGAATGAAAGTAACGATTGGTAAGCAAAAATCGGATGAAAAAAATCAAAAGCCTCATAGCCAACTGGACGCATAGCGTAGTCGACGTAAATTCCCCAGGAGAGCTGTGTGGGATAACCAATTGCCTCCTGGTTCATGATATTAGCCCATTGTCCAATCGCTTCACCTAAAGCCATGACCATAGCAAAAAAATCAGCGAATTGGCCAAAGGCGAGTTTCTGTGATCTTATATATATAAGACCAAAGCAAAAAACTGCCAGTAAAGCGCCATGGGCGGCAAAACCGCCACGGTTAAGCAAAAAAATTTCTTGTAAGTGATTCGAATAATAAGGCCAATTAATGAGTACATAATAGGCACGTCCGCCTAAAATACCACAAGGCAGCGAAAAAATTAAAAGTTCCGCAATCGGTCCTAGCGGCAACTTTTGTCGTTTACCTTGCCATAAAGCAAATAGAGCACTCGCAATAATAGCCAGTACAACAACTGAACCATATGGCTGAATCCCTATGGCTCCTAGTGAAAGAACTGCAGAATTGATCATAAGTTTTTTGCCCCCAGAATTAAGAAACGAAATCCAGTATGTTCTTATTTTACCGCCAAAAAGAGAAAAACTCCAGGAAAAAAATCAGTTCTTGCGGCAAACTTCTCCCCATAATAAAGCGGCTAATCTTTGTTCCACAGCAATTTCCGTATAAGCAGTTTTAAGAACAAACATGGGCTTTATCTGCAATACCTCAATCAAAGAGCCTTCCCGCAAACCCAATAAAAAGAACTCCCTAAATACTGACTCTGGACCATCAATGCGACAAAGCCTCATTTTCTCTCCTATCTTACATTCCAAGAGAGATTTGACCATCAAACCCCCTCCTTAGTCTAAGCGAAAAACAGCTTCACTAATAAACCAGACCCTAACGCAATCAAAAAAATAAAACCTGCCATACTGCACGAAAGAACAAGGCCTTGTTCACGAATGGCAAGAGCAAACTGCGCCAAGCAGGGCAAAAAAACGGTAAAAGTTACGGCAGCAGTCAATAGCTGCACTTCATTTAAATGGTTTGTTACATATAAATCATAAATGCCAGCTGCACCGTAATCACGGCGAACAAAGCCTAGCAAGAAAATCGGCCCCATTTGCGGTGGCAACCCCAACAGAGTAACAATGGGAGCCATGGACGTTGTAAGTATTGACATTTTACCGCTAAGTTCCAACAGGCTTAGCAAGATACTAACCGCTAAAAACAACGGCAGCATTTCACTAAAATAGCCTTTGATCCGTTCGCTTGTTTTACATATAATATTTTTCAGGTGAGGCAGCCTTAAGGGAGCTAATTCTAGCAAAAAGGGAACTTTTCTGCCGGGAAGACACAGATTTAGCAAGCTCCCAATGCCAACAAACAGAATGATCATATAAAAAAACCAGTACAAAAATAATTCTCTATGAAGTGAAAGCAAAGCAATAATCAGTCCCAGCTGGGCTGAACAAGGAATCGCCAGCATAAGCAAAAAAGCGGCAATTCGACGTTCCCGTTTCGTTGTAAGAATTCTAGTTGATAAGACGGCGAGAGTCCCGCAGCCAAATCCCACAAAAAAAGGAATTGCAAAACGCCCATTCAGACCGGCAAGAGAAAAAAAACGATTTGTTAACAGAGCCAGTCGCGATAAATATCCCGTATCTTCTAAAAAAGCAAAAAAGAAAAAAAAAGTAGCCATAATCGGCAAAACAATCGCCACGGCATAACGTAGACCTAATGACAAAACACCAAAATCGCCCACTAGCAAGGTTTGCAAGGAACCATTTACGCCCCAATCAGTCAAAAGCATCATAGCGTAAGGCAGTAACGTGTCTTGAAAAAAATAACGATCTAACGTATCGACAAGCCACCCAGCGCCAAAGCGACCAACAAATTCATATAATCCGCCAAAAAGTATGATAAAAGCAAAAAAAAGTCCGGTTTTTTCTTCGCGAGTTACTTTCGCTAAAAAGGGCGCAAGACTTCGCCGTAAAACTCCTGTTCCATAAGTTATTGTGTCTTTCGTTACAGCAGCCACTTGCTCGCCTCTTTCTTTAAGAAAAAGAACAGAAGGCGGTTTGTTGCAAGAATGCGTAAGTTCTTCTCTTGTACGCTGCACTTCCTGCAACAAGGTTTGCCGCTTCGGCAGACTTTTATAAACATACAAAGCAGTTATATCCTGCTGTAGTAGTAAATAGGCGATTAAACGACGCGCCGGCAAAAAATTTTCTGGCAACCATTGGGTGATTTGATCTAAGGCTTGTTCCAATATAGGTGAGAATGGAACCGGCTCAGCAACTTGTTTTTTGTAAGCACGCAAAGCCTGTTTTAGCTGTTTCATGTCTTTTGACTGGAAGGCTGACCCTGAAATCACAGGAATTTTCAGCCGTTGACTGAGCGCTGCGACATTTATAGAAATACCTAGAGCTTTCGCTTCGTCCATCATATTAATTACAAGCAAAACAGAAAAACCGCCATCAATCAGTTCATAGGTCTGTGGTAGCATACGAATAAGATTCTTTCCATCTAATACTTGAATCACCAGCGAATCAGCGAAAGAAAATAAAGTTTCCCGTGCGACGCGTTCTTCTTCAGTGCGCGCATATAAAGAATACATTCCTGGCGTATCAATAACCTCATAAATTTGGTCGCCTAAAGAAAGCCATGCATGAGAAATTTCTACAGTTGTTCCCGGATAATTGGATACAAAAGCGTAAGCGCCAGTGAGACGATAAAAGATCAAGCTTTTGCCTACATTCGGCGGACCAACAAGCAAAATACGACGACACTTCTGCATAGAAACCCTCCTGATAGTGTCACAAGTCTTTTTTACCTTTTTATTCACAGCCCGCTCTATCTATACCGAAAAAAAGAGTCTATAGCCATAACTTCGGCCATAGACTCTTTTTTCGTTACTACTGCTTACAGCAAGGGTTTTAATTTCCCAATCAGATTTTCTTTTGGCATATAACCCATAATTTTTTCACCAGCATCGCCTTGTTTAAAGACGATCATCGTTGGCAGACTTTTTACGGCATACCGTTCAGCTAATTCACGCTGCTCGTCAACATTGACCTTAACTATTTTACATTCCTGGCTCATTTCCACCGCTACATCATCAAGTACGGGAGATAGACGCGAACAATAGCCGCACCAAGGCGCCCAAAAATCTACTACGACAGGTTTCTGTTCTTCTAAAACTTCACTTTGAAAGTTATCAATTGTTCCCTGAATTACTGTTGCCATTATAACATCCTCCTCGAGTCTATCGCTTAATTTTTATTATAAAACCGTGTATATTAATATGTACGGTCTGACGTTCTTTCATGCGACAGACCTATATAACACGCCTAGCTCCCAAATAACGAGTTTTCCAATAGGGTTCATCAAGATGGCTAATCATAACACCTTTGCTAGTCGAAGCATGAATAAAGCGTCCTTCTCCCATATAAATTCCTTCATGGGAAGCCCCTTTTTCATAGGTCGAAAAAAATACAAGATCCCCTTTTTGCAAAGAGTTTCGCGAAATCATTTTTCCTACTAGAAACTGCTGATCAGCCATTCGCGGCAATTGTCGTCCTTGCTGTTTAAAGACATATTGCGTAAATCCCGAGCAATCAAAGCCTTTAGGGCTTGTCCCGCCAAACACGTAGGGAGTACCAATATAACGCTGTGCTGTTTCCACAATTCCCTTCGTCTGATAGGAAAATGAGCGACTATTTCGTTCTCGCCCTGTAATTTCTCGGTATGTCTCTTGATCAACAATGCCATCATCTGGTAAATGTTGACGGCGTTGAAACTCTTTGACGGCCAACTTAAATTTGTAACTAAAGAAACCATCAATCGCCCCGCTATAATACCCTCGTTCTTTCAGCTTTGTTTGCAAAAGTGAAATCTCCGCGCCTTTATCACCTTGCATAAAATACAAACCAGAAGCAAAAGCTGTCGAAGCATAGGCGATTATCATCATACTACATAGCACCGCTCTTACCAAAAACGCCACAAATACCCCTCCGCACAAATCAATTCTTATTAGATTTCATTTCGCACTTTTCCCGATTTATCCTGCTGCCAATAAAACACTTTTTCCTATAAAATAATTTCTATCAGTTAGAAGGAAAAGTAATATAAATCTCGAATATAATTAAAGTTAAAATATTTTATGGTTACCAAGGGGGTTTTCCTATGAACACATTTTCACCAACAGGTGTTTGTACAAAACAAATTACGTTTGACGTTCAAGATGATCGCATAAAAAATGTTATCTTTCATGGCGGCTGCGACGGTAATTTACAAGGAATTGCCAAACTAGTTGAAGGGCTTCCTGCCCACGAAGTCATTGCTCGACTTAAGGGGATTCGCTGTGGCAGCAAAACAACGTCTTGCCCTGACCAGCTAGCAGCTGCGTTAGAAGAAGCTGCCGCTATGGCAAAAACAAACTAACGAGCAATCGTCAAATAGCTTTACAAGGTGTCCACAGTTTTTCAATTGAATAACAGTACAGAAAAGTGGTATAAATTTAGCTTTCAATTTGCTATTTATACCACTTTTCTTATTATTTGAGGCTTATTTTATTTTGCCACAATCCCCGAAGATTTCTCTAGTGGAAAAGAAATGGTAAATACAGTTCCCTTCGAACAAGTATCAACTGATACAACGGCGCGATGACGTTCGATAATTTGAAAACAGACAGCCAAACCAAGTCCTGTACCTTTTTCTTTGGTTGTAAAAAAGGGTGTACCTAATTTATGCAAATGGTTTTGATCAATTCCCTTCCCTTGATCGGCCACAATTAGCTGAACTCGTTGGTTAAAAATAGTTGTTTTTACCGTTACAGTCTGACCTTTATCCATAGCATCAAGCGCATTGCCAACAAGATTGAGTAACAATTGACGTATTTCTTTGCCATTTACATAAATCGGTGGTATCTCGCCAAGCAATACTTGTAGATCTTTTCCTAAACTTAAGGATTGAGCATAAATAAGTGGCTCGACAGCGCGAATAATGTCATTTAAGTCTTGTTTAGCCATATCAACTGGCTTATTTCGCGCAACAACTAAAAATTCACTAATTAACGAATTGGCTCGATCTAATTCTAAAATCATCAATTCGTAAAAGCCTTTATATTTTTGACAATCGGGCTTACGCATCAGCATTTGCAAAAATCCTCTCACGGTTGTCATCGGATTTCGCACTTCATGACTAATGCCTGCCGCCATTTGTCCGACAATGCTTAAACTATCTAAGCGACATAATTCTTGCTCCATTCGTTTTTGTTCAGTAATATCAACGATCTGTATCAAGAGAATCTCTTTGCCATCTACTCGAACAAAGTCCACTTCAAGCAGGCCTTGTCTCACTTCGCCTTGCTTTGTAAAAAAGTTAATTTCCCGTTGATTGATTCTATGTTTTTCCACTAAACTCGTCTTTAAAAGACTTAATGACTCGGCAGAGCAAAGTCCAATTTCTCCAATCTTTCTGCCCACCATATCGCGTTTTTCAAAACGAGTAGTTCGTAAAAAACTATGATTCAATAGCAAAATATGTCCTGCCACATCGCTAAGCATCATTAAACAAGGATTATTATGAAATGCTTTATAAAAGCTTTTCTCGGCAAATTTTCTCTGCTGTTTTAAAGGAAAAACTTGTTTGCCGCTTTTAGTTTTTTCTATACAAATCGCGCTTTGATCGGTCCCAGAGTCTTTCTTGTCACACGATTTCTGCAAAAATAGTTTATCATACAAAGCGTTTCCCCAAGTTTTCGTTAGGAGCAAAGCTCGCTGTCGATTCTTTACCGTGTTAAAAAAATCTGCTTGATTTGATGCAAAAATCAATGCGCCACAAACAAGCCCCGCTTTCTGAAAGGGAACTAAAAATAAAGAATCAATATGATAAGATTCTAGCAACTCAGCTGTCGTTCTTACTTCGCTAAAGTCTCTTCTTGTAAAAAGACAAGGAGCAGCCCCTTGCAAAGCCGTTACTAAAAATTCGTTTGGTGCAATAACATGTTCCTTTTCTTTTCCATCGATCTTAAAAGTACCTGTTTGCACAGTTAAAGAACGAAAGGAAAAAGTGCATAAAAAAATGGAGGTACAGCCCAGCCAATTTTGCAAGTATTCCAAGGCTGGCGTCAATCCACCTTCACTTAGAACTTTTTTTGTTAAAAAAGGCTGTAGTTCCCACCGCGAAACTTCCACAAGCGATTCTTCGACTCTGGTTTCCGGCTGTATTGATAACAAATAATTAGATTGAACTTTTTGCAAAGTACAACAATTTGTCAATTGCTCCATATAAAAAGACAAGGGCAGTCTTGCTTTGGCCTTATTACAAAGAAAATTCCATTTGGCTTCAGACATTGAAAAGACTGTCATAACAGATTTATCTAATAAGGTTACGCGATCGCGATGTAACAACTGCTCAGCTGCCTGATTGACCTCTATAATTTTTCCCGTTAACGTCAGCAGAATACAACCATTTTGAATACCATTCCAAAATGGCGCCTCACTAAGCTGCATGCAAAGTCACATCCTCGCTGGCAAAATCAATCCTAAAAATATTCAAATGCTACTTTACTAATTTATACAAAAGAATACCTTTTTCCTGCTATTTTCTCAAAATACGAAAAAGCCAGACTAAGGCCCAAAAAAGAAAAGAAAAACAAAAATATTTTTGCTTTTCTTCCCACACAATCGAATCATTTTAAATGAAATACACTATTGACTAACGCTACAATTGTTCGACTATCATAATATTCAACAGCGTTTAGTGCCGTATTATCCTGGCGAATTGACCATAAATCATTTAATGGCATATGTAAGGCAGCGCAAAGTATCGTCCGAATTGTTCCGCCATGGGAAGCAATTAAAATCGTCTGATTTTGATGCTTTTGTAAAATTCGAGAAACAGCACGCATTGCCCTTTCCTGCACTGTGCGGAAAGATTCCCCGCCGGGAATTTGAATATCGTCAGGCTGTGTATAAAGTTGATCTAGTGTTGTCGCCCATTTATCCTGGATCTGGTCGTATTTTAAACCTTCCCATTCGCCAAAATGAATTTCACGAAAATCCGGTTCAGGAATGACTTCTAAACCCTGACGCTTGCCAATCATCCGGCCTGTCTCTAAGGCTCGCGTTAAATCGCTAGCATAAATACAATCAATCTTTTCCTTCTCTAAAAAGGTAGCAACCGCTTCCGCCTGCTGAAGCCCCACTTCATCAAGCGGAATATCCGTATGTCCTTGATAGCGCATTGCTAAATTCCAAGCAGTCTGCCCATGGCGAACATAAAAAATTTTAGTCATGCAGTTCTCCCTTCACGGCTTTTTCCAAAAAGTAAAGTAGACGGTCATTTTGCTTTGCAAGCTTTACGGCTAAGCGCAAATAATAAGCATTTAAGCCTTCATAATTACTACAATCACGTATTAAAATTCCTTCTTTTTTTAGTCGCTGCGCAATAACCGATGCCGTAAGCTGCACTGCCTCCGTATTGACTAGAATGTAGTTCACTGATGGGGGCAAGGGCTTTAGCCCGTTTATTCGGCACAGACCTTGATGAAATCTGACTTTCTCCTGCTCTATATAGCTCCTGCTCTTTTCACCAAAAACATGGTCTGATAAAGCAGCAACTCCCGCAATCTGCGCTAAAGAATTGACATTCCAAGGATCTTTCGCCTCATGTAACTTTGCCGTAAGAGCAGCGGAAGCTGCCATAAAGCCAAGGCGCAATCCAGGAATCGCATAAAATTTTGTGAGAGAGTGACTAATTAAGAGATTTTCAAATTCTTGTAGAAAAGGCTTACAAGAAACAACGGGATCGCTGATAAAATCAAGAAATGACTCATCAACAACAACGAGACACTTTTGCTTTTGGGCTTGCTCGATGAGCGGTCTTAGCATCTGCCTAGTTACTAACTGTCCTGTGGGATTATTGGGATTGCAAAAAAAGAAAAGATCGGGCTTTTCGCTAATGAATTGTTCCATTAATGTTTCAAAAGAAACTTGAAAATCATTAGATTGTTCTAAATAATGATTAATAATTTCAGCCCCGGACGCACGAGCAGAACGTTCATATTCACTAAAAGTCGGAGCTAAAATTAAAACCTTTTTAGGTCGATACACATGGCACAAAAGATAAAAAAGTTCCACTGCGCCATTACCTGGCGTAATTTGCTGAAACGGAATATCATAAGCAACGCTGATCGCCTGCTTTAAATCATAGGCTTGTGTATCAGGATAGTGGAGTACTGAATCGATTGCACCGGAAAGAGCGTTACGCACCGAATCAGCTAATCCCAAAGGATTAATATTAGCGCTATAATCAAGCCACTCGCTCGGATTTATGTCGATATTTTTACGGTTTTCGGCGTAAATATTACCACCATGTTCATTTTTCATAGGCATCCCTCCCGCATAACCTGCACACCGCCGCCAATTAACCGCACCGTCTTAAGATGTGACACGAAAGGACAAGTCCCTTGAATCTCTTCAAGACAAGCTTTAACCTTATCATCTTGACCGACTGAAAACATCAATCCTAAGACCGTTCCGCTATGAGCAGCATTAATACCGTATGCTCCATAACGGCTGCTCAAACGCAATAAGGACTCCAACGGTGGTTTATATAAAATGGCCTGATTTGCCAAAGCACTTAAGGTAGCTCCTTGACCAATCAAGGACAAATCACCACGCTGTAATCCTGCTATAACCAGTTCCGTAGCTTCGCGCACTTCTTTTTCTTTACTTTTATTCAGTACAACAAGGTCTGTACGCTGATGAAAAGAAAGTGTATCAACTTGACCACCCACATCTAAAATAGCTATTATCATATCAGGCGGGTGCCCCAAATTGCGACGAATTTTCCCCTGCACATGATCAAATAACATGATTCCTGAATAAAAAGTACCATCCGTCGGCTCAATAGCCAAGCATATATCAGCAATCTCATCAGGTGTAAGCTCTCTCCCCTGCGCTACGGCTACAGCCTGACAAACAGCGCTTAAGTCAGCGCTGCTGGACGCCATCCCTTTGCCCACAGGCAAAGCAGATTCATAGGAAAAAGAAAATTGTCTTACAAACTCGTCTTTACTTAAACCGGTTTCTAAATAATCAAGGGTAACCGAAAGCGCCTGCTGTGATTTTTCAGCCAAAGTACTTGAAACAACCCTTTTATCTGAAACTGTTAATGCTGTATATAAATCAATCGGGCAAGTAATTAAAAAAGGTTGTCCATCAACAACCCCTTGCACAAGTTCCCCACAAGAACCAGGACTTTTTACGGTAAAATTCATCATTTCTCTCCCACACTATGATAAAAAAGCCGTTAAGGCAACAAGTTCCGTTAATTCAGTAACAGCGCCATATGTATCGCCAGTCAAGCCACCAAGTTTTTTTTCGACGTATCGACAAAAAAGATGAGAAAAAACAAGGCTAATACTCGCCGCTAAAGCGGCACGCCACTCCAGTACACTTAAGGGAATTAGGATCAAAGCGCCTAAACAAAAAGCTTGCAACGCCTCACGTTTTCCTGTATATTCCGCAAAAAGTTTGCCGATTCCTTCCGGCCTGGCATACCCGTATAAAGTAACCGATAAGGATAACGCCACACGGGAAATAACCGGCATAGTAATAAGCGCCGCAGGCAAAAATGCAGGAGAAATCTCTTCTATGAGAGCCCACTTGGCAAGAACGAGCAATACAAATACCGTTACACCACTAGCGCCGACACGACTATCCTTCATAATTTCCAACATTCGCTCCCGACTCCGCCCTGATAAAAGCCCGTCAGCCGTATCCATAAGACCATCACAATGCAACGCTCCGGTCAGAACAAAGCCAGCAATCACCAATAGCAATGCCGTCAGATGAATGGAAAGAAAAGCGCTTAGAATGTAGTGAATCAACAAAAGATGCATGCCGAGCACTAAACCAACACCAGGAAAAAAAGCAACACTTTTACCAAATCGTTCAGCCGACCATTGTGTTTCTTCCTTTAACCGAATCCGTGTTAAAAATTGTAGTGCCGCAATAAAAGCGCCCATAGAAGTCCCCCTAAAATGATAAGCTACTAGACAAAGTAAGCCAAGCTAAAAGTCCATAGCCAAGTACAAACAGAAAAGTTGCCACATACATAAGTCGAATTGTCTTAGCTATATGCCCTGGTCCTAATACTTCTTTTGCATCGCCCATAAACGCCCGGTGCGACGCAACCCCGCCATAATAATTAATTCCGCCAAGCCGAACATGAAGGGCGCCCGATACAATCGATTCAGGGATCCCGCTGTTAGGACTGGGATGCTTGCGCGCATCGCGAAGCCACATTTTTAAGCCTGCTTTACTATCAAAACCTGTCAGTAAAGCGGCAGCTAGTAATAAAAGTCCAGTTATTCTAGCAGGAAAAAAGTTAAAAATGTCATCAACCCTTGCAGCAACCATGCCAAAATCAAGATACTTTTCATTTTTATATCCCACCATGGAGTCAAGCGTATTAACCGCCCGATATAAAAATGCCAAAGGAACGCCGCCAATTATTGCATAAAAAAGCGGCGATATAATACCATCTACAATATTTTCTGCCACGGTTTCCACCGTAGCCCGCGTTACTTCCGGCGTCGATAACCGATCTGTGTCACGGCCTACAATCCAACCGACCTGCTTTCTAGCCTCTTTTAATTTGTTTTGCAACAATAAATTTTTAATCCCATTACCAGCTTCCGCCAGACTACGAGGACTAATAGCAAAAGATAGAAGCATCGCTTCGCCAGCTAAGGTCTCCCATGGTTCCAGCAATGATAAAAAAGAACAAATATAAAAAACGACCGTATAAGTCACAGCGAGAACTGAGCCGACTAGAACAGCGCCTGCTGCTCGTTTTGCCCCGGCTGACGCCTTTGGACGACGCAATATTTTTTCTAATAATCCAATGAAATTGCCAATTAGCACTACTGGATGGAGCCGACTGCGCGGATCTCCTAATAACGTATCAAATAAAACAGCGCCAAGAGGTAACAGGAAAAACCAGCTATACTGATTTAATACTGTATGGCTCATTCTTCAAGCCCCATCATTGCATAAAGTTTTTTCATATCCAGACTGTCGCGTACCGTATCAGCCAACCGATTATAAGCTGCCTCTTTTTGGGCCAGACGATTCACTGTAACTTCAAGCGGAGCAAGACCTTTGCGACAACGCAGTGCATTTAAAATTTTACGACGCAATTTATCATTATCAAAAATTCCATGCAAATACGTTCCCATGACGAGTCCATCCTGCCGCACAACACCGTCGTCAATAGAAATCGCTTCGCCAGAACGTGACTCTAGATGGAAAGCCGTTTGAACAGATTCCAAGAAATTTGTTCTTCCCATATGAATTTCATAGCCAGTAAGTTCCTCTCCCTCGGTTTCTACACCGAGGAGCAACGGTCCAGCGCTGCGCGCCGTAACTTGATGAGTCACTTTTGTTGGTGCAAAAACAGTAGAAATAGGTAACAAACCAAGACCAGAAAGCTCATCATGGTTTGATTCGGTATGATCGGGATCATAAAGCTTGCAGCCAAGCATCTGATAGCCACCGCAAATACCGATAACAGGAATATTTTTCGCCACAAGGGATTGAATTTCCTGTTCGTAGCCATGTTCTTTTAAATAAAGCAGGTCTTCTGTCGTGTTTTTGCTGCCTGGCAAAATGATTAAATCAGGCTGGCCGATTGTGTCGCCTTGACGAACATAGCGAACTGATGTATCAGGCTCCGCTCCTAAAGCGTCAAAATCCGTAAAATTAGATAACTTAGGTAGTTGCATCACTGCAATATCTAACTCTTTCGTTACCTCGCTCTGCTTATCTTCCAGACTAACCGAATCTTCATCATCAATTCCTAGATCCTCAAGATGCGGCACAACGCCTAAAACAGGTTTTCCTGTTTTTTGCTCCAAAAAGTCAAGAGCGGGCTGCAAAAGTTTAATATCGCCGCGAAATTTATTAATAATCAAGCCTTTCACTAGCTGCCGTTCATCAGCTTCTAACAATTCAAGCGTACCTACAATCGAAGCTAATGCGCCGCCGCGGTCAATATCGGCGATCAAAAGAACCGGAGCTGTCAAATGCTTAGCAATACGCATATTCACAATATCATTTTTCTTTAAGTTCACTTCAGCCGGGCTTCCAGCCCCTTCAATAACGATGACTTCATAGTCCTGATTCAACTTCTCCAGGCATTTTTCTACCGCCGCTAAGGCTTTTAAGCTATATCCTTGATGATATTGGGCCGCCGACATGGTTCCAACGGGTTTTCCCATAACAATAACTTGCGAGCAGGCCGATCCCGTAGGTTTTAACAATACTGGATTCATCTCGACAGCAGGCTCTAAACCAGCGGCTTCGGCTTGAGCCACTTGAGCCCGTCCCATTTCGTCGCCTGTTTTTGTTACATAAGAATTTAGAGCCATATTTTGTGCCTTAAAGGGCACTACTTTCTTGCCATCTTGCAAGAAAATACGGCATAGAGCCGTCGTCAAGATACTTTTTCCCACATGTGAGCTTGTTCCTTGTAGCATAATGGGCTTTGCCATCCTGTTTTCCCCCTTGCTTACACCGATTTCGCCAAACTTTTTATTTCTACCGGAAGTCCGCAGACAACAAAATACACTTCATCTGCCGTCTTCGCTACTTTTTGATTGACCCAACCTGCCCAATCGCGGTATTTGCGAGCTAAAGCATTTTCTGGCACAATCCCTGCTCCGACTTCATTCGTAACAAATAAAACAGTTTTGCCGCAGCCTCGCGCCGCCACTAGCAACTGATCGATTTCCTGAAGAATCAAATCTAGATGAGCGGCGTCATCCTGCGGATGATCTGGCGCAAGCAGCAGGTTCGTCAAATACAAGGTAAGACAATCAAACAAAATTACGTCATTGGACGTTGCTGCCGCTCGAATCGTTTCAGCGGCATGATAAGGCGCTTCAAAAGTCTGCCATTGCTTATCGCGTCTCGCTTGATGCATCAGAACCCGTTGCCGCATTTCTTCATCATAAATTTGCGCCGTAGCAATATAGGCTAATGATTCTTCTCTCCCTAATTTTTGAGCAAGTTCTTCGGCAAATTCACTTTTACCGCTGCGAGCTCCACCAGTAATCAAAATAATTTTATTCATCATTGCCTCGATTCTGCCTTTTTGCGACAAAGGCGCGACAACTAGCAATAAAGGATTCGGCGGCTGCTTGCGATCCAGCAAAATGAAGATGGAGGTAAGATCCTAAGAGATTGTCTGTGGCAAAACCGCCGGGATATTCTTTGCCTGTGCGCATTTTCTTTAAGGTAAAAGCCCAGGCGGACACCGCTGAATCTTCTGGTTCAAAGCGGGAAAAGTGAAATTCATGACCGCGGAGTTTACTTCCTTTAGGCCCAAGAATCGTATCAGTGAGTGCCGTAGCTTCCACATAACCGACAGTCTGAAGCTTTCCTTCCATAATTGATGTAGCGGGAATCAAACCAGCCATAGGAAATTCTTCTCCAGTAAAATTGACGATTTTCTTGGTTAAATACATAAACCCGCCACACTCGGCAAGAATCGGCATTTTTTCTTGATGAGCTCTTTGTAGTTCGGCGATAAGACTTTGATTCGCAGCTAGTTCAGCTAAAAACATCTCAGGAAAACCGCCGCCTAACAATAAACCGTCTACCTCAGGCAGCGTAGCATCCTGCAAGGGGCTAAAATAGACAAGATCAGCTCCTAAGCGTTCCAGCATTTTTAAACTTGCCGGATAATAAAAAGAAAATGCTTTGTCTTTCGCCACACCGATGCGCACTTTAGACGCCGATTTTTGCGGCTTCTTTTCTTCATACAGTAATGGCAGAGCCGAGTTTGCTACCTCAAGAATCTCCTGAAGTTTAACTTGTTTGGCAATTGCCGCCGCAATCTGTGCTACGATCCGCTCGCTATCAGTTTCCTCTACAGGCGTAAGTCCTAAATGCCGTTCTGGCGTAGCCATCGTTTGATCACGCCGAATGGCGCCAAATAAAGCCACGCCAATATTTTCTAATGCTTTTGTAATAATTTCGGTATGCGAATCAGAGCCTAGGCGATTGGCAATGACACCGGCAATCTGTGTGTCACTATCGTAACGCTGGAACCCAAGCACGAGCGCAGCTGCACTCTCTCCCATGGATTTTCCATCAACGACTAGTATTACCGGAGCATGCAGCAATTTCGCAATTTCGGCAGTACTACTGATACCATTTTTTCCGCCATCGTAAAGCCCCATAACCCCTTCAATAATTGCTAAATCACAATCTACCGCTGTTTCTAAAAAAATAGGCGCAATTGCTTCAGGCGGCACAAGCCAAGTATCAAGATTATGAGCTGGTCTGCCGCTGGCAAGCTGATGATAGCCTGGATCAATATAGTCAGGACCTACTTTATAAGACTGCACTTTGAGACCCATTTGGCGAAAGGCTGCCAATAAGCCAGTTACAATGGTGGTCTTGCCAACACCGCTTTGTGTTCCCGCAATAACAAGTCGCGGTATAGAGTAAGTAGTCATAGCCATCCTCCTTTGTAATCACTATAGTGAAAGAAGGTTTTTACAGCATATATAAAAGGGCATTAACAGCTGAAGCCGCAATCGGGCTACCGCCTTTGCAGCCTTTCACCGTTAAAAATGGAACCGGTGAAATTTCAGCAAGAAGCTCTTTTGATTCGGCTGCTCCGACAAAACCAACAGGAACGCCAATAATCAGAGCTGGTCTTAGCGATTCTTCCTTCATTAAGCGAATGACTTCAAACAAAGCCGTTGGTGCATTGCCTATGGCTACAACAGCGCCATTCATTCTCTGCCCAAAAGATCGCATCGCCGCCATAGAACGAGTAATCTGTTGATCTTTCGCTTGATGAGCAACCTGCTCATCAGCAATCAGGCAGTGAACTTGTCCGCCTAATTCGCCTAGTTTACGCTTATTGATACCTGTACGGACCATTTCGACATCACAAAAAATATCAGAACCGTTTTTCAGCGCTTTAATCCCCGCGGCAATCGCCTCAGGATGAAGCGCTACATGATTCGCATAATCGGGATCGCCTGAAGCATGGATCATGCGTGAATAAATTTTAATCTCTTGTTCGTTTAAGTTAAAGTCCTTCAAATAAGGAGCAATGATTCTCATACTCTTTTGCTCAATTTCCTGGGGTTGTTTAATAAATTCCATAAGGAATCCTCCTCAACATCTTCTGTCCATTGCAACACTTTGGTCTGCCGCCCACATAATCACTTCTTCCGGCTTGGAAAAAAGCGGATAATCGGTCGATAGTAATGGCGGCCGCGTAATTACAACAAGAAAAAGCGATAACTCCATGGCTGCTAATAGTTTCGTATCACTACCGCCTATTGTACCGCTATTTTTCATCACAACAACCTCGGCGCCACATTCAGCAAACATAGCTTTATTAAGTTTTTGACTAAAAGGTCCTTGCATAGCAATAATATTCTGCGGCGTAAAACCAAGTTCAAAACACTCAGTTAACACTTCCGGATCAGGTAACACGCGAGCAATAAGACGCTTCTCTTTTAGTAGCGGTTCTTTAGCAAAAGTGCCAAGCGTCCGGCTTCCTGTTGTTAAAAAAATAACCTGTCCTAATTTAGCCGCTTCTCTAGCCGCTTCATCTGCTGAAGCGACTTCAACTAGTTTGCCATAATCCGGTAAAGCAACAGCAGGACGTTCATAGCGACAATAAGGAATTCCCATTTCACGGCAAACTTCGCGAGCTGTTTCGCTCGCTTTTACGGCATAAGGATGAGTCGCGTCAATAAGCAAGGAAATATGCTGTTCAAGAACAACATCCTTCATGGCAGTCTTATCAAGCTTACCGACAAGCACTTTTAAATGCTCGCAAGCTGCCAGTTGCCCCCCGTATTCGCTCACAGTAGATACAAGAATTTCTTCTTTTTGCTGCAACGCAAGCTTCGCAGCAATTTCACGCCCATCCTGCGTGCCAGCTAAAACTAAAATCACAGCTGATAACCACGAGGCGTAATCATGCGGCCTGCTTCCACATAAGTTTGACTATTGCCAATAATGACAAGAGAAAACATATCAATCTCTTCTTGCGTAAAATGTTCTAAGTCAGAGATGGTCATCTGCTGTTCACTACGTCCAGCTTGACGAACGATACCGACAGGCGTCTCTTTTTTCCGATGCTTTAAGAGGATTTCTCTAACTGTTTCAATTTGTTTTACCCGTTTCTTGCTGCGCGGATTATAAAGGGCAATTACAAAATCACCTTCAGCAGCCATCTCCGCCCGCTTCATAATGAGCGGCCAAGGCGTCAATAAATCGCTTAAACTAATCACGGCAAAATCATGCATGAGCGGTGCGCCGAGAATCGCAGCAGAGGCCGATACAGCGCTAATCCCTGCAATAATCTCCACTTCAGGGCGATAAGGCTCAGGCACTTTCATCGCTAGCTCTAAAACTAAGCCTGCCATTCCATAAATTCCAGAGTCGCCACTTGATACGACGGCTATTTTTTTCCCAGCTGCAGCTCGATCAACTGCGGCCTGGCAACGATCTACTTCCTGCATCATCCCCGTGCCGAAAGTTTCCTTCTCGGTAATTAATTCGGCAATGAGTTTAAGATACGTATCATATCCTACAACCACATCGGCTTCGACAATCGCTTCTTTCGCCCGTGGCGTTAAATCAAGCAAACTTCCTGGTCCTATTCCGACAACAAAGAGTTTACCTCGCTGATAGCAATAGTGACCTTCTGATATTTTGTTTTGGGTAAGAGTAGCTTGTGACTCTTCCCCCCAAGTATTGCTGCTGCTTCGCATACATTTCCCACTCCTATTTGTTCTTTTACAAAATCTGATTCTGTTAACTTATATTGATTGACACAAGCCTGCAATGTTTTACTATTATAGTATTTCACTGGCAAAGCTAGTTGCTGCGAGGCTGATAAGAGGCCGATTTCATCCTTTTTGATATCAACGGTAGCCAAAGCAGCAATACTTTTCATACTGCGGCCAATCTTTTTACAAGATTGGGTCAGCGCTTCGTAAATCATAGCGCTTGACGTCCCGCGACGACAGCCGATTCCGACAAAAAGAGTTGCCGGTCTGAGATATACATGAGGCTTTGTCATATACAGATCTTTATCAGTAATCACTACAGCACTGTCATAACTATCGGTATCGCCAAGACGATCCATCGTTTCAAGATTTACGCCCATTTCTTCAGCAAGACGATGATACGTAGCCGCCTCTGGCAATTGCCCATCTAAACAAAATAACACACGGTCTTCATTCACAATGGATGCATTCAAAACTTTTAATTGATCAAAAGGCTCTATGGCCAAATTCAGTTTGACAGCCAAAGTATCAGCTGCTACTTTTTGCGCTGTATCTGATGCGGTCGTAATAACAGGAACGGCATCAATCGCTTTAGCCACTGTTAGCGTAAGTTCATTGGCCCCGCCTAAATGACCGCTGAGTAAACTAATGGCGTGTTTTCCCATATCATCAAGCACTACCACAGCGGGGTCAAACCGCTTATCGGTAATGTGAGGCGCAATTACCCTTACTACTATACCTGTAGCCATAATGAAAATCAGACCATCGTAAACAGCAAAGATTTCATCGATAACTGTACTGACTTTTTCGTATGTATGGTGTAAGCGATTCGTTGTTCTCCCTTGTTTTGCATAAACAGTGACATCCAGTTTAAGCGACTGCGCTAACTGATCAGCAAGGTTCGCCCCCTTGCTGGTAACCGCTATAATTGCCAGTCTCATCGGCTATCCCTGTACATATGAGCAAAGTTGGGCGAATAGAGACAAGACAAATCATAGTCACTGTTAAGTACCTTTCCCACAACAATCATCGCTGTTCGATCAATTTTTTCTTTAGCCGCAATTTCGGCAATAGTTGTAAGCGTTCCACGGATAATTTTTTGTTCCGGCCAAGAGGCTTTTTGCACAATCGCTACCGGCGTTTTGGCATCATAACCGCCGTCGATAAGCTCTTGCGCTACATGATCCAGCATGTGAACACTAAGAAAGATACACATTGTTGCTTCATGGGAAGCTAGTAAAGCAAGCTTTTCTTTGGGCGGTACTGGGGTTCTGCCTTCTAAACGCGTAATAATAACAGTTTGCGACACATTCGGCAGAGTATACTCTTGCCGCAAAGCAGCCGCAGTAGCTAAGAAAGAGCTTACACCAGGAATTACGGAAAATTCAATATTTTTCTCTTTCAAACGATCCATTTGTTCTTGTATCGCGCCATAAATAGCTGGATCGCCAGTGTGCAGGCGTACAACCATTTTCTCTTGCGCCACGGCCGCTTCCATCACAGCAATCACTTCGTCAAGTGTCATTGTAGCACTATTATAAATTTCAGCTTCCTTTTTAGTCATATCCAGCAATGCCGGATTGACAAGCGAACCGGCGTAAATTACAACATCGGCCTGGCTTAACAGTTTTTGTCCCTTTACAGTAATAAGCTCCGGATCTCCCGGGCCAGCTCCAACAATATATACTAACACTTATAATCCTCCCTGTTTCACAAGTATGAGTGAAAGATAATCAATTTTTTTACCTACTAAAGATTGCAAATCTCGTGTGACAAGCTGCTCTGGATAACCAAGTTTGCTAATATATACTGCCTTATCAAGCAAATTCAATTTATCAAGCATGGCAACAATCGCATCATAGCGGCCAGCCACTTTCATTAGAACTACATTGGACGCTAATTGAAAAATATTTTCTAATTCTGTCGGATCATCGAGCGCTGGAATAATCAGAAGCCTTTCATTGCTCTCAGCTAAAGGAATATTCACATGAGCAGCGCTAGCGGCAAATGAAGTAATCCCAGGAACGCTTTCAATCGTAACAGTTGGCTCCAATTCCATAATCTTCTTCATCAAATAGGTATAAGTGCTAAACAACATGGCATCCCCAATGGTAATAAAGGCTACATCTTTGCCTTGACGCAACAAAGCACAAATTTGTTGTGCGCCTTGTTGCCAATGAGTCTCTAGCACCTCAGGATCACGCGTCATCGGCAAAGAAATTTCTGCCACAGTTTTGCCTGCAATATAGTTTTTAGCAATCGTCAGCGCCGCATTTATTGTGCCGCCAGAAGCAGGCACACAAACAACATCAACTTGTTTTATTAATTCAACCGCTCTGACTGTTAGTAAATCGGCGGGACCAGGTCCCACACCGATACCATAAAATGAACCTAACATTTGACGCCACCTTTCAATTTTTTCCAGCAAGTAAGCACAAAAATTGGATTGAGGGCATCAAACATATGGTAAGAACCCACTTTTTTCAGCCGATTTACCTGCATTTGAAAACATTCCGCTTCATAATTTCTTTGTGATAACAAGGAAAGAGCATTGGTGACGGTTTCCAGCGTAATTGCTGTAAGAATAAGCCGTCCCGTTTCTTTCAATAATAAGTCACAATTTTCTAGAATCGCCGGTAAACTGCCGCCACTCCCACCGATAAGAATCGTATCGGCTTGCGGCAAATTATCGAGCGCCTTTGGCGCTGCACCGCAAATTGCCGTCAAATTTTCCACTTTAAATTTTTTACTGTTGGCTTCAATCAGCGCTATACCTTCGGGCTCTCGCTCTATCGCATAAACATGACCTTGCGGCGCCATAAGTGCTGCTTCAACGCTTAATGACCCGGTTCCAGCACCAATATCGATCACCATAGCGTCTGTAGCAATTTTTGCCTTACACAGCACGAGAGCTCGCACTTCCGCTTTAGTCATTGGAATATTGCCTCGTATAAATTCACCATCAGAAATTCCTGGGGAATGTATCATCCTGTCACCACCATTACGGAATGAGAAAATCCAGCTACTTTTACAACTTCTTGTAAAGTGGAACTTACTATTTTCTCTTCTTGATAAGAAAGAGCTTCACACAAATAGACTTTTGCTTCCAACGGCCAGCCGCCAGCAATAAGTTCTGCGGCAATCCAACTGGGACAATGAACTGGGTCTGTTAAAAAAGCGATTTTCTTGCATTGATTAAACATAAAAACATCACGTTTCGCTTCTCGCCCATGCAAGCTCACTAGCGTTGCATCCTGCCATACCGAAGCGATACGAGAAAAAGCCATTTGAAAAGAACTAATACCTGGGATCACTTCTAGCTTCGCCTGAGGCAAAAACCGTTGTACTGCAGGCAAAAGACTATAACAGCCGGGATCTCCCGACACTAAAATAACAACATCATCTTGTTGTAAATATTGTTCAATTAAAGTCATCAATGCAGGAATTTCTTTATCAATCGGTAAAGTGATTTGCCCTGGTTCACTAAGTGCAGCAAGGGCCCGACGGCTTCCTGCTAATATTTTTGCAGCTTTTATCTTTTTTTGGGCAATTGGCAATATATAATCAGGTGAGCCTGGCCCGATCCCAACTATAACTATTTTATGATCCATCCCATTTTTCCCCCGATACATTTCGCACCAGCATCTGCTGCTAAAAATTCACCTTTTAAAGTAATAAGAACAGTTCCTACTTTTAGTTCATTAAAGACATACCGCTCTGCCCGCAAACTCGCTCTTGCAGCAATGACTTCATAGACCTTTTCTAATTGATAATTTTCTAAAACCGTCATCGCTGCTTCTGCCGTTGTACAATCCAAAATTTCGGTAACAGCCGCTTGTGGCGCACCTAATGCAGCGGAATAAGCGGCAATCGTTTCCAGCCGTCCATCGGCCATCCGGTTATGTGTATGAAAAATGCCAGCAGCAACTTTAGCTAATTTGCCTAAATGTCCTACTAACAGTACTTCTTTAAGACCATTTTGCGCCGCATTTTCCAGCATATGTCCAATAAAGTTGCTTGTTTGAACAATGAATTCAAGGGGAATATGCAATTTTTCTACTGCTGCATCCTGGCCAATTCGACCAGGAACAAACACAACAGCTTCATGTCCCAAAGCTTTTACAACACTAATCTGAGGCGTCAAGGAATTTTTAAAGGCTTCTTCACTCATCGGCTTTACAATGCCGCTTGTACCAATTATCGAAATGCCACCTTCAATGCCCAGCATAGGATTTAACGTTTTTTTTGCAAGAACTTCACCTTGTGGAACTGAAATGGTGACAATAGCACCTGTTTGAGGCGGCAGAAGCTCCGCTAGAACTAACTCAATCATTTTGCGCGGACCTGGGTTCACGGCAGGTTCCCCTACTGACACAGACAAGCCCGGTTTAGTAACAGTGCCAACTCCCTTACCAGCTCGTATCATAATGCCTGGCTGGTTAGTGAGTTCTACCGTGACTTCAATTTCCGTTCCGTGAGTAATATCAGGATCATCGCCACCATCTTTGATTACATAAGCCCTGCCACCGTTCTCTAGCTTCTCAGCTTTAGCAATCGGTACAGTAATTGGATATTTCTGCGGTGATAAAACCTCTACTTTAGTAACAAATTGATTCCTTGCGGCTAAAACTGCAGCCTTCGTCGCAGCAGCAGCGCAAGAACCTGTCGTATACCCTTCTTTCATTTTTTGACTTGCTAACAAAAGGAAACCCCCCCTTTGATTTTGGCAAAGGGGGGTAAAAGAGACAGAGCTGTTCGCAATTACCCACCTCCCCATCTCTCGTAGGTCATAACGGCGTGTGTCAGAACAGGCAGGTCTCCTGACTCTGGCTCATTGCGCTACTTAGCCTTCCCGAATTTCTCCAGTGGCATTGATAAGAGCGCTCACCATTACAGTGGCGGGACCGCGCCGGCTTTTCACCGGTCTTCCCAATTAAGCAAAAGCACCTATTCCCTTGATTATCAATTTATATTTTGTATATTCCATTATTTTAGCAAAATTCCTGCTTTAAAACGTGTAAAAAGAATATTCAGTTTTTAAAGTATGACAAAAGCACTAAAATTCCCTTATTATCATAAAATTTCATTTTTTTCTTGTTTTTCATGGTATAATATAGAATGAATAGATATTTGCTTATTTTATAAAGAGAAAGGTCGTTTGATGCTGTGTATTCTCCTGAAAATCCTTTAAAAGTCCGTCTAGCAAAAACTCTCTGGTTTAACACGTACCGCGCCCAAGTTACTACGCCGGAAGGTGAATATTTGGCCGCTCTTCGTCTAATTCCAACGATTCCACTTGACCGCAATGAAATTCCGGAAAATGCGCCGGAAGTAAAATCCTCTATCGTCGTCTTAGTGGAAGACGCTTTAGTAACAGATGAACATTTAGTAGAATTTGAAGCTGCTCTTGCTGATGAATTGCAGCAAGAATTAGTAAAAGTAAAATTCAAACCAGAAAATTGCCAATTCTTCTATCCCAGCCCGCCTCATATGTTGGCAGAAGAATCAGCCTTACCTCAGTAAAGGGAAAGAGAAAACAATCCTTGCCTTTCAACTTAATTGGTTCCGCAAATTACGACAAGGAGTGATTATTATGTATAATGCGGTAAGACATGAATGCGGCGGCAATGCTCATCTTGTCGGCAATAAAATGCAGCAAGGCTGGAATCAGTTTTGTTGTGACCGCTGCGGAGCTGTCTTCTTCCGTTGGATGACGGAAAAAATGGTAACTAAAAATGATGCAAGTTCCTAACAAGAATACTTTCCATTATTGCCGGTAAAAAAGAATGTTTCCATCTTGTTTTTGTATTTTCTGGAAGTCGGTCGCCTCTGGTAAAGAGGTAAAACCGGCTTCTTCTTTTTCTTTCATAAGAATATACTTACCCTTTCCATCAGAACGCTGTAAAAAGGTTTGCAGCGTTTCCGTCGGCATCGTATACTTTCCAGCCCAAACATTTTTACTATTAACAGGTTCCTCTTTTAAGATAAGTCGTGGTAAAAGAACATTACCATAATATACTGCTGAGGTTTGATATTCACCATAAATCGCCCCAGTGGCATCACCAGGAAGATCGGAAACAATGCTTTTGGCGGAGCGATGATTTGCTAGAGGAATTAAATTATTCGGAATAAGAAATAATATGGAAACAATCGTCGTAAGACAGACTGTGACAATGAGCATAGTCTGTTTTTTTTGCATCTGCATAAAAACAAGAATCAGTACCATTAGTGTACAAGCGGTTGCTGTTACGATTTTATGAAGAGCAATCGGAATAAAATAGGCGCTCGCACCAAAAATAGCTAGCATGAAACAAGCTGGCCCGCTTAGCCACAACCAATTTGCTGCTGCCACTGACGCTGTATAGAGTTTTTCCAGATAAACTGAAATAAGCACAGCCGCTGGAAAAATTGCCGGAAATACGTAAGTGAGATACTTTGTAGCCATAAATGAGTAAAATACAATAAAACCAAAAAACCATACAAGTAAAAACAATTCCCGTTCTCCAGCTTGCTTTATTGCTCGCCATAAAGCAGGAAATAACAAACCGCTCCAAGGCAGAAGACTCAACGGTACTAGAATTAGATAGTAATAAAAAACATTATCCTTAGGATGTTCAGAAACAGTAGCGCGCATATAATTATGAAGCCCTAAAAAGGTATCAACAAATTCCGGACCGTGAACTGTATACATCGCGTAATACCACGGACCAGCTATCAGTGCCATTAGACAAAAACCGTGTAATAAATATAGTTTTTTTAAATAATTGATGTTTCGCAGTAAAGCTATAAATAAAAGAGCAATCAAGCCAGGCAAAACAATGCCCACAGGTCCCTTTGTCAAAACTGCAAAGGCAGCTGCACCATAAGCCAATACGTAACAACTGCGTCCTCGGCCCTGAAATGCCAGATAGAGCCAACCTAATGAGAGGCTTGTAAAGAAAAACATGACCCCATCGGTCAAAATCAATTTACTAATCATCCAAAATTCCAACGAAGTAACCAGCACAAGACTACCCCAGAGAGCTTGTCTTGTGCTACCGTAAAGCAAAATGATAAACCGAAATAAAAGAACTACACTAGCAGCACCAAATAATGCGGCAGGCAGTCTCGCCGCAAAATCGTTGATACCAAATAAAGAAAAAGAACCGGCAATGAGCCAATAAATTAAAATAGGCTTATCATACCAAAATTGACCGTAAATTTGCGGCGATAGCCAGTTTCCTGATAAAACCATTTCTTTGGCGGTAAGCGCATAATTGGACTCGACAGGATCTGTAACTGGTATGATTTGATTGAATGCAAGATAAAAGAAAAAAGCAAGAAAAAATAGGCTGTAACTCATATAATGGGCCCGCAAAAGGCATCTCTCCTACTATTGTTTAATCAAAATCATTTTATCTTGTTCTTGCCACAACAGCTGCAAACTCTGTTTTGTCTTCTCGTTTAAGACAGTATAGTCTTGATAGCGAACTACAAAATAAGTTCCTCGAACAGCTTCGTCAATTACCTTACCACTGACCGACTTCCGTTTATCATCTAGTTCCTGTCCGTATAAATGAGTATAATAGGCAAAACCTGGACGTAAAAATTTAGCTACATAAATAGGCGCCTGCCCATCATAGATATTTTTAAAATTTTCTGCCGCCGATTTCATACTTAAACTACTAGAAACTGGTCCAACTAAAAAGGCAACAAGAACCGCGCTAAATAACGCAAAGGGAATAGCCTGACTAAAAATCATCATCAACACACTACGTTTCAGGTAAGCTGCCCACAATCCGCCTACAGCGAAAACAAATAACACGATGCTGACGATTGTCCCAGTCTGCAGTTCATTTTGTCTTTGCATTGCAAAAACCAAACCAACACCAAGAAGTCCCAGCAATACAGTTGCTACGATAGGCCAACTAATAAAAGATAGCTTCTGCCGCCGCTCATAAAGCCGATTTAGATACCAACCGATTACTAACGCAAGCGGTGGATACATGGGAAGAATATAGGAAACAAGTTTTGTCTGAGATATGGAAAAAAAGAGGAGAATGAAAAAGCCCCAAATATTTAAGAACTGTAAGTAACTAAAGGTTTGCCCATAACTTGTCAAAGAATTTTTCACAGCCTGAACAAGCACTGCTGTCCAAGGTAAAAACCCGATCAGCATAACGGGAATATAATAATACCAAAGCACTCCTTCAGGATGTTCTGGCGACGTAAACCGCGTCACATTATGATATCCAAAAAAAGTATCAATGAACGGAGCCCCATGCGTATAGGCCATGAATCCATACCACGGAGCTGCAACAAGCAAATAGATCAAACAGCCCCGTAAAATTTGCATTTGTTTTAAAATAGCCCAGCGACGTCCGGCTAATATATAAAGAAAGATTATCGTTCCGGGAAAGACAAGACCAATCGGACCTTTCGCCAAAGTAGCTAGACCAGCAAAAAGATAAAGCAGCCAGTAGCGTTTCAGTAAAAAGGCTAATAATGACGCCGTAAGACAAAACAATAGCGTCATATCAGTTACAGCCGCTTTTGATAAGTAAAAAAACTCAACCATTGTCGTCAATACTAACGCACTAAATAAACCAGTTCGTTCATCAAAAAGCTTCCTGCCTGCCTGATAGATCAAAATCACTGTTGCAACAGCTAACAGAGCCGATGGAAAACGCGCAGCGAATTCATTGATTCCGAACAATTTGAAGCTAAAAGCTACCAACCAATAGAATAACGGCGGTTTATCATACCAAAAATCGCCGTAAATTCTAGGTGATAGCCAATCATTAAACAGCAACATTTCCCGCGGCGTTTCACCATAAACAGGCTCATCGGGATCTAGCAGCGGCAGTTGACCTAACTGAAAGAACGCAGTAAATAAACTAATCGCAATAATAAACCATAAGGCAGGCGTAATTCGGTTAAATTTCATTTCTTATTAGCTTCCTTTCCCACACAGGAATTTATACGTCTTAGCTAATCCTTCCGGTAAAGTTGTTTTCGCTTTCCAGCCTAAATTACTTGTGATCGCTTGATTTTCTAGAAAGGAACGAAAGATATCGCCTTCACGCGGTGGTTCATAAGTGGTACTCATTTTTTTAGCACTAACAGTCTCAATACAATGTAGCAGCTCATTGACTGTTATTTCGGTTTTTGTGCTCACATTATAAACCTGATTGTCTTTATCAGTCTGCAAAGCAAGCAAAATTGCTTCAGCCACATCACCGGCATAAACAAAATCGCGCGTTTGTTCTCCAGTGCCAAAAATCGTAACAGGTTCATCTTGGAAGCACTTACGCGAAAAAATACTGACAACGCCGCCTTCACCGCCATCGCCCTGGCGTTCGCCATACACATTGGCGAAACGGAGCACCACATAAGAAAGGCCGAACTGCGCCTGATACAACGCTAAATATTTTTCAATCGTTAATTTACTCAGTCCATAAAAAGAAGTAGGAACTGTCGGCGCTGCTTCTTTCACTGGTACCTCCGCCACATCACCATAGACAGCAGCAGTCGAGGCAAATACAACGCGCTTTACGCCATAAGTACGACAAGCTTCTAGCAAGCGAACAGATCCTTGAATATTTACATCGGCATCAAATAAAGGCGATTCAATGGATGCCGGCACGCCAGTCTGCGCCGCTAAATGAACTACTGCATCAAAATTTTCCGTTGCCAACACTGTAGACATCATTTCGTGACGAATATCACCGACAACAAGCTTCGCTTTTGCTGGCACATGTTCTTTTCGTCCCGTACTTAAATTATCATAAATTACTACAGTATGACCATCAGCAAGCAGCTTTTGCGAAAGGTGCGAGCCTATAAATCCGGCTCCGCCTGTAACTAAAACCTTCATAAATCGAACCCCTTCCTTTATTCGAATCTCTGAGCTTTTATTTGATTTCGCGTGTTAAAAAGTTCTGGCCAAACACGCGGATGGTAAAATACATACCAATCGAAAACGGCAGATATTCTGAAAAAATCCGCCATACAACAGCAAGTATGCCCACAGTTCCGGCAGGCAAATCACTGGCAAAAAGCAACACAAACGTTCCTTCCGCAATGCCAGAGCCGCCTGGTGTAGGCGCAAAATATAATAAAAGATTTAAAAAAATCATTTTTCCTAATACGTGAACGAGGTCGACAGAAATTCCCATTCCCCAAAACAAGGCAGGCACCATACTATAAAGAGCTAACAGGCTAAAGGCGGATTCTACAAAAACTCGAATCATGGACAACGGTGCCGCTGCCAACAACAAAACACCGCCTCGCACATCTTTATATAAATTAAAGGCATTACGGCGAAGATGGTGGCGTGCATTCTTAAACAATGGGCGCATTAGGTAAATCAACAGGTTGGTTCGAATCAACCAAATACCAAGACCCATACAAAGTAATAACCCAATAGAAATCCCCAATAGTAAATTGGGTGATAACCAAGGTAATTTATCGCTTTCAATTAAAAAAATAAAGGGCATACAAACAAGCATAAAAAAAATCGACAGTAAGGTTCGGACAATCACTAAAACCGTCGCTTTGCCAATCGGTACTCCTGCTTTACGCAAAAACATCACTTGAGCAAAAGCGCCCCCAGCAGCTCCTGGTGTGAGTAGCGCTAAAAAGTAATTGCTGAAAATCACCTGAACCGCCTGCATCAGCGAAATGGATTCGCCAGAAATGCGCACAAGATGCATGAGCCTCGTACCATCAAAAAACATCCCCACTGACCAGACAAATAAGACAAGTAGAATCGTCCAAGGCTTAAATACGTCAAAATGCTTTAAAGTGTGAATATCAACAGTAAAATAAATGACGGTTCCCGATATGCCGGCAACAAGTAAAATCAATAAAATAAGCCGTTGGTACAACTTATTCATACAACAACTCCTTAAACGAAATCAATTCAATATTCTCTTTAGCCAAAAGAAGGCGATTCTCTTCCTGCAACACCGCAGCCAATTCATCCTGCCAATGGTAACGCCAAGGATAGTTGTTACTTAACTTCTGATTCTCTTTACCGGGATGAATCATAATTTCTGAAGTTCCTTCCGGCAAGGACTTCAAAATCTCCAAAAAATATTCTGGCAACAAACTGCCGCCAGCCAGCATGCCAAAAAAATGATCGGGTTGACTAAGACCCGCTTTTGCATAGGCATAACGAGACTGCTTTGCTAGCAGTGATAAGGCACCGCGACCTAAAAAACGACCTAAAGAACAAGGATATTTACCAAAAAAGAAATACGATTCTGCCGGAATTCTCACTGCCTTAATTTCATATTCTTGCGCTAAACGAATCACAATGTCAACAATGCCAGGCACAACATGCATATGTTGATGACTATCAATGTGAGTTATAGATAGTCCAGAAGCCATTGCTTTTTCTACCTGCGCTCGTAATTCTATTTCAATTTCTTTGCGTCGTATTTTACCAGTGAAATATTTCTGTAAAAAAGAACCATAATCTGCTGCAAAACAATTGTTTTCGGCTACTAATGAAGGAATTTCTTCAGGCTGACACAGTGGCTTTTCACCACCAACAAGAGTTAAATGAATACCGATCCCTAAATCAGGAATTTCTTTGGCCAAAGCGACGGCTTCTGTAAAAGCCGCGCCGCCCGGCATCAAGGAAGTACTCGTAATACAACCCGCTTTGTGGCCCTCTACAATCCCCGCATTGACAAGGGGATGCAAACCAAAATCATCGGCATTGACAATCAGCCGTTTTTGCTCTTTTCTCATGGTTATTATACGCTCCAACTTTATCATGTATCTATGTTATCATGTCAGTAGCCGCTTGGCAATTTTTTATAGCCTATGACTACATAAGGAAAGAGAGCTTAATGCTCTCCCTCTTTTTCCACCTCTATTTTGTTACTTCCTCAACATGTGCGGCATAGGCGCTATGATTATGAATTGACTCATAGTTTTCACACTCTACTTCAAACCATTCGATTTCTGGCAGCGTGCGTATTGCAAGAACTAAGTCACGCAAAACATCCTCAACAAACTTTGGATTTTCATAGGCCTTTTCCGTGACAAACTTTTCATCTTCCCGCTTTAAGAGGGGATAAACTTGACTGCTCCCCTGCGCTTCCATCAAAGCAGCCAAGTCTTCGATCCACGTAAAATATCCCTGCCGTTGACGAATCTTTACCTGCATCAGTCCACGCTGATTATGAGCGCCATAGCGAGAAATCTCCTTGCTACAAGGACATAAGGAGGTAAAAGGAACAGAAAGCTCCATGGTAAAAGCCATCTCTTGACCATGTTCAAGTCGTCCACAAAAAGTGCAGTCATAATCAAGCAAACTTTCAAGAGCGCTTACAGGCGCCTTCTTTTTTACGAAATATTTGAATCGGATTAAAAGTTCCGCACTTTTGGCTTGCAATTTTTCCAAAGTATCCAATAAGATATCATTCATTTCACGCTTGGAGATGGGCTTTTGACTCCACTCGCTTAAAATTTCAATAAAGCGACTCATATGAGTCCCCTTAAATTGCTCTGGCAAACTTACGGTAAGAGTAATTTGCGCCAGAACACTTTGAAATGAACCATCTTTGGCCTGAATTAAAAACGGCAGATGAACCGAACTCACGCCGACGCGCTGAATTGCAATTCCTCTTGTATCTGTAAGATTTTGTACATCTTTCAAAAATGGGCACCCCTCTTTTTATAAGGTATCGGATCATTCATCCCAGCTTCGGCAAAGCCTTTTAACCGTAAGAGACAGCTATCACATTCCCCACAAGCTTCTGCTTCACCATTATAACAGCTTGTAGTCAAGGCAAGTGGGGCCTTATTTTCTGTTCCTAATACTACAATTTCTTTTTTGCTTAGAAACTGCAACGGCGTAAGCACTTGGATCTTTTTCCCTGTCGTTGTCGCCTTGGTAGCAAAGTTAGCCAACTCTTGAAATTTAGCAATAAACTCGGGCCGACAATCAGGATAACCGGAATAATCCATGGCATTGACGCCAATATAGACAGCTTCAGCGTCCAAAACTTCAGCATAACCGACAGCATAGCTCAAAAAAATAAGATTACGGGCCGGAACATACGTGACCGGAATATCGTCTCTCGTTACATCACCCTTCGGTACAGCAATTGACGGATCTGTCAAAGCACTGCCACCAATATCTTGCATATTCGTATCAACAATAAGATGTTTTTTTACTTGATAAAACGCACTGACTTGCTGCGCACAATCTAGCTCTCTGCTATGTCTTTGACCATAACGGAAACTAAGCGGATATATTTCATAACCAGCAGCGGCAGCTACTGACATACAGACAGTAGAATCAAGGCCGCCTGATAATAAGACAACTGCTTTCAATCTTTACACTCCCTATTTATGCATTAATTTAACAATACTCAAATCTTTACGTCTTTCCAGATCAATAAACTCGCCCTTATCAGTACGGACAACAGGTCGGGCTGCCATAAACTGACCTAAATAAATAACCTCGGCTTGCTGGCCATTGTTTAACACCACAATATTACCTAAAAAGCAATCGCGTACATTATTTAGAAAGACCGTACAAATTTCCACATCTAACTTTTGATACATATCATTAATAAGGGCCTCAATCACAGTAAAAGGCGCTACTTTTTCCCGATAAGAACGATTCGAGGTCATAGCATCATAAATATCAGCAATTGCTACAATACGTCCAAAAAGATGTATCGCATCCTTCTTCGCATGAAGCGGATAGCCGCTACCATCCATTCGTTCATGATGCTGTAATATACCACAAACGGCATTAGCTGACAAGGCTTTTTCTTGTCTTACAATCTGATAACCGAAATAAGCATGCTGTTGCACAAGAGCCATTTCTTCCGGAGTAAGCTGACTTGGTTTATCAAGAATTTCTGAGGGAATCTGGCTTTTCCCCACATCATGGAGCAAACCAGATACAATTAGATCGAATAACTCTGGTTTCGAAAGTTCTAACCATTTCCCTAACAACCCCGTAATAATAGCCACATTCACCGAATGGTGATAAGTATAATCTGAGAGATGATGTTCTTGCTGCAAATGATTAATAACACCAACAGCATTTATCATATAAGAAATTGGCCCTTTGACCAAAGAAAAAATTTCTTGTAAAGGAAGCGGTTCCTTCTGACGCAGTTGCTGAAAAATGACACGGACTCTTTCTACTGTATCATGGTAAGGATCGGAAAATTCCTTAGGCGTCTGCATACTATTTTGCCATTCTGTTGCAACAGGATTCGCCTGGGTAGAAACGGTAGATGCTGTTTCTGCCTCTGCAACTACAACACTCATAACATTCCATTCCTGCATTCTCTGCAGTAAGGCTTCTGTAAGAACAGTTCCTTTTTCCAACAATACCTTGCCCATTTCATTCAATACTACATCAGCTAATCTCATCCCTGGTTCAACTTTATCAATAGTGAGCCTTTTCGTTCCTGCCATAGCGCAACCTCCTGAAATTAAGCCCTAACAAGTTTTACAATAGTCACTTCCTTACGCCGTTCTAAATCAACAAAATCCCCATCTTCGGTTTTTACGATTGGCCGAGAGCCAAGAAACTGTCCTAGATAAACGACTTCCGCCTGTTCGCCTGTATTCAAGAGTACCCGATTCCCCAAAAAATAATCGCGTACATTATTTAAAAAAACCGTACAAACTGTCGGATCAAGCGCACCAAACATCTCTTCAATTAGAAGTTCCACTACGGCAAAGGGCGTGGTCTTTTTATGATAAACCCGATCACTTGTTAACGCATCATAAATGTCAGCTACCGCAATAATTCTGCCAAAGGGCTCAATCTTTTCCGCCGCGAGACCAAAAGGATAGCCAGTTCCATCAAGCCGTTCATGGTGCTGCACAACGCCAGCTAATACCTGCTTAGAAATTCCCGGTACGTTTTTTAGCAAATCATAGCCATAGAGAGTATGCATTTTCATGACTGCCATTTCTTCGTCAAGCAACCGCTCCGGTTTATTCAACACAGTAAGAGGAATCTGCGATTTACCTACATCATGGAGCAATCCGGCTAAAATCAACTGATCCAATTCTCTGCCTTCATAACCAAGCCACCGTCCCAAAACACCGCAAATAACGGAAACATTTAAGGAGTGGTGAAAGGTATAGTCGTCCTGACGGCGTACCATCAGTAAATGGTTCATAACACCAACAGAATTCACCATAGTAGCAATCGTCGTTTGCGCAAAATCTTGTATCCGAGGTAATGAAAGCTCTTGGCAAGACCTTAATCCCACAAAAGCCTGCTTTACAACAGGGATCAACTCATCATACGCTTTATGAAACAAACGATTTGCACGAGTAATTTCATTGTCTAGAATACTTTTTTCAATGACTAAATGCGTGATACCACGACTTTTCAATCGGGCAATCAGACTATCTGTTAACAGCATGCCTTCCATCAAGGCAATCTGCGAGTCTCGTTCGACTACAACTTGTCCCAATTTCATTCCGGATTGTACATCATCGATGGCTAATCTTACATTTTTGGTCTGTCTCATCAGGAAACACCCTTTTCCGGAAATTATTTAACCATCAAAGCAGAAATTATTTAACCATCAAAAGAAAACTTTGTTATTATATATTGCACACGAAAAGAACAACTTCCTGCACCGTTTTAGAAATAAAATTATGAAAGCTGCCACCACTCAGATTATGGTGACAGCTTTCCAATCTCATAAAGTTTTAGTCATATTGCCTGCAGACTTTTTACGATTGTTCCAGTAATTCTGCAAATTATCCATAAAAATATACATCTGCGGCACTACAATTAAAGTTAAAATCGTCGAAGTAATTAATCCGCCAACAACTACGACCCCCATGGAAGAACGAAGCTCCGCTCCGGCTCCCAGTCCGAAAGCGACAGGCAACATGCCTAAAATCATAGCAGCTGTCGTCATAAGAATCGGTCTAAGTCGAACAGTTCCCGCCTCTAAGAGTGCTTCTTCACGTGAAAGCTTCTCTTTTTCTCTGAGTGTATTTGTATAATCTACTAACAGAATTGCATTCTTCGCTACAAGTCCCATGAGCATAATAATCCCGATAAGACTCATAATGTTGATAGTTTTAGCTGTCACTAATAGGCCTAAAATGGCGCCAATCATCGAAAAAGGTAACGATAACATAATAGTGAGAGGATGAATAAAGCTCTCAAACTCAGCAGCTAACACCATATAAATCAAAACAACGGCAATAATAAGGGCTCGGCCAATTTCATTAAAGGAATCATTCATCGTCCGCGTGTCACCAACAAATTTGTAATGATACCCAAAGGGGAAGTTCATTTGACTCAATTCATTTTTCGTAGCATTAATAATATCGCCAGCTGATACACCGACATTATTGGCATAGACAATAATTTCTCGCTGCCTATCTTCGCGATCAATTTCTACGGGGCCCGATGTAAAATTCACCTTGGCAATATCGCCAATCCGGACTTGATTCCCAGATTTACTAGTTACCCGCACATTGGCTACATCTTCAGGACGAAGCCGCAGTTTATCTTGCAAGCGAACTCGAATATCGTAATCCTTATCGCCTACGCGATAACGATTGGCCGTCGTATTACCAGCAAAGGCGGTTTGGACAACATAGCCGACCGTATCAGCGCTGACACCAGCTTGGCCCGCTTTCGCTCGATCTAAAACGACTTGTACTTCCGGTTCAAAATCGCTTGCCGATGTATCAACATCAGAGGCTCCTTCCACATGGCGAAGCCGTTCGGCCAATTCATTGGAAAGCTGTAATAAAACATGCATATCATCGCCTTGAATGCCCACTTGGACTGGCCGCTTATCACCGCGCCCGCCTGTTGTTGACATAGGAATTACAGCAATTTTCATACCTGTGTAATTACGAAATTTCATTCGCAACATATCCATGATTTCCATCATCGTCCGCTTGCGATCACTGCCATCAACTAATTTTACACCAATCATCGCCTTATTTACCGGATTTTGCGCATAACCGATATTCATAAAAGCAGCACGTGTTTCCGGTAGATCTAGAACCGTTTGTTCAATCGGTTGAGCAAGCTGCCGCATTTTTTCAATAGACGTACCTGATGGCGCTGTCAAATAAATATTAAATTCGCCCGAATCATAGGTCGGCTGAAATTCAAAGCCCAGCAATGGGACAAAGAGAAAGTTTACCAATAACGAAGCAATCGCTATTGCTACAATCAGACCAGGACGCTTTAAGGCGCCACGCAAAAATTCACGATACGTATCGCGCACTGTTTCAAAGCCCTGCTCCCATTTATCAAGAACAGTATCGACTAGCCGCCCCAAAAAGCTTTTAGCTTTCATTCGGTGCTTAGCCGCTAGCTCCTCTTTGCCTTTTAACCAGCGGGCTGAAAGCATCGGCGTCATCGTGAAAGCCACAAACAAGGAAAAAGCGACAGCAAAAGCCACAGTCAAACCAAACTGGCGAAAAAACATGCCGATAACTTCTCCCATAGATCCAACCGGCACAAACACAGCCAAAATCGACAGTGTCGTAGCCAAAACAGCGAGCGATATCTCAGCAGTCCCCGAAAAGGCCCCTTCTGCTGGCGATGCACCAGCTTCAATATGACGGTGAATATTTTCTACTACAACAATTGCATCATCAATTAAAATACCTACGGCAAGACTAAGTCCCATAAGCGACATATTATTTAAAGTAAAGCCGCCTGCCTTCATCAACGAAAAAGTAGCAATGACTGACGTCGGAATCGCCAAAGCTCCAATGAGGGTCGCTCTGCCGTCGCGCAAAAATAAAAACACAATAACAACAGCAAGGAAACCACCTAAAATAAGTGAATTGGCCACATCTTCTACATTACTTTTAATATACAAAGAACCGTCACGAACAATCGTAACCTTTACGTCACTAGGCAGTTCGCCTTCGATTCGCTTCATTTCTGCTTTTACGGCATCAGAAACGGCTACAGTATTTGTGCCGGACTGTTTCTGTACTGATACGACAACAGAAGGAACACCGCCAGTTTCCGCGTATGTTCTTTCTTCTGCATAGGAGTCAGCTACATTAGCCACATCGCGCAGCAACACGACTTGATTATTGATAGTAGCTACAGCAATCGAACCGACTTCTTCTACAGTTCGATACTGACCTAACGTTCTGACAACCATTTCATAACCTTGTTCTTTTACATATCCGCCTGGCGTATTGGCATTGGCGCTATTTACAGCGCTAATAACCTGATCTAGTGTCATATTGTAGGCATCGAGCCGTCTTGGATCAACTTGAACCTGGATTTCCCGATCGCTGCCGCCCAAAATCGCCACATCGCCAACACCATCAAGCTGTTGCAGTCGTTCTTTCACGACATCAGTAGCCATTTTACGAATTTCACCGCGCGGGCGCTTGTCAGAAGAAAGACTATAGTAAACTACCGGCGATGCTGTAATATCATAACGCTGCGTAACCGGTTCATCGATCTGATCAGGCAGCTTTTTGCGAATTCCGCCGACTTTTTCCCGCACATCAGCCGCCGCCATCCTAGGGTCTGTTCCTAACACAAACTCAATTGTTACTTGCGCAATTCCTGGTCTAGTCAAAGTCGTAATTGTTTTAATGCCAGCCACAGAGCTTGCCGCATCTTCGATGGGCTTGGCCACAAGACTTTCCATTTCCTCTGGTGAAGCCCCCGTCCAAGTTACCATGACTGAAACAAGGGGAAAATCCACATCAGGCATTAAGTCAATGCCAAGGCGGGGAATCGCCGAAAGGCCGAAAACGACAAGCACAAACACTAGCATCGTCGTAAAAACAGGCCGCTTAATAAACACCTTTAAAAAATTCATAGCTGACCGGCCTCCCGGGTGGCGCTCACTTTTACGCTCGATCCGTCGCGAATCGTATTTTGCCCGGCTACAACGATCACATCGCCATCATTTAAGCCAGACAGTACTTCAGCCCAACCATCACCGACATAGCCAAGTTTTAATTTTCTTTGCACAACCCGATCACCATCTACAACAAAAACAGTCCGCTGATCTTCAAATAGTACCAGAGCAGACTCTGGCACGACGAGGGCATTGGGGCGTTCTCTGCCAGCGGCCATGACCTTTGCGGTCAAACCGGAAAGCATCGTCCCTTGGCTATTATCGAGCGTCACTTCTACCGTAAACGTTCTGGCAGGAACAGCAGCAGAAGGAGAAATTTTCGTAATTGTACCTATAAAGGGCTGGTCTGACAATGAAGAAATTACAACTTGGGCCGTATCGCCCAGTTTCACTTGCGTCACCTGCCCTTCACCGACAATTGCCTTCGCCAGCATTTTTGTCGTATCAGCTACATTAAAAACAGCGGTGCCCGCTTTCGCATAATCACCGGCCTGAAGATAACGCTTTATAACAATACCGCTATGAGGGGTAACGACGTCAGCATTCGTCAGTCGCGCTTCTAAATACGCGAGATTTCCCTGATTGGCATTGACCTGACCTTCCAGGTTGGCTACTTTTGCGGCAGCTGCTTCATATTGCTGCTGTGATACAGCGCCCTGAGCTACAAGCGTTTGGGCTCTGGCTAAATCCGCTCTGGCTTGGGAAAGATCGGCTCTTACCGCATAAACACTGCCTTGCGCTTGGGATACTTGCGCTGCATATTCATTATTTTCTAGTGAGGCGACAACTTGGCCAGCCGCTACTGCTTTCCCTTCATCTGTATAGAGATTTAAGATGCGCCCGTCCACTTTAGGACTAATATCAGAATACCAAATCGGTTCAAGTGAAGCTGTAAAGGAAAGCATTGGGGTAATATTGCGTCGCGATACAGCCATAACTTCGACCGTTGCAACACGACCTTTGGCCATAGCAGCCGCTTTTTCCTTCGCTGTTTGCATATTACTATAAATGCGAAATCCAATAAAACCTAGAATGAAAACAGTAAACACAGCAATTACATACAAGACCCTTTTGTTTTTCACGCCGAATTCCCTTTCTTTCTCTGCTGTCTAATTATAATGCGAATATTACTGCAATAACCTCTTTTAAGTTCTACAACAAGAGAATTTTTCCTCTTGACTTTACTAAAGTAAAAAAAGAAATTTCCTCAATAAAAAAACTGCTTCTTACAAGAAAAAGCAGCTACTAAAATAATACGTTTCTATGAGTTTTCACAAAATCCACTTTCAGACTTTACAGCCTTGTTGCGCTCGCAACAAAAGTAATACAAAAATCCTAGCAAAACTACACAGCCAGCACAGAACAGATATAATATGTGGTAATTACTATAGCTGACAATAATACCAAGCAAAAAAGATCCTAAGCCAACGCCAACATCTAATGATAAAAAATACGTTGCCGTAGCAAGCCCGCTGCGTTCGGGCGGCGCTGCTAAAATTGCCAAAGTTTGAAAGGTCGGATTCAGACCGCCGAAACCCAAACCAATTACGGCGCCTGATAGTAAAAACTGCAGAAGATTGTGCGAAAAGCCTAGCAGTAAAAATCCGCTGCAATACACCACTACCGCACCATAGACAATAAATTTTGCGCCAAAACGATCAAAGGCTTTGCCAATGAATGGGCGCGAGATTACGATCACTGCGGCGTAAACTGCAAAAAAATAGCTTGCCGCTTCCAACATCCCGAGGCTACGGGCATACAACGGTAAAAAGGTTAGTAAACTGCTGTACACAAAAGCCAATAACACGCCCGTTAACGCTACAGGCAAAGCCTTGGGCTCAACAAAATTTCGCCAGTTAAAATTCCGTCTTGACGTAACTGCCCTTTGTAAATTCATTGTTTTAAAGGAAACGCCGTTACCGCCGACAAAAGCGCAGAGGCTTAGTATAAAGCAAACACTAAAAAGTATTGTAAACGAATAGGAGTGAATCACAGCTAAGCCCACAAAAGGGCCAACAACCATGGCTAGACTGGTAAAAACTGAAAAATAACCAATTCCCTCGCCTTTCCGCGATAAAGGCGAAAAAAGCGCAGCCATAGTGGCTGTTGCTGTGGTTCCCGTCGAAAAAGCCGCTCCATGGATAAACCGAAGTAACAATAAAAAGAAAGCGCCTTGGGCAAAACCATATAAAAAACAGACAAGACACGATAGAGCTAAAGTAACAAAAACAACTTTGCGTTTACTCCATTTATCAATCCAGCGCCCGGCAAAAGGGCGGAAGAGAACTGCGCCAATCTGAAAAAAAGTTAAAGTTAACCCCGCTTCATGATCGCTTTGCTGCAACTCCTGAATTGCAAACACAGGCAGCGCCGCCAACAACGTATAATGAATCATATATTGAAAAAAGCTGCTCGCACTCATTCCAATATACGGTAAAGTCCATAATTTTTCTTTCACCAAACCATCACTGTCCTATTCTTTACCCAGAGCTTGACCGGCTAGTTGATCCGCCAGTTCATTCCCTAAAACACCACTATGACCTTTTACTTTTTCAAAAAAGATCCAGTCCAGTTTATTTGCCGTAAAATTTTTATAGGCCTGAGTAAATTTATTATTGGCCTTCCAAGCGCCTGTCGCCCAAGCGCCAATTCCCATATAGTCATGATGAAGCCGAATCGGCTTGCGATCTTCTTTTTCAGCCCACTGAATCGCGCGCATGGCCGCCGCGAGCTCACCTGCTACATTGCGCATGAGAGCTGCTTCTTCATTTTCACCAACACCGCTGTCCTGAAACAAGACTTCTTCTTGTTTCAGAACCACAAAAGCCCAACTATATTTGTTTTGTTTCTGATTAAAACTACCATCAACATAGATATGGTACTCTTCTGCATTGGAACTAGCTAGACTTTTCTGCCCGCCCTCCAGATAGGCTTGCGCTTCACTTTCGGTAAGAAATGCTTTAAATTGTGCATTAGGATAACCATGAGTCTGGGCTTTGCACTCATTCCAGCTCAAATATAAGCCAGGAGCCTTGCCAACACGAACCGCATAAAATTTCTTGGGAGCCACTATAGAACCTCCTTTGTTTATCAAGCAAAAAAGGTTGTCCGCCACTGCACCGCGACAGACAACCCTTAGCGACTATCCTGTTACGATTTCTGTAAAACTGCTTGTTTCGCCGCTTCCTGCACTGACTTTAGCGCTTGTCCTGTTTGCTTCGCTAACGTAGCACAATCATCATATTCAGGCATAATTTGAATGATTTTACCTTCATAGGTACTAACTTTTACGGCAATATCGCCGTCTGGCAACTTAGCCGTAACGAGAGTACGCTCTGCAATTGCCCGGTTCACAGGATAAAACCGCATACCAATCGTCGATGTTTCATCAAATACAGTGCGGCATAAAGTATCTTTCATTGCCGCTTCGGCTAGTACACTTAACATTGACGCTGAGCGACCCTTTTTCATAACAATTGGCGTAATCCATGCATCACAAGCACCAAGTGCCAATAACTTTTCAACAGTATAAGCAAGTACCTGTGGCGTGGAATCATCAATATTGGCTTCTAAAACCCATAAATCCTGTTCTGCTTCCTGTACGTCTCCTAAATATAAACGAAGCACATTGGGAATAGAAAGTTCATGACTGCCAGCGCCATAGCCAATCGTTTTTGTCGCAAAAGCAGTTGGCTTATCACCAAAGGCCTTTCCATAAGCAGCAAGAATCGCCGCTCCCGTGGGAGTTGCCAATTCCTTTTCCACCTGGCCACTGTACGTCGGTATCGCCTTGAGCAGTTCTGCTGTAGCAGGCGCTGGTACAGGCATAAAACCATGACTGCAACGAACCAGACCGCTACCCACATGAACTTTAGAAGCATAAACAGCTTCAATCCCTAAATAATCAAGAGCAAAAACAATGCCCACAATATCTACAATCGAATCGACTGCACCGACTTCATGAAAATGCACATGATCAATTGTCGTACCATGAACTTTAGCCTCCGCTTCACCAAGCAAAGTAAAAACTGCTTTACTTTTTACTTTAACCAGGTCATTTAACGCAGACTGATCAATGATCTTATAAATATCAGGCAAATGGCGATGATGGTGCCCTTCCCCGGTGACGACATCAACATAAGTTGCGGCAATACCTAATTTATTGACCTTAGATACCTTTATTTCATAGTGATCCAGTGGCAAAGATTGTAAAGCTTCCCGCAGTTTGGCCTCAGGCAAGCCGACCTCCAACAACGCGCCAAGCAGCATATTGCCGCTGATTCCTGAAAAACAGTCTAAATAAATTGCCTTCATTCTGTCACCTCATATGATTTATTATACTAGCCAGACGACCAGCGCCAAAGCCATTGTCAATATTTACGACAGCTACGCCGGCAGCACAGCTATTAAGCATCCCCAAGAGAGCCGCTAAGCCGCCAAAGTTAGCCCCATAACCGACACTTGTCGGAACAGCAATAACCGGTTTAGCCGCAAGCCCGCCCACAACACTGGCCAACGCACCTTCCATGCCCGCCGCCACAATAATGACATTTGCTGCTTCAATCGATTCCCGTTGACTTAATAGCCGATGGATTCCCGCTACTCCTACATCGTAAATCCGTTTCACACAATTGCCCATGACTTCTGCCGTAATCGCCGCTTCTTCTGCTACTGGCAGATCACTTGTCCCTGCCGTAAGCACTAGAATAAAGCGATCTTCATCTTTAGGCAACGGATTTTTCTCCACCACGATCAGCCGCGGCAATTCATAATACACCGCATCAGGCACAACGTTCTTTACAGCTTCATACATATCCTGACTAGCCCTTGTAGCTAAGATGCTGCTATGATGCGCTGCGAGCGAAGTAACAATCTGAACCACCTGATCCACTGTCTTTCCTTCCGAATAAACAACTTCAGGAAAGCCTTGGCGCGCTGAGCGTTGGTGATCAATTTTGGCAAATCCCAACTCTTCATAAGGAGATAGCTTCGCAAGCGCCTCATCAAGAGAAACTTCACCACGCTGAACCTGTTCTAAAATCCCTCTAGTTTTTTCACTCCACATGATCCTTCAACTCCAGCATCTCATTCATACTTCCCGTGCGGTAGCCCCCGAGATCAATTGTTACGTAAGTAAAACCAATTGCTTTAAAGGCGCTCACGAGTTTTTCCCGTTCTTCCCCCACCATAATCGCGGCAATTTGGTCAGGTTCGACTTCAATGCGGGCTAAGTTCCCATGATGGCGTACGCGAAACTGCCCTTTAACCACCGAAGCAAGCAGAATTTCCGCCTCTTCTACCTGTTTTAACCGTTGCCTAGTAATAGGCAAGCCATAAATTAAGCGAGATACTAAGCAGGCAGCACTGGGCTTATTCCAAGTGGGCAGTTGCCAAGCTTTCGAAAGCTGACGAATTTCCGCTTTATGAAAACCAGCTTCTAGCAGAGGACTTTTTACCATAGGAATCTCCGCTAACGCTTTTAGACCAGGACGATAATCGCCCTGATCATCTAAATTCGTTCCATCCAAAATATACGCGTAGCCGCGTTCTTTTGCCCAAGTAGCTAACGCGGAAAATCGATTTTTCTTACAAAAATAGCAGCGTTCCGCTGTATTATTTACAAAATCGGGATCATCAAATTCACCAGCTTCTAAAAAAAGCTGCGGCACCTCTAGCGTCGCAGCGATGGCCCTACAATCTTCTTGTTCTTTTTGCGTTAAACTTTCTGATCTGGCTGTAACGAGCAAAAGATCTGTCATTACAGATTTAGCAGCAGCAGCGAGGAAAGTACTGTCGACGCCGCCGGAAAAAGCAATGACCGCTTTATCATAAGACCGCAGCACTGTCTGCAATTTCTGCACTTTTTCCTCTAAATTGTCCATCTTGTATCACCTAATTTCCTTAGTCAAAAGCTGTGTCTTCCTTCTGGAATCATCAGTTTTGTATAGTAAATAGGCTTCGGCCTACAAATCTCTTTTCTACATATTCACCCAAAGAAGCAAACTTCCTGCTTACAGCTATTGTAAAAGTTCCCCTTGTTTTTTCTGCGCTAACAAAATTTCAAGCAAGGCAATAATATTTAGTTCCATTTCCTCAATGAGAAGCAAGAACTGATGAATCCCCGACAATTCTTTATTCCAAGCAGAAGGAAGAGCCTGTGCTTCTTCCAAATAAGCAATAGCAAGTTCCAAATATTCAGCGCCGGTTACGACAAAAGTATCGAGAAGCGTTTCGAGTCCCGAAGAATGTGGCTCGGGAAAAATAAAAATCGCTCGACTGTAACCTTCACTGCCCGCCTGAAATTGCATAAATACTATAAATGCCTGCCAAAAACCTAAAAAAGTCTTATTCTCAGTTAAGAATAAAGGAAACCAGACTTCCATAATCATTTTGCTAATTTTATTCACGTAAAGTTGCTGCAGTTGAAGCATTTGTGTAAGCTGCTGTTCCGGTTGCAATGCCAATTCAACCACCGCCTTATTTATAAAGACCTGCCGCCGAGGTACTACTCTATCATATTCCAGCCCCATTATTATGTTTACTTCATGGTTACAGAATTAGCGAAAAAAAAGAGAACCTAAAATTTCAGGCTCTCTTTCCTACTATAATCATTTAAATTAAGCTTCTACTGCCACTAAGCGTGTTAGAACAGCAAGCACATCCGAGTCTTCTACAGAACTGCTAATTTTCCACTTACCGAGATCCTCTAACAAGATCCAGCGAGTCTGTTGATTTAAATTTTTCTTATCTCGACTCATATAAGATAAAATGTCATCCTCTTTAAAGCCAGGTGCCGCAGTAGGCAGATGATAGCGCTGTAAAAGTCTTTTAAGTCTTACAGCGATTGTAGGGCTTAAGCCGGTAGTAAGTTCACTAAGATACAACGTCCCCAATAATCCCACAGCAACAGCCTCGCCATGAAGATAGGAAAAAGAACTGGCCGCTTCAATCCCATGACCCATTGTATGACCCAAATTCAAAGCCATGCGAACTCCCTGTTCTGTTTCATCAGCGCAAACAAACTCAGCTTTCATTTCGCAGCACCGCTGAATTACATATCCGACTGCCTCTGGTTCTAGTGCTAACAATGCATCAGCATGGTCTTCCAAATACTGAAATAGAGTTGAATCTGCTAATAGACCGTACTTAATCACTTCAGCCATACCTGCATAAAACTGCCGTGGCTCCAGCGTTTTTAAAACAGCCAGATTGATATGTACTCGCCGCGGCTGATAAAAAGCGCCTATTAAATTTTTTCCTAAGGGATGATCTACTGCCACTTTACCGCCAACACTCGAATCAACCTGAGCCAAAAGGGATGTCGGAATTTGAATAAAAGGAATGCCTCGTAAATAAGTAGCAGCAACGAAGCCCGCCATATCACCGACAACTCCGCCGCCAAGCGCTACGAGCAGCGAGTGACGATCCAGTTTTTCTTGAATCGCTTTTGTGAAGATAGCATTTGCTTCTTGCAGGTTTTTTGCTGCTTCGCCCGCCTGAAAGCAATAAATATCAGCGCAAATCCCAGCCTGTTCTAACAGCGTCTGTACCGTCTTTCCATATAAGGGACCTACATTACTATCAGAAACAATCAGCCCCTGCTGCGAAAAAGATTGTGATGTAAGCCAGTCTGCAAGGTCCTGCCAGGAGTCGGCAACCATTTCAATCTGATAACTTTTTTCCCCCAACTCAATCGGAATGATTGTCATAGCTCCACCGCCTGTTTCTATTTATTCTGATTGCTAAAAGGTTTAAAATCTATTCTTTGGCGATATGAGGCAAGACTATTCTGTAAATCCGCCATACAATCACTGCTAAATTTATCCAAAATAGCTTCTGCCAAAACAAGGCTTGCCGCTGCTTCGCCAACTACAGCTGCCGCGGGTACAGCGCACACATCACTCCGTTCAGTACTTGCTGCAATAGCTTCCCCTGTAGCAAGATCAAAGGTCTGTAAAGGTTTCATTAAGGTAGGAATTGGCTTCATAACTGCACGAATCGAAATCGTTTCCCCATTCGTCATACCGCCTTCGATACCGCCGGCATGATTTGTAAGACGATGAATGCCGCTTTCGCTATAAGTAATCTCATCGTGAATTAAGCTTCCTGGAAGATCAGCACAACCAAATCCGGCGCCAAACTCTACGCCTTTAATCGCTTGAATGGAAACAAAGGCAGCAGCAAACTTTGCGTCTAACTTACGATCATATTGGACATAGCTGCCAAGTCCCGGCGGCGCATTCAACAAAAGAACTTCAAAAACACCGCCAAGGCTATCACCAGCTGTTTTCGTCGCATCAATACACGCTTTCATTTTCTCACTAACAATAGGATCTACACAGCCTACTTCGGAGTTCCGTTCCTGTAGTTCCGCGATTGTAACAGCCTTTTCCAGTTTGACACCGCCAATATTAATGACATGAGAATAGATCTGTATGCCAAGTTCTTCTAATAAAGCGCGAGCAACAGCGCCTGCCGCCACCCTTGCTGCCGTTTCTCTAGCGCTCGCCCGCTCTAAAATATCTCTTACATCACTCCGGTCGTACTTTAACAAGCCCGTAAGATCAGCATGGCCTGGACGTGGTTCTAAGACTTTTTCACCTTGTGGCAACCCTTCCGGTGCCATTTTTCCCTGCCAGTTTTGCCAATCTCGATTAATAATTTGTAAGGTAAGAGGGCTGCCTAATGTTTCGCCAAAACGAAGTCCTGATAAAACCGTAACCTTATCTGTCTCAATTTTCATGCGTCCGCCGCGCCCATAACCTTGTTGACGCCGCGCTAGCTGCTCATTAATTTTTTCTGAAGATAGCTTAAGACCTGCAGGCAAGCCCTCCATAATCACAGTAAGGCAAGGTCCATGGGATTCGCCTGCTGTAAGAAATCGTAACATAGTACACCTCATCTACTAAAGTATAAATTTTCTAGATCCTATTGCTTAAAGGAACTCACCCGTTCTGCTAGACGATCAGAGCTTTTTGCTCCAACCTTTTCTTGCAAAAATTCCGCAGGCAGAGAATAAGCATAAATAGAAATTGCTAAGCTACAGCTTACTTGCAATCCTTTTGACGCAAAAACAACTTTATGGATTGTCATTAAACGAGGAAGACTCTCACATTGTTGTAAAAATCTAAGAATAGAAAAAAAGGACCCTCGCAATGAAATTTCCAAAGGCATTTCACAAAATCCTTGTTGTTGAAAGGATTTTTCCGGCATTACCTTCTCTAAGGTAAGCCCTTGCTGCCAAGCAAGTCCCGCTAAAGTTTTAACAAACTCTGCTAAAGATGCGTCTACCGGAATCTTTTGATCGGCATCGATGAGTTTTTGATCCAGTTCAGCTAAATATACATCTCCCTGCGGATGTAATTCACAGAAAAGCTGAACTTTATCTAACTCCTGTAAGACCTGAACTTTGGTAGTTTGCCACGCTATGATCTCGCGATACTGTGGTAGCAAAAAGAACTTTAAAACTGCGCACGATAAAACAGTGAAAAACCCCACGCCAATAAAAAGCAGTTGTTTTTGTGAGAAGGACTTTTTCTTCGTCAAATTCACACGTAACATACTATAGCCCTTTCAATTTTAACACAATCTCAAATTTTGTTACAGGTTCTTTTTCATCACGCCCAGCATGAATTAGCAAAGGATCTGCAAATGATTCTGATTGGCCACACTGATCCATGAAAGCAGTTACAAAAGAATAATCTAGTGCTTTCCCCTTTACTCTAATATAGCTTTTTTCCACTTCAAGATCGGTAAACCATAACTGCGGTGCTGCCAAAATCGCTAAATTGATAAAAATAGGCGTCCAAACAACTGCGCCCTGCTGTATCGTCTCAATAGTGGTTGTTTTTTCAGCTAGAGATGCTTCGCTCTGCCTCGCCGCTTCCATTTGCACTTTCATAGGCTGATATATAGAGAGCTTAGATTGCAGCGTTCGCACTTCTGATTTCAATTGATATAAAAAAATCGCCTGAAAAATATAAGTAAAGAAAAAAAGTCCCCCAAATAGGCCCATAAAAAAACAGTAAAATTTCTTGAAACTAAGTTTTGAGATTCTTTTGTCTTTTGGCAACAAATTAATATGTATCATTACATTTCGCCTCGCATAGCAAGGCCTAGCGCAGCGCCTAGAGCAGGGGATTCTTTCGCTAAAAATTCCTGATCGAGGCAAGGCGCTACTGCAATGTTAGCTAATGGATCATGATAAAAGACAGGAATGTCTATTTCTAACGCAAAAGCTTCTCTTAAACCGCTCCAGCAAGCGCCTCGTCCTGTCAATATAAGTTGCTGAAACGCAGCTTCAGCATACTGCCTCGTATAGTAATTGATCGCTTCGCGAACCTGCTGCAAAAGCTCTGTCGTCCATTTTCTTGCCTCGTTATCCATTATATCCGCAAAAAGTAACGGCTCCTGGCATTCTTTAAAACTCTGCGCTTCTTGCATAGAACAGCCAATTGAAGCCGCCAGAAACTTGATCAATTGATCGCCGCCAAGGGAAATACTTTTTGTGAATACAGGGGTTTCATTTTGAATAAACGTAAGCTGTGTTTCCTTAGCACCAATGTCAAGAAACAGCAAGTCCTTTTCTTCAGAAACTGTACGCAATAAGGCCAGGGATTCCGTTTCCACTGCCAAAACCTGCAAGTGTAAGTTTTCTAAAATTGCTAACAGCGGATCTAATAGAGACCGCAACACAGCGACTAAAAAAACCCGCATACGATCTGTTTTTACATTAGAATCCATAATGGCAAAATCATAATAAAAGCTCCCCGGTTCATAAGGCACATATTCATCAAGCGTCCAATGAATCGCTTCCGCCAATTCATCAGATGTCATAACAGGTAAAACAATCTCCCGCGAAAAAACATAGTGGTCGCTTAACGCTAAAACAACATTTTTGGCCGTTGCGCAACTGATCGCCAAGCCTTGTTGTAGTGCAGTTGTCAATTGAACCATATCGGCCAACGGGGACTGACTTAAACAACCACTTCCGGTTGGAAAGATTGCAAAATGAGTAAGCTCATTTTTTTTAGATAGCTTATCAAGTTGAACAATTTTAAGGGAAGACGTACCTATATCCAGACCAATTAGGCTTGTAAACCGTTGCTGAAAATAACCTATAACATTCCGTCTAATAGAATGCCATCTGCGTTTTAGTAAAAACAATTTTATACTTTTTTCTCATCATCCGAGTGGTTGGGATTATTTTTTACAATAGTAACCGCCCGACTGATGGCTGTAACAATATCCGCATTAAATTGTGTTTCAAGCAGATGGGTCCTTGTATAGGTTTCACCCAAAGGTTTAACAATATATTTTGAAGGCAATAGGTTTAACGCGATAGCCGCCATGTCATGACGACATCGTTCACAGGAGCAAATATGAGGCCTTTCTGACAAAATCGCCGTAAGCTTCTGCCACACAAGATCTTCCATATAATTTTTCAATATCATGGTATCCGCCCTTTCTCGCTCGTTATTTTGTCTAAGATCTACGTTCTGTCTTTATGCAAATCATGATCAATATGCATAAGCAAAACACCCTTCGTGTCAAATTGCAAGGTTGCCTGCAAAGCTTTGTTTGCTCCTCTAAACGAGCCGATAGAATGAATGTAATATGTTTTGTCTTCTTTTTCAATCGTAACAAAGGCCTCGCCCATGGAAGATTCATTTAAAGATTCAACCCAGCTCTGGCGAAAAGTATTCGGCTGCGTCGAAACTTCGGCAAAAGCTGCATAAAATCCTGCCTGAGCAGCATATTCAGCCTGTTGGGCTCGTCGCGCCACATCGTCTGTAGCCAGAACAATTTGAACTTCTTTAGCCATAGCTGCAATGAATACTCCCAGAAAGAGAGCCAATGCAATTGTAAAGATAGTCGCATAACCTTCCTCTCGCCAAAAAACTTTCACCGCAATACCCCCTGCCCCCCAGAATTCCAAAGATATACCGCGGTTTTAACTGTAACAGACTGTCCTGTTTGCTCATCATAAAACTCCAAATTCAAGTTAATAAGTTGATGCGTTTGTTCAGGATAGAAACAAAAAAATTTTTTTAGGGAAATATGATGCGAAGAAAGAATTGGCTGCGCTCCCGCCCCATCATTTAAATCGCGATAAAAGCCCTGCTGCGAGCTTTGTACGTAAGTAATATTTTTGCCCTGGGCGGTAAAATAAAGATCATCGCCGCCAAAATGAACCGAATCAGCATCAGCAGTCAACAAATCTTGTCTTAGCATCTCGACCGCCATTCTGGACTGCTCCGTAAGATATATATTCGAGTGAATCATTTGATGTTCTTTAATAGCGACTTGCATAAAAGGAAGCCCGATACTAAGAAGAACTGGCAACAGCGCAAGATATAAAGTCAATTCCACAAGAGTAAACCCTTTTACATTAAAAACCTTTGTTACCTTTTTTATTTTCATTGTATCGCCATAACTTTTTGACTTGGTACATAAGTGCAATAATACACCTGTTCCTCGTTTCTGCCTTCTTGCCAATGAACATATACGGTCACCACTGCAAGCTCTTGATAGCGAGGATGCGGTTTAATATGAACTTCCCGCCTAAACCTGACCTGATTACCTAAAAGGTCTTCCTGACTGCTATCTAAAATAGAAGCCGTACCGACAGCCTGCAACTGGGCTAGTTTTTCCTGACACAACTGCGCCGCCATGAAAGCATCTTTAGAACTGCGACTTGCCAAAACCATCATTTGCAAGGCTGCACCAAGAGTCGCAGCAAGAAAAAGAATAATGGCGCTAGCCACTAAAATATCTAATAAGAAAAAACCGCCACTACTTGTATCACTTTTTTTATTTTTAGTAAGAAAGATTGCTGCGAATTCGCCCTGTCGATAAAGCAATGACAATGACACCACGATACTTCGCTCCTTTTGCTGCAAGATCAATGCTATAACCGGTAACTGGAAAACCAGCCCCCCAGAAAATCAAATTTCCGTCTGCCGGAAAATATAGCTCTTTCGCTAACTGAGCTCGTTTCACAATCTTTCCCTGGTCAGAGATATAGTAATATGCTCCATTAGGTCCATTTGCATAAGATAAATAAGCAGTTCCATGACAAAAAGATAACTCGCGCGTAAGGTACAAATCAGCTACCAGTTGGTCCATCGCAAAGGACAAAGTCAAATCAGACAAATTCACCCAGCGCGGCACAGCCAACAGAGAAATTAAAGAAAGCAAAAAGAGAACAACAAGCATTTCCACTAAGGTAAAGCCTCGTCTCATTGTAAAACACCGCTTTCGCCGAAAATACAAAAGAAGAAAATGCCTATAGAGAACGCGACTCGTTATAGTTGATTCATACCAGAAATCACATCAAAAAGTGGTATCATAATTGCTAGAGCAAACAAAGCGACAATAAGTCCGACAAAAATAATTAAACATGGCTCTAATAAAACAGAAAACTTACGAACTGTAACGGTCACTTCTCCTTCGCATATTTGTGCAATTTTGAGCAGCATCGCATCGAGTTCCCCCGTTTCTTCACCAATTGTTACAAACTGGATCAAAAGCGGCGAGAAGAAGACCTGCCGACGTAATAAATCGGTTAAAGATCCGCCTGCTTTTACCTGCTGCTTAGCCTTTTGCAGCAATAAACGTATTTCCGGATGATTCGTACTATCCTCAACCAAAATGAGTGCATCCATTAGAGAAATACCACTAGCAAGCAAGGTTGCCAACAGGCGAGTAGACTGGGCAATAGCAGCTTTGCGCCATAGGGAACGAACAAAAGGCATTTTGACTGCTATTTGATATAAAATGAAATTGGGACTGCTGTTTCTAAAAAAACAGTAGGCAATCATTCCGCTTCCCCCAGTCACTGCCACGGTCTCCAATCCCCACTCTCGTAAAAAAGCAGAAAAAGCGAGTAAAACTCTTGTTAAAAGCGGTAAAGCCACATGCATATCCGAAAAAACAGCAACAAAATTTGGCATAACAACAACCAAAATAAAACTAACCAATAAACCGGTCATAGCTAAAACGATTAACGGGTACAGGAATGCTCCTTGGAGCGTCTCTTGCAATTCACATTCTTTTTCTAGCTGCTGCGCCAAACTACAAAGGACACTCTCCAAAATACCACCTAGCTCACCCGCTCTAATTGTGGCAACAAATGAACGGGGAAACACACCAGTCTGTCGCTCAAATGCCTGCCATAAGGGTTGCCCCTCCTGCACCTCTTTATAAATAACTTCCAACACTTCGGTGAATTTTTCACTGACGCCCTGCTCCCACAAAATCTGAAGAGCGGCTAAAAGCGATACCCCAGCTTCTAACATCGTAAAAAATTGCCGACAGAAAAAAGCAAGTTCTTTACGACTTACCGATTGGCGTTGCAAACACAAAAGAATACGCGACTTGCTCCGACGAAGTGTAGTCACAAAATACCCTTGCTGACGAACAAACTTTGCAGCGGCTTCCCGACTTTCTGCTACAACTCTTCCCGACACCACTTTTCCCTGCCAATTACGGCCTTTATAAATAAAAGTTTGTGCCATTTTGTGAAGCCTTCTTCCCCATCATAGGCAATGCAAAAAAGCTTTAGCAATATCAAGTTTTTTCTAGCCAGATCATTTACTCAAAGTTCGCTCCGAACCGCCCGCATAACCTCAGTTATCGTAGTGATTCCTTGCTTTGCCTTACAAACTCCATCTTTTTTTATAGAAATAAATCCTTCTTGCCCCGCAATTTCAGACAATTCATCAACCGAAACGCCACGGCTGATAGCCTCTCTGATGGTGCGGGAAAAAGGTAGGATTTCTTGAATTGCCAGCCGTCCTCGATAGCTACTGTGACCGCAGTGCGGACAGCCCCGACTCTTAAAAAAGGTTCTATCTACCTCTCCCAAATTTTTTAAAAATTCCACTTCCGGTGAATGTGGTAATAAAGAAAAAGGTTCCTTACAGACAGGACACAATCGGCGCACTAAACGCTGTGCAACAATACCAATTAGCGAAGCTGTCACTAAAAAGGGGTCAATCCCCATATCAAGCAATCGTGTAACGGCCCCGACAGCGCTGCTGGCATGAAGTGTACTAAATACAAGATGTCCTGTAAGAGCAGCTCTCACTGCAATGTTGGCTGTTTCCTTATCACGAATTTCGCCGACCATAATAATATTAGGGTCCTGCCGTAAAATAGCTCTAAGCCCGGTAGCAAAAGTAATCCCGACTTTCTCATTTACTTGAACCTGATTCACTCCTGGCAAATGATATTCCACGGGATTTTCAATTGTAACAAGATTTTCTTCTGGCTGATTCAGAATTTGCAAGGTCGCATAGAGAGTCGTGGTTTTTCCACTTCCTGTCGGGCCAGTCATTAAAAGTAAACCATGGGACTGACGATACAGTCGTTCATATTTTTGTAAGTTTTGTTGTGATAACCCAAGTTTCTCTAAAGTCAACGGAACTGCCGCTTGATCCAAAATACGAATTACGATCTTCTCACCTTTAATCGTCGGCAAAGTAGCAAGCCGTAAATCAATCGATCGTCCGGCCTCGTTCATTTGAATTCTGCCATCTTGCGGGCGACGTTTCTCGGCAATATCCATATTACTCATAATTTTCAATCTCGCTATTAATGGTGCTTGCATGCTTAAAGGAAATGACAGTACTTCTTTCAAAATCCCATCAATGCGATACCTTACTCTGACCTTGTCAGCGAGAGTTTCAATATGAATATCGCTTGCTTCTTCCCGCACAGCCTGTTTTAACAGAGAAGCCACAATCGCAACAATCGGCGCATCGCTAGCAGCTTGCACCTTCGGTATAGGTTGAGCCTCTTCCGCCTTAAGATCTTTTACTGCCTGATTCACCAGATCTTTTACGCCAAAAACCTGATGAATCGCCTGCAATATTTCTTTTTCACTGGCAATAGCCGGACTTATCTCAAAACCGGTAGCAAGATGCACATCTTCTAATGCTAAAAGATTACTTGGATCAGTCATAACAACCGTTAATCGATTCCCCGTTTTAGCAACCGCTAAAATTTTATAACGCTGAACTAAAGACCAAGGAATGAATCTGACGATAGCTGCATCAAGATCTCGCTGCGCTAAAGGAATATACGGAACAGATAATTGCTTCGCTAAAATCGGCATAAGCTGTTCCTCTGTTAAAAACCCTTCTTTCACTAGAATTTGCCCTAATTTTTCTCCCGTGCTCTGTTGCTTGATTAACGCGTCTTCCAGATTATCTACTGTAATGAATCTTGCTGCAATCAGTAATTCGCCTAATCTCTGCCGCTGTTTAACCATTCTTTCACCTCCTCCGGCAAAGCGCAGTTGAAGTGAAACTACTTGGTAAATTGCTATGAACAGACGCCTTAATTACGACTCTTTAGAAGCCTTCGCGTTTCTTCGGCAAATCCCTGCTGTTTTCAAAAAATAGTGACAAATTTATAATGAAGCTTTGACTGCCTGGGCCGCAACGTCCATCATTTTTGACCGCGGCGCTTCTTGTCCTGTCCAAATTTCAAAGGCCAACGCAGCCTGTTCTACCAACATGGCTAAACCGCCTAAAACAGGATAACCCTGTCCACGTGCTTTTTGCAAAAACAAAGTTTCTAAAGGATTATAAATTAAATCGCAAAAAAAAGTGTCGGTTTTGCATCGATTCCAAGCAAAAACAGGCTCTGCCTCAACCTGCGGCGACATCCCCATTGGCGTAGAATGGATAATTAGGTCAGCTTTACTTAGACTCTGTTCCCATTCGTTACTGGGCCAAGTCACCGTATTTACAGATCTGTTCAAAAAAAGATTGGCTAATTCATCAGCCTGCTCACGCCGTCGTGCAGCAATTGTTAAACATGCCACTTCTGGAGCTAAGGCGGCAGCTACAGCTCGAGCCGCTCCGCCGGCCCCTAACAACAGTGCATTTTTCCCAGCTAGAGAGCATCCTTTTCCTCTTAAAGCGGCTAAAAATCCAGGAGCGTCTGTATTATAGCCTGTGAGTACTCCTTCTTTTACTACGATTGTATTAACTGCGCCAATCTGCTTTGCCTGTTCATCAATTTCATCGAGATAAGCCATAATTTCTACTTTATGAGGAACAGTTACATTCGCACCAACAAACCCCAGCGACTCTAGACCAGCAACGGCTTCAGAAAGATTGCCCGGCTGCACAGGTAACGGCACATAGACATAATCGAGTCCACAAAATTCAAAAGCCGCATTATGAATCAGTGGCGAATACGAATGGCCTACAGGCCAACCAATCAAGCCGACTTTTTGTGTGGTTCCTAATATTCTCATCGTTTTTCCACCCCCTCATATAACTCAGGGCGCCGATCTTGCAACACAGTCATACTTGCTTCAGCCTGCAAAATCGCGGTCTGATCAACTTCACCATAGAGAATCTGCTCTGTATCATCGCCTTCCGCTAAAATAGTTCCGTCAGGTCCGACAAGCAGCGAATGACCATAAAAAGGTTGTCCTTTATGCTGACCTACACAATTCACAGCACAAATAAAAAGTTGATTTTCTACGGCCCGCGCCTGCGCCAAAACCTGCCAATTAGCACCTCGTACAGAAGGCCATTCCGCAGGAACAAAAATAACCGAAGCTCCCTTCAATTTCAAGGTGCGAAACATTTCGGGAAAGCGCAAATCATAACAAATAGCCACACCGACTTTCCAGTCCCCAATGGAAAACAGGCAAAGTTTATCACCACTTTGAAAAAAACGGCTTTCCTTAAACAAAGAAAATAAATGTACTTTTTGATAGTCTGTCAAAGCCCCTTTACCATTAAAAACAGGAATGTGGTTATATACCGCGCCATCGCGCCGATAGGCAATTGACCCACCGACAATTGTTATATTATATTGTTGCGCAATACGCTTTAACCCCCGCAAAGTCGGCCCATCCTCTTTCTCAGCAAAACTTTCTACCTGACGCAACGAATAACCGCTTGTCCACAATTCTGGCAAAACAATTACTTCAGCACCCGCTGCCGCCGCTTGTTCCGTTAATTGCAGCCCATGTTGCCGATTATGTTCAATGGCGCCGCTTTCTATATTCATTTGAATCATAGCAATTTTCATCATTTCCACTCCCAATTTACGCTCTATTACTTTTCTTGCTCAATGCAGCATATTTTTGTGGCGAAGCCATGCCACCGTAATTTTTTCTAAAAAGCGTGTAATTTTTGTTCCCAAAAATTCGCGATTCGAAAGCGGCTTTACCCAAATGGTATGACAACCGCTTAAATTTCCACCTAAAATATCGGTGTAAAGCTGATCCCCCATAACTGCCGTTTCCCGTGGCAACAACTTAAGTAATGCCAGGGCAGCCTTAAACCCCCTTAAAGAAGGTTTTAAAGCCTTAGAAACAAATAAGATCCCCTCAGTTGCAGCAATCATTTCTACACGGAAATTGCGGTTATTAGATAAAAGACAAATCTTGATTCCTGACTGTTGCAACCGTTGTAGCCACTGTTTATAGGCAAAGGAAACCTCTTTCTCGCCCCAAGGAACCAATGTATTGTCAACATCAAGAATCAAACCTTTCAACTCATGCTTTGTAAAATAGTCAGCTTCAATATCTAAACAGCGATAAGTCGCTATAGCCGGACATAAAAAACGTAGCATATTTTATCTCCTTACAAAAAATTCAGTTTGAAAAAACAACGTTACAAACTAGATTTTCTAAACAGTTAGATACTATTCTACCCGCCTTGATTCCTGCTTAACCGCAATAATTTTACAGCAAAAGCTTTGCAAGCATTGAATCACAAATAAGTTTTTTCTCTTGACAGTACCTAGTCCTTTTTCTATAATAACCACAACTATGATAGCAATAAAAACAACAGCGTGGTGAAACTATGAATAACACAAAAAAGAACATCATCCTTATTGGTATGCCTGGTTCAGGTAAAACAGCTCTCGGCTGCACCTTGGCAGAAAAGCTGAATAAAGTTTTTTGGGATACAGATCATTATATCGAACAAAGAGAAAAAAGAACAATTCCAGAGATCTTTCAAGCAGGAGAAGCGGTCTTCCGTCAAATTGAAAGCCAGGCGATCTCATCGCTTTGCCGGCAAGATCTACAGATTATTGCCACTGGCGGCGGCGTTGTAACGAAACAAGAAAATATGATTCTTTTACAAAAAGCAGGTATTATTTTTTATATTGACCGCCCGCTTGAAATGATCTTAGCTTCAGCCGAAATGGGCCGTCGGCCACTTCTAGCAAAAGATCCAAAACATATTTATACTTTATACGAACAACGCAAACACTTATATGAAAAGTACTGCGACTATCGTATTGACAATTCTCATTCTCTAAATGAAGCTATATTGGCAATCGAAAAAATCTTAAAAGAAAACCATTTATAAATTATTTCATTCTTTCAGTTGACTACGGATCGCTTCGATGGCTTTCTTTTCAATTCTTGACACATAGCTGCGAGAAATCCCTAGAATTTTTGCAATATCTCGTTGCGTTTTCTTAGCTCCGCCGGGAACACCAAAGCGCATTTCCAGCACCCATTTCTCCCTGCCGCTGAGACGGGAAATTTCCTTACCTAAACGTTCCTGTTCACAGCGCGTTTCCACAGCATCAGCTACAACATCAGAAGAAGTTCCCAGCACATCAATCAAAGTAATTTCATTGCCTTCGCGATCAATTCCGATCGGATCATAGAGACTGACTTCCGAGCGAGTCCGTTTTGTACTACGCAAATGCATTAGTATTTCATTTTCAATACACCGCGCTGCATAAGTAGCTAGACGAATCTTTTTGGACGGATCAAACGTATTGATTGCCTTAATCAGCCCAATGGCGCCGATCGAAATGAGATCATCCATATCTTCGCCGGTATTATCAAACTTTTTGACAATGTGCGCGACAAGACGCAAATTACGTTCGATTAGAGTATTTCTAGCCTGCTCATCGCCTTGCTTCAAACGAAGTAAATAGGCCTCTTCTTCCTTTTCACTTAGAGGCATGGGAAAAGTATTATGACTTACATAAGAAATCAAAAAAGTAATTCCCTGAATAAATGCTGCCGCTAATATAGTAAGCCCCCACATGACAGCCTCGCCCCCCGCCGTTATTTATCTGTTTATTTTATGGCGAAACAAGAAGCTTTGTGTCTGTCCTGTTGAAAAAGGTCTTGTTTTTCCAAACACTTTTTCTTATAATTTGACTGAGGTGTATAACATGGAAAAATTCATTGGTGATTTAGGTATTCTCTTTGCGATTGCATTAATGATTCTTTATTTAAACTGGGATAGTTTATTCCCAGAATAAAAATTTTAAACTAAAAATTGTTTTGCTACTAACTGATCTTGAAATAGCCGAATAATAGCAGCAATTTTTTTTGCCTGCTTCATTACTAACGCTAAAGAAGTGCTTTGCAAAACAAGATGGCTGCTTTCACTGGCAGCATTTACAATTCCCACCAATGAAATCTCACCAGTTGGCGGCAATTGATTCCCTACGGCTAATCCTGCCGTAATGCTTCCTGACCAAATCTCGATCTTACCTATTTCACTATGTTTCCCCAGGCAGGCGTCAACGGCAAGAATAAAAGGATTATTATACCTTTTATGAATTTCTTCCACAACGCTTGCCAAATTACCACCGTGAACCGGTTGATCTAAGGAACCATAAATAGGATAACAAGAGTTCTCTTGGAGGAAGGTTCCCACTAAGGGACCTAATGCATCGCCAGTATAACGATCGGAACCGATACATAAACAGACTAAAGAACGCAGGACTAAGTCCTGCGTTCTTTCTATGTTCCATAAATATGTACACGCTTTTTTTTCCAGATCATTGACACAACAAAACTGGCTAAATTTTTCCATCGCCTTGCCGCCCCTTTCTCGCTATTACTTTGTATCATATTTATGCGACAGCAAAGTGTTTCTATAACAAGAAAAGAGAGCAAAACTTATTGTCTTTTTAGCGCAAGAACAGAAAATAAATAAGTCACAATATATTCCAAAATAGCGCTGATTACGATCGTACCACCTGGAGCAATATCAAGATGATATGACGCAGTAAGACCGATAAGCACTGCTAAAACAGAGTATAAAATGGCGTAAACTAAAGTCTTACGAAAGCCCTTCTGCAACAAGTGCGCTGTCGCAACAGGCACAATCATCAAGGCGCTAACAAGCAAAATGCCAGCGACCGTCATACCTACGACCACAACAAGAGCCGTAATTACAGCAAAGATAAGATTAATGGCAACAATCGGAATGCCAGAAATACGAGCAACCTCTTCATCAAGAGCCATTAACATAAGTCTGTCAAATAACAGATAAGCTGTAAGTGAAACGAATAGAGCCCCGCCCCCGATCAGCATGATCTCTTTCTCTGTTACAGTAATAATACTGCCAAACAAAAAATTTAACAGTCCGATACTAGGCATTTTTGTCATACTGCTAAAAATAATAGCACAAGCAATTCCCGCATAAAAAAAGAGCGCCAGAACCATATCGCTATATTCTTTTTGTCTTTGACGCATCCATTCAATACTAACAGCGCCCAAAACTGTCAAACAGGCTGCGGCTATAGGAGGATAAAGTCCTAGCAAATAACCGCCAGTTACACCGGCAAAGGCAATATGTCCCAAGCCATCGCCAATCAAAGATTGACGGCGCACAACGACAAAAATACCAATAAGCGGACAGATGATCGCTGTAACAATTCCAGCGATAAAGGCCCGCTGCATAAAATCATATTGCAAGAAATCCACCGCGAATTCCTTCCTTCTCTTATGTGGAATAATACCATAAATGATTTTTCGTTAAATGACTCGTTCGAAATAACTCTCTTTCACCATAAAAACATAAATTCTTGTTAATACAAGCTACATGGGTTGCATAGGCTGTAGCTTGTTCAATATCATGGGAAACAAGAACTACCGTCATATTCAGTCTTTCGTTTAATTCTCTCAATAGGTTATGAATCGCTTCACTTGCCTGAATATCAACACCACTAGTCGGTTCATCAAGAAACAGCAATGAAGGGTTGCCTGTTAATGCTCTAGCCACCATAACTCTTTGCTGCTGCCCACCGCTTAAGTCTCCAATCCGACAGTTTGCCAAAGCGGCCAGACCAACAAGGTCTAGCGTATGAAGCACAATATGTCGTTTTTCAGCATCCGGTATCTTACTGCCTAGTGGACCAGACAAAAGCCCCAAGGCGACTACTTCTGCTACTGTAGCCGGAAAATCAGCAGTGTTACGCCGATAGTTCTGCGGTACATAACCAATAAGTTTTTGTTTATGAGCTTCACGAATTGGTTTTCCATTAATCAAAATGGCTCCCTGTGTGGGCGTCAACAGACCAGCAAGCAATTTTATTAAAGTGCTTTTTCCGCCACCATTGGGCCCCACCATCACGACAAATTCTCCTGATGAAATCGTAAGAGTTACATCTTCAAGAACCTTTTCGGCCTGATAAGTAAAACTCACCTTTTCTAATTTGATTTCACACATAATCTAGACTCCTCTATCTTAAAAGACAAGTGCTGTTCATTGCAAGGCTGCTTTGAGATTTTTTAAATTCTCCTGCATTACAGAAAAATAGTTATTTCCCGCCTTTGTTTCTTTATCAGTAAGACCTTCGATAGGATTTAAAACAAGAACTGCAGCACCAGTTTCTTTACCTAACATATTGGCTAATTTAGGCGAAACAAGCGTTTCAAAAAAAACAGCTTTCACTTTATGCTCACGGCAAAACTTTGAAACTTGAGCCAATTTTTCCGGTGTAGGCTCCGCGTCAGGCGCAAGACCCATAAGCGGTACTTGGTGCAATCCATAACGTTTTGCCAAATAGCCGAAAGCAGCATGGGTTGTAACAAAATCCTTCCGCGCAAACTTTTGTACAGCTTGCGCATATTCTTGATCAAGTGCCGTCAATTTCAAGGTAAGTGATTCTAAGTTCTTACGGTAGATTGCTTCATTGGCCGGATCGACCGATACTAAAGCTTCGCAAATATTATTCGCTTCCTGCACAGCAAGCACTGGGTCTAGCCAGATATGAGGATCTATTGTAAGAACAGGTTTTCCTGCTGCGTCAAGATCTTCTTCATCGTCTTCGCCAATTCCTGACAAAGTTTCGATATCATGGCTTACGGCAACGGAAGAAGTCGTCTTATTTTGTGTCAACATCTTATCAACCCACGGCTCGAAACCGTTCCCCTGGTATAAAAAGAGACCTGCTTCACGAATTTTAACAAGATCTTTGGCTGATGGCTCCCAATCATGCGGTTCTGCACCGGGTGGCGCCAGAAGCGAAAGATTAATTTTGTCGCCGCCAATCGCTTGGGCAAATTCATACACAGGATAAACAGATGCAACAACCTTAATTCGTTTGTCACCAAAAGAATTTCCGGTTACAGCACAACCGCTCAATAAAAAAATCAAGCTGCTGACTATAATGAGACAGATTACCTTTTTCATTTTACGCGCCTCTTTCACATAAACAAGAAAGTTCTTATTTAGATTCGAAAAGGAATTTTCATCACCATTATTATACTTGAATTTCCCCTAAATGCAAAGCTTTAGCATATAAACCGCCAAGCTCTGTCAATTCCTCATGCGTTCCCGTTTCAACAACTCGACCTTGACTTAAATAAATAATTCGATCTGTAGCCGCTAATGTCGTCAACCGATGAGTAATAATAAAAGTTGTCCGTCCACCGCTTACTTTTCTTACGGCTGCCATAACTTGCTTTTCCGCCTGCGCATCAAGCGCCGCTGTCGGTTCATCAAGCAATAAAATCTTAGGGTCCATAACAATCGCCCTAGCGATGGCTATTCTCTGTCTCTGACCGCCTGATAAATTCCCGCCAAGTTCACCTACTCTGCTATCATAACCAAGCGGAAGTTCCATAATAAATTCATGCGCGTCAGCGAGTTTAGCAGCTGCAATAATTTGCTCATACGTCGCCGTCGGACGACCATAACGAATATTATCATAAATCGTGGCATTAAAAAGCAAGGGATCTTGCTGAATAAAGCCAATATGGCTGCGCAAAGATTGAATGGTAAGCTCCTTGATATTTACATCATCAAGATAAATATTACCCAATGTAGGATCGTAAAAGCGCAATAATAAGTTAGCAAAAGAAGATTTACCCGCGCCACTTGGTCCTACTACAGCAATCACTTCACCAGGACTTGCTTCTAACTCAATTTGCTTCAAAATCTCATTATCTGGTTGATACCGAAATGATACATTTTCAAATCGTACTTTCCCCTGGACATGCGAAAGTACAAGCGTCCCTTCTGGCAGAGGCTCTTTTTCATCACGCAATTCTTCTATACGTTGCCAAGCAACCATGCCTAGTTTCATTTTGCTGATTGCTTCACTGATCTTTCGTACAGGAGTTGGAACGTTGATAATATAAACAAGAAAAGCGAACATACCGCCGATAGACAATTCGCCTTGAATGACTTCGCGACCACCATACCAGATAATAATGGTTAGGCCAATAGCTGCTAAAAATTCTACAAGAGGAATAAAAATGGCATTCATCCGCTGCACCTTTAACAGATTTTCAGCCGCTTCTTGAATTTGCTCACTAAATTTCTTATATTCGTACTCTTCTCGCACATAGCTTTGTACAACCATGACTGATAGCAGCGACTGTTGTACAATGCTAGTCATCTTAGCCAGAGTATGTTCCACAAGCGAGCCTAGTCTAGCTATTTTACGATTAAAAAAACTAATTGCTACAATAATAAAAGGAAGTGTAGCAAAAGTCACGAGCGCCAACTGCCAGTCGAAGTAGATCATAATCATCATAATCGCAATCACATTAATTGATTCGACCACAATATCAGGAATTCCTAAAGTAACAGCTTGCTGAATCAACAACAGGTCATTTGTGAACAGTGACATAATTTCACCGCTGGGTTTACTAAGAAAATAGGCATAATCATGACTCTGTAAAGTAGCAAACATATCTTGACGCATGCGTGCAATCATTTTGTTAGCTGCTTTTGCCATAATATAATTATAAAAATAGAAAAAGACGCCACGGACAAAATAGAGCGCGACAATCGATCCTGTAATAATATACAAAAAGGACAAATCATTTTGCGATAAAGCACCATCTATTAAAATTTTAATGACAATAGGTGCCGCCAAAGAAGCCGCACTTGATAAAATAAAACATAACACTGATAAAAATACTGAAGAAAAATAAGGCCTGATAAATTTAGACCAATACAAATTAACCATGAATGTCCTCCAAATAACAACAAAAGAATGCTACCATAGCCAATACTATTCTAGTAGCATTTCCGAAAAAAAGCAAATAAAATCGGGAAGGCGATGACGCCTTCCCATTTGACTACAATACTCGTCTGGCTCCAATGTAACGGGGGCCCCAATAACTGCTTTCCAAAGAATCAACGGCTACGCCGCGACTGGAAGTAGCACTAACGAACTGACCGCCACCCAAATAAATTCCTACATGAGATGCGCCTTCGGCATAGGTGGAGAAAAAGACTAAATCACCTGGCTGAAGTCTACTGTAAGAAACACCTCTTCCTACATTAAACTGCTCATCAGCCGCTCTAGGCAGATAAACGCCATAGGCACTAAACACATAACGGGTAAAACCAGAGCAGTCAAAAGCATCCGGAGTTGTTCCACCAAACGAATAAGGAACACCTCTTAACCCTAAGGCTGTCTGCATGATTCTTCTAGCCGCAGATACATTAGAAGAATCACGGCTAACCGGTATGTCTCGTCCCATTAACGCACGGTAAGTCGCATAGCCTACAACGCCGTCGGCTTCAAGGCCGCGATCACGCTGAAAAGCTTTAACTGCACTGGCAGTCAGGGAACCAAAACTTCCATCGGCAGGACCAGCATTGTAACCAAGGGCACCAAGTTGACTTTGAAGAGCGGCCACATCTGGACCTTGATCTCCTTCCTCAAACGCACCTGATGCAAAACCGAGTGAAACAAAACTAACAAAAAAGCAAACAAACAATGTGGTTCTGAAAAACTTTTTCACAGACTAACTCCTTTCCTCTACTAGCCTCCGAGGTTAGCTGACGGGTTCGGGAAGAAGAATAGACCCGGCTCATTTTCATGAGCTTCACCCCAATAAACGGTTTCCCCGTACCTGAGTTGGATTCGGCTTACTACACTCAATAATATATATACGACAAAAAAGACCAAAGTCCTGCCCTCAAAATACAGTTTTTGTCTTTTAGGCGCCGATTAGTTTATCCTATTTTTTACATTGTTCTGTTCCACTACTGTCTTTTCTCCTAATTCGGCCCGAACCCAGTAAAGCGGTCGCTGTTTAACCTCTTCAAAAATACGACCAACATATTCACCAATAATTCCAATGCCAACTAATTGAAAGCCACCTAAAAGAAGAATACTAACAGCCGTAGTAGCCCAACCAGGAACAGCTTCTTCCGTAAAAAATTTAATATATAAGACATGTCCTGTAAGAATCATTGTTCCTATACCGAACAACAATCCCAGATAAAAAGCAAACCGCAGTGGCATTTTAGAATAAGCCGTAATGCCATCAAGGGCAAAACGCAGCATTTTCTTTACTGAAAACTTAGATACACCAGCAAAGCGTTTGGGCGCTACAAATTCGATTTGAATTTGTTTATAACCAATATCACTGATCATGCCGCGGATAAAACGCGCTCGTTCTTTAAATAATCGGAAGCTCTGCACGACTTTTTTATCAAGCAGTCTAAAATCAGAACCACCTTCATAAATGTGAATATTTGACATCGCATTGATCAGCTTATAAAAAAGACTTGACGTAAGGTTTTTCAAAAAAGAAACGCCTTCCGTATGAACACGAATCGTCTGAACAACCTCATAGCCTGCTTCCCAGTGTTTCAATAGGGCTGGCAACATTTCCGGCGGATGCTGCATATCGCCGTCCATTGTAATTACGACATCGCCATTCGCATGATCAAGGCCGCAACTTAAGGCAATTTGATGGCCAAAATTTCTGGCAAGAATAAACGCTCTGACCCTTTGATCTTCTTGCGCCATACGATGCAAAATTAACGGAGTGGCATCACTAGAGCCATCATCGATAAAAACAACTTCAAAATCATACTCTAAAGGTTCGAGATATTTGACGACTTCTGAATAAAATACGGCAAGATTGTCCTGTTCGTTAAAAACCGGGACAACAACGGATACTAACATAATGTAAAACCCTCCAAAACTAAATAAAATACGGCATACGCCGCATACGAGAAAATTAGCGAATGCCGTGCACTATTCATTTTGCTGGGCAATATCGGGACGAAGCCGTGCTGCCTGCCGCAAATAAACATGCCGCATGGCTTTTTGCGGCAATTCTGTATTATAAAGTAGCAGCAACCGAATACAAAGAATCGGCGCTTGTGGGTGCTCAATTTCTACAGTACCAAATAAGGGAACATTATCCCAGCCATATAACCGCGCACCAGCTGCTGGGAAAGCACAAGTTAAATCTGGAGTCGAACTAAAGATAGCAGCTCCTATTTCTTCTACATCAAGTTGATTTTCCTCTGTTAAAGCCCTAAGCAGTTCCGCAACAGCTTCATTTACTGCTTGTTGCTCGTTTTTCTCCACCGTAATGGCGCCGCGAATTCCCCGAAGCAAACTCCATCATCCTTTCTTTATCTATCTTGGCTCTTTTCGACACAATTTGGTACCATTCCTGCTCTACTCGTCTGACTTTTTCTTAGTATGTGCGCTAGAACAAACTTTCATAAAAAAACAACCGGGGGTTACCCGGTTGTTTTTAAAGCATTTTCCAGCCTTTAACGACAAGTTTAATACGTCCGAAAAAACGGCTAATTGCAATTTCTAACGGATACGGCGATATAAACGCCTGGGGTACATACAAAACAATACCACCGATTTCACGCTCAGTAAACTGAGTCAGGTTCTTCGGTTCTCCGATAAAAGCTTCAGGCTCAAGCTGCACAGTACCACAGCACATAGAAACTTCCGGCCCAGCTGTCAAATGAGCTTTACCGCCTTTAGCAAGAATCCACTCCACCGCTTCATCACTCACTGAGATTTCCATTAAAGCGCCTCTTTTTCTTGCAGTTTTCGACTGAATTGTGCCAAGCCAAACTCGACATCCGCTGTTTGCGCTGCCGCAACTTTTGGAAAAGAACAAATTTCAATAGTTTCTAAAATTGGTTCCTGCGAGGCACTGTAAAACACACCGAACCAAATACCGCTTACAGCGCTTTCCACCCATTTTGCCGGCTCCTCTGAATCACTCAACTCAATCGTTAGTGAACCAACGCCTAGAAAGTCGCGAATTGCTTCTCGATCCGGCAAGGCAAGCGGTAATTTGTTGATAAAAATTGTGTGTTCCTTTTGCTCAGTAAGAAACAATTTTAAATTTTCCTCAATTTCTTTAAGAACAGCAACAACTAAAGGATTCTGATGCTCTAAGCTCATCGCATCGTCACCTCCACCTGCCACTCAGCTAGCAGTTGCAGCGTTTTTTTACAGATAGGCTCCAACTGAACGCTCACTGGATCTGTCAGTTCCATTCCCACATCAAGGCTCAGGGGCTGAACGCCAAGAACAACCACTTCTTCCAAGGGAGTTTCCAGTACCTGCAAGATAGCAAGCACCTGCTGAATACCGATATCGTGGAGAGAAACAGCATTTTGAAAGTATAAGTTAACTGCTTCACCGCGAAAATCATAGACATCCCCTGGCTCGCCGCCGCCTTGGATACAATCTAAAATCACTAAACGCTGCGCCTCTGACAAATAAGGAATCAAATCCATTCCAAGCGTGCCGCCATCGAGAAATTCCGCCCCTTCCGAAAGCTTGTATTTCTCGTCTAATGCAGTTACAGCTTTAACGCCAAAGCCTTCATCACTAAGCAGTATGTTGCCGATTCCCAGAATGATCGTCTTTTTCATCTGTCACTTCTCCTGCATCCATTGGTGTATGACTCAAATATTTATAGCCTGTAAACATGCTGGAAATCTCACCTTCATTTTCTACAAGATCAGCTCTTGCTGCCATGTAAACATGAACAATAGCAAAGAGAACAAAGCACCAGGCTATTACATGATGAATAATATGGAGCCAGTACTCATTGCTCACCAGACTAATTAAAGGAGCCAAGACCACAGCTGCCATACTATTAGGACGAATCATGGCGTACATGGTAAAGCCTGTAATAAGCTCACCAAGCAATAGACAGTAGACTCCTAAATAGCTGGCTCTTGCCAGAGCATTCCGCAGATAAGGTTTATGGCGACGCCGTAAAAACAAATAATGCTGCAACGTATCGAAGAAACCTTCCCAGTAAGCCCTCGTCCAAAACCGCGGCAAAAGCCGATCGCCGCGATTGATAATAAAGCCGTAAATCCGTAGAATCAAGGCAGCTAATAAAATATAAGCTGCAGCAAAGTGGACAAACCGAATCGTTTCCATCGACATAAATCGTCCAACGACAAAAGTCGGTTCAAATCCTTGGCTAGTAATAAAGAAAGGATTTCCAATATACAAGCCAGTTAAAAATAAAACAGGCATACAGCAAACCATGGTCCAGTGAAAAATTCTTAGCCAAGGACTAAATAAATAATAAGGTTTTCTTCCGCGTTCTTCCACGGCACTCCCTCCCTTCTTATTTGATGTTAGCGTCTGTACTTACAACAGCAATCGGTTCGCCTGCCGCATTATATACATGAGTTGCACAAGCCAGACAAGGATCGAAGGAATGAATTGTTTTAAGAATTTCCAGCGGTTTTACTGGTACTTTAACCTTAGTATCAATCATGGCGCTTTCATAAGCGCCGTGAGCACCATTCGGATCACGCGGACAAGCATTCCACGTCGACGGAACAATACATTGATAATTCGCTGATTTTCCATCTTTAATTACAATCCAGTGCCCTAAAGAACCGCGTGGCGCTTCATGTATGCCGACCCCCTTAGCTTCTTTCGGCCAGGAAGCCGGATCCCATTTTGCCGTATTTGCTACATTCGTATCACCGGAACGAATGCTTTTTACGAGTTTTTCCAAGTAGTATTTTGCTAAATAAGCTTGTACTTGAGCTTCTAAGGCCCGAGCTGCCGTACGCCCCACTGTGGATAAGAGCCATTTTTCCGGTGGAAGGTTTAACAATTTTGACACGCCGTCGATCTGATCGACGATCATTTTTTCCACCCAGGTTGGCTGGATTAAGCCTTGTTTTACCTTCGTATATACAATAATGTAACGAGCCAAAGGACCTACTTCACAGACTTTCCCCTGCCATTTCGGCGTTTTCAACCAAGAGTATTTTCCGTTTTCATCAAGATATTTCCAGGCAGTTTTCGTTCCTTCTTTCGGGCCGGTAAAGGAAGGTTTCGTAACGCCTTCCCAAGGATGAAGATCGCCGCCTTGCGGATAGGAATACCAGGAATGATCAACGCCTTCATTTAGAATCGCTGGATCGGCAAAATCCTTACCCTCTAAAATGGTTACTTTCGCTGCTAGAGCGCCAGCGGCAAAGTTTTCTACGACACCATTCGAACGCAGTAAGAGATTTTTATGGAAATCGCCATTAGAAATACCAGTATAGCTGTCTTCGGGGTAATCGCCATAGCCAAGAACACGTTCTTTTGCTAGTCCGCCGCCATCAACCATACCTTTTTGTACATAAAGATGACCAATTGCCAGCACATCAGGCACATAGAAACTGTTCATCATATTAATGGTAAGATTTAAAGATGCATCGACAATAGCCAACCGCTCGGCATTAATCGGCGCATTCATATCATTCATGGAAATTGAGCAAGGCATACCGCCGACAATATAGTGCGGATGAGGATTCTTTCCGCCAAATACAACATGAGACGTTACAACATCACGCTGCCTGTCAAGCATGTTCAAATAATGCGAAACAGCCATTAAATGAACTTCTGGCGGTAAAAGCGCATAGTCCGGATGATCCCAGTACTGACCGGCAAAAATTCCAAGCTGACCGCTTTCAACAATTTTCTTTACTTTATCTTGAACAGCTTTAAAATAAGCACTTGTCGCTTTAGGAAATTCTTTCGGATAGGCGTCAGTATCTAGTTCGATGGGAGCCTGCATTTTCAGACTGTATGTGTCAAGAACTGTATTTTGCAATGCTGCTGTTTTCACAGGATCAGCTTTCAAAGCTTCTACAGGACTTACCCAATCAAGCGCATGAAGATGATAGAAATGAACTACGTGATCATGGACGCCCTGACTGTTTGCCATAATATTACGGATATAGTTGGCGTTTTTCGGAATAGCAATTCCTAAGGCATCTTCCACAGCACGTAGTGATGCTAAAGCATGGCAAGTCGTACAGACACCACAAATACGTTGAACAAAAACCCAGATATCACGCGGATCGCGATCTTTTACTACAACTTCAATTCCACGCCAAGCTGTGCCGCTCGATAAAGCATCTTCCACCTTGCCTGTCGCTTCGTCAACCTTTACTTCGACGCGTAAATGACCTTCAATGCGATTCATCGGATCAACTACAATACGCTGCATATATCAGCACCAGCCTTTCTTATTTGTGTTCCTCATCCTGATTTTTCCCTGCTTTTTGCTGTACAACAGAAGCAATACCATGCACAGCTACAGCACCTGCTGTTAAAGCCGCTGCCGCCATACCAACTTTATCAGCATTAGCAACAGAATTCACACCGGGAATTCCAGGCAGTCTCGCATAAAATGGATCGGCATCCCAAAAGTTTTTATTGGAACAGCCCACACAGGGAGCTCCCGACTCAATTGGATAGGAAATCCCGTTCCACCAACGCATATTGCCACAGGAATTATAAGTGACAGGACCGCGACAGCCTACCTTATACAAACACCAACCAGCCTTGCTGCCAGCATCATCAAACTGTTCTACATACATACCTGAATCAAAGAAAGGACGACGATAGCACGTATCGTGAATACGGTTTCCATAAAATTGTTTTGGTTTACCGTCATTATCTACAGGTGGTAGCGCTCCAAACAGAGCATAATGCATAATCGTACCTGTCATAACTTCTGGGATCGGCGGACAGCCGGGCACACGAATAATCGGCTTACCGCTAATCACTTCACCAGCACCGACCGAGTGGGTTGGATTTGGCTTCGCCGCCTGTACGCCGCCATAAGCAGCACAAGTTCCGTAAAGAATGACGGCTGCCGCGTTTTTCGCTACTTCTTTTACATTATTGACAAAGGGCTTGCCGCCTACCATACAGGAAATGCCGTCATTATCAAGTGGGACGGCTCCTTCAATTGCTAGAATATACTTGCCGGCATAGGTTTTCATGACTTCTTCCAAATGATGCTCCAGCGGTTCACCTGCCGCTGCCGCAAGCACATCCATATACTCCAAGGAAATCATATTTAAAATTACATCGGAAGCCATCGGCGTTGTCGAACGAATAAATGATTCATCGCAACCGGTGCATTCATGGCCGTGCAGCCAAATTACAACAGGCAGCGTCTTGTTTTCTGCTGCCTCTACCACCTGGGGAATCATCGTAGGACCAAGGCCCATTAAGCCAGTGAGAGCGACACAGGATTTAAGAAAATTTCTACGACTTACATTACGCTTTTGAAACAAATCCCATAAGGTTCCTTTGTTTTCCATCATTTTCCCTCCCATTTGCATTTAAGAGTCTGGATATCCATACTCAGGAAAGCTGTAAAATCTGAAAATAATGTCTAATATGGTTATTCTTTAAAATTTGACCAATCCCTGCTTAATTCGACAAAATAGCAATTATTTTTTACCGTCCACAGTGACACCACGGTTCCTCAGCAAGATAATCGCCGTCGGAATAATAATAAGCGCGAGCCCGGCAACCGCCGCAAATTTTATCATAACCACAAGCGCCACAGCCGCCTTTTAATGGCTCATGGCGTAGTTCTTCAAACAAAGCGCTTTCCTGCCAGATCTGATCAAAGGCCTTCTCCTTTACATTGCCCACAGCAATAGGTAAGTAAGGACAAGGCTGCACATTGCCGTTAGGAATAATGACGCAGTAACCAGTGCCAGCTAAGCAGCCTCGCGAATAGCGCATTGCAATCCCTTTTTCTTTGGCAATACGCATAAATTGAGGCGCACATGTAGGCTTTAATTCAATGGGAACTTGGCCCTGTTTATCAAGAATTCTGCCCAAAAGGGCTTCATACTGTTCTGTTTTTAATGTAGTGGCTTCAATGTCTTTGCCTCGTCCTGTAGGGACAAGGAAAAAAATATGATGAGCAATAGCGCCTATCTTTACAGCAAAATCAGTAATATCGGTAATTTCAGGCTCATTCCAGCTCATAGCCGTCGTATGAATCTGAAATTTGAGGCCTGCCTCACGGCAGGCTTCCATGCCAGCAACACTTTTCTGCCAAGCTTGCTCTGCTTGACGAAAATGATTATGCTTGTTAGGATCGCAACTGTCGAGGCTGATACCGGCTACAGCCAGTCCCGCTTCTTTTAATTTACTTGCTACGTCTGGCGTGATCAAAATACCATTTGTGCCGAGAACAGGCCTCAACCCGACTGTTCGGGCATGAGCAATCAATTCGTAAATATCGGAACGCATCAACGGTTCGCCACCACTTAAAATAACAATTTTAAAACCTGCCTTTGCCATTTCTGATAACAGTTTTTTTCCTTCCTCTGTTGTCAGTTCATCAGCAGATCGCGTCCCGGCATCGCGATAACAATGCGAACAATGAATATTACAGGCCTGTGTTGTATTCCAGGAAATAATCAAATATGGTTCCCCCCAACTTCTTACAAAATCAATTTCATACCTTCCTTATAAGGTAACAATTCGACTTTAAATGAATCAATCCTGTTTCTATTTCTTAGATATTTTTTTGTTGAAATCGGCATTCCAAACAAACCGATTCTGTCGAAACAGGCTGATATACACTGCCGCATTGTTCACAGCGAGGCAATTCAATGCGAGCCAAGGAAACTTCTTCTGTAGTCGCCTGATCATAAGCCAAGGCTTGTACCGGACAGCTATCAATGCAAAGATTGCATTTCGAGCATTTTCTTGTCTCTTCTAAAATTTCAATAGCTTGGCCAAAGTCCAGAATTTTCAATGCTTTTTCCGGACAAAGTTTTACACACAATCCACAACCTGTGCAAGTCTGATCAATTTTCAGCATGGAAAAAACAGTAGGTTGAAACTCCAATTGACTATTAACATCACGGAGTCGTTCTTTACGCCGAATGGGTTCTGAAGGCCCGACATCTTGTAACAATAGACTCGTCGTCTTAACGAAAGAACCGCAAAGATCTTTAAAAAAAGTCCGTCGAGAAACCATCTTTTGCTTAGGAAGATAAGACGCTGCTTTGGCGCCCCAAATCAAGTTTTTTTTCTGTTCCTGCGGCAACAGCGAAAAACTAGTTCTTAACTGTTCTTCTAAAAAAGGCGCGATCGCTGGACGACATTCTAAACATTTTTGGGTATGAACAACGATAGTCGCACCGTATTTCAATATACTGGCCGTAAGCAAACGAAAATCAAGAAATCCCAAGCAAGCGAATGGGCTTATGCTATCCTGCCTTTGACAAGTGACTACAGCGCAATCACTGTTAAATAATGCACTCCAAGTCTCATACGAAATATCCTTTAGGGAAATAGCGTCAGCTGGACAAACAGCGCTGCAAAGACCACAATCATCGCAAAGGGCTTCAACAACAGAAAAATCGGCGCGAATTGCTTCTTTAGGACATTCTTGGCAACAGCGACTACATTGTGATTTAGAATAGCAAAAAGCATAGCATAGTTCCTGATGAATTCGTGCAGCACACATAAAAATCTGCCACTCACTGAATCTATTTCCAAAAGCCCCGAAACAAAGACAAGTTTCGCGAAAGCAGCAGTTTTTTCACCTCTTTTCTTTTTGAATACTCTAGATATACGCTGTTTTTACCTTTTCCGATTCTTTTAGTATAAAACCCACAGTTTTCCATTCTAACATTTTACATTCTCTTACACTATTAAGAATTCCTGTTATGTGAAATTTTTAATTTGTTAACAGAAATCTTTTAAACTTATGTTAATTGGGAATGTACTAATTTTTCTAGCGCTGCAAGCGGCGCTGAAAACCATTTATCCCGATGAAAAACCATCTGAGATTTTACGGCAATCCCGGATTGCCAAGGCAGCTTTACTAACTCACTGCGCTCTAATTCTGCTTTTAGGGCCAATTCCGGCAATAACGCTATGCCAAGACCATTTCTAACACATTGCTTGATCGTTTCCAAGCTACTAAATTCTAACCAATTTACGGAAACCTGATTTTTACTAAGTAAAAGTTTCAAATCTGTAGGATAACCAGAGCTCCCTTCAGGCATTAACAGCGTTTCCCCTGATAAATCGTGAATCGTCAATTTAGAGCACTTAGCTAAAAAATGGTCAGGCGCTGCAAATAAGATCGTATCACCACTAAACAAAGTAATTTCACGCAACTGCGGCTCTTTATATTCTTCATAAAGACTAAAAGCAACATCTATTATATTTTTTTGCAGCCATTGTGGAAACTCCGTACAAACCCCAGTTCGAATGTGAATCTGCACTTTAGGATAAAGCTTTTGATATTCCTTTAGCAGTGGAGGAAGCCAATAGGTACAAAGAGTTTCAGCCGCACCAATTACAAGAGTCCCCGCCACTTTAGACTCATTTTGAAATAAAAGCTTAAGATTTTTGGCATCACGAACCATACGTTCCGCATGAGGGAGTAGCTGTTTTCCTTGCTCCGTCAAAAACACTTTTCGGCCAATGCGTTCAAATACTTTTACGCCCAAATACGTTTCGAGATTCTTGATTTGTTCCGAAACAGTCGATTGCGAGTAATTGAGCTGTCTAGCTGCCTCACCGAAGTTCAGATTTTTAGCCACGGCGATAAAAATTTCTAAATTCTTAATCATGCTATCACACCAATCGAAAAAATCGATCATTTTAATCAAAACAATCGACTTATCAAAATACAAATATTATGATACGCTATAAGCAACTTTTGCGCAATCGAATTTCACTAAGGTGGTTATCGTTGATGAACGAAGATATTTCCTTTAAAAAAAGCATCACTTGGTTGCAAGGCTCTGCCATGACAATCGGCGCGGTCCTCGGTGCTGGAATTTTGGTATTACCTGCAATTACAGCATCTCTAGCAGGGCCAGCTTCTCTGCTTAGTTGGCTCTTTACCGGATTGCTTTCCTTGCCCATGATTGCCGTAATTGGCATGATATCATCAAAGTTTCCCGATTCCGGCGGTCTTGCTACTTATGTACATACAGCGTATGGTAGCTTAGCCGGACAGCTCACCAGCCTGCTCATGCTAACAGCCATGCCTTTTGGCATGCCGGTTACCGCCCTCATCGGCGCCAACTACCTTGGCAGCGTATTTAATTGGACGCAAGGAAATATCCATGTTGCTGCAGCTTGTTTGATTCTCACAGCCATTGCACTCAATTATCGCGGTATCGAACTATCAGGCAAAACACAGATCGGCGTTGTCTTATCCATTCTGCTGATTCTCACTATTGCCATTATTTCAGCCCTTCCCGCTCTTACAGTGACTGCCTTTACTCCCTTTCTCCCCTATGGCTGGCTACCTGTCGGCGGAGCTATGTCGTTTATTTTTTTCGCTTTTATGGGTTGGGAAATGATTGGAAATCTTGCCGAAGAATTTAAAAATCCTCGCAAGGATCTCCCGCTAAGCCTACTCATCTCGGTAATTGTTATCAATTTCATCTACCTTGCTGTAGCTTTTGTGACAGTAGGAACCAATGTATATCAATCAGAGTCGCCGCTCACTGCTATGATTACTTTAACCGCCTATCGTTGGGGAGACCACGCCAAAATTCTTGTTGCTCTACTTGGTTTTATTGCCTGCTACTGTCCTTTACACACCTTTATTGCCGGATTCTCCCGCCTTGTTTACGCCCAATCTAGAAATGGCGCTTTTCCCGCCTGTTTTTCTCAACTTCATTCTCGCTATCAAACACCTCATAGAGCTTTGTTAGCCTTCGTTCCGCTCTATTTGTTCATATTGCTATTAAGTTATAGCCTATCATGGAATCTCTATCCGCTGATCAATATCCCTTCTGCTAACTTTCTAGCTGTCTACTTTCTGGCAATGAGCGCTGCAACCCACATTCTTTCGGGAAAAGCCGCCAAGGGACTCGCCTGGATCAGTACTTTGTTTGCGCTTATCCTGTTCCTGTTTTCTGGCTGGTTTACCCTCTATTCCCTCACTGTAGCAGCCCTATTATTTAGTTACAAGTTATATCAGAAATACAAATAAGCCGATAAATCCAGGGAATATAACCGATCACTTTATAAGAAATCGCCAAAAGCTATGCCCAGTTCCCGCCCAGTTTGTATCAGTTCATGATCTACCGAAACAAGATGCGGCTGACCGACGACCTTAGCTAAGTCCACTAAAACAATTCGATTGTCTTGCAAGGCAACCATCGTTTTAAACTTTCCATTTTTAATCGCTCTAACAGCGGCTTCGCCATAGCGAGTTGCCAAAATTCGATCAAATGCAGTCGGACTGCCACCCCGTTGCAAGTGGCCCAGAACAGTAGAACGACATTCTACTTCAAGGCGCTTTTCTAGCTCATGCGTAATTTTATCACCAATTCCGCCTAATCGTATTTTTTCCGGGCTATTTTCAATGATTTTCGCCACAGACATTTCACCATTGACGGGCCGTGCGCCTTCCGCTGCCACGATAATGCTAAACAACTTTCCATTCTGCCGCCGCCGTTCAATTTTTTCCACAATTGCTTCCCACTCGAAGGGAATTTCCGGAATCAAAATACAGTCAGATCCACCAGCAATACCACTATGCAAGGCAATCCAACCAGCATAACGGCCCATCACTTCCAGCGTCATGACACGATGATGCGATTCGGCTGTTGTATGAAGACGATCTAACGCCTCAGTTGCAATACTTACGGCCGTATCAAACCCAAAAGTCCTTTCTGTTTGCGGCAAATCATTATCAATGGTTTTCGGTACACCAACTACAGGAAAGCCTAGTTCTGCCAGATCATAAGCAATTTTAAGGGTACCATCGCCGCCAATAACAATGAGCGCTGCAATTTCCCGCTGTCGTAAATTATTAATTGCTTGCTGTGACATATCTTTAAATACCACTTTACCGTTTTCTTGGCATTGATAGTGAAAAGGATTATCGCGATTTGTCGTCCCCAAAATTGTACCGCCGCGCGGTAATATCCCGGAAACAAGCTCTGATGTAAGCAAATGAAGATCATTTTCTACTAAACCTTTAAAACCATTTCTCGCACCATAAACGACAAGCCCCTGCGTACGAGCGCTCTTGTACACAGCTCTGATCACTGCGTTTAAACCGGGACAGTCACCGCCGCCTGTCAGTACTGCAATATTTTTCAAAATAAAGCCTCCTCTGGCAATAAGGTTTGTATACTAAAAAAGTCAGAGTTCCATAAAGAACTCTGACTTTTAGATTCGTTTTTTTTAAGAATTCTCCTGCCTAAAACCAACAATAATCGACACACGAAGAAGCTCAAAATAGTATCTCACTATAAAGTGGAATCCTCTTAAACTATTCCTTCAAGCGCCTTAGTTATTTCAGCAGCAGGTCGAAATCCAACAAGGCGATTGACTTCCTGTCCATCCTTAAAAATAAGTAAAGTAGGAATACCCATAACTTTATACTTACCAGCCAAGCCAGCTACGGCATCTACATTGACTTTTGCCACTTGCACTTTTTCCTGATAAGCTTCCGCAACTTTTTCCACTTCAGGAGCAACCATTTTACAAGGGCCGCACCAAGGCGCCCAAAAATCAATCAATACAGGTTTACCTGCCTCAATCAGTTGATCAAAATCAGCTATATTTTCAATTGCAATAACAGCCATTGTTCTTGCCTCCTCTAACCTGTTTATAAAGAAAAATAAATTTTCTTTACTCTTATTATATTTATTGTAGAAAAATTTATTAATCTTGTCAACAAAAAGTAATTATCAATAAAGATAAAAACAAAAACCGCTTGACAGCGGTTTTTTAGTTACGAGTAATCAATAAGCCGAGTTTTGTTCCGCCGTAGCGGTGATGATCATCTATCTACGCTTCTAGTTGCCTAGAAGCTCTAGCGACACAACCCGGAAGGTTCTGCGGGCAACTTCATCCCTTCCCTATTCGGTCTTGCTCCAGGTGGGGTTTACCAAGCCAACCAGTCACCTGGTTGCTGGTGCGCTCTTACCGCACCGTTCCATCCTTACCGAAAAATCGGCGGTTTTCTTTTCTATGGCACTTTCCCTAAGGTCACCCTCGCTGGACGTTATCCAGCACCCTGCCCTACGGAGCTCGGACTTTCCTCGAATACAAAGTACTCGCGATCATCTTTCATACTCATAAACAGCTTTTTAATTATAGTAGATTAAAGTGATTCTGTCAATAAACTGAGAAAGGAGATTTCTGACAAGAAGCTGTAGTTACAATAATTTTGGAAAAGCAACTCTGTAAATATTCCGCTATAACTGGCACAACAGGAGCCTCTGTTCCATAATGACCTGCATCAATCAGCGTAATTCCTAATGCTTTCGCATCGACAGCATCATGGTACTTTACATCACCGGTTACCAAAACTTGCGCCCCCAAAGCTTTTGCTTGTCGGAAAAATTCCGCACCACTGCCACCGACGACAGCGACTGTCTCCACTAAGCCTTCATCCCCCTCAATAACCTGAATGGATGATAAGCCAAGTTTTGTTTTAACCAAAGCAGCAAAATCGGCTATCGATTGACTAGAACAAGTCCCGAGTCGACCTAAGCCAGGAAACTTCTCCTTATTTTCTAACGCGTACAAATCATAGGCTACTTCTTCATAAGGATGAGCCGAAAGTAAAGCTTCTAAAACCAGCTGTTTTTTAGCCGCTGGCAAAATAGTTTCAAGGCGTAACTCCGCCACTTTTTCAACGCTGCCAACTTTGCCTAAATAAGGATTAGTCCCTGCTTGCGGCAAAAAAGAGCCAGTTCCTTCTACAGCAAAGGTACAATGACTATATTGCCCAATATGGCCAGCTCCGGCAGAAGTCACGGCTTGCCAAACAGCTCCAAAAGCTTCTTGCGGCACATAAGTGACTAATTTTATGAAAGGTTGCTCATAACCACTAATAAAAGGTCGTATATTGCGCAAACCTAATTGCTGCGCTAACACATCATTTACGCCGCCACGAGCACAATCCAGATTAGTATGAGCAGAAAAAACAGCAATATCATGCGTTAACAACAGTTTCACAATTTTCCCTTGTTCACTGTTTGTATCAATTTTGCTCAAAGGCTTAAATAAGAAAGGATGATGCGAAACAATCAGATCAGCCCCCCACTCTGCCGCTTCCTGGGCGACAGCCAGCGTCACATCAAGAGTTGTCATGATTTTATTCACAGGCTGTTCTTTTGCTCCTACAAACAAGCCAATCTTATCCCATTCTTCCGCTAGATAAGCAGGCGCCCAATTCTCCATAGCCTGCATTACACTTGCACAGGTTACTGTCATGGCAAAAGCTCCTTTAATTGTTGTAGCTGTCTTTTTAAGACAATCGTCTTTTCCTGCGCCCCAATACCGGCATTATTCAGTTGCGTTAAGATCCGCTTTGTATCATTTATTTTTTGACCAATATGCTGAGACAGCAAGGGATCTTGCTTTCTTAGCAGAATTGGACCAACTTCATACAGAATTTTCTCAGCTTCCGTAATTTCTGTCTCTACCGACAAAGTCCCCTGCCCGGAAATTGAACGCTTAGCACAAATCACTTCGTAAAGACGGTCATCATCTATTACAAGCGCCTCATCAATTAGCTTCCAACCGTGCTTTACCAGCCATAAACGCAATGCGCCCGCAGCTCCCATCGGCTGTAGCACAAGCGTCGTAAGACGGTTTATCCAGAGTTCACCTTTTTGGAGAATTTCAATCATTGTCTGCCCGCCCATACCGGCAATCACTACTGCATCGATCTCATCTTCACCAATTACAGTTAGGCCATCGCCTAAACGTACAGAAATTTTATCAGACAGCCCCGCTTGACGAACAGTAAGCGAAGCAGCTTTATAGGGCCCTTCATGAACATCACCAGCAATGGCCCAAGAAACCACGTTCTGCTGCACAAGAAACACGGGCAAATAAGCATGATCTGTGCCAATATCAGCGATTCTAGCACCTTGGGGAACGAAAGCGGCTATTTGACGCAGTCTTTCATTCAATTTCATCATTTTCTCCCCTTTACAAAGAAAAACGGAATTCTTGCTTTGCAAGAATCCCGCATTATTTCAACTGGTGGGCCCACCTGGTATCGAACCAGGGACCAGCCGGTTATGAGCCGGCTGCTCTACCGCTGAGCTATAGGCCCAAGATATGAAAACAGGTTTTCCGAAGAAAGCCTGTTTTGTTATCATTTGGCTCCTTGAGTAGGACTCGAACCTACGACCGATCGGTTAACAGCCGATTGCTCTACCAACTGAGCTATCAAGGAATAGTCACCAACGGGATATATTATAATACAAAATAAGTTATTATGTCAAGCAACTTCATAGAAAAGATGATAATTATTCCAGAAAATCCTTTAATTTCTTGCTACGGCTAGGATGACGTAATTTTCTTAGAGCTTTCGCTTCAATCTGACGAATACGCTCCCTTGTAACGCCAAAATGCTGACCGACTTCTTCCAGTGTTCTGGCACGCCCATCATCAAGACCAAAGCGAAGGCGCAGTACTTTTTTCTCACGATCAGTTAAAGTTTCTAAAACTTCTTCTAACTGTTCTTTTAAAAGCATGAATGAAGCGGCCTCAGCTGGCGCTGGCGCTTCTTGATCTTCAATAAAATCGCCAAGATGGGAATCTTCTTCTTCCCCAATCGGAGTTTCTAAGGAAACTGGTTCTTGGGCAATTTTCATAATTTCCCGTACGCGCTCAACTGTAATTTCCATCTCTTTAGCAATTTCTTCTGGCGCTGGTTCCCGGCCAAGTTCTTGCAAAAGCTGTCGCGATACGCGAATTAATTTATTAATAGTTTCAACCATATGCACCGGAATACGAATCGTCCGCGCTTGGTCGGCAATGGCCCGCGTAATGGCCTGACGAATCCACCAAGTTGCATAGGTAGAGAACTTGTAGCCTTTATTATAATCAAACTTTTCCACGGCTTTAATCAAGCCAAGGTTTCCCTCTTGAATTAAATCAAGGAATAGCATTCCTCGACCCACATAGCGTTTCGCAATACTTACAACAAGGCGCAAATTCGCTTCAGCCAAACGACGTTTGGCGTCTTCATCACCTTTTTCCATGCGTTTTGCCAATAAGATTTCCTCATCGGCAGTTAACAGCGGCACACGCCCAATTTCCTTCAAATACATGCGCACAGGATCATCAATCGTAACTCCCTCAGGAATTGACAGGTCAATATCAATCTCTTCCGCCTGTTCTTCTTCTATGTCAGCTGTGCCAGGTCCTTCTGCCTCAGGGATTTCATCAACAATTTCAATACCTTTCGTCGTGAACATTTCATACACATCATCAATCTCATCAGGTGTCAAGTCATCGCTCTGAAAAGTATCCATAATTTCTGCATATGTTAGCACACCTCCGCGTTTTTTACCGCGGTGCAGCAATTCATTAACATGATCAGTCGTCTGATTCTTTTTCTCTGTCATTTTATTCCCCCCTCCCCAGGCCGATGGCGGTCAGCATGACCGATTGATACTTATTAAAATTTTTATTGGTATAATTTATTAATTTCATGTTTAATTCGCTGGCTCTCTGCTAATTCCTGCAAAAAGCGACTATCCCCCATGCGTTCTAATTCATCGGCTTTTAACCGATGCTCTTCATATTGATTTTTCAAAAAAGCAAGTTCTATGGCTCGAATATAGTCGTCTACTAGGCGCACCTTATCTTCACAAGGAGTCTCTAGCAGCATAATGCCTGATAATTCAGCTGCCGCTGCCTGACTCAAGCGAAGAGATATCCCTTCAGGATCAATCTTACCTGTAGCACTATAATCAGAACTAAGCGCTGCCATAATTTCCTGTCGAACTGGACTACTAAAATGCCCTATCCCAAGCATTGATTCTACATAAGGTAATATCGACGCATCTTGAAACAAAAAATGCATTAGATGACGTTCTGCCTGTTCTGCCGCCCCTACTTTGGGGCCAGCAAGAGAAAGAACATTACTAGTATATCCGCCTTTTACAGTTTTATCCTTTTTAGCTTGTAAAGGATATTTTCTTAACTCTTCCCGAATTGTTCCTTCGTCAATTGTTAAAACAGCAGCTAATCGTGATATATGAGCATTTATCTCTACGGCATTATGAGCTTGCGCCAAAAATGGAACAACCTGTGAAATTACAGCAGCTTTTCCCTCTAAGTGAGAATGGTCAATGCTGCCAAGCGCCCTTTCCACCTCATAAGCAATAGCCGTTAACGCCTTATCCATAAGTGCGGCAAAAGCTTGTCCACCATGACGCCGCACATATTCATCAGGATCCTTACCATCGGGAATTTGAATAATTTTTACTTTCGCCCCAGCCTCGCTAGCCGTAATAATAGCTCGACTCGTAGCATTTTGTCCAGCCGCATCACTGTCATAAGCAAAATAAAATTCATCAGTAAATTTCAGCAACACTTTGGCCTGTTCCGCCGTAAAAGCTGTTCCTAATGATGCTGCAACACAAGTGATCCCAGCGCCATACAGACTCACTGCATCAAAATAACCTTCTACAATAACAACTTTCTTTTGGTCGCGAATCGCTTTGTAGGTTTTATCAAGACCGAACAACTCTCGTCGCTTATTGTAAATTGGCGTTTCCGGTGAATTGAGATATTTAGGTTGACTGTTGTCAAGAACACGTCCGCCAAATGCAATCGGCTGGCCTCGTAAATTTACAATAGGAAAAATAATGCGGCTACGAAAACGGTCATAGAAGCCATCACCCGACTGCCTCTTAACGGCCAATCCGCTTTCTTCCAAAACTGCCAACGAAACACTTCTCTCAAGCAAGGCCTGACTCAATTTATTCCAGAAAGGCGGCGCAAACCCCAATTGAAAAATCTCGATAATTTCAGGCGTAATTTGACGATCCATCAAATAATCAAGCGCCTCTTTACCATAGTTAGTCCGCGTCAAACAAGAATGATAGAAATCAGCGGCCAACTGATTTGCCTGAACTAAACGAGCAATTTGCTTTTCTCTCATTCGTTCCGCATCGGTTTTTTCTCGTTCTGGTAAAGGGATATTTAACTTCTGCGCTAGCAGCTTAACGGCATCAAAAAAATCAATGTTTTCAATCTTCATAAGAAAGTTAAAAACATTGCCGCCAGCACCACAGCCAAAACAGTAAAAAAAACCTTTATCAGGCGTAACCGAAAAAGATGGCGTCTTTTCATGATGAAAGGGACAACATCCCCAAAAATTCTTTCCCTTCTTTTTTAAAGGCACATAATCTGATATAACGCTAACTATATCACTTTCGCTTCGCAGACGATCGACGAAATCATCATTTGTACTCTTCATTTAGATCCCCTATCGTGTAAGCGATTCTTCCTTGTAGCCCTTAAGGCATTATTAAGTTTTGAGTATATTCTACAACTCACGTCAAAATCCTGCTTTCTGTCAAGCAGGATTTTAGACTCTTTTTTTATGGATATATTACTATTCCATATAAGTTTTATAAATCCTCTTTTTCCTCTTGACAAAAAATTTTTCTTCGCTCAAAGCAGACAAAATCTTCTACCATTATTGGTACCCCGATTTTTTCGGTAAAAAAAACTCTTCAAATAGTCGAATTGCATATAAGTCTGTCAGACCAGCCACATAGTCGATTACGCTCGTTTTCAATCCCCACTGCGCTTCTCTTGCTAAAAAATCTTCCGGTAATGTGTGTGGATTTTTTAAAAAATGCGATACGAGACTTAAAATAATAAATTTCGCTTTCTCTCGTTCTAGTTGAAGCGCCGGAGAAAAATAAAGTGTTTCAAACATAAATTCGCGAAACTCATCCATGGCGTTTTGCACAGCCGCCGACATGGTAATTTCATCAGCTTTGCTTGACGTTTCCACAATATCAGAAACCATAGCTGTAATCATCTGCGAAGGATTGCGACCAAATAAACTGGCTACTTGTTGTGGTAAATCAGATGGTTTTAACATTCCAGCACGAATTCCATCATCAAAATCATGGCATAAATAAGCAATACGGTCACCGATTCGAACAATACACCCCTCTAAGGTACTCGGTTTTTGCGGACCAGTATGACACAAAATCCCATCTTCCACTTCCTTAGTAAGATTCAATCCTTGACCATTTTTTTCTAAATATCGTACCACTCTAAGACTTTGCTCATTATGGTTAAAATGGCCGGAAAAATCACGTAGCGCAAATTCACCGGCATGGCCGAACGGAGTATGACCTACGTCATGACCTAAAGCAATCGCCTCCGTTAAATCTTCATTTAAACGGAGACTACGGGCAATAGTGCGAGAAATTTGAGCCACTTCCAAACTATGAGTCATGCGCATGCGATAATGATCGCCCGGCGAAATATAAACTTGCGTTTTATGTTTTAAGCGCCGAAACGATTTCGAATGAATCACGCGATCACGATCTCGTTGGAAGGCGGTGCGAAAGGGACAAGGCTCCTCTTGCCGCGCCTTTTGCGACTGGCTGCTTTTTGCCGCTCGTTCCGAAAGAACCGTTAATTCTAGTTTTTCCAGATATTCTCTCACACTCATAACTTTCACCCTTCCCTGCTAATCTTTTCGACTAAAAGACTTGGTATTTTTACCAAACTAGCAAACATGACAATCACCTTCTATTTCTGCTATACTAGCAGTAAGGATGGTGACTTATATGATAAAAAAACTCATGTTAATTCTAATAGCTCTACTTATTCTTTCCAGTACAGCCTTAGCCAAACCAACGATCACAGCTGATAAAACCTATTTTGACATAACAACAGGTCTTTATAATCTGGAAGGGAATGTATATATCGAAGCAGGTTCACGCATTATAACAGCTGGGGCAGCCCGAGTAAATATGGCAACCTTAGAAGTCACTGGCCTTGGCGGCATTACAGTAAATGACGGCGATATTAAATTCAGCGGTGACAGCGTCTTTGTTTCAGGAGCACAAAGTAAAGCAGATATTACAGGAAATATTATTTTTTTGCGAAAAGACTTAACAATTACAGCGGATCAAGTAACTTTTAACTGGAAAACTAAAGAGGCCCTATTCACGGGTCATGTAGAAGTCAAAAAAGACAAAGACACAAAGACTTATGAATCAGTTAAATATAATGTAGTAACAGATACAATTCTCTAGCAAAGAGAATTGTTCCTGTCTGGGTAATAAATAAGTCAAAGAATCCCTGTTTCTAAATAGAAACAGGGATTCTCTTTAAATAATTTCATTTTTTTGAGCAATTTCCAAGATTCGATTCGCCGTTTCTTCAATAGCCCGGTTGGAAACATCAATCACAATACAACGGGTCTTCCGCATAATTGCTTTCGCATATTCCAATTCTTCCGAGATGCGTTCTAAATTCGCATAACTTGCATCAGAAGCAAGCCCCATAATTTTGAGACGTTCTGAACGAATTTCATTCAGCTTAAAGGGATCAATAATCAGACCGACGATGCGATGTGGCGAAACTTGAAACAATTCCGGCGGCGGTGGCACTTCCGGCACGAGCGGTACATTCGCTACTTTGAGACGTTTATGAGCCAAATACATGCTTAGCGGTGTTTTTGAAGTACGAGATACACCGATAATCACCATATCAGCTTTCAATAATCCCCAAGCATTCTTGCCGTCATCATATTTTACAGCAAATTCGACAGCTTCAACCCGCTTAAAATAGTCCTGATCCAGTTTATGCACCAAGCCTGGTTTTAGTTTTGGCTGTAAACCTGACATTGCCTGAACAGTCGTAATCATAGGTCCCATAATATCAACGGTCCGAATATGGTGCTGTTCAGCAATCACCAAAAGAGCTTCACGCAGATGAGAGGACACGAGAGTATGGCAAATGATGCAGTTCTCTCGTTGCGCCGCTTCCCTGACAATTTCAGCAATTTGTTCTTCCGAATTAATATAAGGAACACGAATAATATCAAATAGGCCTGAATCAAACTGGCTGGCTGTAGCACGAGCAACCATTTCCGCTGTTTCGCCAATCGAATCAGATAAAGCATAAATAACCGGTAAAGTGGCTATTTTTCATTACCTCCTTTTTTCTTCCCCGATTTCAACAAATAATCGAGTCACATTCGTCTTGGTAAGTCGACCGACAATTTCCGTAACTGCTTTGCCATCTTGCATCAGTTGTTGTACAACAGGCAGACTATCAATTGCATGATCAATTAATTTCTTCGCCGCCACAAGCACAGACTCTTCCTTCGTTGTGACAACGAGCTTATGAACTGGCGTCATCAGCATTTTCACTGGCATCTTTTGCAAATCGCCAGCGCCGATTGAGGCTTTGAGTAAGTCCTTGCGGGAGACAACGCCTGATAAGATGCCGCCTTTTTCCACAATATACAAAGTCCCTACATCTTCTAAAAATAAAGTCACAACAGCATCATAAGCACTGCAGTCGGCAGGTGCTACAACAGGAACAGATAAAATATCGCCAACTACGATTCGATCCAGTTCTTCTGCTATGACACGCAGCGTATGATTTCCTACATAGAAGTAGCCGACTTTAGGACGAGCATCAATCAGCCCGGACATGACTAAGATGGCCAAGTCAGAACGCAGCGCAGCTCTTGTTACATTTAATTTTTCGGCAATAACACCGCCGGAAATTGGGCCTTCCTGGCGAACAATTTCTACAATTTTTTCTTGTCTTGCGGTAAGCGCAGCCATCACTCCCTTTGAGTAGGAAATTCGCCCTTTACCAGGTATAATCCTCTTTATCAGCAATTCCTCTACCAGTTAATTTATCGAGAACGAGACGCTGTTCCACTTGCGCTACGAGTTTTCTCGTTGATTTTACGGCATCAGGATTTACCGACATGGAATCAATCCCGCTCTTCACTAAAAACTCGGCAAAGTCCGGATAAACACTCGGCGCCTGCCCACAAATCGATACAGTTTTTCCGTCACGATGAGCCACTTCAATTAAATGACGAATCGCTCGACGTACTGCTAAATTACGTTCGTTGAAAATATGCGATACTGTTTCATTGTCGCGGTCACAACCAAGAGTCAGCATCGTCAAATCATTCGATCCAATAGAATAACCATCGACAAAGGCGTTAAATTGATCCGCTAAAATAATATTCGCTGGAATTTCAGCCATAAGCCATACTTTAAAATCGGGTCCTCGTCTCAGTCCTTCGGCAGCCATTAACTCCGTAACTTTAGCAGCTTCGTCTACAGTTCGGCAGAAAGGAATCATTACATTTAAATTTTTAAAACCAAATTCTTCGCGTACTTTTTTAACTGCTTTTAACTCTAACTTAAACGCTTCCGTGTATACAGGATCATAGTAGCGGGAAGCGCCACGCCAGCCTAATAACGCGCTAGGTTCATAAGGTTCATACTTATCGCCGCCCTTGAGATCACGATATTCGCTTGATTTAAAATCGCTAAAACGTAGTGTAACTGGCCGTGGCGCCAAAGCTTGGCAAACCTTACGGATTCCCTCAGATAATGCTTCGATCACTCGGTCAGGCCGTCCTGTTTCAATTAAGTAAAGCGGATGTTCATGAATCGAAGTTGTCCAGATAAACTCCTCGCGCATTAGACCGATTCCATCGCAAGGAAGCGAGCTATAACGATCAGCTAAGTCAGGATCGCCCAAATTCATGTAAATTTTTGTTCCTGTTACCGGGAAAGTTTCTTGTGCCGCTGTCGCGACTTCTGTAACAGCTGGTTTTACAAGATCATCAATACAACCTTCATAAATAATGCCGTTCGTAGCATCAACGGTAATTTCCATGCCATCTTGAATAGCAGTCGTTCCTGCCACACCGCGGCTTTTGCTGCCAACAACACAAGGGATACCCAACTCGCGACTAACAATGGAAGCATGGCAGGTCATCCCGCCCGCATCAGTGACAATGGCTTTCGCTTTTTTCATGGCTGGAACCCAGTCAGGGGCCGTCATTTCCGTGACTAAAATTTCCCCCTCTTTAAACTGATCAATGAGACTAGGATCAAGAATGACATGTGCTTTGCCGCTGACCCGTCCAGGACTTGCCGGCAACCCCTTCGTTACTACACGACGATTTGTAACTTGCTCTTTTCCTTGCTGCATCATATTGCCTCCTCGTTCTTTATTCCTTCTTGACCATACTGTCTCAGGCCGCGCTTGCAAAACCCAAAGTTTTCCATCGCGTTCGTCAATGCCCCATTCAATATCCATATAGGAACCATAATGTTGTTCAATTGCCAAAGCATGCTGCGCTAACTCCCGTACCTGCTCATCAGTCAACACTGCCGCCTTTGCCTGTCCTGCCGGTACTTGTTGCTCTTCACAACCACCATCGGCCTTACGTACTAGCATGATGGGTTTATCGTGAATTTGCTTGTCTACTATCGTTAAATCTGATTTTTTAACAAGAAAACTATCGGGAGTTACTGTTCCTTGCACAATATATTCGCCAAGGCCCCAAGAACCTTCAATAAGAATATTTTGATCATCACCTGTTGCCACATCAACAGTAAACATAACGCCAGAAGCTTTAGAAAAAACCATCATTTGTACTACAGCGCTTAAAGCAACATCAAGATGATCAAATTTTTTCTTGGCACGATAATAAACCGCGCGATCTGTGAACATCGATGAATAACATTCTTTGACTCTTGCTACCACATCGGAAACGCCTTGTACATTCAAATAGCTTTCCTGCTGACCAGCAAAACTAGCATCAGGCAGATCTTCCGCCGTTGCACTAGAACGAACAGCCACAAAAGGATTTTCTTGCCCTACTTTGCTTGCCAAAGTTTGATAAGCCGTTTCAATTGCCTTAGCAATAGCAGCAGGCATCGTCGCCTGCATAATTGCTTCACGAATGGCTGCACTTACCTTGCGCAGCATATAGCTATCCTCTACATCATCTAATTGACCAATCAAATCAGCAATTTTCTCACCTACGCCACTTTCTTTGACAAATAAGCGATAAGCATACGCCGTTGTTGCAAAGCCAAACGGAACGGGAACTTTCGTCTTTGATGTAAGTTCGCCCAGTGATGCTGATTTACCACCCACTAAAGCAACTTCTTCCTTGCAAATTTCATCAAACCATAAGATAAGACTTTCACTTTTTTCCTGCATAATATCCTCCTTATACGCCATAAAATAGCATACTCTATTATTCTTTATAAGCTTATATAGTATATACTATATAAATTCTCTATCTCCTGCTTTATGGCCTGATTTTTTCACTATTTTTATAAAAAAATCAACTCCGAACAAAAATCCTTGTTCGGAGCTGATTTATAGTGTACACTAATTACTTTTTCATTTAGCAAAGAAAATCAAACCAAAATTTTAGCAAAGTCGCCAAAAGGCTGTGTGAGTTGACTAATCTGACGTAACAAAGCTAACCGATTATTACGGACAGCTTCATCATCAACCATAACCATAACGGCCGCAAAGAAAGCATCGATCGGCGCTTTCAATTGATACAGAGCTTGCAGCGCTACCGCATAATCACTTGCCGCTGCTGTCATTTCCGCCTTAACAGCACAAAGACTACTATACAAAGCAGCTTCTGCCGGATCATTCAAAAGTTCTTTCGTCACAACATCGTTTTGCGCATTTTTCGCTAAATTATTGACACGCACGATCGCCTGAATTAAAGGCACCGCTTCTTCTGCCTGGACTAGCTGCTGAAGTGCTTGGGCTTTTAACCATAAATCATAGCAATTATCTACGCCAAGCGATAAAACTGTATCAATCAGATCGTAGCGAATTTCGTTTTCTTGTAGAACATTTTTAAGGCGAAGACTAAAGAAATCAAGTACGGCCTGTTCTAAGGAAGCGATTTTTTCAGCCTCTAAACCTAACAAGTCAGCCGTAAAACGAACTAACTGCGATAAAGACAGCGAAATTTGTCCATCAATAAGGATATTTACAATCCCCAGAGCCTGACGGCGAAGCGCATAGGGGTCCTGGGAACCTGTAGGAATCAGGCCGCGGCTGAAAGTAGCCACAATATTATCTAATTTATCGGCAATACTAAGCAATTTTCCCGCTGCAGTAGTCGGCAGAGAGTCACCGGCAAAACGCGGCAAATAATGTTCAAAAATAGCTTTTGCCACAGCTGGAGTTTCGCCTTGCAGGAGCGCATAAGCTTCGCCCATCGTCCCTTGTAGTTCTGTAAACTCACAAACCATGCCTGTAGCTAAGTCGGCTTTTAATAATTCGCCAGCCCGGCTAAGAGTTTCAGCATCGGCCTTCACAATACTGATTTCACCCACATAGGCTGCTAGTTTCTTAATGCGCTGCGTTTTATCATACATCGTACCAAGACCATCTTGATAAACAATCGTTTTTAATTTCTGCACTCTTACATCAAGAGGAATCTTTTTGTCTTCTTCATAGAAAAACTCCGCATCAGCTAGCCGAGCCCGCAGTACTCGTTCATTGCCGCGACATACTGTATCAATATGATCGGCATTGCCATTACGAACCGTAATAAAGACAGGCAGCAACTTGCCTTCTGGCGAAAACACCGGGAAATAACGCTGATGCTCGCGCATAGGCGTAATAAGCGCTTCTGGCGGCAATGCCAGATACTTATCTTCAAAGCGACCGCACAGTGCCGTAGGATATTCTACTAAAAAAACGACTTCTTCTAATAAATCTTCGTCAATGGCTGCTGTACCGCCTTGGGCCACAGCCAATTCTTTAATCTGCTTAGTAATCAGTTCACGCCTTGCTGCCGGATCGACCATGACATAATTCTCACTGAGCTTCGCAAAATATTCGTCGGCATTTGCCAGCGAAATATTTTTTTCTCCTAAAAAGCGATGACCTGTAGTAACACGGCCACTTGTCACTTGGGCAATGGAAAAAGGAATGATCTCGCTGCCAAATAGAGCAACTAACCACCGAATTGGTCGTACAAAGCGCATGTCAAGATCAGCCCAGCGCATATTTTTCGGGAAGTTCATGTGCTGAATCAAATCCGTCATAATTTCCGGTAAAAGACCGACAACTTCCTGACCTGCTTCAAAAACGTTAGCATAAACGTAGCCGTCTTTCACAACCAAGTCTTTTACATCAATTTTTTGTCCTCTGGCAAAGCCTTGAGCTGCTTTCGTAGGCTGATTCTGATCATCAAAGGCGATTTTAACGGAAGGTCCCTTATTTTCTGCTTTTTTATCAGCTTGTTTTTCACTGACAGCATGTATCAGCAAAGTTAGGCGGCGGGGCGTACCAAAAGTTTCTATCTTGCCACAATCAATTCTAAGTTCAGCCAATTTTTCTCCGGCCAATTTTCCCAACTGTTTCAGTGCAGCCGGCATAAATTTGGCCGGTATTTCTTCTGTACCAATCTCTAGCAATAAATCCTTACTCACTTGCCCGTCCTCCTTTCAGCAGGGGAAATCCCAGCTGTTCTCTCAATTCAAGATAAGCTTGCGCACATTGTCTGGCCATGTTGCGTACGCGACCGATAAACGCCGTTCTCTCACTAACGCTAATCGCGCCGCGAGCGTCCAAAAGATTAAAAGCATGAGAGCATTTTAATACATAATCATAGGCAGGCAATACTAAACCTTGCTCAATAACACGCAATGCCTCTTTTTCATATTGGTCAAACAAAGTAAAGAGCAAGGCTGCATCGGAAACTTCAAAATTATATTTTGACTGTTCCACTTCATTTTGGTGAAAAATATCGCCATAGGTTATCCCATCAACCCATTCTAAATCATAAACATTTTCTTTGCCTTGAATGTACATAGCTAACCGTTCTAGCCCATAGGTAATTTCTACCGAAACTGGTTTCACATCAATGCTGCCAACCTGTTGAAAATAAGTAAACTGAGTAATTTCCATACCATCAAGCCAAACTTCCCAGCCAAGCCCCCAAGCTCCCAGTGTCGGGGATTCCCAGTTATCTTCCACAAAGCGAATGTCATGCTCTTCGTGGCGAATACCGAGTTTTGCCAAACTTTCCAAATAGAGCTCCTGAATATTTGGCGGTGACGGTTTGCGAATTACCTGATATTGATGATGCTGAAATAGCCGATTCGGGTTGTCACCATAACGGCCATCAGCCGGACGTCTCGATGGTTCCACATAAGCTACATTCCAAGGTTCTGGCCCTAAAGCGCGCAAAAACGTAGCAGGATTCATGGTACCCGCTCCTTTTTCCACATCATAAGGCTGTTGAATAATACAACCCTGTTGGGCCCAATAATTTTGTAACGTTAAAATCATGTCTTGAAAAGTCACAATATCCCTCCTAAAAATAAAAACTTCCCGTCCCTGTAACAGTACTGTTACAGGGACGGGAAGTTATCCCGCGGTTCCACCCTGCTTGGCCAAAAATTGGCCCGCCTTCATAAATGCTGTTTCGCTCTGGAGCGCCTTTCTTTCGCCGTTACTGGCTTTCACCTGACCCAGTTCGCTAACTTTTTGGCAAAATACTTTATTCCTTCATCGCTAACTAATTTAGATTACTCCTAGTTTACCTAATTTGCGTTTAAAAAGCAAGCGTAAACTATTCTTCCTGGCGTTCCTTCGTTTCTTCCGTTGGTTCTACATCAACGATGTCATCATTGCGAACCACTTCAATACTGCATTTTTTAAACACAGCTGCCAGTACGCCAAGCGCAGCAATTTGCGGCGCTAATACCGCGCCAATGGCGCCAAGTGATACAGGGATTTCGGCAAGAATCTTATCTTCACTTTTAATGCGAATTCGATTTACATTCCCTTCCCGAATCAAATCTTTCACTTTATCAACAACTTCGCTGGATTTTACAGAAATTTCGTCAGTCCATTTACTATTTTGTTTCTTTTCTTCTAGTTCAATCAGCGCTTCAATTACATTGCCTTCATGTTTTTCCAGCGCTTCTTTTGCTTCTTTAAATGAAGCATTGGTGCGAGAACGAATCATATCAATTTTTTCAAGCGTTACTTTTTCTTCCATGGCTAAATCCCTCCTATTTATATGATCATTGCTGATTAGGCAATACTGTGAATAAAGTTCAATGATTTCAAGGGCCTGTCAAGATGACAAGTCAAATAATCAAGAAATAGCTTTTCAAGCTGCATTAAATCACTGCCAATTATAACAAAATGACTGGGATTATCAAAATCAAGGGATAGCAACGTTAAGAGCAATTCATAGACTTTCTCACTGAGCAAAAAAGCCTCGCCTGTAGCACACTCTTTGCAAACAGTACCGCCTAACTGCGAAGAAAAATGACAAGGCAATTCCACACGATTATGACAATGAACACACTCGGAAAGTTCTGGTCCAAAACCAGCTCGCTGCAAAAGCTGCCAGCCAGCAGCGAGACTTACGAGACGCGGATTTCGCTCTTGCATCAGCCGAAAAATTGCCAGCAACTGATACAGTAAATCAGGCTCCCCTTCACCTTCCGGCCAAAACTGAACAACAATTTCCGCTACAACAGCGCCATAAGCCATAGCCATAAGGTCCTGGCGCATATGAGCAAAAGGTTCTAGTAAAGAACATTGCCGCAAAGACCGACTTTTGCCATTATCATAAGTAATTTCCAGAAAAGCAAAAGGCTGCACAGTTCCAGCCATAGGAGAACGAGCCCGTCTTACATGCCTGGCAAACAACTGAATCACACCTTGATCTTCCGTAAAGAAAGTAACAAGTCTGTCAGCGTCACCACTGTCTTTGGCCTGGAGCACAAGCGCTTTTGTCGGCACAAGAGTCATCGCAGTATCAGCAAAATCATTGCGCTTCCTCCTAATTTGCTTTTTATAAACGTTTTGTTAATTGTTTATTCTGCCTCTATCTCAACAGCCTTATGTATAAGAGTCGCCTTAAGGCGAACGATACGAAAACCATTTACCTCTAAAATCACAAATTCATAAAGACCTAGTTGCATGGTATCATCGACTTCCGGTTTACGGCCTAACAGTCCAAACATATAACCGCCAATTGTATCTTCTTCATGCTCTTCCAAATCAATATGCAGCAGTTCTGCCACTTCTTCGAGCAGTACCCTACCATCAAATTCATAGCTGCCATCAGGCAAGCGTTGAATTTCAATCCCTTCTTCTTCGTCGTGCTCGTCTTGAATATTCCCGACAATTTCTTCTAGAACATCTTCCAAGGCAACAAGACCAGCCGTACCACCGTATTCGTCAATTACTACCCCAAGGTGAGTCCGTTTTCGTTTCATAATCTGTAGTAGTTCCGCCACAGACATGCCTTCTGGTACAACAAGAATTTCCCGCATAATTGATTTTAAATCTTTTTCCTCGTCAGGTTCTAAATCAAGTTCCATCAGATCACGCAAATGAACCATGCCAATTACATGATCACGGTCTTCTACACATAAGGGATAACGGGTATGGCTTGTCTCACGAACAACCGTCATATTTTCTTCAAAAGAATCATCTGTAAAGAGGCAAACCATATCTTGGCGAGGAACCATAACTTCTCTAGCTAAGCGATCGGCAAAATCAAAAACATTATCAATAAGCTCGCTTTCCATCTTATCAAGAACACCACCGCGCGTACTGGCGCTGACAATCAAGCGGAGCTCTTCTTCCGATAAAGCAATATTACTTTCTGTCGCAGGTGGCACGCCGATCAAATTTAAAATAGCCTGAGCCGTTCGATTAAATAAGCCGATGATCGGTGATCCAACCTTTTGAAAAATATAGAGCGGCCAAACAATAAACAATACCATTTTTTCGGTATGCTGTATGGCAATCGATTTCGGCACAAGTTCGCCAATCACGATATGCAAAAACGTAATAATGGTAAATCCGGCTGCTATGCTAATCGAACTTTGCAGCCAAAGCGATCCCGGTAAATACGCCGTAAACAAAGGTTGCAATAAGCTGGAAATAGCCGGTTCTCCCAACCAGCCAAGCCCCAGCGAAGCAAGTGTTACGCCAAGTTGAGTAGCTCCCAAATAACTGTCAAGAGCTGAAACGACCTTCATGGCTAAGGGAGCCCGTTTATCGCCTTGGTGAATCAATTCTTCGAGCCGAGTTTTGCGTATTTTCACGAGAGCAAATTCAGCAGTAACAAAAAAGCCGTTTACCAATACAAGAGCAAAAGCAATCAAAAGTTTAAAGAAGCTATATAGAGGAACATCTACAGCATCGATAGAGCATCTCTCCCTAATTTTTCATTCCAACCCGCTCAGGCATCATGGCGCCTGCCGTAAGAACATATTCTAGCGCACTTTCATTCGTTACATCTAAAGGAATAATATCCTTTTTCGCCACAATAATATTGAAGCCTGATGTAAGATTAAGGCTCATCGGCACAAATACGCAAACATGTTCATCTGGCAAATGTTCAGCAAGCGGTTCAGAAACATCTGATACGATGAAGCCAAGAGCTCTGCAGTCAGCATGCGGATAAGGCACAAGCACTGCCTGTTTAAAAGATTGACTGGAATTAAATACAGCAGTGGACAGTTTTTTAACAATGTTATAAATAAATTTCACAAAAGGTATGGAGTTGACAAACCGTTCTCCTAAGCCTAGAAGTGATTTCATCAGCCAGTAAGAAGAAAGCCATCCTACCAAAATAATAAACAACAAGGCCGCCATAAGGCCAACTCCAGGAAAATGAATTGGCAAATGCTGACCTAACAGTTGCTCAGAAAATGTGAAAATTTGCATGACAACCCATACGGTAAAGGCAATCGGAAAAATCACGATTAACCCATTCATAAAATACTTAGAAACCCACTTCATGATTCACCCCTCTTAACAAATGATAGCATTTTGACTGCCTCTGGTCAATAAACAGGGGCGGCTTTACAATAAAAAAGGAAAAAAAGGGTATGATTATTCATACCCCAGAGATTTTAAAATCGAATCACGATTGCGCCAATCCTTTTTCACTTTCACCCATAAATCAAGATAACAGGGATTTCCCAATAAATTTTCTACATCGACACGGGCCTGCTGACCGATTTTCTTCATTAAAGTACCGCCGCTGCCAATCAAAATTCCCTTTTGTGATTCTCTTTCCACATAGATGACAGCACGAACATACAATTTATCGCCAGGACGCGGTGCAATTTCTTCAATATCCACAGCAATGGCATGCGGCACTTCTTCTCTTGTAAGCTGAAGCGCTTTTTCCCGAATGAGTTCAGCAATGACAAGCCGCTCTGGCTGGTCTGTTATCATATCTTCAGGAAAATACTTAGGCCCTTCCGGCAGGAGACTTTTAATTTCAGTAAGAAGCACATCAAGATTTACTTTTTCCAACGCCGAAATAGGCACAACGGCTTTAAAATCATAGCGACTTTGATAGTTTTTGATGATCGGTAAAAGTTTCGGTTTCTCAACAAGATCTATTTTATTAACAACAAGAAAAACCGGCGTCTTTACTTCTTTCAAACGCTCAATAATATATTCTTCCCCGGGTCCAAATTTTTCACTGGCGTCTGTTACAAATAAAATGGCGTCCACTTCGCGTAGCGTCTGCTCGGCTGCCTCCACCATATATTGTCCTAGCTTATGCTTCGGTTTATGAATGCCAGGCGTATCCACAAACAGCATTTGTGCATCGTCTTGCGTTAGTACGCACATAATTTTATTGCGCGTTGTCTGTGGTTTATCACTCATAATAGCGATCTTCTGGCCAATAAGACTATTAACCAGCGTGGATTTACCAGCGTTAGGCCGTCCAATTACAGCGACAAAACCGGAACGAAAAATATCTTTCTTTGTATTACTCAATCGTTGTTGTCCTCCCCAAAATACGTCAAGTCCTCAGAAGAAAAAGAATAGGGCAATATCTCTTCTAATGACATAACTTTATATTCTCCCGTTTGATTTGCCATAATTATGGCGGGAATGTGAAACTCAGCTATCACTTGTCGGCAAGCGCCGCAAGGCGCTACAGGATTCGAAGTTTTTGCAGCAACAGCCAAAGCTTTAAATTTTCTTTCACCTTTTGCTAAGGCCGTAAAAATAGCAGTTCTTTCGGCGCAGATTGTTAACGAATAAGAAGCATTTTCAATATTACAACCTTCATAAATCGTTCCATCGTCGGTTAGTAAAGCAGCGCCTACGGGAAAATGCGAGTAAGGTACATAGGCTTTCGCCATGGCCCGTGTCGCCGCAGCTACAAGTAAGCGTATTTCTTCTGGCGTAATCGAACAAACTAGACTATCTTTCATAAACGCTCAATTCCTAAAGCGCCCAAAATAGCCTCTTCTTCTTGGCGCATTTCTGCTTTATCACTGTCGGTTAAATGATCATAGCCTAATAAATGAAGTAACCCGTGAACCGTCAAATAAGCAAGTTCTCGCTCCAAACTATGACCATACTCTTCGGCTTGCCTGGCGAGAGTATCAACAGAAATAATAATATCACCAAGCAAATCTTCTGCTGGACCATCAAGTATCTCCGGCTCCTCACCTTCGCTAAGCGCAAAAGATAAAACATCTGTTGGCCTGTCAATGCCGCGAAATTCTAAATTCATTTTATGAATATGGGCATCGTCGCAAAAGGATAAGCTGACTTCCGCCGTCGGCGCTAAGTTGTACAATTCAGCTGCTTTGCTTAAAACTTTCTTGACTGTCGCCGCCATCGCGTCCGATACAGTCACTTCGGTCTGTAAGGAGTTTATGTTGATTTCCATTTTTTAATTTTCTCCTTTCTAAATCTTTCTCATCGGGATATTCAATTCGTGTATGGAACATGCTGGAAAGTACCCTAATAAAAATATCACCGATCGTATTTAAATCGCGCAACGTTAGATTACATTCATCAAGCTGCCCTTCATGGAGACGCTGTTTAATAATTTTGCGCACAGTTGCTTCAATACGGTTAATATTCGGTTTCGCAATAGACCGTACTGCAGCTTCACAACCGTCGGCCAACATGACAAGCGCGGCTTCTTTACTTTGCGGACAAGGTCCTTCATAGCGGAAATCCGATTCAATAATACATTCACTATGATCATTTTCCGTCGCTCGTTGATAAAAATAAGATACTAGCGTCGTGCCATGATGTTGCTGCACAATATCAGCGACGATGCCAGGAATATTGTGTTCACGGCACAAATCACGGCCATCTTTAATATGAGACGTTATAATCAGCGTACTCAGCGACGGCGCAATTTTATCATGAGGATTCTCTCCTGACGCCTGATTTTCCACAAAAAAACAAGGACGCTTGATTTTGCCTATATCATGATAATAAGCGCCTACCCGGGCGAGTACTGGATCTGCACCAATTTGAGCCGCTGCTGTCTCTACCATATTGCCAATAAGTACACTATGATGATAGGTTCCTGGCGCCTCTAACAAGAGCTGCTGCAACAGTGGATGATTGGGTCTGGCTAGATCCATGAGTTTCACTGACGTGGTAATATGAAACACATTTTCTAAGTAAGGTAAAATTCCAGTCGTGATAATCGTAGCCGTAACACCACTAAAAATACCTAGTAAACACTGCGTAACAAGTTCGGCACCACTAATTTGATCAATTAGACCCGTTGTGGCAATAACAAGAAACTGGACAATAGAAATCCAAAAGCCGCTTTTTGCCAAACTGTAGCCTGTCGTCACTGTGGAAATACAGTAAACACCAGTGATACTCCCCATAAGACAGGTCAATACGGCACGAAGATCATGGTCGACAATGACGCCAAAAAAAATCGTTAAAGCAAAAGTTACGGCAAGACCAATGCGGCGATTGATCAAAATCGTTGCGAGCAAAGCGCCGACCGTCATGGGTGCGGCAAAATCAGAATAATAGTGAGCCATTTTTCCAAGAATCATGGTAATCAACATAACAAGGCCTACAAGCACCATTGATAAGTCATTTTCATAAACAGAAGGCGCACTTGTCCGGAGAGAAAGCGTCGTCAAGGCCATAATAATCAAGACAAAAAAGGTAAGCCCTAACACACGAAGTTCATTCGTCTGCCCGCGAGAAAGCCCCAGTTCCTCTAGCGCATGAATTTGCTCTGCTGTAACTACATCGCCGCGACGGACAAGTACTTGCCCTTTTTTGATTGTTTCACGGACAGGCTCTATCCCAGCTAAAACGCCTTGTTTGCGTTTTTCGGTTTCTTTACTGTTCAAAATAAAATTAGTCTGTAAAAACAGTGGTGCTAAAGCGGTTATTAGTTGTTTTTCCGCAAGCGGCAGCGGTAATTCGTTCGCTTCCAAAGCAATTTGCTTTTTTGCCAGATCTAGCTCATCATCACGAATGCCCCGCTGTAAATACTTATTTAGCAAAGTTAGAGTTCTATCTTGGTCGCGTTCCAACGCCGCTTCATCGAGCGTCACTAACAAAGTAGACGCCGTAGCCGACAGCAAGGGCAAAGCTCCTTTGACTTTGGCAATTTTCTCTTGCTCGGAAAGCTGCATATCTTCTTTAACCGTATGGGCAGTACGAAATAAAGCCGTAAGATTTTCCCCGGCTTTATTGACTATGGCCATATCTAGATCATACACGTTAACAATTCCGGCAAGTACTTCACTTTCCAGTTTTTTCGTTTTATCGGTATTAATATAGGAAACAGTCCGTGGCGCTAAAATATCACGATCACTAATTTGTCCAGTTTCAAATGAAACTCTATCACCTAAAAAATCCGTAGCCAGTACGACAATAAACAAAGTAAAAAAAGCTAAAGACAAGACAATCCGGCGAATAACCGGTTTTGCATATACACTGCCTGGTTGCGTAAACATAGCGCGCAACCGTCTACTGGCAGACCCCATTTTATTCACTCCAATTTTTCCATTTTCTTCTCTTTGTCAAAGTTATCATAGGCGCGAATAATCCGTGATACGACTTCATGGCGCACTACATCGGCTTCTTCAAACAGAGAAATGGCAATTCCATCAACCTGAGCCAGAATCCGCTTGGCCTGAGCCAAACCAGAAATTTGCCCTGGCGGCAAATCAATTTGTGTTAAATCGCCAGTAATAACCATTTTAGAGCCAAAGCCTAAACGAGTAAGAAACATTTTCATTTGAGGCGCCGTTGTATTCTGGGCCTCATCTAAGATAACGAAGGAATCGTCAAGTGTCCGTCCGCGCATATAAGCCAGCGGCGCTACTTCAATAATCCCCTTAGACATATATTTAGCAAAGGTCTCACTGCCGATAATATCATAAAGTGCATCGTAAAGGGGCCGCAAATAAGGATCCACCTTTTCTTGCAGATCGCCAGGTAAAAATCCTAGCTTCTCACCAGCTTCCACAGCAGGTCGCGTTAAGATAATTCTTTCCACTTTTCTATTTTTTAATGCTTCTACAGCCATAGCAACAGCCAAATAAGTTTTCCCGGTGCCGGCTGGACCAATTCCCAGCGTAATATCGTGACGTCGAATGGCTTCCAAGTAAATAAGCTGGCCCCAGGTTTTCGGCTTAATCATGCGGCCTCTTGCCGTCGTCAGCACCGAATCAGCATACAGTCGATGCAGTTTGTGGGCGCCATTTTCCTGAACCATTTTTATACTATATTTCACATCATGAATTGTAATAAAGTTTTTACTGCGATATAAAAAGATCAATTCTGACAGCAAATGATAAACTTGTTCTACCAGTATATCGTCACCGCTAATTACAAGTTGATCTCCCCGTGCCGTTACTTGGCAGGAAAAACTTTCCTGAATTAGTCGGATATTTTCATCATTTCTACCTAAAACCATTACAGCTTCTTGATGATCTGTAAAGTCTAATCGTTTTTCCATTTGATTGGCCTGCGGCAAATAGTTAGCCCCCCTGTAAGCTGGTTCTGTTTTCACCGATCTCTTCAATTGTTTCCACTAAAACTTTTACTTTCACCCTATTGGGATCGTCGGTTGCAACAAGTTCCGTATTTTTTGCGATAATTTGAGCCGTCTCAGGAATTTGTTCGGACAAAACTGCTAAAGCATGCCGTACAGCACTGTCCGTCGCTTCTTCGTGCGTTTTTTCTTGATAAACCGGCACAGTTTCATAAAAGTCTTCCCTGGTAAATTCGACAGGTAAATCGGGATTCCTCCAAAGGAGAACTTTTTTGCAAAAAACCTCGCGTTCAAAGCTCGTAAAGGGCGGATTCGGCGCTGATTTTATCGTCACTTCCCGCCCCCCAAAAAAAATCTTATAAGAATCTCGCTGCTGTCCAGTTCGCTCTAGCCAAGTAGTCGAAAGCGACTCTTCACCGGTTGCTTCATAGTGTATCTTGGCTTTTACAATACCAGTTGCCCGTACCGCCTTGCCTGACAGTAGACCTTTGATTAAAATGTCTCCCGCCCGTACAGTATCGCCCTGTTTCTTTTGGCCTTGTCCGTTTAAAACAATCCATTCGCAAATTACACCGTCTTTTTGAGCCACATAATCGGCAGGCTCGCGGCTTTCCTCTTGCGGCATATTCTTCTCGGCAACCTCTACGACAGCCCTCGTTCCCATAAACTGAATAGAAGCCCAGGCTAATTCCGGAACTGCCAAAAGCAAAGCTGTCTCAGCCTGCTTTTTATTCACTTCATCTTTTTTGGCCCCAGGAACAATACCGCCTTCCGCCAAGGCCTGCCTTACTACGGCAGCTGGAACTTGTTCACAGCCAGTAATATGGACAAAGAATATAAAATTTGATGCATATTGAAGCAAAGCACAGAACAGGAACAGTCCCAAAACAAACATCTTTCGGCGCTTAACTTTTTTGAAGAAAAAGGGAAATCCCTGATAAGCAACCACAGAAATTCTCGTCTCACTTCGCTTAACTAACGGTCTGATAGCAAAAAAATCCTGGAGGCTTATATAAACATAAACGCCATCAAATCGCTTGGTAGCTGACCATAGCTCGAACCCTTGATCAAGACAAAGATTGATGAGTTTCTCCGGTCTTTTACCTGTAACTTTTATATAAACAAACCCTTTGAAATAATGATTAAACCGCATAAACAACACAAGCTCGCCTCCTATAAATCATAGCGAAGCGACTGAATCAGTCCTTCGACTAGAATTTGTTCTACCTGGAGGCTTCCTAACGATAAATTGCTTCCTACTACAATTACAACTCCCTGCTTGAGCCTAATGCGGACAATTTGCGTCGTATACTCAATAATACCTTTATGATTCTCAATTAGCAACTGTTTATTTCCCAACAGGGTCATGCGAGGCAGATCAAAAATCAAATCATCAGGAATTTCAAACAGCTCCGCTATTGATTCGATACGATTGTGCTTACGCCTTGCCATAGAGTCTCCGCCCCCTTACTTTATGTGTATGTAGCAAGCGGAGCGTTCAGACATGGACTTATAGATTTGTTCTATTTTTTCAGTTACCGTTCAAAGTTATGAACTTTAACAGGCGCCGCAAAGCGCATATAATTTGTGGCTAAAATTACTTCGCCACACTCTAAGTTTTTAATTTCATTTCGTTGCTGCAAAATATCTTTGCGGCACATGGTTTCTAGTTTTTGACGATCAGCGCGCGAGGAAAGCGCTAAAATAAATAGCGTATTTAACTGAGAAAGCACCTGATCCGCCAAGAGTCTCGGCTGCTGGTCAACTACGCAAAGTCCGAGACGAAATTTACGAGCTTCACTGACGAGCCGCCGAAAAATATGCTGGGAGCCGACTTCCTTCCTGCCTAAAAAACGATGAGCCTCTTCCAGCACCAGCAAGGCTGGGGTCAGACCCATTCTTTCATCGTCGCTATGGGCAGCATAATAGTTAAGCAATTTTTTCGTAATTAAGGTGGATAAAGCGATCTCTCCTAACGGGGAATTATGTTTCATTTCTACTAATACCACCTTACCATTTCCTACTTCCTGAATCATCTGGGCAAGTGTACCTACTGGCTCTTGCGTTAATTGCAGTTCCTGCTGTAAATTCCAGCAGATGCTTTTGATCTTGCTAATAGTCCTAAGTTGAAATTTTTGGCCTGTTTCTGTTTTTAATTCACTAATTAAATCTTCTGCCTCGTATTTTAACAGGTAAGACATCCATTCTCTAGGCCAGAGAGAAGCAATCTTATAAAGAGCATCAAGCTGTACCTCAGTAAAAGTAGCGCAAAGCGCCAGATCAAGGGGTTCCCATTCCTCCATAGCCACCTGAAGAGGCTGACAAAGTGCGTCTTGGGGCTTTAAACTGTATACAACTAATCGGTCAGTAATCTGAGAATGCTTCGACAAAGCCTGATAATACTCATTATGAACATCAAAAATAAGCATGCCATACTGTTGCGATGCCAAAATCGAACTTGCCAATACTTTTACAAGATTGCTTTTCCCTGAACCAGTTGTCCCAAAAATCCCCATATGTTCTGGAATGGACTTGCTACCGCAAATTCCCACGGGAAAGGGACTGATACCGCGACCGCCTTTTAGATAACCAATTTCTAAATCACCGCCTATTTCCGCCAGTAATTCTTTATCTTCTTCCCCCAAAGAACGAACTTCGGCAAAAAAATCAGGGCATGTCTTAGGATTATAAAGCTGCCTAGCAGGATCAGCATAGCAAAGCTGTTCTGCCATCGCCAGTTTGACAGTATGATTGCCGCCTAAATAAAAATCAAGCTCATCTTGATTTACAACTTGACCACTTTCATCTAATTTACTCATGAGATAATTCACACCATTTAGGCCTGACCAGCGCGATTTCACTTTAAAATCATAGACGCGAATATAAAACCGGTCTTTTTGCTCACCTTCCACAACAAGAATATCGCCAAAATCAACCATCTGATGCGGCGCTACAACAAATTCCACATAAGTTCCCTTCGCAAAAGTAAGCCGTCCCTGATACATGGCTATCGCTCCCCTCGCAGTCCGTCTTAAAGCTTCACCAATATTATTTTGCACAAATGTCAAAAAAAAATAAGGCTGATACCCAAAATAGCCGTGTCTCTAAGTGAGAAACGCTGAGCAGTCAGCCTTATTCTTAGCGAAAGTTTTTTTGCCCATAGGGACGAATTTGCTTAGGCTTGCCGAGAATCTCCGACCACACAATCGCGGCGCGGAGCTGTTCTGGCGTGATAGACGAACCTTCTGACGAAGATGCGATCGCTGCAACGGAGGGCTCAGTCGTTGTTTGCGACGAAAAGCCACTTTCTTTCCCATCAAGACTTTGCGGCTTTTTTTCCGAAAGGAGAGCATTTTTTTTATCGTTACTCCCTTGCATCATTATCTGGTCTGGGACCGGCGGCGATTGCGATTCTGGGACAGAAGGATATTCATAGCTTTTTTTACGTTTTTTACGAAGAATTTCTGGTAAGCCATACAAAAGAGCCAGCAATAGTAATACGCCAATAAAATCCATATCCTATCACCTACTTTTTATCATCCAGCTTAGGTGCGCCGCTTTTAGCCACACTTTCTCGCATCTGCGTATCAGCCACAACGTTATTCAAATTATAGTAATCCATCACGCCAAGGCGACCTTCCTGCAAGGCAGCAGCCATCGCGTGAGGGACTTCGGCCTGAGCTTCGACAACTTTTGCCTGCATTTCCTGCGTATAAGCGCGCATTTCCTGCTCTTTCGCAACAGCCATAGCGCGCCGTTCTTCCGCTTTGGCCTGAGCAATCCGTTTTTCCGCTTCCGCTTGATCTGTTAAAAGTTCAGCGCCAATATTTCTACCTACATCAACATCAGCAATATCAATCGATAAAATTTCAAAGGCCGTACCGGCATCAAGGCCTTTTGATAGAACCGTACGGGAAATATGATCCGGATTTTCTAATACATCTTTATGATCAATAGAAGATCCCACGGTTGTAACAATGCCCTCGCCCACGCGAGCAATAATCGTCTGTTCCCCCGCGCCGCCAACAAGTCTATCAATATTGGCACGCACTGTCACTCGAGCCTTTACCTTAAGCTCAATCCCATTTTTCGCCACAGCAGATACGACAGGAGTTTCAATCACTTTGGGATTTACACTCATCTGCACAGCTTCCAATACATCGCGACCAGCTAAGTCAATGGCAGCCGATCTAGCAAAAGGCAGCGGAATATCGGCACGATGGGCCGCGATTAAAGCATCAATTACCCGATCTACATTGCCGCCTGCTAAGTAATGAGCCTCTAGCTGATTGGCATTTACATCAATCCCCGCTTTATTCGCCTTAATCAACGGCATTACAATCGCCGCAGGCGGAACACGGCGTAACCGCATGCCAATCAGCGTAAAAATTCCTACGTCAACAGCAGCCGCCATCGCCGAAATCCAAAGACCTAGCGGAACAAAGTGTAAAAACAGCATAACCGCTAAAAAAACAACAAACAAAATAAACAGTGGGAAAATTAAAGCTGTCATTATAAAACCCCTCCTTATAGAAACTTAATGGTCTATACGTAACGTTCTTACAATAACCCGCCGCCCTGAGACAGCTAATACCACAATTTTTTCGCCAGAGGCAATATAATCGCCTTCTGTTACAACATCAATTTTTTTGCCAGCAATCAGCGCCGTTCCCGCTGGACGCAACGTTGTTACGGCAACGCCTTCCAGACCAACTAGCACAGCATGATCGTCAACACTGTGAAACCCCTTCTCCCGTGCTTCGCGATCCTTTAGAATAAAACGTGCCACAAAAGCGCTTTGCGGTAAGAAGCGAGCCATCAGCGAAAAAATCACTACAGCCACAATTAGACTCGCAGTCAAAAATTGCAGTGCTGGCCCATCTCCGCCTAAGGCTAAAAAAAGTCCCCCTAACAGCAAGACAAGACCACTGAGTGCAAAAATGGCTGTACCAGGGAAAAAAAGTTCAGCGACTAACAGAAAGATACCGCTAAAGGAAAGCAGCGCCGGCATCCAGCCGCCACGCAATAGCCATTGCCCGCCCAAAAGTAAGCTAGCTGCGATTAAGGCAGTCAAAATTCCAACACCACTACCTACCGTTTTAATCTCCGTCAGTAACGCCGTAAAAATCAGAGTAACTAAAAAACCCTTAATCAAAGGAATTTCTAATAAACCTGCCGCTTGCTCCCAAGGCGATAATAACATATCGGTACCAGTTGAAGCGGCGAGGCATTTTGTTCCCACGGCACCAAAAATAACAAAGACTGTAAAGAAGCTGCGATACCAAGCTTTTCTTGCAAAAAACATAGTCTCATCTCCTCTCAGCGAATCCTTATTGTTAGTAGAGACCCTCTTATATTGTCTTTGGCAAAAGAAAATACAAGAGGGTCTCTACTAGAAATAAATCCGGTGCCATATTAGCACCGGATTGTATTTATGATTGAAGCATTTCGCGCACAAGCGTATTCACAAGTTTGCCATCAGCTTTGCCCTTTACAGAAGGCATTAAAACAGCCATGACTTTTCCCATATCCTTTACTGTTACAGCGCCAGATTGGGCAATTGCGTCTTTAACCAGCTGACGAACTTCGTCTTCGGCCAACTGCTTGGGCAGATACTGCATTAATACTTCAATTTCGCGTTCGAGATTTTCTACTAAGTCAGGGCGGTTGCCTTTGGCAAACTCCTCCATAGAATCTCGGCGCATTTTCACTTCTTTGGCCAGGACTTCTAATACACCCTGATCATCAAGCTCCGTTTTACGTTCAATCTCTGCGTATTTGATATTAGCGCGTACCATACGAATCACAGAAAGAGCAAGCTTCCCTGATTCTTTGGCTTTCATTGCCTCTTTCATGTCCGTTGTCAATTTCTCTTTAAGAGACATGTATCAATACCTCCGAACAGAAAACACTAGTTGAATTTACGTTTACGAGCTGCTTCGGACTTTTTCTTCCGTTTTACGCTAGGTTTTTCGTAATGTTCACGTTTTCTAACTTCAGAAAGAACACCGGCTTTTTGACAGGAACGCTTAAATCTGCGGAGTGCGCTTTCAAGTGTTTCGTTTTTACCAACCTTAATTTCTGCCATCTGATCTCCCTCCCTCCACGCAAGCCTACGGGAAGTGCATTCACATACACCTAATTATTATACAATAGGCTTCTGTCAACTGTCAATCTTAACCTGGAGGCCAGTTCATAAACCGCCCGCCGAGAATATGCAGATGCAAGTGATGAACTGTCTGGCCGCCATTATCTTTCGTATTAATTACTGTACGAAAGCCATCTTCATCCAATCCCGCCTGTTTTGCAATAAGGGGAACGGTGGCCATCAGATGCTTTAAAATTTCCTGATCCTCTTCCGTCGCTTCCAGGAGGTTAGCAATATGCTTCTTCGGAATTAAAAGAATATGAACAGGTGCGCCCGGATTGATATCAGGAAAAGCCACAACCATGTCATCTTCGTAAAGAATCGTCGCCGGAATTTCCTTATTTACAATTTTGCAGAACACACAATCTTGCTGCATATGCCAGATACACCTCCTTTCTGTCAAACCAAGGATTTTACATGACTTTATCTTATAAAGAGTTCGTTGTTAAATTCAAAACTCCTGCAAAGAACTGTAATAAATTAAAAATCCTGAGATCCCAATAATCCATCACGCCAAAGCTCTGTTGCGGTGACCGCTTGAATCGTACCTGTCAAATCTTTGTCGCTCGGCATATACACCTTTAAATAATGCTCGGTATGACCTTCGAGAACGCCGTCTTGCCATGTTTCAAAGAGTACATTGACTGTTTGACCAACAAATTGCTTCGCATAGATTGCCGCTTTTTTCTCAGCAATTTGTTGAATGACATGAACCCGTTCTTTTTTGATCTCTTCCGGAATTTGTCCGGCAAAATCAGCCGCCGGTGTACCAATGCGTTTCGAGTAAGGGAAGATATGCATTTTAGAAAAAGGCATTTTTTCCACAAAACTGACTGTTTCGGCAAAAAGTTGGTCCGTTTCGCCGGGGAAGCCCACAATTAAATCAGTCGACAAGGCTAAATCAGGAATTTCTGTTAGGATTCTCCCAATTAGCTCGCTATATTCACTTGTTGTATAGTGGCGATTCATCGCCTTTAAGATCGTATTGCTTCCTGACTGGAGTGGTAAATGAAGGTGACGGCAAAGCTTGTTATTTGCTTTAAGCAGTTCAACCATCTCTGGCGATACTTCGATGGATTCCAAGGAACTCAACCGCAGACGCACCACATCAGGCAACTCAGTGATTGCCTTCATGACATCAGTCAAGGTTACTGGTTCCGCCAAATCACGACCATAGGCGCCTAAATGAATACCTGTTAGGACAATTTCCTGAAATCCCGCACTTGTCAATTTTTCAACTTCGCTTAAAATGCCTGACAGCGGCCGAGAACGCAACGGCCCTCTGGCATAGGGAATGATACAATAAGTGCAAAAATTCGTGCACCCTTCTTGAATCTTGAGAAAAGCCCGCGTTCGACCCGGCATGGAAAACAAGGGAATTTCCTCAAAGGCATCGGCATCCATAATGTTAGTAACAACATTCAGCTTCGCTTCATGCTTTGATGCCGTTTCTACAAGTTCTACAATTCCCTGCCTATTTTGCGTTCCAATAATAACATCAACCCCATCAATTGCTGCAACTTGATCAGCAGCAACCTGGGCATAACAGCCAGTTACGGCTACTACAGCTTCAGGATTCAATCGATTGGCTCGTCTGATATACTGACGCGATTTTTTTTCTCCCAAATGAGTGACCGAGCAAGTATTGATGACATAAACATCGGCTTTTTCTTCAAAGGCAACAATCTCGTAGCCTTTGGCCAAAAAAAGCCCTTCCAACGTCTCGGTTTCAAATTGGTTAACTTTACAACCTAAAGTAATAAAAGCTACTTTTGGCACAAAGGTCCCCCCAAATCACCACATTCATACATAACCACAGCTAAAGCGGTTGTTGCTGCTGTTTCCGTTCGTAAAATTCGCGGACCAAGCGTAATGGCTGTAGCGCCGCTTCCCTGAATCAGTTCCGCTTCGGAAGCGCTAAAGCCGCCTTCTGGTCCAATCAAAAGCAAAAATTCTTTCGCCTGACTTTGCTGCAGCACATCTTTTATCCCGAGATTTTTTTCATTTTCATAGCAAAACAACCGAAGACTCTCCGGCGCTGCAAGGCGAAAAACTTCGGCTAAGGTCTTAACCGAAGTAACAGTGGGAACAACAGTCCGCCGACATTGTTTTGCTGCTTCAGCGGCAATTTTTTGCCATCGGTCTTTTTTCTGTTCCTGCTTTTTACTATCATAACGAACAACAGAATGATCTGCTACCCACGGAATAATCTGATGTACGCCGAGTTCTACCGCTTTTTGCACAATGTAGTCAAACTTATCATTTTTCGTTAAAGCCTGTGCAAGTATAACTTGAATGGGCGGTTCACTGCTATGATCAAGCCAAGCAGCAAATTCGATAGAAACTTTCTCGCCCTCAATTGCCGCAATACGTCCTACCGCCGCTTGTCCCGCTTGATCCACGACTTCCACTTCATCGCCGACTTTGAGTCGGAGAACTCGCGTCATATGTTTCGCTTCAGAGCCTTCTATAACCATGAAAGGTTCAATTTGCACAATAAAAAACTGCCGCATAACTTATCGCTCCAAATGAGCTACAATAGCAACCCAGCCGCCTTCTTCACTAACCTTGTCAACAACAAACCCTTGCTCTAAAAGCACAGCTGTCACATCGCTAAGGCGTTCTGTAATAATACCACTGCTAACAAAAAAACCGTCTGGTTTCAAGCGTTCTTTCACATCAGGAATCACTTTAATAATAATATCGGCAATAATATTGGCAATAATAAGATCAGCTTTACCGGTTACGCCTGTGAGCAGATCGCCCTGACTGACTGTGACTGTTTCAGCGACTTGATTGAGAGCCACATTTTCCTTGGCTACGCGAACAGCGACGCTGTCTAAATCGACCGCCTTAATAGCGGCAGCGCCTAATTTGGCACTGGCAATTGACAAAATACCAGATCCTGTACCAACATCAAAAATCTGCATGTCAGGCTTAACTAACTCTTCTAAGTGACGAATACACATAGCTGTTGTATGGTGAGTCCCTGTACCAAAAGCCATACCTGGATCTAATTCAATAATAAGATCATCCACACCAGCCTCATACTCTTCCCATGTCGGCTTAATCACAATTCTTTCGCCAACCTTGACCGGATGGAAAAATTCCTTCCAACAAGAAGCCCAATCTTCTTCCTGTATTTCGCGACAACTAATTTCGCCTTTGCCAGCATCAATATTATGACAGCAAAGACCGTTTACTTGTCCCTCAAATGAACGAAGCTTGTCATCAAGGGCTTCGTCAACAGGTAAGTAGGCTTTTACAACAACAACTTCCGTATCAGTTTCTTCAGGAATATCGCAATAATCCCACGCTCCTGATAAACGATAGGTGTTAATAAGCTCTGGATCTTCAATAACGACACCGCTGGCTCCCAAATCATGAAAAATATTGGCCACCGCTTCGGTGGCCTCATGGGAGGTTTGAATACTAATTTCAGCCCACTTCATCTGCACTCGCCCCTTCTTATGGAATTAAGACACCCCAAAGGCATCCTTCATTTTCTTAAAGAACCCTTTTTGTTCCGGGTTAATATCTTCTCCGCTAATTCGGGCAAATTCTTTTAAAAGTTCACGTTGTTTCTCAGACAAGTTTTTCGGAGTCACAACTTTTACTTTTACTAGCTGATCACCGCGCATATTACCGCGGATATGAGGAATTCCTTTATTTCGTAAGCGGAAAACAGTTCCAGACTGCGTTCCTTCTTCGACACGGAATTTCACTTTTCCTTCCAAAGTTGGTACTTCTACTTCGTCACCTAAAATTGCCTGAACAAAGCTAATGGGAACTTCACAAATAATGTCGTTTCCTTCGCGCACAAATAGTTTATGCGGTTTCACGAAAATATACACATATAAATCGCCCTGCGGACCGCCACGAAGTCCCGGTTCGCCTTCATGAGCCACACGTAACCGTGAACCAGTATCAACCCCAGCAGGAATCTTAATTTTTATTTTCCGTTTCACCTTAATCTTGCCTTGACCACGGCATTCTTTACACGGTGTCTTGACAATCTTGCCTTCGCCACGACAACGGTCACAAGGTTTCACATTGACCATTCGGCCAAAGGGTGTATTTTGTGTAAATTGAACTTGGCCCGCCCCTTTACAGTCAGGACAAGTTTCAGGATGAGTCCCAGCGGCAGCGCCTGTGCCATGACATTCTGGACAGGTATCCATCCGCGGAATCTCTACTTCTCGTTCCACGCCAAAAGCTGCTTGGTCAAAAGCAATCTCCATATCAAAGCGGAGATCTGAACCTTTTTCCGGACCATTGGCACGGCCGCCAAAACCTTGACCGCCAAAAAACATATCGAAAATATCGCCAAACCCGCCTTGACCGCCGAAGCCGCCTTGGCCGCCAAAACCGCCAAAGCCTCCACCTTGACTTCCGTCAAAGGCAGCATGACCAAATTGGTCATACTGCGCCTTTTTTTCGGAATTAGACAAAACTTCATAGGCTTCCGCAACTTCTTTAAATTTTTCTTCTGCCTCTTTCGCATTGTCCTTGTTGACATCAGGATGATATTTTCGGGCCAACTTGCGATAGGCCTTCTTTAGTTCATCGTCAGATGCTGACCGGGACACACCCAAGACTTCATAATAATCTCGTTTGCTCACCTTGCACCATCCTATGCTTTGTCATTCTTTTTTTCGTCAACAACCTCAGCGTCCACAATAGATTCATCTTTTGCTGCGCCAGCTGAAGCACCGCCTTGCGGCTGACCTTCATTTTGCGCATACATAGCTTGTGCTAATTCATAAAGCGGCTTCGTTAATTCTTCCGTATCAGCCTTGATTTTTTCCAAATCATTACCTTTTAGCGTTTCCTTTAAGGTATTCGCTGCTGCTTCGATTTTTTCAACAAGCGCTTTATCGGCTTTATCGCCAGCTTCTTTAATCGTCTTTTCTGCTTGATAAATCAAAGAATCAGCAGAATTTCTTACTTCGACTTCATCTTTGCGGGCTTTATCTTCAGCTGCATGAGCTTCCGCTTCTTTAACCATACGTTCGATTTCATCTTGACTGATACCACCAGAAGAAGTAATCGTAATTTTTTGTTCTTTGCCTGTACCAAGATCTTTGGCGGAAACATTTACGATACCATTGGCATCAATGTCGAAAGAAACTTCAATTTTAGGTACTCCACGCGGTGCTGCCGGAATACCGGACAATTCAAAACGTCCCAACGTTTTATTCGCTGCAGCCATTTCACGTTCGCCTTGAAGCACATGAATGTCAACGGAAGGTTGATTATCAGCTGCCGTTGAGAATACTTGGCTTTTCGACGTAGGAATTGTGGTATTTCTATCAATAATTTTCGTGAAAACGCCGCCCAGTGTTTCAATGCCCAGAGACAATGGCGTTACATCAAGCAGTAATACGTCTTTTACTTCACCGACAAGAACACCAGCCTGAATCGCAGCACCAACGGCTACGCATTCGTCAGGATTTACGCCGCGATGCAGATCTTTGCCAATAAATTTCTTCAAAGCTTCTTGTACAGCAGGAATACGAGAAGACCCGCCTACCAAAATAACTTTATCAATATCTTTCGGGGAAAGACCAGCGTCAGACAAAGCTTGACGAGTTGGCCCCATAGTGGATTCTACCAAGTCAGCCGTTAATTCTTCGAATTTAGCACGGGTCAAGTTAAGATCCATATGTTTCGGACCGGATTGGTCGGCTGTAATAAAGGGAAGATTAATATTGGTGGAAAGTACACCGGAAAGCTCAATTTTCGCTTTTTCCGCAGCTTCCAACAAACGCTGCGAAGCCATTTTATCATTGGCCAAATCAATGCCTTGTTCTTTTTTGAACTCTTCAATCAGCCATTGTTTTACCCGCATATCAAAATCATCGCCGCCAAGACGGTTATTACCGCTTGTTGCTTTTACTTCAAAGACGCCATCGCCTAATTCCAAGATGGATACGTCAAAAGTACCGCCGCCAAGGTCATAAACAAGTACTGTATGATCATTACCTTTATCCATACCATAAGCAAGGGCTGCTGCAGTCGGTTCATTAATAATACGAAGAACTTCTAACCCAGCAATTGTTCCAGCGTCTTTTGTAGCTTGACGCTGCGCATCTGTAAAGTAAGCCGGAACTGTAATAACGGCTTGCGTAACAGTTTCACCAAGATAGGCTTCTGCATCTTGCTTCAGTTTTTGCAAAATCATTGCAGAAATTTCTTGTGGCGAATAGCCTTTATCGTCAATATTTACTTTGTGATTCGTACCCATATGACGTTTAATGGAGCTAATCGTTCTATCAGAGTTAGAAACAGCCTGGCGTTTTGCGAGCTGTCCAACTAATCTTTCACCCGTTTTAGAAAAGCCTACAACCGAAGGAGTTAAGCGACTGCCTTCTGTATTTGCAATAACGACAGGTTCGCCGCCTTCCATAACTGCTACAACTGAGTTTGTCGTACCAAGGTCTATACCAATTACTTTTGCCATAATTTATTCATCCTCCTTAAATAACTCACAACTTAACCTTATGAAATCAACCGTTATTGACAACTTTCACCATGCTCGGCCGAATCACGCGATTTTTCAAGCGATAGCCTTTTTGTAGTTCTTGTACAATCGTGCCATCTTCTTTTTCAGCATCTTCCACACGCATAACGGCCTGATGTTCATTCGGATCAAACATCTGATCCATCGCGGCAATAGCCGAGAGACCGAGTTTTTCAAAAGCGCCAGTCATCTGACGGAAAATCATTTCTACGCCAGAATGAAACGCTTCCGCATCTTTACTGCCATCAGAAGCCAAGGCTCGTTCAAAGTTATCTACCACAGGCAAAAGCTCTGTAATAATTCCTTCTGCAACTAAAGTAGACAACTCTTCTTTTTCCTTGGTGGTCCGACGACGAAAATTTTCAAAATCTGCTTGCAAACGTTGATACTTGCGGACAGCTTCTTCCAAAGCGCTATCCTTTGCTTGCAACGCGGCAGCAAGTTGGTCTACTGAAAGCTCCCCTTGTACGCCTTCGCTAACTTCATTGTCTTGTGTTTCCTCTGCTGTTTTCACGGCTTCGTCTTGAGAGCTTTCTGGATCTTGTGCCGGAAACGGTTTTTCATTATCAGCCATACAGTCACCTCATTGCTATTCTCTTTCTTATCTATAGATACGGAATGCTTCTTTAGAAAAACTCAAGAAACAGGATTTCCGTGTTTATCAACCAATTCGATATTTTTTGATAAGCTCACCTAAATGAGTATGCATAAACTCTAGTATAGCCATGGTTTTCCCATATTCCATACGCGTTGGGCCTAAAATCGCTACAGAACCAACAACTTGACCATCAATTCGATAAGTAGCCTGTACCACGCTGCAGTCCTGTATGCCGCTATACTTGTTTTCCTGACCGATGGTTACAACAACACCATCTTGATTTTGCATGTGCAAAATATCGTAAAGTAGCCGTTTCTCTTCCAACATGGTTAAAATCTTTTTTATTTTATCCACATCACGAAACTCAGGTTGATTCAGTAGATGGGTCGTTCCACCTAAAAAAACTTTTTCCCCTTTATCTTGGGTTAAAGCCTGTGTAATCGCAGTAAAAGCATACTCAACCACATCAGAATCAAGAATCAAGTCTTGCTTAATATCCTGTACTGTGTCGCCGCCAATTTCTGTAAATCCTAATCCAGTCAAGCGATTATTTACTTGCTGGGCAATTTGCTGCAAATCGTCCTGTGTCGTTCCTTCCGGAATATCAATAATTTTATTTTCAACAATTCCTTTATCAGTTACGACAACAGCAATAACGCGCTGTTCATCAAGCGGCAGAAACTGCAAATATTTGAATTTTGCCGGAGCACTCTGCGGCGCCATCACCAACGAAACATTGTTGGTGACTTTCGAAAGCAGCTTAGCTGTCTCTTGAAACAATTCGTCAATTCGCCTGACTTTGGCTTCATACCACTGTTTGATCAAATGCAGATCTCGCTCGGAAATACTATGCGGCGCAAGTAAACAGTCTACATAAAAACGATATCCCTTGGCTGAAGGAATCCGTCCTGCCGATGTGTGCGGCTGTTCTAAAAAACCTAAGAGCTCTAAGTCGGCCATTTCATTACGAATCGTTGCCGGACTTACCCCCAAGTCATATTTGCGGGCAATAGTTCTTGAGCCAATTGGTTCGGCGGTAGAGACATAATCGTCAATGATGGCTTGTAAAATCCGACGTTTCCTATCATCTAACAAGATCTCCGCCTCCCTTGTTAGCACTCTTCCTGATAGAGTGCTAATATCTAATAAAAAAATACCACTCATTTTCTAGTCTGTCAAGAACGTAGTAGAAAATTTCAAGGTAAAAAAGCGCAAAAAACTACATTGCCTAATAATTTTCCTTGGTCGGTTAAAAAGATTCTAGTTTGCCTATGGTTAAGAAGCCCTTGGTTTGCCAAAGTTTCAAAAACCTTGCCATAATCTGCAAAAAAGGAAGTATGAAAAATCGCTTCATACTCGTTTATATCTAACCCTCGCATTGTGCGCAACGCTAAAAAAGCAAACTCCGCTTTCGCTGTCGCTTCGTCAAGCGTCTCCTCATAGGCAATAACCGATTCTCCTTTAGCTATAGCGGCAATATAACGCTTCGGATCGGTTTCATTCGACCAACGTTTCCCTGGGAAAAAGGAAGCCGCTGCCGCCCCAAGGCCTAAGTAAGGCTCGTAGTGCCAATACTTTAAATTATGACGGCAAGCATGACTAGGTTTCGCATAATTTGAAATTTCATAGCGGGAAAAACCCTTCTCAGCTAAAAAAGCAGGCGCAAAAGCGTCAAACTTTGCCTCTTCCGCTTCGTCAGGCAAGGCAAGCCTCCCCTGCTCTTGCCAACAGTCGAAGACCGTTCCCTCCTCTATTTTCAAACTATAAAGCGAAATATGCGATAAGGGTAATTGTACTGCTTTGGCTAAAGTGGTTTGTAAATCGATCAGCTTCTGGCCAGGTAACCCAGTCATCAAATCAATACTTAAGTTGGTAAAGCCAGCCTTAGCCGCGGCTATTACTGAAGAGGTCGCATCTTGGGCAGAATGAATCCGTCCAATTGTCCTAAGCAGTGGATCGGAAAAAGATTGCACGCCAAAGCTAATACGATTTAGACCTGCGTTCTTAAGCGCGACAAGAAGCGAATCCTTGGTGGTTCCAGGATTCGCTTCACAGGTCCACTCATAGCCTTCACTGAAAGAAAAAGATTCAGCAATGGCGTAACAAATTGCCAGTAGTTGATCTGCCGAAAGTATCGTAGGCGTACCGCCGCCAATAAATACCGTATCAACTTCATAATCAGAAAAATTTTTGCTTTGCACAGCAATCTCGGTTAATAATGCTCTCGTATAGGCGTCAAACAAATCCTCGTGCCCGCTCATTGACGGAAAATCACAATAAAAACACTTCTGGCGGCAAAAAGGTATGTGAACATAAAGCCCTAAGGTCTTTCGTTTCATCATTGATCAATCCATTTTTAAAATTGCCATAAAGGCTTCTTGCGGCACTTCCACACTACCAACTTGCTTCATGCGCTTTTTGCCTTCTTTTTGCTTTTCCAACAGTTTACGTTTCCGCGTAATATCGCCGCCGTAACATTTGGCAAGTACGTCTTTACGCATAGCCCGAACTGTTTCTCTGGCAATGACTTTATTCCCGATGGCAGCTTGAATAGGAATTTCAAACATTTGCCGCGGAATGATTCCGCGCAATTTTTCCGCCAAACCGCGTCCACGTGATGCCGCTTTATCGGTGTGAACAATCACACTTAAGGCGTCAACAGCTTCGCCGTTTAAAAGAATATCAAGCTTTACGAGCTTAGATGTGCGGTAGCCAATTAATTCATAATCAAGCGAAGCATAACCCCGTGTCGATGATTTTAGCTTGTCAAAATAATCGTAAATAATTTCACTGAGCGGTAAATGATATTCGATCGTAACGCGACTCTCATCAAGATACTTCATATCCTTAAAATCGCCCCGTTTGTCCTGCGATAGCTCCATAACGGCCCCGACAAAATCATTCGGTACAATCACCGTTGCTTTTACGTAAGGTTCCTCAATATGATCAATATTCGCAACAGGCGGTAGTAAGGACGGATTATCCACCCGAAGCATTTCACCGTCTGTTTTATAGACTTCATAAATAACGCTTGGCGCTGTCGTAATGAGCGTAATATTATATTCCCGTTCAATTCGTTCCTGAATGACATCCATGTGCAAAAGGCCTAAAAAGCCGCAACGAAAGCCAAAACCCAAGGCAATGGAAGTTTCCGGTTCAAAGACAAGAGAAGCATCATTAAGCTTCAACTTATCAAGAGCGTCACGCAACGCGTCATACTGTGAACTTTCTACAGGATAGAGCCCGCAATAGACCATCGGCGTAATAGTCCGATAGCCAGCTAAAGGCGCCGGTGCCGGATTATCGGCCAAAGTAATCGTATCGCCTACCCGCGTATCCTTTACATTTTTTATGGCAGCTGCAACATAACCAACTTGACCAGGCGCCAACTCGTCCACTAATGCCATGTAAGGCTTAAAAACCCCGACTTCCGTGACTTCAAAAGTTTTCTTCGTAGCCATCATATGCATTTTCATACCAGGGGCTAGCACGCCGTCAAACACACGGATATTGGCAATAACCCCTTTGTACGCATCGAAATGCGAATCAAAAATCAGCGCCTGCAGAGGCTTTTCGCGTTCGCCCTGCGGCGGCGGAATCTTAGCTACAATCGCTTCTAGTACCTCTTCAATGCCAATTCCCGATTTCGCGCTTGTTAATACCGCTTCCGAAGCATCAAGACCGATTACATCTTCAATCTCCTGTTTCACTTTTTCTGGATCAGCGCTTGGTAAATCAATCTTATTAATAACAGGAATGATTTCCAAATTATGTTCCAGTGCCAAATAAACATTGGCCAGTGTCTGCGCCTCAATTCCTTGCGCAGCGTCTACCACAAGCAGTGCGCCTTCACAGGCAGCCAAGCTACGCGAAACTTCGTAAGTAAAATCCACATGACCAGGTGTGTCAATAAGATTAAGCATGTAAGTTTCGCCATTTTTTGCCTTATAGGAAAGCCTTACAGCCTGAGCTTTAATCGTAATGCCCCGTTCTCGCTCCAATTCCATCTGGTCAAGAACCTGACTCTCCATTTCTCGAGCCGATAGTGTTCCAGTATACTCAAGCAAGCGGTCAGCCAGTGTGGACTTACCGTGATCGATATGAGCGATGATCGAAAAATTGCGGATCTTGGAAATCTCCACGCTGTCCTCCTCTCTGCATCCCATTGTTAGGAAGCAGTCAAATTTGTACATTAAATTATAGCATTTTGCTATAAGCGCCTGCAAGTCTTACCTTTACGGCAAGGAGAGAGAGGCAATCAATTCGTTCATTTCGACATAAAGTGGCTGCAAAAAAAATCCATACTGTAAAGGCAAACGGAAATTTTTTGTACCATCCCCTAGATAGAGAAAATTCCTATCGCTCCATAACGTACCAACTTCATAAGCTTGCCGCCAGTCGTAAGAATCACCTAACCAAACAATTTCATAAGAGCCTCGCTTCGGACTCGCCACAGAAAAAAGCGGCGCTTCCTGGCGCTGCGTTAATTGGGTTAACTGCCCTTGAGCAGTCCAAAGACCGCATAAAGTGACTGCCAGAAGCAGAAATGCGCCTCGATAAAGCAGTTTCCATTGATTCATGATTGCCTCCTACTAGTTGCTAGTTGTTAACCTTTTTATTCTACGGCTTCGCCCCGGCTTCAATTAAATCGGCTAGTACATCTCCTAGTATTTCCATACTGCGCGAGGCTTCTTCCAAAGAACTTTCTTCGCTGCCTACTTCAAGTAGCAACGCTCGCGGATGCAGATGCTGGTTGTATCGCCAGTCTTCCAGCTTAATGCCGCGACACAGGCCAGGATACTCCTTGTTTAATTTCGCTTCAATCTGTTTAGCAAAAGCATGATTCTGCTGCCAGTGGGGCTGGACAAGATCAGGCCGTCCTACAGCAACAATGATCAAAATACGGGCTGTCGGCACACCCTGAATTGTCGTTGTCACGTTTTCTCGTTTTTGTGCATCACGATGAATATCGAAAACCATTTGCAAAGAAGGATGATCATTCAGCATTCTTTGCAACGTGATTTCCGACAAATTATAAGCCTTCATAAAGGACGGATAATCATGAACAGCGCTGCTTTGCACAACGCCAACCCCTCTATTCTCCAGCCGTTTACTTAAAGCAGCGCCAACTTGTACAATATCGCCTTTTTGACCGCCCGCGCTATGGGAACTACCGGAAGAAGGAATGAAGGATTCCGAAGTATGGGTATGATAAATACCAACAAGCGGTTTACCTTCTTTACCACTCAAGGAGAATTCAAATTTAGGTAAAGTCTCAGTACTATTAGCACTGAGAGTTGCCACTTCGCTATGGGTTAATCCTGCCAAAAGCGGAATTTCCCGCTGCAAAATCGACCGAATATCTTCTGTATCAATATCAGTAAATAAGAGCAGCGCCGAACGCAATCCCTTGGTCGGTGAAAAATGGTTTTTCTCCGCTTCCGTCGAAGGCTTGGGCAAACTTCGAGCAAACCCAGGTACGCCGGCGCCTAACAGATCCCGCCCTGAGGCAAGAGTTCCGAAAAAAAAGGAAGACTTTGCTTGTCCGACTGAAGGCCCCTGAGCCAGAACCAAAGCTGTTTCCGGTGCAAATGAATCACACCAAAAGAAAAAGCCGCCAGCTAAAAAAATCGCCGTAAGCAAAGACAGTACTATAATACAAAGATAGTCAGGTTTTCGCAGCTTTTTGCGGCTTCGTCTTCTCAAATTGATCTCCTCCCGCGTCAGATTACCTGTACTATATATGCGCTAGGAGGAGCACCTATGCTCTATTGCAGATAACGATGAATATTTTTATAGTCGATTCCCTCATGCAGTGCTTGATTAATCGCACCGGCCACAATGGTAGCAATATCTTGAATCATCCGATCAATTTCTTTCGGCGTAACCATCAAATCCCCTAAAAGATCAGGAAGAATCTGCCGAACTATTACATGCTGCTCTGCTTCCGAAAGGGTGGCCATACTTTTAAAATAGCGAGCGAATGCGGCGTGCTCTTGCAAAACCTGAATGGTATCCATGGCAATCGTTGAAGCATGAATCACCGTAGGAACGCCAATGGCAATAACCGGAACCCCCAAAGAAAGCTGAGTAAGACCAAAACGCTTGTTTCCCACGCCTGATCCTGGATGAATTCCGGCAGTACTAAGCTGAACCGTAGTTGCTACACGACTGCTAGCGGCTGCCGCGAGTGCATCTACAGCAATCACCGCAGCGGGCTTCACTTCAGCTACAACACCTTGAATAATTTCAGCCGTCTCCATACCAGTTAGGCCTAAGACACCGGGGGCAAGCGCACACACCAACCTAACGCCGCCGGCCAATTCCGGTGACAATAACGTTTCCAAATGTCTAGTGACAACAATCTTGTCAATCACTCTTGGGCCTAACGCATCAGGCGTCACATTCCAATTTCCCAGACCGACGACAAGAACCACACCTTGCTTAGAAATTTGGAGTAGAGAAGCAAGTTCTTGCGCTACGGTGTTCATTACTGAATCTGCTAAGGGCGTGTTTTTATAGCGAAGCCCTGGCGCTTCCACCGTAATATACATACCTGTCGGTTTTCCCATCGCTTGCTTCGCTTCATCTGACGCAATATGAACCCTAGTAACAGTGATTTCTTCTTGTTCTTCTGTCTCTACATTTAGACCCGGAATTTCCTTTCCCGTAGACCTTGTCACATTTTCTCTTACTTCAACGGCCAGATCGGTCCGCAAACTTCCTTGATCCACCACAATGACTCCTCCTGTTTTATTTCTAGAGTATCCCATCTCTTATCGCCTTATCCGAGATGCCCTTCATAGATTATAATTTGGGATTTGTTGCTTGCATTTTTACTTTGTCCATGCTAAAATATCTTAGGTAATAGATCATAAGGAGGTGAACAACTTGCCAAATATTAAATCTTCTGTACGTAGCGTAAAAACCGATAGCGAACGTCGTCAGGCTAATGCTTCGGTCAAATCTACTTTGAAAACCGCAACGCGCAAAACTACCGAAGCCATTGCTGACGGTAAGGCAGATGAGGCGAAATCCCTCCTAGCTCAAGCAACAAGCAAAATTGATAAAGCTGCTGCCAAAGGCGTTCTTCATAAAAATGCTGCGGCTCGTAAAAAGTCCCGCTTGGCTCACAAAGTAAACGCTTTAGCACAATAAAAATAGGCAATATAACAAAACCTGTCTTTTACTGGCAGGTTTTTTATATTGCCTATTTTTATTATTTATATTGCATCAATGGCATAAAAACAAAATGATTTTTTCTAATGAAATTAATTCTCGACTAAATTTCAAGTCTTCGTCGGCTTCTTTAAGAAGCTCCATGGCCTTGTTTAACTGCGTTAAAGAAAAGGACCGGCTTTGTCTTATCAGCTTATCAGCCACAAAGGACGGCAGCTTTAGTTCTTTCGCTACTTCCTTCGCCCCCCATCCTTCCTCTAATAGAGCCTTAGTCTGATAAAGCTGTCTGGTATGACGAGCTAACAGTCCCAGAAGTTTCAGGCGTGGTTGACCACTTTCAATTTGATCCGCTAAGACAGCTAGGGCCTGAGCCACATCTTTGCGGCTCATTGCTTCCGTCATCGCAAAAACAGACATTTCCGGCACATTCGCCAAAAGCAACTCTACATCTTGCAGTGTAATCATCGATTTTGTACCGATAAATAACAGCAGTTTTGTAATTTCCTGATCTAAAAACGATAAAGAAGCATGGGGCATCAAGGACACTGCCGCTAAAATCGCTTCTAACGCTGCCGCTTCAATCTTTTTTCCTCGTTGACGTATCTCTGCTTGCAGCCATTGAAATAATTCCTGCCCCTTTAACGGCACAGCTTCAAAAACAACCCCGGTCTCACCGATGAGTTTATAGGCCTTGCGCCGTTTATCAACTTTATCATAGGCGGCAAAAATCACTGTCGTTTCTGGTGGCACTTGCTTTAAAAGTTTCAAAAAAGCTTCATCTTTTTTAGCTGTCCCTTCGCCATCTGCCTTTTTCCCAGCACTAAAAAACCGCGTATTGCGAATTAAAATAACATTTCTACCACCAAAAAAGGATATAGCGGATACCATTCCGGCCAGTTCTTCTAGCGACGGATCCTGATCGAAAACAGTCAAATTCATTTCCTGATCGTTGGGCGGAACCAGTCCATTCACAAGCGTCTTTTGCAGCTTGTCAAGTAAATAGACTTCATCACCATGTAATAAGTACAAAGAATAAATCTTCCCTTGCTCTAGTTCTTTTTGTAAAACTCCTACGGTCATAAGCTTTCTCCTACTTTGTTTCTGATCTGATAAATGGCTCTATCCGCACTTGATCCCTGTCAATCAAACAATGAATGGCTCCCTGTAAATCAGTACGAAAAATTTTAATATGCTGCGCCTGCAGCCTCGCTAATGTTTCGGCATGAGGATGCCCGAAATGATTTTGATAGCCTACGGATATTATAGCATATTGCGGTTGAAGGGCTTGCAAAAAATCGGTACTAGAGGCATTCTTTGAGCCATGATGCCCCACTTTTAGAACAGTCACAGGTGCAAGCGGCTTTTCCAATAAAGCCTGCTCTTCCTCCTTTTCTAAATCACCTGTAATAAGAAAACTTACCTTGCCGCAGTTGATACGATATACAACGGAGTGTTCATTTTCTTTTTTCCCCTCGTCTCTACCGCCACTCTTGGCGTGAATTACTTCGATGGAAATATCGTCAAAAGAAAAAACCTGCCCTTCCTGCGCAAAAATAATTTGATTATAATTTACGGCCTTCTCTAAAGCCTGAACTGGTAGTGACGGCGGTTCTTGGGCTAAAACTACTTTCTTTACAGGAATCTTTGCCGCTACCGCCGCTGCCCCGCCAGCATGATCGGCATGGCCATGAGTTAACATGAGATAATCTAAACAGCGAACGCCGTAATGGCGCAGATAAGGAACAACCACCTTATCACCTACATCAAAATGTGGATTTTCACCAACAAGTCCACCCGTATCAATTAAAGCAGCATGTCCCTGCGAGGATATCACTAAAGTTGCATCACCTTGGCCAACATCAATAAAGTGAACTGACGCTGGCCCTGGATACCAATAAGCGTAACTAAATACACCACTAATCACAAGTAGGGCTACGATAACGAGCAGACGCCCACGCCGCCACAGAGTTTTTGCCGCAGGAATCGCCGCCGGATGATAACCAAATAGATAAAAGAGGCCACCATAGTAAAAAAGCGCAGCGCCAAAAGAAAAAACAGGAAGATACAGGGGAGGGCAATATAGGGCTAGTTTTTGCACTAGAAATACGCTAAGCCCGATCAAACAGGCGCAGACTACGAACAGCAAACGATAGAATAAATAGAGACTAGGCAAAAACCAAACAAAAAGTGAGCCGAGCAGCCCCAGTAAAACCGCCATTTCTAATAGAGGAACAGCGACAAGGTTAGCGACAAAAGAAGCAACCGGAAAAACAGCAAAATAGTAAGCAATAAACGGCAAAGAGGCAAGTTCGGCCGCCAACGTCACCGCAAAAGATAGCGCTACAGGACGAGGCAACCAAGCAAGTTTTACTGCAATCGGCTTATAGAAAAATAAAATCCCCCCAGTAGCGCTAAAAGAAAGTAAGAAACTCACATCATAAATCCAAAGAGGCTCATAAATCAGTAATAAAAGTGCCGTTAAAGCAAAAGCCTGTGAACTATCTTGTTCCCTCCCAGCTAAGATAGCACCAAGACCGGCCAGAGCCATAAGGAGCGACCGCAGCACGGGAGCGCAAAAACCAGCAAGCAAAGCATAAAAAAAGATGAGAAAAGCGCAGATCCAAACGGTGATTTTGCGCCGAATATGACAAAAAGAGCAGATCAAAATGACGGCGCCGCCAATCAAAGCAATGTGAGAACCTGACACTGAGAGGATATGAATAATACCCGTCGTAGAAAAATCATCAATGACCGCTGAAGATATACCTGCATAGCCGCCAAACATCATCGCTGTTAGAAGCGCCGCATCGCCTGGGGCTATGGCTTCATTCAGCTTATCGGTAATTTGTTTACGCAACTTTTCTAGCAATACAGTAAGACTATTCAGGCCCTTCTTCTCGCCCTGAAGTGACTTAGCCAAAAGCGTAGCTGTAATCCCTTCTGACTTCAACGTAATTTGAACATCGCTTCTCCCAGGATTTTGATAACCATGCGGCAGCAAAAGCTTACCTTTAGCAATAACTATATCACCATTTGAAAAAACAGGCTCTCCTGCTTTCTGCTTAATAAATAGGCGCAGACCACCTGATGCCTTTTGCCAATGATCCTTGCCCGCTACTGCTTGAACTCGGCACCAATACTGTCGCTCTACCAGATCGTCTTCAATCTGCCGCTCCTGCGGCAGATCCATTACTTCTCCCCTTACGATTCTCTCGCCAGAAAAATGGCTAATATCATCAGAAGCAATTGCAAGGGCAAAAGTCATTAGCGTAACACCGACAACAAAACAAAGTGGAAAAAAGATTTTATAGGCTAAAGTAATCTTTTTTTGATAGGCAAAGTAGCTTTCTAAACCGACTAAAAGCAAAAGACAATAGCCGAGTTTCCAAAGGCTAAGATATGATGCTATGTAATGCTGGCACCAAAGCCCCATAATAAACGAGACAGTCAACGGCCAAATCATCGCCCTGCCCCCTATAAAGAAAGTTGATTTTGCATTTTTTTGATTTTATGCACCGTAAACCCTTTGACATTTGCCAACATATCTAACGAAGAAAAATTGCCATGGACTTGACGATAAAAAATCAGTTGGTCCGCCATAGTTGGCGTCATCCCTTTCACAGTTAAAAGTTCTTCTTTCGTTCCCGTATTGACACTTATTAATGTCACTAGATTTTCCGTCTGACTTTCTTCGACTCCGGCATTTGTCCTTACTTTTGGCGCCGCCTTTTCATGACGAGCTGGTACATGAATATGCATTCCATCCTTTACTGGTTTCACCAAATTAACCTTGCTATCATCTGCTTCCGGGGACAATCCTCCCGCAAGCATAAGTGCTTCGCTCACCCTTTTTTGTGTCGTAAGCGGATATACGCCAGGGTGATTTACGGCACCAGTAATATAAACATAAGCCTCCTTTCCCATTTTGGCACTTTTAGGTGCAGAATTTTCGGTCAAGCTTGTCACTGTATTGCCAGGATCGGCTTTCGATCCAGGTGAGAAAACAAAAGCTGCGCCGACAGCCAGCGTTAAGAAAACAACACCTAAAATCAAACGTTTCTGATACGTATCCATCGTCATCGACTCCCTTATTGGATTCAGTCGTTTGTTAGGGGTTATAGTTCCACTTCGCTTTTTTTCAAAAGATCCCTATATATTTTAGCGTTTTTATAAAAAAAGCTGTGGCAAACTTAGCTTCAAGTTTGCCACAGCTCTAATAAAATTCTATATTATTTTACTACAATATTAACAAGTTTTTGGGGCACGCAGATCATTTTTACGATTTGCTTACCGTCAATTAGCTTCTTAACTTTTTCTTGTTCCAAAGCAAGCTCTTCCAAGGCTTTTTTATCAAGATTTGCTGGTACAACAAGTTTATCTCTAACTTTGCCGTTAATCTGTAATACAATTTCTACTTCTTCTAACTTTAATGCGTCCGCATCATATTTCGGCCAATTCTGCTTATGAATACTGCCTGCTTGTCCTAACTCAGACCATAACTCCTCCGTGATATGCGGTGCAAAAGGCGCTAAAAGCTTGACCAGCGAGGTAACCACTTCGTAAATTAAACCACTGTTCCCGCTTTCCTGCTGATCCTTAAAGGCATAGAGAGCATTTACTAATTCCATAATGGAGCTAATCGCGGTATTGAAGTTGAAGCGATCACCAATATCGTCACTTACCTTTTTGATTGTTTGATGAAGTACCCGACGCAATTCTTTTTCGGCTTTTGTGAGTGTAGCAACGTCATAGCCAGGTTCTGCTTGCAGTACTACGTCCTGGTAATGAGCTACAATGCGCCAGAAACGACCTAGGAAACGGAACGAACCTTCAACCCCCTGATCACTCCACTCAAGATCTCTTTCCGGCGGCGCCGCAAACAGAATAAAGAGTCGCGCTGTGTCAGCACCATATTTAGCCACAATTTCTTCTGGTGAAACAACATTGCCTTTTGATTTAGACATTTTCGATCCGTCTTTAATTACCATGCCCTGGGTCAAAAGGTTTTTAAAAGGCTCATTTACATTCAAGAGACCGGCATCAGCCAAAACTTTCGTAAAGAAGCGCGAATAAAGCAAATGCAATATAGCATGTTCAATCCCGCCGATATACTGATCCACAGGCGACCAATAATTAGCCTGAGAAGAATCAAAAGGACCCTTTTCAAATTTGGGGCTTGTATATCTAAAATAATACCAGGAAGAACAAATAAAGGTATCCATGGTATCGGTTTCCCGCCGTGCTTTGCCGCCACATTTCGGGCAAGTGCAGTTAACAAATTCTTCGACTGTCGCCAGCGGTGACAATGCGCCCTGATTAAAATCTACATTTTCAGGTAAAAGCACTGGCAAATCTTCTTTTGGTACAGGTACTACGCCGCATTCTGGACAATAAATAATCGGAATTGGCGCTCCCCAATATCTTTGACGAGAAATCAGCCAGTCACGCAAGCGGTAATTTGTACGACTACTGCCGATTCCCTGTTCTTCAAACCATTTAGCAATAGCTATCTTACCGGCTTCATTATCGAGACCAGTAAATTCACCAGAATCAACCATTGTACCAGGTCCACTGTAAGCTTCTGTCATCGTATCGACGGTTAAAGCTTCACCGGCAGGCTGAATTACAACTTTAATAGGCAGATTATATTTCTTCGCAAAAATAAAATCGCGTTCATCATGAGCTGGAACACCCATAACAGCGCCAGTACCATATTCAAACAGTACATAATTTGCAACCCAAATAGGCACCTGCGCCCCAGTAAACGGATGAATCGCATAAGCGCCTGTAAAAAGACCTTCTTTTTCCGTGTCACCAGAAGTTCGATTTACTTCGCTAAGTCCTTTTACTTTTTCCACAAAAGCTCTAACGGCCTCAGCCTCCTGCTTGCCAGCAATCAGTCGTTCCACAAAGGGATGCTCTGGCGCTAAAACAATATAGCTTACGCCAAACACTGTGTCCTGACGCGTTGTATAAACAGAAATTTTTTCGCCAATTTCTGGCGCTTCAAACGAAAATTCAGCCCCCGTACTTTTGCCGATCCAATTTTCCTGCATTGTTTTAACTCGTTCCGGCCAGCCTTTGAGCTCTGTTAAATCTTCTAATAATCGATCTGCATAGTCGGTAATTTTTAAGAACCATTGTTCTAAATTCTTTTTGACCACGACTGAATCGCAACGCCAGCAATGACCATCAATAACCTGCTCATTGGCCAGTACTGTATTGCAATCGTCGCACCAATTAACTGCCGCTTTTTTCTTATAGGCTAAGCCTTTTTCGTAAAAAAGCAAAAAGAGCCACTGAGTCCAGCGATAGTAATCAGGATGACAAGTAGCTACTTCTCTTTCCCAATCATAAGAAAGACCCAGCTCCTTTTGCTGACGGCGCATATTAGAAATATTATCCCATGTCCAGTCACCTGGGCGCAGGCCATGTTTAATTGCTGCATTTTCTGCAGGCATGCCGAAAGAATCCCACCCCATAGGATGTAAAACACTGTAGCCCTGCATGACCTTATGGCGGGCAATGACATCACCGATAGAGTAATTACGAACATGGCCCATATGCAGATTTCCTGAAGGATAAGGAAACATTTCTAAAACATAGTATTCCGGTTTTTGCCTGTCAAGCTGTGTTCGGTAAGCGCCTTGATCAGCCCATGCCTGTTGCCACTTTGGCTCAATCTCGGCAGGTACATATTTTTCGTTCATTGCGACAGCCTCCAAATATATAGTAAATGAGGAAAAACAAGAAATCCCCGGCTGAACAGCCAGGGACGAGTGTACTCGCGATACCACCCTAATTAGCGATTCGATCGCTTTCGAGTCCGGTAACGACGGCCTCCCGTCGACGGTTCTCACGCCGCCGCTCCTTTGCATCCAGTCTGGCAGGAAATCTATCTCAGCAAAGAATCGCCAGCTTTCTGCTAATTCGACAAACCTTACTGCTCTAATTGAAACGGTTATTGCATATAATTATATAGCAATCTTTGACATACTGTCAAATACTGCAGCTAGGTTTTACCTAGTCGGACAGATACTCATAGTCAGGAGGTAACGTCATGTATAAGTTGATTATTGGCACAGTGAGAGTTACCGTATTTGATGATGCGATCGGTCGTGACCAAGCCGCATCCTTAGCCAAGGATGCGATCGCAACAGCAGGAGCTCAAAACAAATTGTTAAGCCAGGTAGAAATTCATCTCGATGAGTCAGGCCCCTCGGTAAGGACAACGGAAAAAAGCGGCTGTCGCTTTACGCGAAAAAGCATTAAGCAAAGCATGCTTGATACAATCGAAACAACGGTTCAGGAAAAACTAAATCCTTCAGGCAACTTTGGCAATCGCGAGCTTTGGTATGATAATGATACAGGACAAGAATGGCACGGCAGCTCCGTCAACGACGCCAGAGAGGAAGTCTTAAAGGCGTTTGAAGAATGGGTGACTTCACTAAAATAAAAAAGGCTATTACAGCAAAAGCAGCTTTCCTATATAAAATAGAAAAATGCTTTAGTGCAACAACCTACTCGATTATTCTACAACTTCTCCGGCAGCTCCAAATAAAGCAGAGCCCACACCTTCCATGCCTTTTACAGTCATACCTTCCATAATTAAACGTTTTAACGCCGCGCGGCCACGATGCAGTCGTGCTTTGGCTGCACTTAATTCAATGCCAACAATTTGGGCTGCCTGCACAATCGTTACGCCTTCTAAGTCATGCAGAACAAGCAAAACGCGTTGTGTCTCAGGCAATTTAGCGATGGCTTGGCGTACCAAAAATTGCTTATATTTTGTTTCGCACATTTTATCAGGATCTTCATTGGGTCGTTCAATCGGCAAAAGCTCATTTTGCAGCATCGAGTCCTCAAAAGTAACATGATGTTTAATTTTCTGACGTTTTTTCCGAAAAGTAAGACATACATTAGAAGCCAAACGATATACCCAAGTATACAAACCTGACTGTCCGCGAAATTTCGGTAGCGATCTATTTACTTGAAATAAAATCTCTTGCAAAGCGTCCATAGCATCATCGTGATTACTGAGCATCTGATACGCTAAAGAATATAAACGACCTTGATATTCAGCAATAAACAGCTTTAATGCCTCATCGGTATCGCCCTGGCCATAGAGGGCAAGAATTCTATTTTCCACAGTCAATTCCTTACTGTCCATAAGCTCAACTCCTCCTTACCCAGAGCATTCTCTTTAAAGCAGCGTCTTGCCGCAAAGCATTTTAAGTAAACAACAATTATTATATCAATATTTTTTCCAGACAACAACTATTTAAAAATAGACTTAGTGCAGTAACCGACCTGAAGAAACATCTACGGCGTCCTCCCAAGCGTTCCCGAGAAAGTCATCGATGCGAATCATCGTTTTTAGATAATCGATTCCTAGTAAACCAAACAACATAAATAAAGAACTGCACGTATTGTTACTTTCTCCCGTCATAAGCAGATTGCTGATTTGCTCTTGAAATAAAGAGTTAGCGGAAAAGGAACTTTGCTTTAAAAACGCAATTAGCGAACAACTAGGTTCCACGGTAGTCAAAAAAAGAAAGTTTCCCTTTTCTCGCCGTAACACCTCACCAATCGTTCGTCCCCAGCGAAAAGAATGTAATGGCGAAAGGCCCATAGATAAAGGAACAACAGGTACATCGCCTTGCGGAAATAAAAATTGAAGCGGTACAGTAATGGCAGCGTCAAGACCATAAACAACAGCTTCCGGAAAGAGCAAATTCTTTTTCCCAGCATTTAAAAGCCGCTTTGCTAAGTCAGAGTCGCCAGGCAAAGGATAATGGCTATTTGTCTGGTGCTGCGCTGATGTATCAATAAAGAATGAATCAGGACTTCGCCATTGGTCAGAAACAACCACAGCAGCAGCCACATTCCAGGCCTTCAAGCGAGTTCCTAAATCGCCTAACGCCTGTATTACCATGGAAGAACGATCTTTTGCCGCCTGCTCTAATAATAGTGGGGCAGGCGGTAACATAATACTATAAATATTGGAAGTCGATACAATCACAGGTTTCCCTCCCTGCGGTCAATCATTTAATTTTTATTAGAAAAAAAGCGATAATCCAAACTATATTTACCACCGCCGCTAAACAAAACAAGAATCATAAGCAGACTATCTTCAATCGCTGGCGCCGCAGCAAAAAGGCCTTTACTAACAAGCATCGTCGGAGCAGCAACAAGTAAAGTCGCTAAAATCATTAATGCCCCGAGCCGAGTAAACAAACCGAAGAAAATAAAGATACCTCCCAACAATTCAAAAACTGCGGCAATGAATCCCATAAAAGCGGGGGCAAAAGTAAATCCAAGCACGCCAATCATTGAACCAAGCTTTGCCCAGCCAGCCTCGCCTCCCATAATTTTGGGACCGCCATGAACAAAAACAAACATGAAACCAATAAGTAAACGAACGACAAATAAAGCCTCATCTCTGTTTTCATCAAGCCACTTTACCAAATTTTGCATTTTTTTCTCTCCTATCGTTTGTAATCAAAATTTTATTTTCTCTATGTTAGTCACTAAAAAATAAAAAAGGATACGGTCTTTTGTAATTTTTTTCAGTTGTTCCCTTGTTGCACTCGCAAAAGAAAATCAGCTATACTGGAAAGAAGTAAGTTATTTGGGAAAGGACGACCTTACGTTATGAATGTTTTTGCCCTCGGCGATCCACACTTATCAGGCGAACCGCCAAGCAAACCAATGTATATTTTCGGCGAACACTGGCGCGGCCATTGGGAAAAGCTCAAGGCCGACTGGGAAAAAAAAGTTACCGACGAAGATGCTGTCCTCCTCGTCGGCGATATCTCCTGGGCAATGAAGTGGCAGGACGCCCTTGTTGATTTAGAAGCAATCGCCGCTCTGCCTGGCCAAAAATATTTGATTCGGGGAAATCACGACTACTGGTGGCAAACAATTGGGAAAATGCAGCGTTTAGCGCCGCCTTCACTGCATTTTATGCAAAATAATTTTTATGAATTACCGGAAAGAAATCTAGCTTTATGCGGTACAAGAGGTTGGATGTTGCCACAGGACCCTAACTTCAAAGAAGCGGACCAAGCAATTTTTGACCGCGAGGTTTTGCGACTTGACGCTTCCTTAGCTGCAGCCAGGAAAAACGGGAATAGTCAGATGATCGTCTTACTACACTATCCGCCTCTCTTCTCACAGACTGATCAAAATAAAATTCTTGATCTTATCGATACTTATGAAGTAACACATTGTCTCTATGGTCACCTGCATGATCAATCGGTCAAAGGCGCTTTTCAAGGCAAGCGCAATGAAACAACCTATCATTTAGTTTCTTGTGATTCACTAAATTTTACTTTAAAACAAATCTAAGAGTGCTTTTAGCACTCTTATTTTATTTTAGCACCATTCAGCCATTCCTGCAGTGCCCTATTAGCCAGCTCATACTCTTTAGGCAAATGAGAAATAAGTGTCGGGATCTTTTCCAATTTCTCATTTTGAAGGCTTACTTCAATTTGACGGCACAGATCAGCAAGGCGTAACGCACCTAAATGAGCACTGGCAGATTTTAAAGAATGAACAGCATAACTAAGCTGGGTCATGTCCCCAGTTTGTTTTGCCCGTTCAATTTCACTTACTGTTTCCGGCATACGCTCACGAAATAGACACACTAATTTGTGAAGTAAGCTTCCTTGATCATCGCCACTCCCCAAGGCAAGATCACGCAGAACGCTTTCTTCCAAAACATTACCGATACCTGGCAGCCAACGACGCAAAATCTGCTCAAGCTGTTTTGCCGTTAAAGGTTTGCTAATATAATCATCCATGCCAGCAGCTAAGCAGATTTGGCGGTCCCCTTCCATCGCATAGGCAGTCATAGCAATAATAGGAATTACATTTTGCTGCGTTTCTTCCGCACGGCGAATCTGTCTTGCTGTTTCAAAGCCATCCATTTCCGGCATCTGACAATCTAATAAGATAAGATCATAATCGCCCGCCCGCCACAGCTCTAAACATTCCTTGCCGTTATTCACAGCTGTCGCCTCAAGCTGCAAAGTTTCAAGATAATGTAAAACAATTTCCTGATTAATCGGATTATCTTCAGCTACGAGAATGCGATAATCATTCGATCTTACACAAGCAAAGTCATTACTCGCTTTTTCCTCTGGTCTTTCTACCACTAAAACTGCTTCGGTCATTTCAGGTTCTTCTTCCAGCGCAATTGGCAAACAAAGAGTAAACCAGAAAGCGGAACCTTTGCCAAATTCACTTGTTACACCAATCTTGCCATTCATTAGCTCAACAAGTCGTTTAGAAATGGCCAAACCAAGCCCCGTCCCGCTGTAACGACGCGAAGAAGTACTTTCTTTTTGGGTAAAAGGTTGAAATAAATCCTGCACGTCCTTGTCGGCAATACCGATTCCCGTATCTTCTACGGTAAATAACAGGCAGACGTTTTCACATGATATTTCTTGTTGCTTTACACTAAGACGTATGGTTCCCCTTTCGGTGAATTTTAAAGCATTACCTAATAAATTTAGTAAAATCTGCTTAATGCGAATGGGGTCTCCCTTAAAATAACGAGCCGCCAAATCTTCACAGGAATATTCAAAGGTAAGGCCTTTTAGCATTGCCATGGGCCGAATCATTTCTAGGGTATCTTGTAGCAAATTAGTTAAAGAAAAACTAAGCGAAGAAAAAGTAATTTTATCTGCTTCGATTTTAGAAAAATCCAAGACATCATTAATAATCACAAGTAAATTTTCTGCTGATAAATGAGCCGCTTCTGCCATTCTTTTTTGTGTATTATTTAGTTTTGTTTTTAGCAGCAAATCAAGCATGCCTAAAACGCCGCTCATCGGCGTCCGAATTTCATGGCTGACCATAGCCAAAAAATCGCTTTTCATCCGATTCGACTGTTCGGCTGTTGCTTTCGCCCGCCTTAGTTCTGCTTCCACTTTATACTGTCCTGAAATATCACGAATAATTTCACATACCATATTCCTCCCCTTCCAAGTAAAGGGAGCTGCAGCAATTTCCACCGGAAATACTGTGCCATCTTTCTTTTTATGCCAATGGAAGGCAGTCTGCTCACTATCTTGTTCCGGTGCAACAGCCATAAGACACTGATTTACCAAATGTAATTCTTGGGAACCGCCATCTAAATTCGCATAAATATCGCGTGCGCACATTTGCAGCAATTCTTCGCGAGTATAACCGTATAGCTGAACTGCCGCTTCATTCACATCAATAAAATGATCTTTCGCAACATCAAACAGCATAATTGCATCTTTTTCTTTTGAAAAGAGTAAGCGATATTTTTCCTCGCTCTCTCTTAAGTCTTGCTCCGCCTCTTTCATCTCGCGAATATCAAATACTAAGCCAATAAGCCCTGTTACTTGATCATTTTCATCGCAAATTGGTACTTTCCGCGTAATGACAGAATAGCTTATGCCGCCATAGACGACTTCCTCTTCGCCAATAAAGAGCGGTCGACCTTCGCGTAAAACGATTAAATCATCTTGCCTGTATTTATCAGCCCGCTTTGCTGAAAACAAATCATAATCAGTCTTGCCAATGATCTCTTCAAGCGAGTAACCAACGGCATCACAAAAAGTCTGATTAGCCATTACATACATGCATCCGAGATTTTTAAAGAAAACTAAAGCAGGGAGAGAATCAAGTAAAGTAAGCACTTCTCGCTGATGACAATTTCGCTCCTGCTTGATTTGGCGCCGCAAACGTTTGTGCTCAGAAACCGCCTCCTCTTGCCCGCGCTTATAACCGGTAATATCAATAACAAAGGTATGGCACAGTTTTTTCTGCAACAAAACGTCGAAGAAAACACGGCTTTTTAAAAGAACATGGCAAACGTTTTCTAGGTTACCAATTTCTAGTTGACAGTCAACAGCTTCTTTGCCAGCAAATAAAGCCTCAAGATAGGCCTGAAAAGCCAGGCGATGTTTTGCCGATAAAATTCCACCAAAAAAACCTGGCGGGACTTCCTGAGCAAACTGATTCATAAACTCGATCCCGAGGGAATTAGCTGCCAAAATTTCGCCTGTTTCTGTAAGCAAAAAAGCACTAATCGGCATAGTTTCATAGAGAGCCCCATAATCAGGCCACAGAACATTGTCTTGGTCCATGCTGCGCCCTCCTATATTACATAATAGGTTCTATAAAAGTTTATGCTGCTAAAAATCGCGACGCAACAAAAAAAGTCGTGGTATACTTATGTACAAAAAGAATTCAAACGGAGGTCCTTATGCATCAATATTTATTTTTCATCGGCGATTTTCCCATTCGCGCCTATGGTTTAATTTTAAGCCTAAGTATAATTTTAGCTACAGGTGTTGCTTATTTTTTCGCCAAACAGGACGGTCGTTGGCATAATCATATTCCTGATATGGGCATATACTGCGGCATTGCCGGGATTGTCGGCGCCAGACTCTGGGATGTGTTCTTTTTTGACTGGGGTTATTACTCCTCACATCTTTTAGAAATCCCCTTTGTCTGGCAAGGCGGCATGGCGATCCAAGGCGGTGTAATCGCTGGGGCCCTAGTTGGCATTCTTTATACAAAAAAACATCATATAGATACCTGGGTTATGGCTGATCTTATTGCCCCAGCGTTGTTGTTAGGACAAGCCATCGGACGCAGTGCCAACCTATTAAACGGTGACGCCTTTGGTCACCCTACAGGCGGTCCTTTCGGCATTATCTATCCATCTACCACCTTAGCCTACCATGTTTATGGCGCACAACCGCTTTGGCCCGCCGAAGTTTGGGAATGCCAGATTGATATCGTGCTTTTTGCTCTGCTGCTTTTCTTTCGCACGACTCATTATGCCAAGGGCCAAGTTTTTATTTTATATGCCATTCTGTACTCCACAGCCCGCTTTTTCTTGGAGTATCTGCGCGGCGACTACAATACGCTTTTATTTGGCCTTAAATCCGCTCAACTTACGAGTTTATCAGTCATTGTGCTAGGCATCATCTTATTCTTTTGGAGCGGACATATCGATCGCAAGTCCCTCAATCGTTGACACTCTTATTTTACTATAATAAAATAATAAAATAAGAAACAACTAATACGTATTTGCCATAAAATAAGGAGGCTTCTTTTTGAATGCACAAACAGAAAACACTATAATGCCAACAGAAACATTAAAAAGAGACATGAAATCACGTCACTTATTGATGATTTCTATTGGCGGTACCATCGGAACAGGCCTATTTGTCGGCTCTGGCCAAACAATCAGTCAGGCTGGTCCTTTCGGCGCCATTCTCGCCTATATGGTAGGCGGTTTTATTATGTATCTCGTCTTACTCTGCTTGGCCGAACTGGCTGTGGCTATGCCTGTATCAGGCTCTTTCCAAAGTTATGCTACGCACTTTATTTCCCCAGGCGTCGGCTTTACCACCGGCTGGCTTTACTGGCTAAACTGGGCCATCTGCATCGCCACTGATTTTACTGCGGCCGGTATTATCATGCATAACTGGTTTCCTAATATTCCGACCTATTTATGGTGCGGTACTTTTGCTATTGTATTAGCTCTGCTAAACCTAGTTTCTGTAAGAGCCTATGGGGAAGCGGAGTTTTGGTTTGCCAGCATTAAAGTTACCGCTATTGTTGCTTTTATTATTTTAGGCGCTGGTATGATGTTTGGTTTTTCGAACCACGGCGCTGCTCTAGGTTTCTCTAACTTCTTTGCCAATGAAACGGGGTCGCTATTTCCGAAAGGCTTTCAAGCTCTTTTTTTAACGATGATTGCCGTAACCTATTCTTTTCAAGGCGCTGAGCTTGTCGGCATTGCTGCTGGCGAATGCGAAAATCCCGGCAAAAATATTCCGCGGGTAATCAATGGAATTACAGTACGAATTATTTTATTTTATGTTTTAGCTATGATTGTGCTCACAGGAACGATTCCCTGGGAAGACGCTGGCGTCTTAGAAAGTCCTTTTGCTCATGTTTTTGGCATGATGGGAATTCCTTACGCAAAAGATATTATGAATTTTGTCGTTCTAACCTCAGCTTTGTCTTCAGGCAATTCTGCTCTGTACGCCTGCTCTCGCCTGTTATGGTCTATGGCGAAAGAAGGACTTGCTCCCAAATGGCTTGGCAAGACCAATAGCCGCAAAGTCCCCTTTAATGGTATATTTATTACACTTGTATTAGCCTTATTATCGCTGTTAACAGAAGAATATGCTGCCGATACTGTGTACTTATGGCTCATGGCTAGCACAGGCCTTACTGGCTGCTTGATCTGGGTCATTATTGGCTGGTGTCAATTACGATTCCGTAAGTCTTTTCTCCGCCGCGGCGGCAAACTAAACGAACTAGGATTTCGCACTCCCTTTTACCCGCTTGTACCTTACTTAACCATCTTCTTTAACCTTGCTGTTGTTATCAGTCTTTACTTTGACGAATCACAACGTATCGTTCTCTATGCAGGTATTCCGATTTTAGCAGCAATTTACGGCTATTATATTTTCTTTTTGCAGCCACGCGTGAATGCCGTAAAAGACCTGCCGATAAAACCTTTATAAGTATAAGATTCGCCAGAAAGATCCATCGACATTTTGCTCCTTTCCCGCTATAATTTAGCCTTGTCTATAAACTTTTCGTGCATTTATAGCGGGAAAGGAGCGGAATTCTCTTGGATACTCTAACGCATCTTGCTTTAGGACTTGCCGTAGCCAGTTTGTCGGGGCATCCCTTTTCTTTGCATGATCCTGTATATCTCGCTGCGCTACTTGGCGCTGAGGCGCCTGATCTAGATATTGTGAGTCACTTAAGAGGTCCTTGGGCTTACTTAAAAACTCACCGCTCATTATCTCACAGTTTTCCTGGTCTTTTGGTTTGGTCGCTGCTCATTGGACTCGTATTATATCTTTACGGCCATGCTTTTACTGCGTCGTTTATGTGGGCCGCTTGCGGCTGCTTCAGCCATATAATATTTGATTATTTTAATACGCATGGCGCCAGTGTGGCTTGGCCATGGCAAAAGCAACGTTTATCTGAGCCGTTGCTCAAAGTATTTGATCCTATACTGCTTTGCCTTATTATCCTCCCTTTTTTACTTGCCCCAGCCTCAGTAAACCAAGGTATTGAATCGCTCTGTTTTGCTGCTGCCTATGTTCTGCTCCAATACCAACTTCGCTATGTTGTCAAAGGTAAGCTACAACAGCACTATAAAAATCAAGCAGCCCGACACATTTATATTATGCCGAGCCTAAATCATGGCTTGTGCTGGGATTATATTTTGCAAAGCGAACAAAAGATTCATCTGGGAAATTACGCTACTTTATCAGGGATTCTTACCGAAAATAAAGTATTACCGATGAGTGAGGAAAATGCTCTACTAGCTTTGAGAACAGGCACGCGCCTAGACCAATTCTTCCAGTTTTTCACACCTTATCCCTACTATTCTGTCACAAAAACCGGGGCAAGTTTCTGTATCACTATTTCTGACTTGCGCTATACTTCGCCAACAGGATTTATTCACTGGGGGTTCATGCACTTTAATCAAAACAAGCAACTAGAAACGACCTATCTATTTACCTACAAACAAAAAATTCTTATAGCGCCATAAATTTTAAAGCTGCCTCAGAATATACTGAGACAGCTTTTTTGGTATTCTTACATCTTATGAGAGGCCTAAGGCTCGCCGTTTTCCTTCGATATAATCCAGATAAATTTCTACGGCTTTATCGGCGGAAGTTTCAATCATGAGTTTTCCTAATCCTAGAGTTTCTGTCGTTTCTGTAAGTGTTTTGACGACTACATCACTGCCTGTTACGGAAGGGACAGGAGCCACATGTACCAGCCAACCCAAAGCAATGGCCGTGCAAGCATCAGCTACAGCTTTTTGCTCTAAATATTCCGGCGCGCCAATTACTAAGGGCAAATCCTTCGTATCCACACCAAGAGCTTCTGCTAGTTCCTTGCCTGTTTGCGTCATCTTGCCAATATCAACACAAGCGCCGTAAGAAAGAACTGGTGGAATGCCAAGTGCTTGGCAAATTTCCTTTAGGCCTGGCCCACATTCTACCGCAGCTTCTGGCCGCGTCAACCCCGTATACTCCATGACCGACGACGTGCAGCCGCCTGACAAAATCAAAACATCTTTGGCAATTAACCCTTTTGCTATGCGGAAGATATTGCTACCGCCCTGACCATAGGCTGCTGTAGTACAACCAACGATCGTCGCAACACCGCGGATTTTTCCCGCCTTAATTGCTTCAAGCAACGGCTCCCACGTACCGCCAAGAGCTTCTTTGACCGATTCGGTACTAAAACCGACCATGCATTTCGTCGTATAGTTTGGTATATAAACAGGCCGATTTTGTTTCTTTCTTTCCTGATAAGCTTCTAAGGCTTTTTGCAAAATCGTCTCAGCTTGTTGTTCCATCTTTTCTGGAACAAAGGCGAGCGTTTCTACCCCAGGTAGCCGAATCACCTCGTGTGTACTAATCAACTTTGTACCAAACCGTTTGCCATAGAGAGGCAAAGTTGGCACAGTACAGTTATAGTCAAACATGAAAAGATCGACGCAGCCTGTAGCAAGCAGATATTCTTCACTCAACCATTCGCCTTCTTGCCCCCGATAGGCTTTCAATTCTTGCATGCCGCGATAATTTAGTAATTGTTGTCCTTCACAGACATGACCTAAAACTTGAATTCCTGCGGCGCCCATCTCCTGGGCTTTTTTCTGCCAAGTTTCTTCCGAGGCTTTCGCAATAAGAACTTGTGCTAAGAGCGGCATATGACCATTTGTTATAATATTGACTTTTTCTTTGTCAAGAAGTCCCATATTCTGTTCCTGTGTGGTAATTTTTTGTGTTCCCATAAGAATTTCCTGTAAAATATCAAGCGCAAAGAGACCTTGATATTCATTGGCTATGCCGAGGCGAACCGCCGTAAGCAAAAAATCAACGGGATCCGCATTCAAATTCGTCATGCATTTCGTCTGAGCCAACGCAACTTCACTATTGCCACCGCCAGGGAAAATCCCCAAATTAGACCAAAGAGTACGCCGTTTCACAGGCGCAAATACTTTCGTTAACAGCGATTCCTCCCAATAGGGCCTTCCGATATCAGCTAAACAAAAATCGGCAAAAGCAATGGCTGCTTCATTCACTTGGGAAAAAGCGCCTAATCCCGCTTCTCGTGCATAAAAAAATAATTTTTCCGGTTCACGAATTTTCAAACCGCTTTCCGGCGAAGTAGCGGCCGCTTTCAATGTTCTCGCGGCTTGACCAGCATGAAATATATTAGCAGCGGTTCCAATTGTTACATGGCGATATACAAAATTTCGCGCCACCATCGTATGTGCGTCAACGCCGCAAGTTCCTCGCGGTACTTTAGGACTGATCCGGCAAGGCCCTTGAGCGCATAGTTGGCATGACAACCCTTGTTTACAGAAATTACAGCGAATTTTTTCTTGTTGACTGTAACGATCAAACACATTGGTAAGTCCCTGCGCATGAACGTGCTGATACATTTCTCGCATCGCCGGATCAATAATAATATTTAGCGGATAATTCTCTTGCCCTTGATCGCCTCGCGCAATATGCTCTCGCTGCCAGGAAAAAACTTCATCGGGGTCAGGCGATGGCGTAATTTCATAGTATTTACGTTGATTTTTATGAATATCAAAATGATCATCCGGCGAATTTGTGCCACTGGCCTCGCCTGCGCCTGACAGTGATTCCATCGGGCCGTGACTCACTTCATCGGTTGAATGAATCAGAGTTTTTTCTTTCTCCATAGATGCCTCCAAGCTATTTTGACATTGCTTTTATTTTGCCTGGAACAGGCCGTCCTATGCACGTTTTCTTTTCAACCATAGACCTGCCGCCAAAACAAAACAAGCAAAAAGTAACGGCAATAACTCTAATAGAGCTGGCCAACTGCTTAACAAAAATCTCGTTTGCTTGTCCGCTCCCGCCATATCACCAGCAGTCCAGCCAAGAAAAATAGAACCAAGCCAAATCAACACAGGCCATTTGCTTAAAGCTTGCTGAACAAGACGGCTGCCAAACATAATAATTGGAATACTAAGAGCAAGCCCCAGAAACAGATAGACCAGATTGCCTTTAGCTACGGCGGCAATCGCAATTACATTATCAAGGCTCATAATAAAATCGGCTGTAATAATCATTTTAATCGCTTCTGCCAAAGAAGAAACGGCGGCAATTCGCTCTTTTGACTCGCTTTCCCCTTGTAACAGCTTTATGGCAATGGAGAGTAATAACAGACTGGCAATCAGCTGAAGATAGGGAACAGAAAGGATAAATACAACGCCAAAAGTTAACAGAACGCGTAACACTACCGCGCCAATACTCCCCCAAAAAATTGCTTTTTTTTGTTTTTGGTGCGGTAAACTACGGCTCGCCAAAGCAATGACCAATGCATTGTCACCGCTAAGCAGCAAATTAATAAAAATAATGCTGGCAAGAATTCTAACAGTCTCCATGGCGCCCTCCGCGTTTATTAGATAAAAGCAAACAACCATCTCTTTATGAGATGGTTGTTCATTCGTCTTATAACTAGTAATTTGCAAAAAAACTTTTTTTACGCAACAAAAGCAATATTGACTTCAATGTCGCCTACAGGCGTCTGCATCGTAATCGCAACAGTTGTAGCCGAACTCACCGACATTAATAAGTTGTCCCCCATAATTAACGAAGGCGGTGAAATATCAAGTTTTACGCCCTGTTCAGAAAAATAGCTTGCCGCTGTCCCTGTAACCATATTCGAAAACTCAGAAATAGCGCTTTGGGCCATTTCATCAAGTTCTGCGACAGGCATGCCCATCATCATGGTTGAAGCAAGTTGCAACGCAGTTGATTTTGCCAAAGAATAGGCCACATTCCCCTGCAATTCCCCGACTAAACCCAACACAGTCGTTACTTCTTTATCAATAGTTAAACCTGATTTCAACTGCATAGCACCTTTATTTACAGGCTGGAGGCCAAACTGACCTAGTACAGTAACTAAAGCCTGCAAAAAAGGATTGATTTGCTCGCTTTTCACGAAGTAAGCCCTCCCCTAAAAGCAACACTCAATTGCAAATTCCCCGGCAAACTTGTAAAAAGCATGGTAGCCGTTTCGATTTTAGGCAAAGCAATCGCTGCATTCTCGCCAGCGAAAACAATAGGCGGTGAAGAACGAAGCGCTAATGAAAACTCATTATTAAGAGTGGTCACGGCATCACCTGTAACAATATTATTAATTTCCGCTAAAGTAAGCAAAACGGCTTCTTCCCGAGCGGATGTATAGCGCGTTCCCGTAATTTTTTCTGTCAAAGCAAGCGCTACTTCCGCTTCGACGTCAAGCATAATTCGTCCGCAGATCTTGCCAGTCAAATGAATTAAGGAAGCCACGCCAAACGAAGTGATAGGCTTGACCGAATAACTTGTTGCACCAAAAGAAGTGCACTGTAGCTTCGTCATAGCAAAAACCATACGAACCAGACTAGCGGAAAAAGGATCCGTCAATCGTTTATCCATGGGCTTTCTCCTTTTCAACAGCTTCTAATAGAGCAGCAAGTTGTTCATCATCAATTGGCTTTTTCAGATAAGCATAAATGCCAAGGGCCTTGGCCTGATCTTGAATCTCTATATCAGCCATGGCACTGACAATGATAATTTTTATGCCTTCGTGAGTTTGAAGAATTTGTTGCGCCGCTTCAAGCCCATTCATCACGGGCATCGTAATATCAAGTAAAATAACATCAGGAAGTGCTTTTGCACACTGTTCTATAGCCTCTTGCCCATCATGAGCAATACCACAGACTTCATAATCTAGTTTTGCCAAAAGATTAGATAACACATAGTGAATCATTGGTGAATCGTCACAAATTAGCACACGCAACTTCATGAATTCGTCTCCTTCGCTATTTTTGAAATGGAACAAGCTGATGAATTCTCTTAGCCATATCTTTTAAGTGAATCACTTCGTCAGCCAAGCCCGCATCAACAACACTGCGGGGCATGCCATAAATAACAGAGCTTTCCTCGCTTTGGGCCAAGCAATAGCAATTACAGGCTTCTTTCATCCGACGAACGCCGTCTAAGCCATCATTTCCCATGCCTGTCAAAATTACAGTAAGTATTTTCTGTCTAGGAAAAGACCGAGCTATCGAATCAAATAACACATCTGCAGCCGGACGTACTCCCTTAACTAAGGGAGTATTCAAAAGCTCTACCGTCTTACGGCCTCGCTCATTTTTTACAGTCATGTGCCAGCCGCCAGGCGCTACAAGAATATGACCTGGCAAAACCGTTTGACCGTTTGTTGCTTCCTCAATCGGCAGTTTGCATACTTTACTTAAAGAACCTGCTAAAAGTCTTGTAAAGTCAGGCGGCATATGCTGCACAATTAAGACAGGACAAGAGATCCTGTCAGGAAGTCCTGAACAGACTTCATTGAGAGCCGCTGGTCCGCCTGTAGATGCAGCAATTAAAATAAAATCAAATGCCACAGGCTCACCTCAGTTTTCTTTAAATTATAAAAATGTTTCGACAGGATCCTACTAATTTCCTGCCCTGAAGCAGCACTTGCTAAAATAATCACTCTATTTCTTTAGGAAGTGACTTGCTCAACGAACAAGGTATCAAGTATAATTAGACTTGATGTTACAAGGAGGCTGTCACATTGAAATACATTTATACACTTGCACTTGGTTTTGTTTTATGGCATTTCAGCTATTTGGTCTATTCTACAATTTACAGCTTAACAGTTATGTTTTTTTACCCATCAAACGAAACCCTTGACTTGGCAGTAAAAGTTATTCTAGTTCCCCTCTGTTTCTGGGGGGCTTATCGTATGGTAACAAAAGAACTTTCGCGTCGTCAGGCTGGAAAAGAGAAAAAAGATCCGGCGAAAGCCAAATAACTTTATAGCTGTAAATAGCCCCGCTGCCCTAGGCAGTGGGGCTATTTCTGTCTAGTATCATAGCCGCGATTTTACCATAGGGTCCTGCCCAAGTAATATCTTTAAATTCAGAACAAGTCAACCAACGCTTAACAGGAGAATTGGCGGCAAGCTCCTTGGGAATCACTTTGGCGCTATAACAATACACTTCCAGGTACCAGCGAATATGGGAAAAGGTGTGAGTCAGCGCACAAAGAAACTCTCCTGTTTCAAATTGAATTCCCTGCGTCTCCCAAAAAGAAGCATTCTCCGCAAGAACTTGCGGCCTTTCTAGCTCTTGCGCCGGAAACTGCCACATACCCGCTAAAAGTCCCCGCTTAGGCCGTTGTATTACTAAATATTTTTCTTTATAAACAATCACTGACGCTGTAACATAGACAGAACGCGGCTGCTTTTTGGGCCGCTTTATGGGCAGTTCTTTTGTCCTCTCAAGCTTAAAAGCCTCACAATATACAGTTAGCGGACAAAGCTGGCACCGCGGGTTACCTGGTATACACACAGCAGCCCCTAAATCCATCAGTGCCTGGTTAAAGTCGCCAGCTTCGCCTTGAGGTAATTGATCGTAAACAAGTTTAGTAATTTTTCGTTTTACTGCTGTTGTACTAATATCTTCCGCAACAGCAAAAAGACGGCTGAATACGCGCATAACATTGCCATCCACAGCAGGACAATCCACTTGAAAGGCAATGCTGGCAATCGCACCGGCTGTATAGTCGCCAACACCAGCCAGTTTTTTGATTTCAGTTGGACAAACCGGAATTTCCCCGCCGTAAGCAGCAGCTACTTCCTGTACGCCTTTATGAAGATTACGCGCCCGACTGTAGTAGCCAAGGCCTTGCCAGTATTGCAGAACTTCTTCTTCTGGCGCAGCGGCCAAACTCTCAATAGTCGGAAATCGGGATAAAAAACGCTCAAAATAAGGAATAACCGCCTCCACCCGCGTCTGCTGCAACATAATTTCAGATACCCATATTTTATAAGGATCTTGATCTCGCCGCCAAGGAAGATCTCGCTTTTCCGCTTTGTACCAAGTTAATAAAGCTTTGGCTAGCTCCATGATCTTCCCCCTTATCTCTTTTAATAAAAAATTCAATACAGTTTATTATAGTAAAAAAGACTCGTCTCGTAAAGACAAGTCTTTTTTATCTTATATAAATATTCCTTAATAAAGATTTATTAGGCAAAAGTTAGTCTTTTACAGTCACCTCTTCACCGTTTAAAATCTTATTCATATTGCGCATAGCGCACATCTTACCACACATCGTACAAGTTTCTTCTTCTTCTGGCGCCGATTCCTGACGATAGCGTCTGGCTTTCTCGGGATCAATGGCTAAATTAAACATAGTCTTCCAATCCACATCGGCTCTTGCTTTGCTCATTTTATTATCCCAATCTCTAGCTCCAGGAATGCCTTTGGCAATATCAGCCGCATGAGCAGCAATTCGCGAAGCGATAATACCTTCTTTCATATCTTCTAAATTAGGCAACCGTAAATGTTCCGCTGGCGTCACATAACAGAGGAAATCGGCGCCATTAGCTGCAGCAATAGCACCGCCAATAGCGCTAGTAATATGATCATAGCCAGGAGCTACATCAGTTACTAGTGGTCCCAACACATAAAAAGGAGCGCCATGACAGAGACGTTTTTCTAAGACCATATTCGCCGCAATCTCATTGAGAGCCATATGACCGGGTCCTTCAATCATAACCTGTACATTTTTCTCCCAAGCACGCTTAGTAAGCTCTCCTAAAGTCATCAGCTCAGCAATTTGAGCTGCATCAGTTGAATCATGAATCGAACCAGGGCGGCAAGCATCGCCTAAACTAATTGTCACATCATAGCGGGCGCAAATATCAAGTACGCGATCATACTGCTCATAAAAAGGATTTTCCGCCTGATTCAATTCCATCCAGGCAAACAGCAGCGAACCGCCGCGGGACACAATATTAGTTAAGCGACGATTGCGTTTGACTCGTTCGGCTGTCGCACGGTTTAAACCGCAATGAATCGTCATAAAATCTACTCCATCGGCTGCATGGCGTTCCACGACTTCAAAGAGCTGGTCAGCTGTCATATCCTTTAGGTCTGCATCATGCATGCCAACAGCATCATACATCGGCACAGTTCCGATCATAGCCGGCGAATAGTCAAGCACACGGCGACGGAACTCCTGCGTCTTGCCGTAACAGCTCAAATCCATGATGGCTTCCGCTTTTAATTCAACGGCTTTTTTAACTTTTTCCATTTCGCTATCTAAGTCGCAACAATCTTTTGATACCCCTAAATTTACATTAATTTTTGTCCTAAGTCCTTCACCGATGCCTTCCGGGCTGAGGCTTTTATGATTCTTATTAGCAGGGATAACTACTTTGCCTGTCGCAATAAGACCTCGCAACTTTTCAACATCCATGCCTTCTTTTTGTGCGACAACTTTCATTTGTTCGGTAATAATTCCTTGTCTCGCTGCATCCATTTGCGTACTATAAGTCATAGTAACACTCCTTCTATTGTTATTTAAGCTTGCTTCATATTTCTTCGAATCTCAATAACTTTGGCGGCAATATCGTCAGCGCCGACAATCTCGGTTACCAAGGCAATACACTTTGCCCCATGAGCCGCAACTTGATTAATATTATCAGCTTTAATACCGCCGATTGCGACAAAAGGAAGATCAATCTCTTTTACGACATAATCAAGATAATCAAAACCAACTGGACTGCACACATCTTTTTTCGTTTTAGTAGCAAAAATGGGACCAACGCCAATATAGTCAGCGCCCCGTTTGACGGCATCTTGCGCTTGCTGTGGCGAATGGGTAGAAAGACCGATTATCATATCAGGTCCCACAATTTGACGGACCAATTCAATTGGTAGATCTTCTTGTCCAATATGTACCCCGTCAGCTTTCACAAGTTTGGCAATTTCAATATCGTCATTTACAATAAAGGTCGCGTTATATTCTTGCGTAAGAGCGCGAATCTGGCGACATTCTTCATACTTATAGCGCTGCTTTTTCTCTTTTTCCCGATACTGAATAATTTGAATGCCTGCTTGTAACATGGCTGTGACAATATCTATGTTACTACGGCCTTGGGAATAAACTTCACCAGTCAATCCATATAAGTCTGTTCCCAAACAATCTTGCTTTTTCATAAGAACACTCCTTTCCCTAAATCATGCCTAAGGCGTATCGCAAAACTACATCAGCCTGTTTAGCCGCCGCCACTGCCACACGCGGCGCTAAAGGCGGCTGATCGTCCCCTACACCTGTCACTAAATCACCAATTAAAAAGAAGCGTTCTTTTATCTGGTGAATCGTAATTGCATCACTGTCGCCCATTCCAGCAAGTCCGGAAGCCCCTACAAGCAGTTTATCGGAAGAAAGCAACGCTTCAATAATTTTCTTCTTATATTCGGCCTTATCAAAGGCTTCAATGACCACCTGGCAATCCGCAAAAACCCTGCTAAAATCATCAGTATCCAATTTTTGATCTACCGTATGAATTTGCACCGCCGGATTAATGGCCGTCAAATTTTCCCGCAGCATCGCAACCTTTAAAGAACCAATCTGCCGGGAAAAGTAGTATTGACGGTTTAAGTTGCTTGGCTCAAGCACATCAAAATCAGCAATCGTAAAGTCGATAAAACCACTGCGCACTAAATGAACGGCGCAGTTCGAACCAAGCCCGCCAGCTCCGGCTATACCAATTTTAAAACTTTGAATCTTAGCCAAAGCCTCACAGCCAATCATGCTCGCCAAAGACGTTTCGAAAGCGTTCACAAGAGACCTCCTTTACCTGCTCCAAAGGGGCTGCCAATCCTTCATAACTGGTTGACAACCTTGCCGTAAAATAGCGTCTTTCATGGCAGATACACCCCGTTCATCCGACGTGTCGAACTGACCAGCATTTTTCTGATGCGCTATATGTCCGCCGACAACAGTGCAAGCCCCTGCCGACATTTTTGTTACACCGATTCCCATCATATGATCACGCATAACTGGAGTTTCACGCGATGACATCGTAATACCAGAGTAAGGCATAAATAATCGATAGGCCAAAATATATTGGACCAAATTTTTATCGGTCACAGCGACAGGTGGCTGAAATTCACCCGTATGAGGCCGCATGCGGGGAACCGAAATACTCACATCTACCGCTGGATACTTCGTCTGCAAATACATTGCATGAAGCCCTGTTTTAAAACACTCCTGCCGCCATTGATCGAGTCCAAGCAAGGCCCCGATCGAAACCGACGCCATGCCGCTTTGACAGGCCCGTTCCGGCGCATCAAGGCGAAAGCGGTAATCTTTTTTCGGTCCTTTCAGATGCAGTGTATCATAAAGCGCCGCATTATAAGTCTCCTGAAACATGGTCATATTATCAACGCCCGCTTGGACAAGCTGTTCATATTCTGCTTTGGTCAAGGAATAAACCTCAATGGAAATAGAGGAAAAATATTTTCGAAAGATTTTAGTACATTCTTCCATATAGTTCACTGAAGCAATCTGCGGTGCATCTCCCGTTAAAAAAACAATATGTTTTAATCCGGTTTTTGCTACAGCCTGCGCTTCAAGCTCTACTTCTTCTAAGGTTAAATGATTGCGTTTGAGCTCCGTATTTAAAGCGCTAAAGCCACAGTAGCGGCATTGATTGCTGCAAACATCAGATACGTAAATTGGCGTAAACAATAGAATCGTTCTGCCGAAGTGGCGTGCTGTAAGATCCTTAGCCTTCTGCGCCATAGGCTCTAAAAAAGCCTCAGCAGCTGGCGCTAACAGCTTCATATAATCGGCTAAGGAGAGATGATCCTTGCGCAATACCTGCGCTACATCCTGCTCCGACACAGCGGCAAAAAAGGCCGGAAAATCAAAGGAATCATACTCTTGCAGGGCGTCAAAGACGCTCCCCTTATTCATGTAAAAACCCTGTGAGCGGCGACGATGCTCGCGCTAGAGTCTGATCTACGCCTAACCCAGCTAAAAATGCCTGTCGTCCGGCGGCTACCGCCTGACCAAAAGCTTTTGCCATTAAGAATGGATTGGGAGAACTGGCAATCGCCGTATTCAGCAAACAAGCTGACGCGCCCATTTCCATAGCTTCCACGGCATGAGACGGCGCTCCAATCCCTGCATCAACGATAATCGGGAGTGAAATCTCCTCAATGAGAATTCGAATTAATTCTTTCGTTTTCAAGCCGCGATTGGTGCCAATCGGCGCGCCTAACGGCATAATAGCAGCAGCTCCGGCATTTACTAACGCTTTTGCTACCATTAAATCGGGGCTGATATAAGGCAAAACGATAAAACCTTCTTTCGCTAAAACCTCGGCAGCTTTTACAGTTTCATAGCCGTCAGGCAACAAATACTTACTGTCAGAAATAACTTCAATCTTAATCCAATTCCCACAGCCGGACGCTTTCGCTAAACGAGCCAGACGAATCGCTTCTTCTGCTGTTCTAGCGCCTGATGTATTGGGCAGTAATTGCATATGATCTGGTATATTTTCTAAAATATTATCTTGTTTTGCTTGAAAATCGATACGCCTGAGTGCCACTGTAATCACTTCGGCGCCAGATGCCTCGGCAATAGCCGGGATCAACCTATCATCACTATATTTCCCTGAGCCAATAAATAAGCGACTAGAGAGCTTTCTCCCGCCAAGTTCAAAAAAATCTTCCTGCTGTTGCATAATTAACCGCCTCCGACAAAGCGCAACACTTCAATCGTATCTTGATCTTTAACAATTGTTTGAGCCAATTCGTCGCGCTTTATAATTATTTGATTTAATTCCACTATGACTGTGTCCAAATTGATTTTTTGCTGCGATAATAACTCTTCTAGTGAAACTTCTGCTGCAAAAACAACCTCAGCTCCATTCAAACGGATTTGCATTCGCCTCACCTCACTTGCTAAAAAATCGCAAATAAAAAAGCTCGCGATCCAACATAGGCGCGAGCTTAAACCAAGCTAAGTGCGTGCTTCCCTACGCTGGTATTAACCAGATCAGGTTCAAAGGGTCGAAAAATCTTTCTCTCAGCCGCCAACCGGCTCCCCTAGCGAACTATTAATTTATCTGTATTATAGTACAGCCTTATCGCTTTGTAAAGAACTATTGGCTGCTTCCCTGTCCCTGATTTGTATCTTCGGCAAATTCGCTAAGGGCCTGTAAAATTTTAAACTCAGGCTCTTTTGCCAAAGAAGCGATAAAAGCCCGACGAACATCAGGCTGGTTAAAAAGTTGCACAAGCTGCGGCCTTACTTCCGGACTTTCTAAATGCTCTGCCAAAACCTTAGCAACCTCCGGTCGCTTTAAATACTCCAACATTTCCTGGCTTCCCTCGGGCGATTTCAGATAGCGCAAAACCTGCGCCGCCAACAGATCTTGTATGGCTGGATTATCCATGCTTGTTTGTACAAGTGTCATAACAGCTCGCTGTTGAATATAATGACGGTCAAGCCACAGAAAGCTGCCAACTGCGATAAGTAGGCCTGAAATGAGCCCTACTAATATACTGCTAAAAATTTTTCCCCGCACTTTCTTCACCTCAATCTTCTGCTTCACTTCTTACCATACCCGCTTACGTTTTTTTTATTCTTCGTATAACTCTTGTAAGTTTAGGCTATAGTAAGAAAAACAATAGGAAAGAAGGATAGGCAATGACTTTTAAAGATATGGCCAATTCTGAGCCGCAAAAAAAATCGCGTCCGGCAGGAGCGTCAGTGCAAAAATCAGCAAAAACAGATACTGAGACTGCCAAAGAACAGAAAAAGTTCCCCTGTAAAAACTCTCTGCCAACTTAAAAAGAACAGTCAGGCTCAACTAAACAGCCTGACTGTTCTTTTTATTGGTTTGAGACAAAACGACTCAAAAACGCATAAGCTACAAAAAAGCTATGGTGGTGAAACTATGCGACTGAAATGCCCCAAATGCCAGAAAAACTATTTTTGGGGTAAAGGCTGCGCCTACCCTTATCAATACTTTCATACATGTCGCCGCTGGTGGTGGAATTACCATCCCTACTGGTGGAATTACTTCTACTAAAAGGGACTTACGCCATCTCTTCCATTAACGAAAGCACCGAATTCGGCTGACTCAAGTTTCTGTCGATAAGCGTTCCCTGCGCCAAAGCGGGCAAGGATTCCTCTAATGTCATTCTATCAGTTTGATAGATAACGCCAAGCGGAATTTTATCACCCCATTGCCCGGCAATGGCGCTAGCCTTAGCAAAATCAGTTTCATCATAATCGGACAAGGTATCCACTTTGTAGATTCTCTCTTGATACCATTGATACGTATTAACATGATTAAATGATACGCAAGGTTGCAGAATATCGACAACAGCAAAACCTTTATGCTGAATTGCCATAGCCATCGTTTCGCTCAAATGCGCCAGATCAGCTGAATAGGATCTAGCGACAAAAGTCGCGCCAGCTTGCAAAGCAAGTTGAACAATGTTTACAGGCTTTTCTAAATTACCTAGCGGCGGCGGTGTGAATTTCGTTATCGCCCCTAGATCACTAGTAGGCGAGGCCTGTCCTTTAGTCAAGCCATATATCTGGTTGTTATGAATAAAATAGGAAATATCTAAATTTCGCCGTGCTGTGTGGATAAAATGCCCCATTCCAAGGCCCATGCCGTCGCCTTCGCCACCTTCGGCAATTACAGTCAGCTTATGATTAGCTAACTTCAATCCTGTAGCCACAGGCAGCGAACGACCGTGAAGCGTTTCAATACGGTATGTATTCACATACTGACTTATTTTGCTGGAACAACCGATTCCTGTAACGAGAGCCGTCTGTTCCGGATCTAATTCAAGCAGTTGAAAGGCTTTTTTCAGAGCGGCATGAATACCAAAATTACCACAGCCTGGGCACCATGTAGGAACATAAGGTAAAGTATATTGATCCATTATACTAGCACCTCCTTGATTTTATCGGCGATAGCTTTAACACTAAATGGTCTAGAATCATATTTAAAATAAGTAAAATCTGGTTTTATTCCGGTATAAGAACCCAAGAGCAAGCCAAGCTGTCCTGTTTTGTTGCCTTCAATCAACAATGTTTTTTTCGCCTTTTGTAAAACAGCCTCAACGGCCGCTGTGGGAAAAGGCGAAGGATACAAAACTTGTAGATAATTCACAGAAACGCCTTGTTGCGCTACTTCATCCATCGCTGCTAAAATCGCGCCTTTAGAAGACCCCCAACCAATCACCGTCAAATCGGCCATCTCAGGACCGTGCAGTTTGACAGAAGGAATTTCCTTAAGCAAATCTTCAACCTTATTAAATAGCTTATCCGTACCTTTTTCCGTAATGCTTGGTTCTTCTGCCGCATATTCCCGGTTTCCCGAGCTATAAAATCCGTCAGCGCCATGAGTATAACTTGTGGCTATATGACGACCACCCTTCTGACCGGGAAAAGACCGCGGCGATACGCCGTTTTCCGTTAAACTATATCGTAAATAAGGTTGATGGCTCGCCAAGTAATCCTCATCAGCGAAACATCTTTCAATTGCAAGGCCGCTTTGATCAAAAAAGTCCTGAACCCAGCTGGAATCCGCCAAATATTTGTCAGTCAGAATAATGGCAGGCATTTGATATTTTTCAGCTAAATTGAAAACCCGAAATGTTTCATAGAAACACTCCTCTACATCACCTGGCGCTACAATCAAGCGAGGAAACTCTCCTTGCGAGGAATAGTAGACGAAATTCAAATCAGCCTGCGCTGTCCGCGTAGGCAAACCAGTACTTGGGCCACCTCGTTGGGCCAGTACCATTACAACAGGGATTTCTGCTTGCGCCGCAAACCCTAGCGCTTCTACCATCAGAGCAAAACCGCCGCCGCTCGTGGCGCCGATTGCTCTTACACCGCCGAAACCAGCACCAATGAGCATATTCATTGCCGCAATTTCATCTTCAGCTTGCTTGAAAACTAAACCGTAGGCAGCCCCGTGGTCTGCTAGATAAGTAAGCACACTGGAGCCAGGCGTCATTGGATAGCCTGCAGCAAAAGTTACACCTGCCGCCAAAGCACCGAGCGAAATCGCGTCATTGCCATTAATCAGCATTTTCTTGCGATCAGTTTTTTCAAAAGCAAAAGGAAATTGCTTGCTAACTTTATATTCATCTTGCACGGCAGTAAAAACCTTATGAAACAGCGACATGTTTTTTTCTAGCACATCGGCTTTTGTAAACTCGCTAGCGAAAACATGAAGAATTGCTTCACTAGAAAATCCGGTTAAAGCGCAAAAAGCAGCAAGCATCGCGCTATTGACCATAACTTTCTCATCGCCACTTTCTAGCGACTGAACTAACTTAACAGGAAAAACCTGAACTCCTTCAGGCAATTTCACTAAATCAGGTTTGACTGCACCGTCATCATACAAGGCCACAGCCCCAGGTTTTAGTTTGTTTATATTTTGATCCCAAGCAGGCTGTGAAAAAGCGCCGAGAAAATCCAGCTCTTCATCATAAGCGCCTTGAGGCACAGAACCAATCTGTACTAAGCAGTCATTTAAACCGCCTTTGATAAGGGAAGGATACTCGTTAACTACAATAGCCCACAAACCATAGCGGCTAGCCGCCTTGGCCACGGTAGAGCCAGCGCTCATTACACCGTACCCTGCTTGTCCGCCAAACATGGCAGTAAAAGATTTTTTTGACATTCCTGTTCCCCCTTTATTTCTTATTATAAATAAACATTCGCCAAACTTATAAACAAGCCTTCTAATTAAATTATATTTTCTAAAAAATATTGTTTATTATTTATGTAAATCTTTTAATGGATTTTTATCGTACGCCTAAAAAAATAAACCAGACAAAGCCTACCGGCTAGTCTGGTTTATTTTTTCATTATGATTGGGTCAAAGAATAAAAGCCTAAATAAATCATTAAAGCTAAGACAATAAGCCCATAAATATAGTTTGCCTTTGAATTATTCGGATGATCAACTGGGCGAAAAACCATCGTATCTCCTCCATATTTCTGCTAAATTCCGCTTTTTAGAATTCATACATTCTCATCCACTGCGTCTTAAACAAGAAGACTTCACAATAATATGCTCTGCTGCAGCCTTGGCGATAATGGCAGCGCAAACGCGGGCATCGCTTAAAGCTTCATGATGATTTAATTCTACTGCCAAATGAGCAGCCACAGTATGAAGCTGATGATTTTTTAGCTGAGGCCAAGCTTTTCTGGCGACATCGAGCGAATCAATCACTTGAAATGCTGGCACAGGTAATCGATAATAAGCAAGAGATTCTAATAAAACCGATTCGTCAAACCGTGCATTATGGGCCGCAATAATTTGTCCTTCAATGTAAGGAACCACTTCTGCCCATATTTCGCGAAAGGTCAAAGAATCTCTTACCTGATTATACGTAATCCCATGAATATCAGTAAACGTAAACGTCGGGGTAGGCGGTCGAATAAACCAAGATTTTTCCTCAATAATCTCGCCTTTTTCTACTAGGGCAATCCCAAGCTGACAAGCGCTATAATGCCTAGGATTCGCTGTTTCAAAATCAATGGCCGTAAATCGTTCTGGACACATAGCGCCTCCTATGCTCAATGATCCCATTTTATAACACTGGCGCCCCAGGTCAAACCACCGCCAAAGCCTACAAGAACAATGACATCGCCTTTTTTGATAAGGCCGCTCTTAACGCCTTCATCAAGAGCAATTGGTACAGATGCGGCCGAGGTATTTCCATATTTATCAACATTTATGACAACACGGTCTAGCGGTAATTTCAGCCGTTTTGCCGCCGACTGAATAATGCGATAGTTAGCTTGATGCGGCACTAAATAAGTTACATCATCGGCAGTTAAGTGAGCTTGTTCCAGTGCTTTATTAGCAGCCTCGCCCATAATTTTTACAGCAAATTTAAAAACTTCATTTCCATTCATGCTGATATAATGAAGCCTTTTTTCAATCGTATCACTGGAAGCAGGAGATTTAGAGCCTCCTGCAGGTACTTTTAAAAGATCACCACCAGCTCCGTCTGCACCAAGATGACTTCCCAGTATCCCATAGCCAGATTCGGTTTCTCCTAAAACTACCGCGCCAGCACCGTCGCCAAAAAGAATTGCTGTACCACGATCTGTCCAGTCAGTAATTTTCGACAAAGTTTCGGCTCCGATTACAAGAACTTTTTCATATGTTCCTGCTTTTATAAAGTTAGTACCTACAGCCATGCCATAAAGGAAGCCAGAACATACAGCAGTCAAATCAAAAGCCGCCGCCTTTGAAGCCTTTAACCGATCTTGCAGTAAGCACGCTACAGAAGGGAATACCATATCAGGTGTAACTGTTGCGACTATAATCAAATCCAATTCTTCCGCCTTTACATTGGCATCTTTTAACGCCCTTTCCGCTGCAATAAAGGCTAAATCCGAAGTAGTTTGATCTTCAGCGGCAATCCGCCGCGCTCGAATTCCAGTACGCTCAACAATCCACTCATCTGCTGTATCAAGAATTTTTTCTAAATCTTTATTTGTCATTACTTTCTCAGGCACATATGAGCCAATTCCTAGTATACCAACAGCTTTCTCGGCCATAGATTGATCTCTCCTTCATCTTTTCATTAGCGTCTACAAATAACGCTTTCTTATGTCGAGTAGAATTTGTTATATTAACTGACCTAATCCCTATCTTAAAAACTGCGCTGACGCATTATTTTATCATTAAGTCTAGTAAACAGGCAACAAAATTCCATTATTTTGAAAACCACCAAGAAAATCCCCATCAAAAATCAGATAAAAATAGAACCACAAAATAAAATATGGTTCTACCGAAAAGACGAATGAGTCGTGGTTACGCCCATTCAAAAGACAAAGTTACGACAATCTCATTATCTTCAGAGCGAATGCTATAATAAGAAGCACGACCCAATAGCTTCTGAAAAGAACGGATTTGTTTCGGCGTTTCACCGATAATTTCTGGTACTCGAATCGTTACAAGCGCCTTATTATTAAAATTTTCTACAACGCTTACATTATTTGAAACAAGCTTAATTCCGGTAAGGATACGAATAAAGGTTGCCCGTCTCATTTTCGGCCTCCCTTTCCATAAATAAAAGTTAGTACTATTATACCACAAATAGTCCAGCCTGTTCCACCAACTTGGCAGCTATGCTCTCTTCCTATTTTTCAATAGAAACGCAAAATGTCTCTATAAACCAGTGTTTATAATTTTTTTGCCTAGTTAAAAATAAGATTATTACTTTTTTCAAAGCAATAATCCAATATAAAAGAGCAATTTTTACTACAGGCATTTTCTCTTGTTTCCTCAAATATGATATAATAAAAGCACTAACAAAAAATTTAATTAATTTTTTACCATGTGCTATTTTCAGTAAGTTTCGAAAATACCTTCATCTTAAGAAAGGAGGGTTGTTGTTTCTTTACTGGAATCATTTGATTTTATTATATTAAAGGAGGTTTTATTCATGACAAGTCCATTTCTCGGTGAATTTCTTGGTACGGCAGTCTTGATTTTTTTCGGCAACGGCGTAGTAGCAAATACGTTGCTGAAAAACTCCAAAGCGGAAGGTTCTGGCTGGATAAACATAATTATTGGCTGGGCTATTGGCGTTCTAATGGGCGTTTTCGTCGCCATTGCCTGTGGTGCACCGCAAGCCGATCTAAATCCAGCAGTAACTTTAGCAAAAACTTTAAACGGCGTTTATCCCGGCTCTGAAGCTATGGGAATTATGCTTGTCCAACTTGCTGGCGGTTTTGTCGGCGGTTGCCTCACTTGGATCTTCTTCCGCGGCCATTGGGAAATAACAGAAGATACTGGTGCAAAATTAGGCGTCTTCTGCACAGCCCCAGCGATCCGCAATTATTCCCAAAACTTATTGTGCGAAGCCTTGGCAACTCTTATGCTGATATTCCCGATCTTTGCTATATTCTCTAAAAACGTCGGGACAATCCCACCAGCTGTCGGCCCCTTCATGGTTTCCCTTTTGATCTTAGGCATCGGCTCCTGCCTCGGCGGCACTACTGGATATGCCTTAAATCCTGCCAGAGATCTTGGCCCACGCATTGCTCATGCTATTTGCCCGATTGCCGGCAAAGGCGACTCTGATTGGGCTTATTCCTGGGTTCCTGTTGCTGGTCCAATGATCGGCGCAGTTCTTGCTTTCATGCTTAGCAAAGCAACTGGTATTTTATAATCCACTCTAGAAAATAATAAAAAAGAGACTGTTGCAAGTTAGTACTTTGAACTTGCCGCAGTCTCTTTTTCTGTATTTGTTTGATTAAAACAATTGCCGTAAACCAAGACAAATAAGCAAAAAACCGGAAAGCAAAGTAGCTTTTTGCCCAAGCCATTCGGCCCCATATTTTTTACCAACATAAGCGCCAATCCATAAAGTAATAAAACTACAAAGGCCGACAAGAAGAGGCATTAACAAACTCGGTAAATCGGTCATACTAACGTCAATCCCGATCGCCAAAGTGTTTATGGATAAGGCAAACCCCAGCACAAAAGCCTCGCGCCAATCAATATGGTGTGATTCATCATGATCGGCTTGCTCTGGTCGGCCAATAATCGCCTGCGGCCAGCGACTCTTCTTAAAATCTTTCGATTCTTTTATGCCAGAAGCGCCAATAAGCACCCATACTCCCACAAAAACAATTAAAGCAGCACCGAAAAGATTCGCTACAGACAAAGCAATATGAGCCTTTATTAACTCACCAATTTTTTCAGCAAAAAAGGTAGCGCCAAATGATAAAAAAGCAATGATTAGGTTAGCCTGCCAGGAAACTTTAATATTTCTAACCCCATAGGCGATTCCTACGCCTAAATTATCGAGATTCGCCGTAATTGCTGTAAATAGCGCCAGAATCCAGGTCAAGAAAACCCCTCCTAAAAGAAAACAAAGAGTAGGAAAAACTTCCCTACTCTTTTATTACAGACTGTATTTTTCAAAAAACAAGAGTTCCTAGCTTTTTATGGGGCGCTGGTAAAACCAAATGATCAATTACTTTGTCAGCAATAGAGCGACAGCCCGCTTCAACGGCTATCTGAACAGCTGATACTTCGCCAGTTAGAGAAACCACCGCTTTCCCTCCCATAAATCGAGCTAAACGAACTTCTAACAATTGAATCGGCGCACTCTTAGCTGACGCATCAGCAGCCACAATAGCTGACGCTACAGAAGCACACTCTATGACGCCTAACGCTTGCAGGGCCTCTGGCTGATTTTGACGCTTTATCGCCGCAATTACGCTTTCATGCAAATTAGGGATGACAAAAGATGCCACAAGCTCTTTACTAGTATTGCTAGAAGTTCCCGCGGCCACAGCACTTTTCACAGCTCCCACATCGCCTGTAACCATGACGAGATATTTGCCGGGACAAATTGCTTGAGCCGTAAGAAGCTCTATCGACGCCGCTTTACACATCGAATCAGCAGCGGCAATACCGCAGGTAATTTTTCGAAATTCTAGTAAGCCAATAGCTTGTTTCATCTTTTTCACTCCCTAGTGCAACATTTTTACTAGATAAATCTCGACTTATACAATAGAAAATCCATCAACAAGAACGCACCGTCTCTGACGAGTAAAGCTACGCGGTGAAGTAAGACCTTCACCAGTTGGCCCAGCAATTGTAAAAGTCGTGTGACCTTCACCGCCTACACCGATACCAGCATAGGAAGGAGCATTTTTTACAAAGATCGTTGTTTCGATCGCTTTTGCTAATCGCGTAAGATGATCGACATTTTTGGAATGCATAATCGCCGTATGACGATTGCCATGTTCGACTTTCACAGCAAGTTCAATAGCTGCGTCAATATCCTTCACCTGCACAACAGGTAAAATCGGCATCATAAGTTCTTCTACAACAAACGGATGATCTTCCGCGGTTTCGCACAAAACCACACGAACGCTGTCAGGTACTTCAATACCAATTTTGCTTAGCAAATATTTAGCGTCCTTGCCAACGTAATCCTTATTGATCCCATAAGATCTTTTTGGTTTTTCGGTACAACCCTCAGCCATTTTCTCGGGTTTTTCAACCATAACAACTGCCAAAAGATCATCAATTTGTTTACCAGTAATTAAATAAGCGCCATATTTTTGCATATACGAAATGAGTTGATCGGCAATGGAGCCCACAGCAATCACTTCTTTTTCGGCAATACAAGGCAAATTATTATCAAAAGAGCAGCCCGCAATAATGTCTTTTGCTGCTTTGGGAATATCAGCTGTTGCATCAACAACAGCTGGCGGGTTACCAGCTCCGGCGCCAATCGCCTTTTTGCCTGACGATAACACAGCTTTCACTACGCCAGGACCGCCTGTGGCTACAAGCATATTAATGCCGGGATGACTCATCATAGCATTTGTCGTTTCTAATGACGGGTTAGCTACAGCCGTAAGTAAGTTAGCCGGTCCGCCAGCGGCGATAATCGCCTTATTTAAAATTTTAATTGTCGTAAGCGAAGTGTTACGTGCGGTAGGATGGGGACTGAAAAAAACAGCATTTCCTGCAGCAATCATACCAATTCCGTTACAAATAATAGTTTCTGATGGATTCGTTGTCGGCGTAATCGAACCAATCACGCCGTAAGGTCCCATTTCATAAAGGGTCAGTCCATGGTCGCCCGTCTTTGCTTCTGTCCTCAAATCCTCTGTTCCAGGCGTATTTAATGCGCCCATTTGATTTTTTATAATCTTATCGGCCACTCGGCCCATCCCAGACTCTTCTACCGCCATTTTTGCTAAAAGCTCCGCATTATTATAGGCCGCTTCTCGCATCGCTTTTACTAGATTTTCCCGTTCCCTAATCGATAGGGCTCTTAAACTAAGATAAGCTTCCCGTGCGGCGGCAACACCTTCGTCTACCGTTTCGTACACGCCATAATCACCGCCATGACCTTTGGCAGCTTCAGGCTGTTGGAGCTGCGCCAATACTTCAGCAGTGATCTTTGTAATGAGTGTCTGATCAATGTTCACGTTGTTACCCCCATTCGGTCTCCATAAATATTCTCGTCAGTCCCTTACCATGCGGCAAGGCCAGCTTTAGCAACTGCCATATCTTCCTCTACCGTTCCGCCGCTCACGCCGATCGCTCCGACAACAACGCCTTGCTCAATGAGGGGGAATCCGCCGCCAAATACAACAAATCTACCATTCAAATTGCCTTCTAGTCCATAAATTGGCATTCCCGGCTGAACGGCTTTAGCCACTTCATCAGTTGGCATTTTTAAGGAAAGCGCTGTATAAGCCTTATCAAGAGCCAAGGAAATACTTGCTAACAAAGAATCATCCATCCGCTCTTGCAAAACAAGATTCCCACCACAATCTACTACAGCAATCACCATAGGAATTCCTAATGTGATCGCTTTTTGTTCAGCGGCTGCTACTATTTTTTTTGCTCTTTCTAACATAGGCATCTTTCTTTCCGTTGGTGTATTTACGTTCGGCGCTGCTTGCAGTGTTTTTATAACTGCTTGAGTAACAGTTGTTATCAGTTCTTCCTGTTCTGCACAGCGAGCTAAAACAAATAAGAAATCAGATAACCTGTTAATATAGAGCGAAACATTGGGCGGAATTTCTTCGCTCCGTCGTGCTTTCACGACAGCTCGCTCGGCTCGTCTAACCATGCTTCTTGCCAAATCAATCGCTGCGCTCACAGCAGAAGTCCCTGGCGTAATAAAATACTTTTGTGGAATACGCTGTTCTTCCAGCTTGTCAATGGTAGCTTCCAACTTCGCTACATGCTGCTCAGTAATGTAGTAAGACTGACCGTTCTGTAGTGTTTCTGTTGCCAAATCGGCATTCAGCCAGATCAGCTCTTCTTGAAGCCTTACGATCGCTTCAATAACCCAGTCCTGTTTGGATAAAGCTCTGGCAAGCCCCAAAGCAGCACTGGCCTCATCAATCGTACCATATGCCTCTACCCGCACATGATCCTTCGGTACGCGCTGACGACTAAATAAACTTGTTTCTCCCTGATCGCCTGTTTTTGTATATACCTTCATTGTACTTACTCCTCAATGAGCGATTGGTTTAGTTCGATTGTATCAATAATTCCAATAATCGCCGCATCTACAGCCGATTGCGGATTTCCCGTCACATGTCTGGCTGAACTGCCTGTAACAACCAAAACGGACTCTCCTGTTCCAGCACCAATCGTGTCAACAGCTACAACAGGGCTAAGACCTTGATTGGAGCAAAGGCGAAGCGGCTGTACAATTAAAAGTTTGCAGCCTGTCAAACTTTCATCCTTTGGCGTTGCTACGACTGTTCCTACTACTTTTCCTAACCACATAACGATCGCTCCTATCGCTTAAGCTTACTCTTGGCTAAAAGTAATCCCATAGTCTCGGGCCATATCACGCGCCAGAGGGGTTATAAGGGCTCCAGGTACAACAGAAATACTAGAAAGCCCTTGGGCGACTGCCGCCTGAACTATTTTAGCATCAAGAACGGCACGTTTCGTCCCGCTTTTCGGGTTCCTGCCAACTACCGCTTCGACTTTTACTGCTTTTGATAAACTGCCGAAGCATACTTTAGCAAGCTCTAAAGCAGGTGTTAAATGAATGCCGAATTGCGCGATGGTTTCTAGATTTTTGGTAAGAGCTGCCATTAAGGCTGGCGAAGCTTTTCCCATATTGCGTTCACGTCGTCCCCAATCGCCTGGATCAGCAGCATTTTGCGCAGCAACAACAGGTTTTCCCATCATCAAAGCTTGCATAATTAAAGTCGTACATAACGTATCAGCTTGCGTATGAGCAATTTTAGCTGCTGTATTTTGTGTTAGCACAGGGACAAGAACTAGGTCAGCATCGCGCAGTTCTTTGCCCGGATAAGGCGAAGCCGCCGTTATAATTTTCACACTAGAACCAAGCTGGGCCGTAATCCGTCCTAAGCCAATAACTTGCTCCGCCGCTTGAGAAAGAACGACTGTGAAGAAAAATCCTTGCTTTTGAAGCTTTGTCAATTCAATAAAACTTTCTTCCATGCCGATTGTTCCGCCTGTAAAAATAGCCAAAGCCCGAACTTTCCTTTCGGGCGGCTGAGGAACTTGCGGCAAAGTTTGCAGGCGGCGCATAACTTCTGTAACCACCTGTTCGACAAGCACATCATAATTCACCTATGATGCACCTCCTAACTTTACAGCAAAGTAACTTTATCACCATTTTTCAAACCGAAGGCATTTGCTTCATCTGTATCAATATGAAGTTCCAACCTAAAGTGATTTTGCACGCGAATCAAAACATGAGTCATCGTACCGCCGCGAACCCCATCAAAGGCAATGGTTTTTAATTCACCATCTTGGATGCCAAACCGCCGTGCATCGTCGCCGCTCATATGGATATGTCTGGTTGCGCAAATAACGCCTTCTTGTAGTGTAATTGCACCGCAGGGACCAACGACCACAATTCCGGCAGAACCTTTAATATCACCGGAATTGCGGAAGGGAACTTTTACACCGAGACTAAAACTGTCGGTAAGCGAAAGCTCTACCTGGGTAGTTTTTCGCAAGGGACCAAGAACTCTTACGCCAGTCATCGCTCCCTTAGGACCTACTAAAGTCACTGTTTCTTCTGCGGCAAATTCCCCAACCTGGCTCAAGTCTTTCTTCTTAGTCAGACTTTTTCCGCAACCAAATAAGACTTCCATATGTTCGGCAGAAAGGTGGATGTGACGATTCGATACGCCCACAGGAATTCCTTCAGGCTCCTTTAAACGACATAGAACTTGCTTTACAATTGCTTGAATCATCGTTTCTTCCAAACTACTCACTCCCACCGTTTCCCTGTCGAATCATGTAGACTAAAAGCCTGATTATTCTTGTCCGTCAATTTTTGGTAGAATTTTTTCTACATCCGTGTGCGGACGAGGAATAACATGAACCGATACAAGTTCTCCGACTTTTCCCGCTGCTGCGGCACCACTATCAGTAGCTGCTTTTACAGCTCCTACGTCACCTCGCACCATAACAGTAACTAAGCCAGAACCGATTTTTTCATACCCAACAAGTATGACATTTGCTGCTTTTACCATAGCATCAGCCGCTTCAATTGCACCGACTAAGCCTTTTGTTTCTACCATTCCTAAAGCTTCTCCCCGCATTATGATTCCTCCCTATTCTTATGTTCGTCGTAATGAATGCAGTTCACTCGCGGTTCTCCTTTACGGCGTTCACAAACCGGATCAGAGCAGAGATTGCAAAGATCTTCCGGTTTTTTTTCAGTCTTTTTCACTTCCGCCTGACTGTCTGCTTCACTTGTTGTCTCATTCATTGTGGCTGTTTGTACAGACTCCTTAGACTCTGCTACGACAGCTTCCTCGCCCAAAACAGTATCAGACACTATAGCAACTTCCACCGCAGCAACTTCGACCACAGCTTCTCTCTGTTCTGTCGCCACTATATCGGCCTCACTAGCGCCACTGGCCTGTTTTTGCCAACCGACCGTATCTTTCGTAAACAAAAGGCCGTCGATTTCCTGATGTGGCCGCGGAATGACATGAGAAGAAAATACTCGATTTACTTTTATCGCTGCCGCATTGCCTGCCGCAACGGCGGCTGTAACAGCGCCAACATCGCCAAAAAGTTTTACCGTAGTGAGACCGCCGCCTTTGGCGAATTCGTAACCTAATAATTTTACATTCGCCGCCTTCACAGCTGCATCAGCTGCCGTAACAGCAGCAGCTAATCCTACCGTCTCAATCAAACCTAATGCTTGCCTAGACACGTTTCAACACCTCCCCATGGCCGTGGGCCGATTCTTGCAAAACCCGGCTGACTATGGAAGATACTAATTGATATAAGGCCATGGAGTCCTCTTGTTCCTTTTGAGCAAAGGTCAAAGAAGTATTGACGTCTTCGCTAACGGCCTTTAGGGATTTAAAGGGAATTCCCTTAACAAGCCGCGCAGCATTATAGCCAAGCGCGCGGCAAACGCTTAGGTTATCTGTTTCTTCCGAAACAAACAGCGGTTTTGCTATGGGAAGTTTCACATAGTGAATGCACATTTTCGCTGTTGTGATACCAACACCAACACCAAGCTGTGACTGCGTCGCAGCTTCATGAGCCAGTTCTTCCACCGTTTCAGTTGTTGTCGTCTCAATCATGCGATAGGGAATTCCTTCTTCTTCCATTCCAGCAGTCAGTTCGCGCAATTTTCTTTCATAACCAGCGTGAGGCTGCATTTGAATAACAATGCAAGGCTTACTAGCAGTTTGATTTGCTGTCATGTCCCTCACGCCTTTCCATCAAAATATGAAAGCACCAAACCTGTCGCAACAGCATTCCGCGGCCCTTCACTACCACGAATATTGCCGCGTCCGCACACAATTCCAAACTCGCCAAGCGAGTCTGTCACCATGTCAGCAACTTCGAAATCAAGAGCCGATCCGCCGACGAGTACCACAAATTCAATGTGGCGAATATTTCCTGTGGGCGCTACCCTTGCCAGAGACCGAAGCGCATTTGTCACAAACACTCGCCGTTTGGCTTCCCGCCGTACATGACGAATCTTATCAAGCGGATGATCAAAAGGAATCGGCACCATGTCATTCTCTTTTAAAATAACCACGCGTGAAAAGACCTGCGGCGGCAGATTTTCTTCAAAAAATCGCACTGTTCCATCTTCCAGACGAATATGATACAAACTTTCAACCTTCGCTAAAGGATATTTTTTGATATCTTCCGCTAAGTCAAAATCGTTAAGACCTAACTCTGAATTAATCAGCATCGTAACCATATCGCCAGCGCCAGCTAAATGAATAGACTCTACCCGCCCTTGCCTTGTGATAATAGCTGCATCAGTAGAACCGCCGCCCATATCCAAAATGGCTAAAGGCTTATCGGTACCAGGTGTTGTCAACGCGCCAGAAATTGCCATATTAGCTTCAACACCGGCAATAACAACACATACCTGCAGTCTTTCTGTCAGCTGATCCGCAATCTGCTGCATTGGTAACCGTGATGTTTTGACCATAGCAGCCAGGGCAACGGCATTTTCTAGGGCAAATTCCCCAGCAAGTCCGCCTTGCACTTTCTGCGGGACAAAAGTATCAACAGCTAAAATATCTTGAATCTTCATTTCACCAATAGGCTGTGAAGTCAAATCACTCATAACCTGTCTGACCCGCTCCAACATGCCGTTAACATTCGTTCCCTTTTCGCCCTGAATATCGCGAATCGGCTGTACTCGTTCCACGGTTTCCATAATTTTACGAGCCCCAGCCTCTACATCAATATCCTCCCGGCCTTTTTCTCCGATCAAAGTAATGAACCCGGCCGGAATCGCTCTAGCCTTGACATCGCCAGCTGGTGTTCGAACAACAACAGCTGATCGATTTCCAATCAAAGCTCTGGCAATTGGTACAATAAGCTTTGTTTCCTCTGGCGATAAATCAAAAACAGTAGCAATTCCGTAAGGATTTGACAGGGTTTGAATCGTTTGGCCAGGCAAAGCAACTTCAACAGCGGAAAGCATGTTAAGCGGAACCTTATCAATCAAGGTGACTTCATCAATAATGGGAATACGCTTATGAAGTCGATTCGCAATCAAGACAGCATCATCTTGCCTTACAATCGCTCCCTGCACATCAACACCCCGATCAATGGCGGCGTTTAATGCAACAGCAGCATCCTCAAAATCAATTCCACTAGGAATCACACAAATCACTTTTTCATGAGCAGCGGTTGTTAACAAATGGTCATAAGAAATTGTCATTCCAACACCAAGACCAATACCACCCGGTGTGGACGGATTATGACCAATCATTGTCGATTCCGTAATAATTGTTTCAGTAATTGTTTCCATCGCCAAGTCACCAATAACAGGAGTCGCTTCATTTAAACGAACTTCACTGATATTCTTTAAGACAATACCAGACTTTTTAACAGCCTCTTCCAAAGCTAAAATAATGCCTGGCACATTGGCGATCGTTCCTTTTATGCCTGTTGTTTTAACAATACTGCTACCAAGATATTTGCGGCTACCGTTCGGGTCAACTTGCGCTAAGCAAACTTCAGTTGTTGAATTGCCAACATCCACACCTGCGATAATTGTCATGAGAATCCCATCCTACTCTGCTCTGAGTCGATTCCGCCGTTCGTAAACATCTGCAGCTTCTCTGACTAGAGCCGCGCTCATTACTGCATTGTATTTTGTTTCCATTTCATCAGCAATTGCAAAAAGCTCTGCTTTAGTAGAACGATAAGGCCGCAGGGCATTATAAATTTCTAAAATTCGTTTATCGGGAATCGCCGTAAGTTCTGCTGCGCGCCGCAGATTATCACCAAACTGATTACGGCCTACACCATCAGCTATTTCAGCCTGCATCCGCAACGTTTCTGGTGCAATGCGCACATCTTCCGGTGTAACACTACCATTTAATACGCTTTCCAGCGTAATATCTGTTAATTTTTTGCCTGTAGGAGTTTTTAACATATCAGGATGCTTTGCCGAAAGCGGATAATCTTTTTCTGGGCAAAGACCACCTGCAGTCGTAGCAAATTTAGGAGCCGCTTGCGGTGCTGGCGTTGCCCCGCCTTGATACATTGATTGTAAAACTTGACGAACAATTTCTTCTACTACTTTTTCCTGAGACATTGATTTCACCTCCGCTGATTTAAAATTGCACTTCTATTTCAATCGGTTTTGCGCCAGGCACAACATGTTCTGTTTCTTTGATGTGAAGTACGGCTGCTTTCGCTTGATACTTTGGACGCGCCATCTGATCATTTTTGGTGGGAACAGGCGTTGGTGATTCACCTTTAGCGTATTTAGCCGCATTTCGGCCAATGGCGCGATAAGTAGGCAAATCAATCAGGGGCGACTGCGAGAAAAGTTCTAAATTGCTAAGCGGCGGTAAATCTTTTTGATGAATGACCGATGTACCACGCGATTGAATGCCAATGGCAATACCGGAACCGCTTAACTTTGTTGCATCATGAGCGGCAAAATCCACATCAGATGTTCTTAAAACTCTTATAACACGGGCTTGAATTCCTTCTTCTTCAATACCAGCAATCATTTCTCTCAGCACATCGCTATGAGGAATATTAATGATCGTTTTATTTTGATATTTGCCAAAAGCCGGAGCAAGAGCAATTACGACTTCATCAGTCCGTGTACCAGGGCGAGCTTCGCCTTTTTCCACCAGTGTCATGTGACGTCCGGAAACAGCTGGTTTGCTTGCGGCAGTACCGGAAGCTTTGGGCTCCATGCCTTGCATAACTTGCATAACAATTTCACGAATCATTTGTTCGTTAATTTGCATTTTTTCGCACCTCTTTCCCCGACTCAAACATCGAAATCAGACGGATTGATCGCCTGACTGATATTTTTAATTTCTTCCCAGCGTTCATCGCTGAGGCGATAACCGGTTCCAGGTCCCTGATAATCATTTTGCTGATTAACGGCACTAATAACATTGAAGTTTTTATCCAAAATAGCTGCCGTATGGAGATAGTCGCCGGAAATACGTTGTTTTAAAAGATTCAATACATTAGTTGCTATATCGGTAAAGCCTGTTTTCGCTAACGCTTTAATGATATCGAGCCCCGTAATGCCTCGACTCATTAACTCTTGCGCCGCTTTAAGGTCTTCCACAACATTACGCGGCGGCATATCGTTACTGCCATGAGCATAGGTTGCAGCTTCTACCTCTTCATCCGTAATAGCTGGGAACCCGAGTTCTTTAAATACAGCTTGAATGGCTTTCGCTGCTTTATTACGAACGCGGATGACTTCTTCTTCTGACGCCGGGCGAAGGCCGCCATCTACTTTAAGGTCACGCTGCAGAATATTCCAATCATCATAGTCTTCTACATCCCAGTTAGAACCAGCAAACATATTGTCATAATTCGGCGTAGCGCTATAGCCAGAGCAAATGAAGTCAGTACCTGGCAGGAACTGCATCAAAGTACGGGCTGTACGACGAATGTCGGAGTGGGTAAAAGTCTGGTCATTACTGGAAGCCACTTCCAGATCCAGCATAGCGGCGCAAAGATTTTCTGCGAGCACAGCGCGAATCCCTGAAGGAACAGCTGCCGGGACACCGATACAACTTACCGAACCATTCTGCAAACCTTGAACACCTGCGCCGCGAGTAATCATGATGCAACGCACTTCCAGGTAAAGCATCGATTTTCCTTCGGCATAGCCCATCTGTACTTCTGAGCCAGTGCCTGACGTAAAGCGCATTTTGAGACCGCGTGAAGCATACGCCGATGCCAAAAATGCTTTCGACCACGGCGTATCATCGCCATCAACAAAAACGTTTTCAGTGCCGTATACGGAGATCGTTTCAGCATAAGCAGTGATGCCGCGCATTCCCAGCTCCAGCTCTGTCGCTTCTTCCAAAGCGCATTGAATCAGCGTACCGCCGCGACCGACCTGCCCGCCCAGAAGAAGGGCCAGAGCATTAAATGGCGCATACCGAACGACAGCAACGGTTGTTTCCATTTCATCAAAACCGCGCAACGATGCTTCGGCACCATCAGCAGCAATCTGCACCGGGTTATCTTTTACATTCGTAACATGGCACTGATTCGAAGGCGTTTTGCGAGCACGCATTTTTTGCAGCGCCATCATCATTTCTACTACATTCATAGCATTAAAAACTTCAACAAGTTTTGCTGCCGTCAAGCCTCTCACAATTTTTACAATTTCTTTCCGTGATACATTGACATCTACAAGCATTTTAGCAATTTCCACACTATTCATAGCCATTGCTTTTTCTGCTATCGTGACATCAATTGCATAATCAGCAATAAACTGATCGATAAAATCAAATTTATCGCGGGGAATTCCATCCATTTCCACGATTTTTCCGTTTTGTACTTTAATACTAGGCACAGGGTCATTGGGGCTGCCCATAGCCATAAGACCAACTTCCGGCCATTCTACTACGAACCCATCCTGATTGACGGGACGGGCAGCAAGCGCTTCAAAACGTTTTGATCTCTTCATGATAAATCCCCTCCTCGTCGACTTAGATATAAGGTGTAGTAGTAGACGGAGCAGCACCGCCTAGAGCTTCCAACAGTTTTTTACCAACATCTTTAGCAGCCAGTACGGACTGACGAACGGCTCCTGAGTCACCGCTGATCGCAATGATAACTTCGTTGGAGAAGCTCGTTCCTTGTGCTGGGCTAGAATAAGCGATTAACTCTACATTGGCTGTTTTTACAGCCACATCCGACATAAGTACGCCAATAGCGGCCGGAGCGCCGACAATCAGACCAAAAGCTTTCCCTAAAGGGGCATTAAAAGCTTTGTTAATGGCATAGCTGGCGCGAGCCGTGTACTGTAATTCAATATGACCAGCATCATTGCCATAAACATCGCCAAAAGTACGATTTAATTCTTTTAAAGCCACTTCAATCGCCCGTCTGGCATCTGAAACTTCTTCAGCGCCAAAGAGAATCAAGCAACCATGACCAGCGCCGCCTTTTGTATCGCGAGCTAGTTCAATCGTAATGATTTCCGTATTTGTTGCTTTAACTGCTTCATCAGCCGCCATAATGTGCGGACCAGCGCCAGTACGAGCGCCTAAAATACCGATGGACCGGAATTTAGGATCAATCTTCATCATGTCATGAAGCATGGGATCCACATTGGCAATAACGAGACCAATGGTATCGCCGATTGCCGTGCCGACAAATTCCGTAAGTCCGGGATTTGCAAATGCGGCGGCAGTTGCTGTTGGGGCTTCGGTAGCTCCCGTTCCAGCTCCTTGCGCTTCCATTCTTTTTTTAATTTCATCCATTACTTTGTCAATCAATTGCTCTTGCATTTATATAGTCACCTCCATAAAATTTCCTACTTTACTTTTGGCAGAATTTTTTCTACATCCATATGCGGACGAGGAATTACATGAACAGATACAACTTCACCTACTTTACGGGCTGCTGAAGCACCGGCATCTGTAGCTGCTTTTATCGCGCCGACATCCCCGCGCACCATAACAGTCACTAGACCTGAACCGATTTTTTCATAACCAATTAAAATTACATTGGCTGCTTTTACCATGGCATCGGCGGCTTCTATTGCACCAACCAGACCTTTTGTTTCCACCATCCCTAACGCTTCACTCATTGCTGCACCTCCTTTCGAAAATGTAGTCCATTAATTCTTCTATACCTTCTCCTGTAAAAGCGGAAACAGGAAATATAGGTCCTTTTACACCGCTTTCCAAAAGACGGATACGAGCTTTATCCCGATCAGCATCAGGCGAATCGATTTTGGTAATCACCCCAATACTGTCGCGAGAAAACATGCCGGCAAAGCCCGGAGGCAGAGTCGGACGGGTGTTACGGCTGTCTTGGACAATTACAATAAGCGAAGCCTGCGCCGCCGTAACCATAAGGGCTGAATAAAATCGCGGCATTTGCGCATACTCGCCAGGTGTATCAATCGCTCCATCAGTAAAAACAAAAGATTGTGTCTTTTCTGCCTTTTTTGAGTCCTTGTTTAGCGCATGAATCAGTGATGTCTTCCCTGCGCCGACAGCACCAACAAACATAACCTGGTTCATGGTTAGGACCGCGTTACTTTCGGGCCGGAAAACCCAAGCCCCTCGGTCAAAAGGTGGATCACTTGCTGCAAAGCCGCTTCTACAGCAGATACATTCCCTGTTATCACAACAGAACCAGTAAAGCGATCCATAAACCCGATGGCAACATCAGCTGTTTTCGTAGCGACATCAGCGGCAATGATCGCTGCTTCGCAGGGAGTAATCGTTAAAATGCCAATAGCCGAAGCATTTGTCAGGCCTAATTTTTCACACAAGTCTTTTTTGGGATTCGCGATTAAATGAGCTAAAGTTACTTGTTTGCCTGGTACATATTCTTGAACCATGCGCGGTTTTTCCGGTGCCATTTTCCCCCCACCTATTTTTCATAGTTTTTACACTTACTTATATTTGATTTTTCTGCCTTTCTACCTTGCTTAAATTTTGCCGAGGCACCGCACATAATTGCTGCCTTAAAAAACAAAAAAGCAAAAAGCATTTAAGCTTTTTGCTAGAATAGGATTTTTTTGTTCTATTATTCTCTTTCTTTTACCCGCCCCTCTTATATGGCTAAATTCTGCTTTGACGTACTTGCTAAAAAATCAGAAATACGAGCTACATTTTGCATCGCATAAAGCATCGTTTTCAAAATTGACACCATTAATACAGCACCGGTACCTTCCCCTAAGGCCATATCGGCTTTTAAAATCACATCTTCGGCCATAATATTGCCAAGTAGCAAACAGTACGCCATGCCTGGTTCTTTCGACATATGCGACGGAATTGCATAGCAATCAATTTTGCTATTTACTCTAACCGCACAAGCATAGGCCACGGCCGTAATAAAGCCATCAAGCACAAAGGGAACTTTTAGCTTGGCACATTCCAGCATACTAGAGCACATAGCTACAATGTCAAACCCACCGACACACCGTAAAATATCTTCAACGGCATGAAGTTTTACCTTATGCTTCTCTACGCCTTTCTCGACGATTTGGCGTTTACGCCGCAACGCCTCTGGCGTCTTTAGCCCAGCGCCATGACCAACCACGAACTCGGGCGGCATTCCAGTCAAGGCATGAAGCACCGCTGAAGATGTTGTCGTATTGCCTATCCCCATTTCGCCAAACGATAGTAGATTGGCTCCTTTTTCCCGAACCGCTTTTTGAACTCTTTCTCTACCAATATCCCAGGCTTTTTGAAATTCGTCCTGGCTCATAGCTTCTTCTTTCATGAAGTTTTTGGTGCCAAAAGCGACTTTCCGACAAACACCAGCTTCTCTCGTATCACGAATGCCAATATCAATTACTTCATAAGGAATTTGATGCATTTGACAAAAACAGCTGATGGTAGCCAAGCCTGCCGCCATATTTCTGGCCTGCAAATACGTAAACTCCACCGGATCAGGCGCAATACTTTCTTCTACTACCCCATTATCAGCAGCATAAATAATGTGGTAAGGACGAATCTCCGTATGAATTTTTTCCCATGCCATCAGCACTTTCTTTAAATGTTTTTCCAGAAGCCCCAGACTGTGCAGCGGTTTTGCCGCGCCATCAATCAATTCATCCACTGTCTTTTCAAAATCCATAATCAATCCCTCCTTCAATAAAAATACCTGTCACAAGACAAACAGCACCTGCCAAAAAGGCAGGTGCTGCTTTGATTAGCTCCTATCCTTCTGGCATTCTCTCTTACGCGAAGACAAATGACAGCCATAACAGGCAGGTCTCCTGGCTAACGGCTCATCAATGTTTTGACGCCTTCCCGGTTTTCCGGTGGCATCAGCCAAAACATCTCCCCGATTACAGTGGCGCGACCGCGTCGTTTCAGAATTGCTTCTGTCCGATCTTCCCTATTCTCCTCTTTTAACAAAGAGGCACCTGTTTGGTGGCATGTTATGAAATTATATCAATCTATTTCCTACTTCGGCAGAAAACTCGCGTTTCCTTGCTAAGTTGACGACTAAGCAAGAAAGTCGATAAGGCCGTAAAAAAAATCCTACTTTATTTTAATAGAAACATTAATAGAAACAAAGGAAGCAAAATAACACCGCCAGTTCCGTCACCACGCTTACAGCGCCATAAACATCGCCAGTCACACCGCCCAGACAACGATTCACATACGCAGCAAATAATAAGCCGATTGCTAAGCCGCCCAATGCAGTAAACAGGCATTTCACCCCTAAAAAGGCAAAAACAAGGGCGAAAAAGACTAATGCAATATAGAGATTGCGGTTTTGCCTATGTGAAGGAAAAACTTGTCCTAACCCACTCGGGCGAGCATAAGGAAAAAAAGTAATCGTAAAAACAATTCCCAATCTTCCTGTTGTCGGCATAGCGATTAAGGCCAAAGGTAAAACAAACGGATCAAGATCGTATAAAAAGGAGAAACGAGCTAACAGGGCTAGTGCCAGCGCTAAAGCGCCAAAAGCTCCTACCCGGCTATCTTTCATGATTTCAAGCATACGCTCGCGTTCCCGCCCCGAAAACACGCCATCAAAAGTATCCATAAAGCCATCCCAGTGCAGCGCCCCAGTAATAACGACTTCACCAATAATAAGACAAGCAATCAAAGACAACTGGGGACCGAGACCGCCAAAGCCCCAACGAGCTGCCACGAGCAAAAAGGCCAGTAAAACACCGATAAATGCGCCAATAAGCGGAAAATAACGAACACTGCGCCCAAAACTTTCTAGCGAGCTGTCATGATGGCTGAGTAGTTGAATTCTTGTTAAAAATTGAAAGCCTGTAATAAAATCACTAAACCATTGTTTCACCATGGAAAAGCCTCCACTATTGAAGCGCTATTTTTAAGATAGAAGAAAGCCCTGCACAAAAGTACAAGGCTTTGCCTATTGTTTTTTCTTATTTCAAGCTTGATCCGAGCGCATTTGCTCCTAAAATTGCGGCACGAACCGATTCTACCGTAACAGGGAAAGGTTCGTTGAATATGGTTTCGCCTGCGGCACAGCTAGCTTCTGCAACCTTCTGAATTTTTTCTTCGGTAATCTCCGTAACGCCAATATCAGCCAAAGTTACAGGCAGTCCGACTTCACGGCAGAAACGAATCACTTCTAACAATTCTTCGCGAGAGCGGTTTTCCAGCACCAGCTGCACCAACGTACCGAATGCAACTTTTTCACCATGATAATATGCATGCGTTTCTTCTAAAGCAGTTAATCCATTATGAACGGCATGGGCCGCAGCCAGACCAGAACTTTCAAACCCAAGACCGCTTAATAACGTATTGGCTTCTACCACTTTTTCCAAAGCTTCCGTAGCTACTTTGCTTTCCGCTGCCAGTTTTGCTTGCAAACCATACTGCAATAGCAAGTCATAACAAAGTCTAGCCAATTGAAGCGCCGCCGAAGTAGAATAACCGCCAGGAAGATTTTTGCCAAAAGCTTTCGCACAAGCATCGGCTTCAAACCATGTAGCAAGTGCATCGCCCATGCCAGAAACAAGCAGCCGGACTGGCGCTTTTGCAATAATTTCTGTATCAAGCAAAACAAGATCAGGGTTTTTCGGCAATACCAGATAGGATTCAAACACGCCTTCCGCTGAATAAATAACAGCTAAGGCGCTGCAGGGAGCATCAGTAGCAGCGATTGTCGGAATAATGACGACAGGCAATTTGGCATAATAAGCTGCTGCTTTAGCCGTATCAGCTGATTTGCCGCCGCCTACACCTAAAATGACTTCAACGCCTTTTTCCTTGATACTTTCTACGAGTCTATCAATTTCTTGCTTGCAGCATTCACCGCTAAATTCTTCAAATAAAGCACTAATTCCCGCCTTGGCAAAGCTTGCCTCCATAGCAGCTTTTACTGTTTTTAAACCGTTTTTTCCGCCAAGTACAAGCGCTTTACTGCCGAGCAAACTCACTTGTTCACCGATGGAATGAATGGCTCCCGGACCTTGTACGTAACGGCTTGGTGAAATCATAATTTTATTCATCTACAGTTCCCCCATTCGATATCCTTCCTCAGCCTCGAGAAAAATTGTTCAATTCTTATTCTTATTATAATACGGAATGGGAAAGAGATCGAAGCTACATATTTGCGGCATTATAAAAAATATTTGCGCATCTCCCAACTACAGAAAATTGCATTCAGCAATTATTTTTCACATTATAGGCTTATCTTGCCAACTTCCGCAAATCGGCCTGTCCTTCTCTTGTTTCCCCCCTTTTGAAATGTTAGGATGAAGGAGATGAATGGAAAACAGGGAGCTGATTGAAATGGAAAACCAAGTACATGAGTATTTTATGGCGCCGATCAGCTTGATCGGAAGAGGTTGTCTAGAAAAACTAGCCGATTATCTAAAACCGATGAAGCTAAGAAAAGCGCTTATTGTAAGTGACAAATTTCTGGTTCAAAGCGGCTTGATTCGCCGTCTCACTGATACGTTAGAAAGTGTTGGCCTTTTCTATGTAATCTATGACGGCGTAAATCCTAATCCTACTGTTAACAACGCGAATTACGGACTGAAACTTTTTAAAGACAACGGCTGTGATTTTCTGATTTCCTTTGGCGGCGGTTCACCGCACGATTGTGCAAAGGCCGTAGCCTTCCTAGCTACGAACGGCGGTCAAATTAATGATTATGAAGGATTAAATAAACTGAAACAACCATCAGCACTAATGATTAGTGTGAATACTACCGCTGGAACAGGCAGTGAATTGACTCGTTTCTGTGTTATTACCGATGAAGAACGTCATGTAAAAATGACAATTTCCGATTGGCGTATTACGCCCCGCATTGCCATCAATGATGCTACACTCATGGTTGACATGCCCCCCTCTTTAACAGCGGCTACCGGCATGGATGCCTTGACCCACGCCATTGAAGCCTACGTATCAACAAATGCTACGCCTGTTACGGACTGCAAAGCCCTAAAAGCCATCGAGCTCATTGCCAATCACCTACCAACAGCTGTCCATGATGGAAAAAACCTGCATGCTCGGGAAATGATGATTAATGCCGCTTACCTTGCTGGGATTGCCTTCAATAATGCCAGTGTCGGTTATGTTCATTCAGCGGCCCATCAATTAGGCGGCTTCTATAATCTGCCCCATGGTTTATGCAATGCCATTATGCTGCCAGTTGTTGCCGAATTCAATGCAAAAGAAACCCAGGAAAAGTTCCGCGATATCAGCGAAGCATTTGGCATCAAAACGATGAATATGACGCTGGAACAAAGTGCCCAAGCCGCAATTATTGCGATCCGCACACTGTCTAAGGAAGTAGGAATACCAGCTGGGCTTAGAGAAGTACGCGGCTTTAATGAGAAAGATATTCCACTTCTCGCTGCGAATGCTCTCAAAGACATGTGCAGCTTAACGAATCCACGCCAAGCTACCCAGGAACAAATGGAGGAACTCTTTCGAGCTGCCATATAACTAAGTGCATAATCAAAAAACAGATTTTATAAAAAAGACGGTCAGCTTCTAAACAAGCTACCGTCTTTTTGTCGACTCTACAATGATATAAAACCGCTTTGCTTATTTTTCTTTAGCCAAAGTGTAGATATCTCCCGCCATCGTAGTGACTTCATTCATATTTTCGGTAACCTTTTCAATTGCGACAGTTTGCTCTTCAACTGTTTTTAACGTATCATTTCCCATAATTACCGTTTTTTGTACCGATCCCTGAATAATATCGGTAAATTCCCGAATTCTCCCGATAGTTTGTTTTGAATTATCCGATAATTTCTGTATTTCCCTAGCCACTACGCCAAAGCCTAGCCCGGCTTCACCGGCCCGAGCTGCTTCAATCGCCGCATTTAAGCCGAGAAGTCTTGTCTCGTCAGCAATGTCTTTAATAAATCCCATAACCTCATTAATTTGCCGTGATACAGTATCAACCTGATTTATTTCAGCATTCAGACTGGTTTGATTCTGCCTGACATCAGATGCCGAAGCGGCAAGTTCTTGCGTCATCGCTGAAATCTGCAAAATACTCGTATTAATGGAGCTAGCCATTTGTTGCAATTTATATTGCTGGTGTCCTAACTTAGATAAAGTATTAGCAACTAAAAATAAAACCTTTGCCGCCGCCTCTACATTTTTTCTTGGCGCCACCTTCACTTTCTCTAAGGCAGCAACATAAGCATTGGAATCAACGCCAATTTCCTGAGCGATTTTACGATAGCGTTCTTCTTCTGGCTGATCCGTCAAAATTTGTCCGCCTACAATCGTCCCAATTTGCCTTCCCTCTAGCAGAATCGGCGCGGCAAAATCAACTAGCCCAGCATGACAATCGTAAATCGCGGGCTTACCAGTCTGCGCCGACTGCTCCCCGCCGATTTTATCACATTCTTTACATCGCTTTAATCCCAAATCAGAACCGCGCGTATACTTCATGCAAAAATCCGTAAAATTACTCGGCTGCGTCACAGGCTCTCCAGTCGTATCAACAGTAATACTTGCTACACCGACGGCTTCAGCAAAATTATCTTGAAACTCCTGCAAAAACTTTAAGTCCACAATATCCGATAAAACGATTTTTTCGTCTTCTGACTCTTTCATCTGCGATGACCTCACTTTCCAAGTGTGATATTAGCCAAACATAGCAATTCCGAGCGGCGTAACAAGCAAAGGATGAGGCGGCACATGAACTGGCCTGCCAAAGGCCTTCCCGAATTCTTCACCAAAGTTTGTTAAATAAGCGGTTCCGCCAACTACATAGACAGGATAATCGTTATACTCCTCATATCCTGTTAGCATTTGCTGCACAACGGTCGCCATTTTTTCAATCACAGGTAGAATCACTGGCAAGATCTGACGATGATGACTTACATCCTTTTTCAAAGCTTCCGCTTCCTCTGTACTAATTTTAAAAGCGCCAGCAAGGACCAGCGTAACATGGGTACCGCCTGTAGCTTCATCTTTTGATAAGACAATTTCACCATCCTTTAGTACAGCCACCCCAGTCGTACCACCGCCAATATCCACAACAATACCATGAGTAATTCCCAAGGCTTTCGCAGCAGCGACCGGTTCATCAATTTGACAGATTGGATCAAGCCCGGCTCCAGCAATAACGTGACCGCAAGCGGCGGCATTACGCCCTACCGTTCCCGGGGGAATAGCCGTTGCCCCTTTGTCTAAATTAAAACCAAGAATCCCCTCGACTTCCGCTTTTAGCTTCTCCACAATCATCGTAGCCCCGCGAAAATCAACGACTAAACCGTCTTTGACGACAGAAGCCCACTCCATACTACCAGCTACAGGATTTCCCGCTTCATCGGTTACGACAAGAACTACGTCTGCTGTCCCCAAATCCACGCCAACCTTATATGGGCCTGGTAGCTTTGCTGCTGTTTTGGTTGCAATTAAATGTTGTAATTGCTCAATTTTCTCATAGGCCTCCATACTACAAAACTCCTTTCTTTGCTTGCGCTTTTCCTTAAACAGGAAAAAGAGTCATTAGAAACTGTACACATAAACCGCCAAGCATGCCAATAAAGGGATCGGTAATCGCTGTCATAGCCATAGTAACACCGCCTACGATAGCGCTAGATGAACCAATACCGCCAGCTAAAGCAAAACCGGCATTCGTTGGAACCGTTACAATAACACCTAATACAAGTAGAAATCCACTAATTGATTCACCGGAAACATAACGCCCTAGTTTTGGCAACATGCCGCTTACTAAGATAATAGCCATAAGGCTCATCATCAGGACCCCTGAAGCAACAGGATGCGGTGCCGCCCCGGTGGCCGAAATAATAGCTTGTACAGGACCGCCGCCAAAGAGCGACGAACCCATATCAGCTAAACTACTAACAATTGTTAGGTGATCTAGATTAATATCACTTTGTGCCAAAGTTTTAGCAGTAATACTGCCAAAAGCGATATTAGCGCCAATATTTAAAGCACAAATTGCCAAAGCACCGCGAATCACGCGCCGATTAAAAATAAATTTTTGTAAAACAAAGCTTTCTTGATTTTTGTCACTAAGCGTAGGCTGACTTCCTGTAAAAAAACATCCTGCCAAAGAAGCGGCCAGAACAGAAATAACAATCGTATAAACAAGCTTGTCCGCAGGATTCGGCGTCATATAATAAGCTGCCAGAGCGGTTGCAACCGACACAAAACCAACGACTGGTCGCCTTATCACCATATCTACGGCAACACGAGCTAAGATAATGCCAACACCGGCCATCATTCCGCTAGTAATAACCGGCCCAATAAAGGTTACAAGTGCTTGAAAAAATCCTAGTAAACCAATAATAAGTAAAATGAAACCTTCTAAAAAAATAATAGAAAAGCGCTCTTGCGGCGTATTTCCCAGTGTCCCAGCTAAGGTGATCGTTTCCGCCTGAAAGGAAATCGGTGAAACCAGTCCCAGCAAACCGCAACCGATAGCCCCAATAGCAAAACCAATCGCAGTCGGAACAGCAGCAAACCCAAAAGTTAAGGCATACAATCCAGCAGGCAGACCATTTAAAATTACACTAAACGCCGCTAAAACATCTTGTAACGTCACCTAAAATCCCCCATTATGTTAAAAGTCTGTTAATTTAATTCGCCTGCTCCCTGTCGCCCTCCTACTAGCTCGGCTTGTTTTGACAGAAAACTATCGAAACTTGTAAAAAAAGTTCTATATTCCCTAAAAAGGATATCTACGGAAAAAAAGAAGCTGCCGTAGCAGCTCTTTATAGAAAAATATTGCCTTAGATATTTTCACTGTTTTTTTCGGACTGACGTGAGCGTACCGCATGTCGATACTGATTTGGCGTCATTTCTACAGCCTGGCGAAAGACACGACTGAAATAGCTGGCATCTTTATAGCCAACCTCAGTTGCAATCCGAACTGCTGTGTAATCGGAATTTTGCAACATTTTTTTTGCCTTATCAATACGAACCTTTGTGAGAAAATCCACAAAATTATAACCTCTTTCTTGCTTAAACAGGCGACTAAAATAAAACGGACTGAGATGAACCGTTTGCGCGACTTCCTCTAACGAAATATTCTTATGGTAATTTCTCACAATATATTCGCAGGCCTTATGAATCACTCGAACATTCATACTGGCTCGATTATCGAGCATGTTATCAACAAGTTTATCTAAGAGATCATGCAGCCATTCCTCAACCTGCTGTTTATTTGTACATTCCTGCAATTGATCCAAATAATTAAAATTCAGCAACGTAAGTTTCTCAAGACTAGCTCCGCCCTCAACAGCCGCTCGCGAAGTCACAATAATTAGTTCTAAAACACAAGCCTTAACAATTTCTATACTTGCATGTTTGGAAAAGATTTCATTAAGCAACAGGCCCAAGGCCTCTTGCGCCTTAGTTCGATCACCGCAACGAATCTGTTCAAGCAAAACTCGTTCATATTGAAAAGGATATTGCAACGGTCCTTCCGTTAAGTGAGGAATATCCTTAATATGAATAATTTGATTATCGCCGAAATAAAAACGCTGGCGCTTCGCTGCCACAGCTTCCACATAGGATTTGTGGATCTCGCAAATTTCTTTATAATAATTTCCAATCCCAATCGTTACACTGAGATTTAAATCGGTTGCAATAGAATCACGGATCAGCGCCGCTTTTTCGCGCGCCAAGTTTTCAATCATTGTCTCATTAGATTCTACAAAACTAAGTAATATAATAAAATTATCACTGCCAAGAGGCGTTACTAAAACATCACTGCCAAGCAGTTGTTTTATATAATGATGTACTTTCTGCTTAATCACTTGCCGTTCTAGTTCCGTTCCCTGACGTGTAATCTGGCGAAAGTTATCAATATCCGCTACTAGGGCCACGTTGGGATCCACCGGTACCCCTAGGAAACGATAGCGTTCTCGCAAAGTTTCTTTATCACAAATTGAGCCGGAAATCAGATCATACACAAACGACATTTGGATAAAGGGAAGTGCCGCCGTTACACTAGCCCGAAGTTGCTCTTCTTCTATTTTCTTTGCCCTCACTGCACTAATTTTCCGACTTACCGTGCCTAAAGTTGCAATAATATCATCAGGCCGCACCGGTTTTAACAAATATTCGACGGCACCGATCTTTAGCGCCGCCTTAGCATAAGAAAATTCATCGAAGGCAGTTAAAATTACGATACAAGTATCAGGTAATTGCTCATGAATCTGCTTAGCTGCATCAAGACCATTCATTCCTGGCATGCGAATATCCATAAGGACAATGTCCGGTTTGTGAAGCGCCGCTAATTCGCAGGCGCTAGCGCCATCGCCTGCCTCTGCAATAATTTGTATATTAGGGCAGTGTTTTTCAATAATAAATGTAAGAGCTTTTCTTTCTAGTTTTTCATCATCTACAATCAACAGCTTATCCATAGCATTCTCTCCCAAATCAATGATTTATGCACAATGGTAAGGTAAGTGAATTTCCACCGTTGTTCCTTCCCCCAAAACACTATCAATTTTCACACCGTATTCACTGCCAAAGTAGTGTTGAATCCGTTTATGAACATTTAAAATTCCTAGTCCAGTTGTCTGACCATGAGTTTCTTTCCGTTTTTCCGCCTGAAAGATTGTATTAATTTTTTCTTGCGGTAAACCAACTCCTGTATCAACGACAGAAATCATAACATGATCGCCATAGCGTTTTGCTGAAATCTTCACTTTACCGCCTTCTACTTTTCTTTCCAAACCATGAATAATCGCATTTTCAATCAAAGGTTGCAAAGTAAGTGCCGGCACTTTGATATCGGCAATTTGAGGATCCACATCAATAACAGCGCGAATTCGTTCCCCAAAACGCACTTTTTGAATCGTCAAATAGTCAGTAATCGATTTAATTTCTTGCTCCAACGTACGTAAATCATCCATATCTCTAAGATTATTGCGCAATAAATCCGCTAACGCATAAACAACTTCCTGTGTTTGCGTCGCGCCTTCCAATAATGCCAAACGAGCGATTGTATTTAAAGTATTGAAAAGAAAATGCGGATTGACTTGCGACTGCAACGCCTTAAGCTCTGTAGCACGAAGCATTGCTTCCAAATCAGCTTTTGCTTTCATTTCCTCCATAAGCAAATTGCCTGAAATATTAGCAGCTCCAATCTCGACAATATAGTTAGCCATAATATACATGAGATCAGCCGCCGCTTGAATCCGTTTTTTAGCAATTACTTTTACTTCATTAAAAGCTTCGCCTAATTGGTCGTTGTCAATCGCCAAGTCTGCTGTAAAATCAAACATTTCATCTTTAGCCTTGCTCTCTTTCGGCGCTACTAAAACCTGTCCGCCCAAAAAAGCGCCAATATATTGGTCTTGTACAATAATCGGCGCCGCAAGATCAGTAAGTCCCGCATGGCAACGGTATACTGATGGTTTTTGATGACGGCGACCACCCTGATCATCACAGTTGATGCACCGTTCTAACCCTTTTGCCGTTGATCTGACAATTTTACAAAAACGAGTGAAATTGCTAGGACGTGTAATCGGATTGCCCTCAGCATCAACAATAACAGCAGCGAGACCTGTCGCATCAGAAAATTTATCTTGTATTTCCTGTAAAATTTGAACATTGACCGTCTCTCCTAAGGTCAATTGATTCGTACGGTTCATCTTTTTCCCTCCTTACTGAACTTCTTATCCATACCTTGCAAAGTAAAGTAAAAGGATTCAAAAAATAATCCTTTAGTTATAGTAAAAAGAGAAGCAAAAATTATCAATTTAATAGCAAATTATTGAATCATCATACTATTTCGCCAAACTCTTCCAATTTCCTATAAATCGCCAAACAATAGCAATATAGTTATATCCAATGTAAAAATAATACCGTAAATTCTTTTTAGTTCTTTTGCTTCTTGCATTTTCATAAAACAAAAATAAAATTCACTTAATAAAAATCTCAGAATATAACAACTTTTAATGAAACTATATAAAAGCATCGCAAAAAATGGTACACTTTATTATATTAAATGATTACATTACTCACTTAGGAGGTTACAAATCATGATACTTTTTAAATGGAATAGCCAACTCAGCGTACACATCGATAGTATCGACGAAGAACATAAAGAGATTTTTTCCATGCTGAATGCGCTCCATGATGCCACTAAAGATAAAGATCAAATTCATAACTTAGAAGCTCTCCTTGATGAGGTCTTGGTGTTTTTAAAAAATCATTTTTTTCACGAGGAAAAATTTATGCTGCATCATAAATATCCCAGTTATTCCCTACACAAAAAGGCCCATAAAAATTTATTTGAACAAGTCCAAAATTATAAAAACCAAATGAATGTAAACAATCCTTTCATCTGTAATCAAATTCTTCAACTTTTACGTGATTCAATCACCCCTCACATTTATTCACTTGATAAAGGATATGCACAATTTATAGCAAAAAGTATGAAAACAAAATATGCTTCGAAAGAATCTTCTTGATAAAAAGAGACTGTCAGCATTTCGCCGACAGTCTCTTTTAACAAGGAAGTCTAAAATTTATTGTTTTGCATAAGCTTTTGTTGCATCCCAACGCCACTGCCAATTCTTCACATACTGTTCAGCCAGCGCCTTATTACCACGAAGAATTAAACAATTTTCAGCATTGCTGTTCTCCGCCGAATACGTAAAATTAAAGCTCCCTGTAATGACATCCATTCCATCAATAATCATAATCTTACTATGAGCAATTTGAAAATCCGAATCAACTTTCATTAAAATTCCGCTATCGGCGATTGAATTAAGCAATTCTTTTTCTTTCTTCTCTCTAGCGGTCTCCTTATCATCATTATCAATATTACTTTTATCAATAATAATCCGCACATCGACGCCACGTTTTTTAGCAGCAATCAAGGCATCAATAATTTCTTTTGAAGTAAAACTATAGGCTTGTACTTGTACAGATTTTTGCGCTTTTCCCAGTTCGCCTACAATCATATTAGTAACACCGCCCTTAGGGCTAAATGCTACATCAACAGAACCTGCCGCTGCGACAGTGTGAACGCCTTTTAATCCATCTGGCATAACAGCTGTTTGTTTAGCGGCATTTTTAGTTTCCGCTGAAGAAACAGGCGTTTTATTGGTACAGCCAGCTATAAAGCCAACAGCAAGCGCCGTAAATACAACAACACTTGTAACGGCATATTTTCTAAATGATTGACTGAAAACAGTACTTCTTTTACGCTCCATCCTTTTCTCCTTTGAAAATAAAATCCCAGCTTTACCAGAAAGCTCGAATTGTTTATTATATAACTTGTAAAACCGAATACATGTGCATAAATAAGCCGCTTGCAATTACAGCCGCAACACCAAGTCCCCAAAACAAATAGTGCATAAGATCAATCCCTTCTAACCATTTCCATTTTATTTTTAAAAATCGTATCTAAAAAATAAGTTTTCTCCATATCCATATATATTATACTATATATTATGTAAAATTAGTGTAACTTTTTTTCTATTTACCATTCTATGCTAGGAATCTCATTTTGTATTGTAATAATTTCATGTACAGATTCCTTCTTCATCCCCAAAACATGACACTTCCTGCAATAATAAAAAGTATATTCACAACTACTTTGAATTGTATTTTCTGGGTAAAGACAACCATCCAGGGTCGATTTGGGCAAAAATTCCATAGCATTCTGACATTTTTGACAGATCATCTGCATCGCCTCCTTAGTATTCCATAACTAAAAATATAGGATGATAAGATAAATGAGATCTTTTGACGGGATGTTTCTTCCGGCAGCTTGCCGTTCTTGTTGTTCTTGTTTTCTTGTTCCTCTTGAGTATAGTGTAATAGAACTAAAGTAAAGTTACTTCTGCCAAAAGATATATTTTTCTAATAATTATTATTCGATAGAAAATATAGGTTTAATAAGGCTTTGACATGATTCATAGAACAATAAAAGAATTATACCTAAAGTTATAGAAAACAATAAAAAACGCTCTATTCAGCTGCAAAAGCCAAATAAAGCGTATCTTACGTCAAAATCGTTTCTCCATATCGATTTAATTTTTTAAAATTATTCCTTACCATAATGGGATAATAATTTGCATAGCAATATGAACATAAATGCATACACGTGTTATATTGTCCTATATCCTTACTTACGATACACTCACAGGCAGCTCTTTGCCCTGTATCTTTTAGATTAACATCTCGTTTTGAACAGAGATTCGATGAAAATAAATCCATTTGAACTCTTTCATATCCTAAAAATTCCATAAGCCTTTTATCATGAGAAAAACACTTTAGCATTAATTCATCATCTATGCATTTATTGGCCATAATCCCATACTTTTGTAAGCTAATCGCTTCGCCACAAGTTGCGATAGATAAATTCCACTTTTTATTGATAGCTTGAATTCCCTTCGCCATTTCTAAAATAGCTTCGTTCGTAAATACTTTATATTCTATACCTGCTCTTTTTAAATTTTTTTGCACCTTGGGATACCCCTGGATGTCGGCAAAGCTAATCACAAGTTTATCTGTATATTGATATAATGAGTCACCTACTTTTTCAACTCTTGCTAACAGTGTGCTTATATCCAAGCTATCTGTTAAAATTAAAGGATCAAATCGCCATATGACTCGCTCTTTGCCTATCTTATTAGATAATTCAATAAATGTATTAATTCTTTCATGTAAAGGCGGTACATTGGGTTCCAAGCCTTCCGCCTCATAATCATTGACAGTGTAAGTAAAGTAGAATTTTAATCCTTTATTACTTATATCATCTAAATATGTAATGATTGGCCTAGGATTTTTTGTCCAAAACACGATAACTCTTGTCTTTTCAAAAGAAACATATTGTGAATGACTTGCATGAAATGGATTCATCCATTTTACATATCCTGCATTGAGTCGATTCATAAACCATTCGGAATGAAACGCAGGAATATCAGTTGCACGACTTGCCGAAATAATGATTGGCGCAATCGCTTCAACTTTTTCTCCATCATCCCTAGTGATTGTTAGCTTATCCCAGCCTTTAACAGCCACAATGATTATCTCCTTTACGCTCGCTTTTCTAAATAGAAGGACCAAATTAGCAATGAGAAGTAAAAAGAGAAACGCCAGATAGCATTTCTCTCCATAATACTTCATACAATCAATCACAATTTATTTTATATTTTTTTATTTTCTCGATAAGCAATTATATCGGCCACGGTAACGACTACCATATTATTCGCTTCAGCGAACTCTATAATTTCCGGCAACCTTGCCATTGTGCCATTCGGATTGGTCAGTTCACATAATACTCCATAAGGTTTCAAGCCTGCGAGCCGCATTAAATCAACATTCGCTTCTGTATGGCCTGGTCTTTCCAATACACCGCCAGGCTTAGCTCTTAATGGGAAAATATGTCCTGGCCGCCGAAGCTTATCAGGATTTACAGGATCAGAAATTGCCGTTTTCACTGTCATTACACGATCAGCTGCTGAAACCCCTGTCGTAACACCCTCTGCTGCTTCAATGGAAACTGTAAAAGGAGTTTGAAAGCTACTTGTATTAACCTCTACCATCATTGGTAACTCCAATGCCCGAACTCTTTCTTCAGGCAAACACAAGCAGACAATTCCACTGCCTTCACGAATTAACATTGCCATTTGCTCATTTGTCAAAGACTCTGCAGCAAAGAAGATATCGCCTTCGTTTTCCCTACCCGCATCATCAGTAACTAAAATTCCTTGGCCGCAGCGCAGTGCATTAAGAGCTGCTTCCACTCGCATGGCGGCACTTTCATATTCAGTAAGAAAAATTTGATTCATAGTATACTTCCTCCTAATAGTTTAGTAGGACTTACTAGAATCAGGGCACAGATACAGACAGCTTATTCATTACAAAAATAATAAACCTATAGTGCATCAGTTTTCTGTCTATTGAAAATAAAATTAGCTGACTGCTTTATCCTCTTTCATCCGGACTGTACCGTCGGCACTGGTTTTTCACCAGTTCTGCTGTCCTCTTAATATCAAGAGCGCTCGCGGGCTCCTCAGTAGTAACTGAGATACCGCCGGTGGGGAATTTCACCCCGCCCTGAGAATAAGTCACTAAGTATATATTATTCCTGAAAGTTTATATTTGTCAAATTTTATATCCATTTTTTATCTCAGTATTTCTGTTTTAAGTAGCCTTCTCACATTTTTCTAACTAACTTTTTGTCCAGTTTGCTTTCTTACCTTTTTGAATTAGGTATATTTTTATTTTTTTAGCATAAAAAATATAAGGAATAGTTGTGACCTATTCCTTAATAAACTTGGAGGTGGTCTTATGAAAATTTCTATCGACTTAACCATCCAAGACTTCGTAATTCTCCTCTTCCTAATTATCGACTTCATTTTAATGCTCTGATTTGAATTAGCCTCAGCCTCTGGTTGAGGCCTCTCTTTTGCCATTATATACGTATCGTGAAAGATTTATTACTGACTTGCTTAAGAAAAACCATGGCCAAACATCAAAAAATTATACAAATTGAATGGATCACTGCCTAATAACATCCTATTCATACCCAAGCAAATATCATCACTGAAATTTATAACAAAAAAATACCGCCATTGCGGCGGAAAATGAGGGAATAACTGTGTACAAGGGAACTTATTGAAACGTATCTGCCTATTGGGTCAAATCGTTTATTTAACTTTGTTTTCATTATAGCAAAAGTTCCCTTATGTATTGTTACGGTTAGGTTAAGTTACGGTTAAGCTACAAGGTTTCTGCTGCCTACTTTTGAATCCATTAAGGCAGTACCTCTTGCATACCCACTTAGTAGAAAAAGCTATTGCCATGATCCTTATATTATAACTATACCTATGAAAATTAAGGGAAAACTAATGCATCGTTCGCGTCAAAATCAAAAAAGGGATTCCAAGCTACTTCCCATAAATGGCCATCGGGATCAGCAAAATACCCACTATAACCTCCCCAAAATACCATTTGCGCTTCTTTTATTATCTTACCGCCTGCCTGTTCGGCTTGTTGAAGTATATGATCTACTTCTTTTTTGTTTTTTGTATTATGAGCTAAAGTAATCCCTGAAAAACCAGCTCTTCCTGCGTTTACCATTGCATCTTTAGCAAGTTCATTAATGGGAAATAAGGCTAACCCGACACCGCCTAGATCAAAAAAGACTATACTTTCTTGACTAGCTTTTGAAGGAGTCCATCCTAACCCTTCTTGATAAAATTTGCGCGAAATCTCCATATCTTGAACGCCTAAAGTAATCAAAGTAATTTTCTGTCTCAATTAGACCTCTCCTCCACATAAATGTTTAAGTTTATTATCTTATAACTTTCTATGCCTGTCCAGTAGACGTATTATTCTCAATATCCAAGCGAATTTTCGGTATAAGGGACTCGGCAAGGGACAACTTAACATAATAAAAAAACAGCGTAGGGCTTCAAAGCCTTACGCTGTCTATGTTTGTTTGGTGGAGATAAGCGGGATCGAACCGCTGACCTCTTGAATGCCATTCAAGCGCTCTCCCAGCTGAGCTATACCCCCATAGCTATTAACTATACATAACTAAAATATTATGTATAATTACTTTATTTAGTATAAAAGATTTCTGAAAAATACGCAAGTATTTAGCAAGATTTTTTTTGCAAATATGTTTGAATTGCCTTATCGCTTTTTAAGGGTCGGCCAAAAATATATCCCTGAATGCAATCACAATGAAACAGTCTAAGTAAATTTAATTGCTCTGCTGTTTCAACGCCTTCCGCGACTACCGTCATTTCCAAGCTATGTCCCAAAGAAACAATGGAGCCAACTATATTTAACTGCATTTCATCCATACTAATTTGATCTACAAAAGATTTATCAATTTTAAGAATTGTCGCTGGCAAATCCCTTAAATATGTTAAAGATGAATAGCCTGTGCCAAAATCATCTAAAGATATACCTACGCCTAACGAACGCAACTGAGATAGTTTTTTCACGCTCAGTTCCATTGATTCAATCAAATTGCTTTCTGTTACTTCTAGTTCTAGTTGTTTTGCCTCAATCCCCGCCTTTTCAATACTGTGACAGACTGATTCAACAAAATCCTCTGACGCAAGCTGCCGTGAAGAAATATTTACAGCCACATGTATATTATCTCTGCCTAAATCAGCTAAATCCTTCGCAAATAAACAGGCCTCTTGTAACACCCATCGCCCAATAGGCACAATCAATCCACTTGCTTCGGCCAAAGGAATAAACCGAGCTGGTGAAATTTGCTGATAAATCGGATGATACCAGCGTAACAAAGCTTCAAAGCCCCAAACATCATTGCTTTGCAAAGACATTAACGGTTGAAATTCTAAATAAAGCTCCCCTTTCTCCAAAGCCTGCCGTAAAGCATTTGTTAAAATAACCTTTTCTGATGCTTCCTGGAGCAATGCCGGTTCATAAAATCGCCAGCAATTTCTCCCTGCCTGCTTGGCAGCATACATAGCACTATCAGCACGTTTTAAAATTTCTTCGGCATTATCAGCATCTTCTGGATAAACAACCAGGCCGATACTAGCCGACAAATGAAGTTTTTCGCCTGATGCCACATATTCCTGGCACAAGGCCTTAACAAGCTTTTCAGCAAGAAGCGCCGCTTGTACTCTGCTTTCTACACCTGAAGCAATGACAATAAATTCATCGCCGCTAATACGTGCAACAAATGCTTCTGTTTCTACAGCATTGCGAATATATAAAGCCGCCTGTTTAATCACTTCATCGCCAGCTAAATGTCCTAGCGTATCATTGACCGATTTTAAATCATCTAAATCAACAAAGAGAACCGCACCTTTTCTTTGCAATCTTTGCGCCAAAACCAGCTCATCCTGAAGCCGTTTGGATAAACTAGCCCGATTGGGTAAACCAGTAAGACTATCATGAAAGGCGATCGTACGAATTTGTTCCTGAGCCGCTGCTCGTTGCAACGCAAGCGCTGCCAAGTCACTGAACTGCCGCAAAACAGCGACCTCATCAGGACGAATAGGATAAACTTCATCAAACCAGCCTGCAACTAGAATTCCCTTTACACAGCCTTTTTCTTTAAGCGGCAGCATAATGATACTAGACAAACGTTCACAGCCTGGCTTCATGGACCGCTTCTGATATTGACGATAATCACTGATTTGAATCATTTCACCACTGTCATAAACAAGACGTTGCAAGGTTTCATCGGCCGCTAAATGTTCCATACTTTTCGACTCATCTTCACCAAAAATATAGTGAATTACCAGCGTTTTCTCTTGTTCACCGTAAAGGCCAATATAACCGCCAGGCGCCTTAATCAACTGCAAAGCATCTCGTAATATCAGAGACAAGAGTGCACCAAAATCTTCTGCTTCACAAGTAAGCAAACTCGTAATCGCCCCATATTGGCGTTCGCGCCGCAAAAGCTCTTGCTCCGTCTGACAGCGAATCGCTACTTCCGACTCTAACTTTCGATTGATATCAAGCAATGTCTCATTCATGGCCCGTACTTCTTCATTCATCGCTACAAGCTCCTGATTGGCCGCCACTATTTCTACCGTACGTTCTTCCACTTTTTGTTCCAGACTTTCTTGCGAAAACCGCATTGTCCGAATCATTTGATTAAAATGGTAAGTAAGTAATCCGATTTCATCATGCGTAGAAATTTTCGCCTCCACTTTAAGGTCTCCTGCCGTAACTTGCCGTGATAGATTCGTTAAATGTAAAATGGGCCGAGAGAAATGGCGTGATAAAAGGACAGCGAAAATCGCTGCAATCGCTGCAATGAGCAGCACAAAATAGCGTTTCCATTCTATTTGCGCATAAATAGGCTGTAAAAAAACATCCTCTGGTTGCAAAAAAACAATAAACCACGGAACTGAGCCAATCCTAGTAGACACGCCAGCCATAGGCTCTCCCTGCTGATCAGGAAAAGGAATCGTAAAATACGGCGCTGGCGAGTCAATTTTCCCTAAACCTTCGTGCAGTAACGCATCAGATTTGATAAGTTCATGAGTAATTTGCGTTTTTCGACTATCAGCAAGAACACGAAAATTTTCATCAAACAAAATAGCGAAAGACTCTGGTCCATTCTGAATGAAGTTCTTATTAAGTAAATTATGCAAAATTTCTGCACGATACTGCAAAACGAGAACACCGGTCTGTTGCCCTGCCTGATCTAAAACCGGACAGCTAAAATAGAAAAATCCCTTCTCTAAAGTATCTTGTGAAAGCTCCAACGAAGATACATAAGGCGCCCCTGTTGCTAGGGCTTCCTGAAAATAAGAAAAATGAGAAAAATCACGACCAATTTTTTCTTCATCGGTATCAAGAATGTCTTTCCCTGCTAAATTGATCAAGCTGTAAGAAACAATATAGGAACGGTCACGATTTCGGAATGATTCCAGTATCGCCATCGTTCGATCATAGGCATCGGCTTTTTGGGCCGTCGAATTTTTCAAAGCAAAATAATCAGCTAAATCAGGTAATCTTGCCTCCACGGCAAGAATTGTTTTATTTGATTGAATAAAGGTATCAATACCTGATGCAGTTTGAAAGGAAGCCGAATACAGCGAACGATAAGCATCATCAATTAAAATCTGTTTATCATCAAAGTACTCTAGCGTTTCCATAAAATGCAGTGGAACAAGCGAAAGAAGTAAAAAAGCCAATAGAAATTTAGCCTGTAGCGAATAGAGCAACCGCTTTAGCCTAAAAGCCCAAAAAGGTCTCATTCCTGTCACCTCATTCTAAATTCCTATTTTCTTGCCTCATGTAAAATTCTATCGATGAAGTCTTTTCCTAAAGAGCTCTCCCATTGTTTATAAATACCTTGTGAAGTTTTCTGAAAGGGCACTAAAGACGGCCGACGAATATCCATGCCTAAAGCTTCCATTGTTTGCAAATTTTTCGTTTCCTGTGCATAGTTTAGTTGACGTTGCTCACGGGCAAAGCGAAGTGCGCCTTCCCGTAACAAATTCTGTAGGTCTGGCGATAGTCTGCGCCAAGTTTTTTCACTTATAATAAGCGGTGTCGCTTCATATTTATAGTCGAGTATTGTCAAATACTTTTGCACCTTATAAAATTCATTGCTATAAATCGTACTAATTGGATTTTCCTGTCCATCAATTTCTTTGCGTTGCAATGCAGGATACACTTCAGGGAAAGCCATAACAACCGGACTCGCTCCATAGGCGCGCAAAATCGCTAAAGTCATGGCATTTTCAGGAACACGAATTTTCAGACCTTTAAAATCTTCGACCCTTTCAATTGGCTGTTTATTATTAGTAAATTGCCTAAAACCATTATCCCAGTAGGCCAAAAGCCGAATGCCTCGTTGCGGCAAACTTTCTGCTAACTCCTCGCCAATTTTTCCATCTAATAATGTTGCTACTGATTGCCGAGAGGAAAATAAGAAAGGTAGTTCCAACGCCGCTAATTTTGGTTCATAACTAGCAAGAACGCCTGGTGCCGTAATTACCAAATCCAAAGATCCAGTTATTGCCATCTCGGTCATCTGTTTATCGGTTCCTAAGGACTCACCGGGAAAAAGCTCTATTTTTATCTTGCCTTGACTTTGTTCATAAATCCAAGTAGAAAATCGTTCCGCCATAACATGTCGCGTACTTGTTGTCGGTTGTCCATAACCTAATCTAAGCACATATTCCGGTTTTTTTTCACTAAAAGAACTACAGCCTACCATAGTCACCATAAAGATTGCCAAAACAGCCGCCCCAAGCAATACTTTTTTCATGGCTATCCCTCCAGCCTCTTTTAGTGCAATAGCCGCAACGCTTTTAAAATTTCTTACTACTTTAAATCATCCGCACCCTCTTTTACCGCTCTTATTCGTCAAAAAAAACCAAAAACCTTTCTATTTTTCAAATAAAAGGCCAAATAATACAAAAAGACTTTGCGCCGTAAGTACAAAGTCTTTTTGTATTATTTGGTGGAGATAAGCGGGATAAAAATACTGCTTTTTTTACGCCGAACATTGCGCATCTATATTTTGCCATAATATCAGTCTGCAACAAAACATTGATACTGTTGTTTTGATTGTTTGATTCGCTGTCTCAAACCATCTTGAATATCATTAAAATTCTCCAAGAGAATCGATACTATTTTAGCGTCAAGCGCAATAAGATTTGTTCTCTATCTTTTATTAAAAATCCAAAATCCTTTGCTAATCGATAAGCAATATAAGCTACTCAGTTGTGATGATTTGCTAGTAAGGGACTAATTAAATCTACTGTTTTAGCTAAAGACGTAATTAGTTAAAAAATAGGAATTTGAAACTGCCGCATATTCAAATCCTCTCCTTTAATCAAATTTCTCAACTAACTAGTAAGAATTCATCAATTTTTGAGTTTACTTTTTAAAATACTTGCCTCAACAAAAACGTTGAGGCAAGTATTTTAAGCGATATTCCTTGCTATTAATAATTTATTGTTTATATTTCATATCCATTTGCATAATGTGATTCAAAAACCAATTATTGAGAAAAGGTAATATCTGAATAGCCAAAGTCGTATTTCCAGCTTCATACGTTGATTTAAACTCACCAATTTTATTAAGAAATGTGACATGTTGTTGTTTTTGCGTAACAAGCTCAGAGCTTCCTATTGAAGATAAATACTTCTCTTCACTGGCAAAATGGTCTTGAGCGTAATGAGTCAGATTACTTAAAAGTGGTGTCAGTATCGTTTTGCTTTGCCCAGATTTCATGGCTTGATGTAAATTACTAATCATTTCAATTAGCTTCTGATGATCCTTATCCATTGCAGGAATATTTACACTGTACTTATTGTCCCAACCTGATAATGCCATATGATCTTCCCCTTTTCTATTGATTGTTTTTTCGGCAAAAAAATCATTTTCTTTCTTCTATGAAAATTCCAAGGCCCTATACAATACTATTTATTCAAAATAATTTACTGTCGTTATACTTGTAGCTGCATATCTTTCAGCATTTACCTCACTTAAAGAGGCCATTCCTACAAGTAGCGATAAAACAATAATCAATATAAATTGATTCTTCATAAAACATCTCCTGTCTAAACTAAAACACGATAACAAAAAAACAATCGTGTTTCATAAACTTAAGTTCACATTTTTTTCAACACTTCAGAAATATCTTTTCTTCCGATTTTGTCAAGTCTTTTAATAATCATTTTTAAAGTCGGCCCCATAGGATGAATATTTTTTTCTCTATCTTTCAGCACAAACCCATAACAATTTCCATATATTTTTTCTTCATCTTTAGACCAAATTGTCGCAATCAATTGATCATCACTCATTTTCGTCAACCCCAATTATATATTTACTGTTCAATATGAACTTTGTTACTATAGTCCATACTATATCGAACAGAATGATTTATTATGTATGGCATCAATTCTTTATAAGTATTATTAATGATTTCATTAAATTCTTTTTGGCCTACAATTGTTAATTTAGGAAGTATTTTTCTTAACATTGAATTACATTCTGGAATGTTTCTAACAATCATCATTTCTCGCCACATTCGCTGAGTTTGTGAATTAAACAAAGCTTCTTGGTTATCGGAATTTTGTGTATCGTCTTGGGATTCAAAGTCAAACATACTATTCCTCCTCAACAATATTACAAAAACCATTTTCGACATATTATTACATTTTCCTTCTATTTCGTCGACATAATTTGCATAATTTTCTATTTTTCTACTAAAAATATATTTAAAACCAATAAAAATACTTGCAGAATTCAAAAATAAAGAGCTACCTAAAATACAGGCAGCTCAATTCATTTGCTTATAACTCCCGCTGTCACGATAGCAGGTTCTTTTATCAAGTGCCTTCTTCTTCGGCTACGGCAGCCTTAGGCAAATCAAAACTGATAATTGAAAGGGAACAATACACATGTTAAACTGTTCAAAGAACTACATTTGAAAACATTACGGATTCATCGAAGAAAGGAATAACACAATGACTATCAAAACAAAACTACTTTTAGGATACCTAGTAACTTCACTACTTATTGTCGTCATATCCGCGATTACAGTGTATGGATTTACGACAACCCAAACACAATATGACACTATATTATCAAGAAATACTCCTGTCACTGTGGCGTTAAGAGAAATTCAGTATTACTTTACCGGACAATCTAATGATGAACGCGGATTTTTATTAACTGGAGGCGGCGAGTTTAAAAACGAAATAACTCAAAAATCTGACCAGATAAAAATGCGACTCCAGCTCATTCAAGGACTCGTTACAACCGATAAAGAGAAACAACTTTTACAGGAAATAACCAACTCGCATGAACAATTTACCCAGATCAATTATAAGGTGATTTCTTTATACAACGAGGGCAAAATAGATGAGGCTAAATCCCTTTCATTCGGAGAAGGGCGAAAGATCCGAAAAGAACTAGAAACCAGTTTCAACAATTTTGTAAAGATCAATCAGGCCAATTCTGAAAACACAGAGGGTAATCTTCGATTATTACTTCAGCAAATGAAAGGGCTTATTATCGGCGTAAGTGCAATTGCAATAATTTTTGGAATATGTATAGGGATTTTCATGTCAATCTATATTACTAAACCAATCAAAAAAGTTACTTCACATATTGCAAAAGGTGATTTAAATATTCAAGAAAATATAGGGACCTCTCAAGATGAAATCGGGCAACTTGTGAGCGCATTCATGAAAATGGTAATTGATTTGAAAAAGATGGTACTGACCATTAAAACCAATGCTGAACATATTTCAAACTCATCAAAAGAATTATCTGTTAATGCTGATCAATCCGCGCAGGCAGCGAATCAGGTTGCTCAATCCATTGCTGAAGTAGCCACAAATGCTGAACAACAGCTTGGTGTAACTAATGCAACTTCTGGTATAGTAGAACAGATGTCGGCCAGCATTCATCAGATTTCTGCCACTGCCAACCAAGTAGCTACTCAATCCACACAAGCAGCAAGTACGGCAAATGAAGGTAATAAATTGACTGAAAAAGCAGTCATTCAGATGATAAATATCGAAAAAGCAGTGAATACTTCAGCGCATTTTATTGGTAGATTAGGAGATCGCTCGAAAGAAATTGGTCAAATTGTAGATATAATCTCCAGTATCGCTGGCCAAACAAACCTATTGGCTCTCAACGCGGCCATTGAGGCAGCTCGTGCAGGTGAACAAGGACGCGGTTTTTCTGTTGTAGCAGAAGAAGTCCGTAAACTGGCAGAGCAGTCACAAGATGCGGCTAAACAGATCGCAATATTGATTAGTGAAATTCAAGGAGATACAGAGAAAGCCGTATTAGCTATGAATAATGGAACGTCAGAAGTAAAACTTGGAGCCAATATCGTCAATGCTTCTGGACAAGCCTTCCAAGAAATTACGACAATGGTAAGCTTAGGTTCTGAGCAAATGATACAAATCTCTGTTGCTGTCGAGCAAATGGCTATTGGCAGCCAAAAGATCGTTAGCTCCGTAAAGCAGATAGAAGAACTGAGCAAAAAGTCATCTGGAGAAGCTCAAACAGTCTCAGCTGCTACAGAACAACAATCGGCTTCAATGGAAGAGATTGCCTCATCCAGCCAAACGCTAGCTCATTTAGTGACAGATCTTAATGCGGCCGTTAGTAAGTTTCAAATCTAATTCAAATACTCTAAAGCGGGCGTTTGATCGTCCGCTTTGTTTATTTCTAAGTTCATTTCTCTAGTTCTATGTCAAATAAATAATATCGATTGAAGCGGCAGGTGCGATTCCCGTCGCTTTTTCTATGCTCATCGATCTTCCTGCTTATTGATCCCTTACTGGATTCTGACAGTTAGTTATATGCTTATTGTTTCGTGCGTTAGAAAAATATTAGAAAAAAATAAAAAAGGCTCTGCGGAAAAATACCGCAAAACCTTTTTTTCTTGGTGGAGATAAGCGGGATCGAACCGCTGACCTCTTGAATGCCATTCAAGCGCTCTCCCAGCTGAGCTATACCCCCAAGATTTTCGTTGAAGAAATCCCAACGAAAATTATTATACTGCATTTACATAAAAATAGCAAGTACTTTTATGAATTTTATCAGATGCTTGCAATTTACGACTATTCCGTCGGTTCTTGCTCTCGTTTATAGGTCCAACCATCTTTTTGCTCGATTTTGCCCTCTTTGAGTAAATGACCTAGAGCCCGCTTAAAAGCAGCTTTGCTAATACCGAATTTCGCTTGAATAATTTCTGGTGACGAACTATCACTATAAGGCATTTTTCCGCCGCGTTCCATCAAAAAGGCAAATAGCGCTTCACTATCATTCACTAAAGCTTTTTCTTTCAAGGGCCGCATCGACATGTTAATCCGACCATCTTCGCGAATATAGGTAATTCTGCCTGTTACTTCATCTCCTACATGAGGTCGACCGATCATCTCGGACTCGTGTAGAAAAGCAATATAACGATCTGCCGTAAACACAAAGGCGCCATTTTCACCAAAATTATAAAGACTTCCTGTTACAGTATCACCGATCTTCACTTCTGTCGCTGGCCGCGAAGCGCGACGCAGTTCATCTTCCACTTCCATCGTTACAGCGAGTCGGTCGGATTTATCACGATATAATTTAACCCAAACTGTATCACCGACTTTTAGTCGTCCTCGCATACCAGCAAAAGGCATAAAGATTCCTCGTTCAGCACCAATATCAACAAAAGCGCCGTCTTTTGTTGTATTAATTACTTTAACGCGAGCAACTTGCCCTTCTTTCATTTTAGGCAGCTTTTGACTCGCTGTGAGACGATTTTTAGGATCTTTATAGAGAAATACAGTCACTTCGTCGCCAATGGCAACAGCGTCTGTCTGTTGTACCTTATGAAGCAGGATATCATCGGAAGTATTTCCCGTACCAGCATCAAGAAAAGCGCCTAGTTCACTAAGACGAGCTACTTTTAAAGTAACAACATCACCAGCTTTAAGCATCATAAACCTCGCTAGAAGCATCGCCCCAAAGCCGCTCTAAACTGTAGAACAACCGATCTTCTTCGATGAAAACATGAGCCACAGCATCACCGTAGTCAAGTAAAATCCAGCGTCCTTCTCTATATCCTTCTTTCCGGGACGGCTCGACTCCCTGCTCGCTAAGCTTTTCTTCAATATTATCAGCAATAGCTTTTACCTGCGTTGTGGAAAAAGCGCTGCAAATAATATAAGAATCGGTCACAGGCGAAATTCCTTCCATATCTAAAATTACTATATTTTGAGCTTTTTTATCACTCGCCGCAGCGGCAATCGCTTTAGAAAGTTTTTGATTATTTTGATTCATAATTTTCCTCCTCAAATTGTCTGTTCTAGTATCTGTCACTTGTTTCGGGCTTATTCGAAAAAGACCTACAGCGAACTGTAGGTAAATACCCAAAGTATGTATTATGGCGCCACTGGAAGCGCTTGTGCCGCAAAAGCACGTTCTATGAGCAGTTTGATTTGGGTCTTATCAGGTTCCCAATAGCTAATATTATCAATAGTAGCAAAATTCCCTGGCAACATTTCCGCTACGAACTGACCTGACTTCAAACCACGCAGCACATTTGCCGCTTGTAAGGATGTAGCAATGGACATATTCATTTCTAAGTTACGATGAACAGCCGAAACCAAATAGGGAATTTTCACAATTGTTTCAGCACGCCAAAATTGTTCGGACAAAGCCTTGAGAAACTTTTGCTGTCGTTCGACCCGGCCAATATCGCCAAGCTCATCATGCCGAAAACGAACATATTCTCCAGCTTGCTCACCATTTAAATGCTGATAGCCTTTATGTAAATGGATCGCAAGATTAGCATAAGGATCTTCATAATCCATATCATGTTCTACATACAGATCGACGCCGCCCAAAATATCGACTACTTCAATAAATCCCTGCCACTTAGCTGTCATATAATAAGGAATGCTAATATGAAGAAAGTCTTCTAGGGTATTCAAAGCCAAGGTAGATCCGCCATAAAAATAGGCATTATTAATTTTTTCGAGACCTTTATGACCGGGAATATTCACACGTGTGTCACGAGGAATAGAAATAACATGAACATTTTTTTGCGTCAAATCCACGCTGGCAAGCAGCATTGCATCAGACCGACTAGGCGAACCGGGAACGTCGATGTCGCCGTCATCAAGACCTAATAATAAAATATTAATGCGTGATGAATCAACTACAGGTGCTGTAGGATTACTTGAAACAGTAGCAGTCACTGGGGAATCTAAAAAGCGATGAATCGTCTGATAGGCTGCATGGACGGCACTGCCTAGTATAACGACAAAAATCAGCAATAATAAGTAAACGCGCCCCCAACGAATTTTACGCCGCGGCTGCCTTGATAAAGATTTACGCATCGTTGCTCTTCTAGACCTCTCCTTCAATCTGCGCCTTACAAAGGTGCAATTTCTTCCAATAATTCGTTACGCGCTAAAATCGTATTCTCATGAATCCAGGCGTCATGTTCAATTAAAAAAATTAAGGAATGGTTCATCGCCGCCAAAACTGCGGCATCAAGCCCGCGTTCTACTTTCTTACGCAGTTTATCTACGCCGGAATATTTTCGATTTGGTTCAATACAGTCTGCCAAATAAATAATCTTGTCAAGTTTTGTCATATGGGGCATGCCTGTTGTATGAACAGAGATTGCCCGGGCAATAACCGGATCTGTCACTTTGAGCTCTGCTGCAATCAAAGCGGCACCGACAGGAGAATGAAGTAAAATCGGACTTTTTCGATCAGCAGCACTAATCACTATACCAAAAGCCTCTGCTTTTTGCAATAGGTCCCGAGCAGGTATTTCGCGCGCATAATCATGGAGCAGACCAGCTAGAGCCGCAGCCTGTTCATCAACGCCAAATTTTTTCGCTAAAAATAGTGCAGTATCTCGTACGCCGAGCGAATGACGAAACCGTTTGGGCGACAGTCTTTCCTTAAGCAGGGCTTCATATTTTTCCATTAACAAATAAGTTCACCTCGTGTTTGTATTTCGCTAACGGTCGTAAATATCCTGCCATTATAAAAGCCTCCTTACAAGTAAGGAGGCTGCCTTCTCATCCCTGGCGGGGTTTTGCTTCATTTACAACAATTTGTCGTCCGGAAAAATCAGAGCCGTTCATCGCGTCAACCATATTAGAAGCATCATCTGTTGATACTTCCACAAAGCCAAAGCCGCGTGAGCGTCCTGTCTCTTTGTCAGTAATGATTCGGCTGGAAATTACAGCCCCATGAGGACGAAAAGCGTCTGCCAGAATTCCCTCAGTAGTAGACCATGGCAGATTTCCTACATAAAGAGTTGTGGTTCCCATAAAGCGTCACCTCTCTTTCGCAAAAGGTCAAAACTTAGTACCTTCACATTATTGACTTTTTTGCCAAGATTCATGCCTACCTTTATTTCCCTAAGAAACTATTACTTCTCATATAAACGATTATATATTATGTACTGACGCACTGGATCAGGCACAATATAGCGCAGTGAGAGCCCTTGTTCGATTCTCTGGCGAATTTCTGTAGAAGAAATGGCCAGCTCTGGCGTAGCCAACTGATGAATTCGGCTTTGCAATTCTATGGGAAAATGTGTCAAAGTATCGCTTAGAGAATAAATCGTTCCAGGCCTTGCCGCAGCAACGAAATGACAAAGCCTTAGTAATTCTTCGGCATGACTCCAAGTATGAAGCTCCACCAAAGAATCTGCGCCAATAATAAAATAAAATTCTGCTCGCTCACCGTATTCAGCGACAAACTGCCGCAATGTATCAATCGTAAAGGACGGGCCGCTTCGTTCCAGTTCCATAGTTGATACCGTAAAGTAGGGATTTGACTCCACCGCTAATTGGGTCATAAACAATCGATCATTTGCCGAAGTAATCTCACTGCCTAGCTTATGCGGCGGCGAGCCTGCCGGAATAAAAATGACTTTTTCTAAATCAAACTGATTGCGTACCGCCTCAGCCGTCACTAGGTGACCCATATGAATCGGATCAAAAGTTCCTCCCATCAATCCAATTCGCTGCTTTGGCCTATTCATAGCTGCGTTCCTCCCTGACGTCCTATACACCAAATAATCGAAATAAATAAAAGCAAAGAACCATGACAAAGACGATAATAAGCCCTGCCTTTAAATAATCAAGGCCATCGCGACGACCTTTACCATAGATAAAATAATCCCAAAGCGCAGCAGTCTTCTGCCATTTTCTCATGGAGTCGCCCGATTCTTAACAGACTCCGTAACAAGAATTTCATCGCCTTTTTCAACGCCACTGGTAATCTCGGCCATCCGATCAGATATCAGCCCCACTTTAACCGCTTGATTGACAGGTTGCCCCTTTACAATCATCTGGACATAAAAAATGCCGTTATTTTCTTTCAACGCAGCTTTGGGAACAAGCAAGACATTTTCTTTGGTTCCTGCTAAAAACGAAATTGTTGCCGCCATCCCAGGCCGCAGTACTTCCTGAATAGGATCTACCGTAATTAAAACAGTGTAATAGACCTTTTCATCACGCAGCTCCGCTTTAGCCAAAACACGATTTACCGTTCCCGCAAAAGTCTGCTGTCCTAAATCATTAACTGAAAAAGAAACTTCCTGGCCAGGAAAAATTTTGCTAATTTCTTTTTCCTCAACCTTCGCTTCTACTTCCAGTTCTGATAAGTCGGCAATCGTCACTAATGCCAGCAAATTCTCTTGCCCTGGCAAAATGCTTTGGCCAGCAGCAATCGGTTTACCGATGACCATGCCATTTACCGGCGAAGAGACTGTAGCCTGCTGCAAAGCTCCCACAGCTAAATCATAGGTTTTCTGGGCCGTATCGCGCTCCAACTGAGCAGCCGCAAATTGCTGCGCGGAAACGGATCCGTCTTTCACTAAACTGCTCATCTGCTCGAGCTTTTGAACGGCTTCCTGCAGTTTCTGTTGATGCTCCTGTACCTGTTTTGCCAAAAGACTATCATCAAGCTTCAATAATATCTGGCCTTCTTTGACAAAATCATTTTCTTTAACAGCTACTTCTTTGACTACGCCAGCGCTTTTTGCATAAACTCGTGTAGTATCGCGCGCATAAAGGGCGCCAGAAGCCTTTACATAAGAATGAATTGTTCCCTGCTCTACTCGTACGACCTGAACAGTTACGCTTGGCTTATTGCGCTCTTGATAATAGGAATAAGCAGCCTTCGCAAGAACAAGAACAACAAGCAAAGCTATAATCCAGTATTTTTTTCGCTTAATCTGCTCCATCTTGTCTCGCCTCCTAGTAAAGTTTACTGCCCCAACTTAGTTTGTAATACCTGCCAAATTGATTTTTTTTCAAAACCCTTGCGCCAAGAAGCAACGCCAGCCAATTTATACTCATCGACTAAAGCAGCCTTTAAGCCGATAGATCGTTCCTCTTCCAGCCAAATTCGATAGCGCTTTCCTTCTCGTTCATATTCTGTATAATATTGACCTTCTTTTTCCAGCCAATTTACTGTTAAATGATTATTTTTGATTTTTTCTTCCGCATCAGGCATAGATAAGGTCCTTGCACGCACTTTTACAGTTCCTTCTTCGGTCTCCCGCTCTTCCCATTCACGCATATAAAAAGGCAGACCGATTAACACTTTTTCCTTGGGCACAAAGCGAAGCGTCTTATCAATACCGGCTTTTACCCAAGCAAGCGATGCTACTGAACCGCTTATCGGACTTTTCGACCAATGTTCATCATAAGTCATAACCATAACATAATCAACCGCCTTGCCAAGTCGTGATCGATCATAGCAATTCGACCAATTCGGTACATTGCTTGGTACGGTTACATCAACAGAAACTACGAGATTTTGTTTTTTGAGAATCTCTGATGCTTTTTCGATAAAAGCAGACAACGCTTCTTTATCTTGATCATAAACATTTTCGATATCAAAGTTAATCCCATCAAGTCCATAATAAGAACTATAAAATAATAAAGATGCAATTACTCTGTTTTGTGCCGTTTCACTGGCCAATAATTCATGGGTTAAATCAGGATCAAAACTATTAGTAATTAAAGCCCATACTTTATAGCCTTTACTATGAGCCAAATCTACATACTGACTATCAGCCTTACTCATAATAGCGCCACTACCGCTCACAATAGAAAACCAAGTAGGTGAAAGAACATTTAGACCTGCCACCGTCTCTTCCTTGGCTAAATCGTTGCTTGTTGCCCGCACATCCCAAGCTAAATTAATTTTGCCCGCCGGAATCCCTTTCGCTGGCAAGGCTTGAACAGAATAAGGCGCTATCGTTTTACTATTCGGCTCTAAAATAACATGACCGCTATAGTCAAAGGAACTGGCCAGACCAGTAATCATATCAAGATTAACTACATCAACATAAGGACGTCCGCCAAGCTTTACCGCCGGAAAACTCATCACCATTTTTTCTTGCAGCGACTTTTTGATTGCTTGATTGTCTGTAGTTAAGCGTCCGCTAGGTACAGTTAAGAAGACCCGATTTTCTTCACTACGGTAAACAGCGTCTCCATCTACATAGTTCTTCAAGGTTTCAAAAGAAACAAGAATTTCATTGGCATTGACATAGGCCGCATCAGAAATTGGCGCATAACCAGCTTCCGTCTTCACAACAATCGGCTTTGCCTCGCGGAAAGGCGCTGCTTCACCGTTATTTCCCATAAATATGCCAAAAAGGAATACCCACAAACATCCCCAAAAAAAGATTTTTCTACCCATGCTTTCCCCCTAAAAAGTAAAATCTTTAATTAAATTTGACAAAGCAACGAGAAAACCCTTTCTTATGAATAAAAGCCTCCTCTGCTTGCTCTTGAAAAAAAGCAGACAAAATCCCGCTTTTCAGCGAAAAACTGTCTGCTTTTATACGAAAGTCTAGCGAATTTGTCCGTCACCATCAATCAAGTACTTTGTACTCGTCATTTCTTTCAATCCCATGGGACCGCGCGCGTGAAGCTTTTGTGTACTAATGCCAATTTCGGCGCCAAAACCAAATTCACCGCCATCGGTAAAGCGAGTGGAAGCATTCACATACACAGCTGCAGCATCAACCTCCCGCTGGAAACGACGAGCCTGAAAATAATTGGTTGTTACGATCGCTTCAGAATGGCCCGTACTATACTTGGCAATATGTTCTAAAGCTTCTTCCAGATCGGCCACAACTTTGACTGATAAGATATAATCATGATATTCCGTAGCCCAGTCTTCTGCCGTTGCTGCTTTCACCTGGGAATCATAGCGCTGTGTCATTTCGCAGCCCCGTAGTTCTACCTGAGCTTCGCGATAGCGTTTAAGCATGAGCGGCAAGAATGCGTCCGCAATATTCTTATGAACTAAAAGGGTTTCCATAGCATTGCAAACGCCAGGGCGCGACACTTTCGCATTAAAAGCAATTTCTGTAGCCATCATAAGATCAGCCGACTCATCAATGAAAGTGTGGCAGACGCCTGTGCCTGTTTCAATGACTGGTACTGTACTATTTTGTACTACGGTTTGAATGAGTCCGGCGCCGCCGCGGGGAATAATCACATCAATATAGCGATTCATTTTAAGCAGCAGTTGCACAGCTTGACGGTCTGTCGTTGCAACAAGAGAAATCGCGCCTTGAGGAATCCCTGCCGCTTCGGCGGCTGTAACCAAAATTTTCGCCAAAGCTTGATTGGAAGCAAAGGCTTCCGATCCCCCCCGCAAAACAACAGCATTTCCCGTTTTCAAGCAAATTCCCGCCGCATCAACCGTTACATTAGGCCTTGCTTCATAAATCATCGCGATTACACCGAGCGGAACGCGGACTTGACGAATTTCCAAGCCGTTAGGACGCCGCTGCACCGAAAGGGTTTCACCAATCGGGTCAGATAAAGCCGCTAACTGTCGAAGGCCGTCAGCCATAGCCTGAAGACGGCCTTCGTCAAGGCGAAGCCTGTCTAATAAAGCCTCACTGAGACCGTTGGCCCTGCCTTGTGTCAAATCCTGTTCATTGGCGGCAAAAATAGCCGCCTGCTCTGTTAATAGAGCATCAGCCATCTGAAGCAGCGCCTGATTTTTCATTTCAGATGAAATGACAGCCAACTTTCTGGCAGCCGCTTTCGCCTGTTTTGCTTGTTCTTCTAACTCTCGCTCCATGACTCCCTCTGCTCCTTTTTTGTATATTATACCAACAAAGCCAGATTGTCGCGATGAATGACTTCATCATACGGTTTAGAACCTAATACAGAAGAAAATTCGTGACTATGACAGCCTTTAATGCTATCAAGATCACTACTGTTATAATTTACAAGACCACGCGCCACTTCGCGACCGCTTTCATTTACAATGCGAATGGTATTGCCTTGTTCAAAATCACCGCTAACGGCAAGAATCCCCGCAGCAAGCAAACTTGAACCAGCTAATAAAGCCTTTTCACAGCCAGCATCAATCGTTACCGAGCCATAAAGGCGCGAACCAAAAGCCAGCCAGCGTTTTCTTACATGAAGACTATTTTCTTTCGGGGAAAACAGCGTTCCAATGGCCTTTCCCGCCAAAATATCGCGAATCACACCGTCACGACTGCTTAAAGCAATCACCATGGACACACCGCTATTCATAGCAATTTTGCCTGCTTGTATCTTCGTATACATACCGCCAGTACCGCGCAGCGACCCCGGTTCTCCAGAAAGAGCTTCTATTTCCGGCGTAATATCAGCAATTTCACCAATCAGTCGAGCAGCCGGATTGACGGCAGGGTTTTCCGTATAAACACCTTCTACGTCAGATAAGATGATTAGTAAATCGGCATCGACAAGGCCAGCGACCGTAGCCGAAAGCGTATCATTGTCGCCGATCTTAAGCTCATCTACAGCAACAGCATCATTTTCATTGATGACAGGAATAACTCCCATCTTTAGCAACGTTAAGAGACTGCTACGCGAATTGGCATAACGACGCCGATTGACGGAATCTTCCCTTGTAAGCAGTACTTGGGCTACTGTTTGCCCGTATTCACCAAAGATTTTTTCATAAACATGCATTAAAATCCCTTGCCCCACAGCCGCCGCAGCTTGCTTTTCCGGGATCGTTTTGGGCTTTTCTATAAGCCCTAACCGATCCATACCAACACCGACAGCACCAGAGGTTACTAAGATCATTTCCTTGCCTTGGTTGGCCAAATCAGCCAATTCACGAACTAGTTTTTCTATACGAAACAAATTCAACTTGCCATTTTCATAAGTCAAGGTGCTTGTACCCAGTTTAACAACAATCCGCCTCGCCTTTGACAAATCTGCTCTTGTTACCATATAAAGATCTCCTTTAGCGCTGACATTCCCTTAGGGTAAAGTGATAACAGGCTTTTCTTCGTTAGGCAGATATAAAAGACCATTACGGCCAATTACCTGAACAACTAGAGCGCCAGTAGCCTCGCCGAGTTCATAGATTGCATCACTAGGATCTAGAGGACTGTTTTGCAACACCCGGACTTTAACAAGTTCTCTAGCGGTAAGCGCCTGCTTTGCACTGACTACTACCGATTCAGCAATACCGCCCTTGCCTAATTGTACGATCGGATCTAAATCCATTCCTAAAGACCGAAGATAACGTTTTTGCTTTCCTGTTAATATAATTTCTGACAAACTTTCTTCACCTACTCCTTAAATTCAAACTCCATATCGCGAATACGAACTGTATCGCCTTCTTTAATCCCTCTAGCCTTCAAAGCCTCATCAACAGCTAAGCGGCGCCAGGCCAATTGAAAACGTCTTAGGCCTTCATCATCATCAAAGTTAATCATTGCTACCATTTTATCAATTTCTCGATTTGACACAACAAAAGCGCCATCATCAGTCCGACTAATCTGAATCGCATCTTCATCTTCCGGCTGATAGAGAATCGTCTCGGTTAGAGCTTCCGGTTCTTCTACATAGCTTTCGACAAGCTGCATAGCCCGCCATAACAGCGGCTCCATCCCTTCGCCCGTAGCAGCCGATACAGGAAACACTTCATAGCCCTGTGCCGTAAGCTCAGTGGTAATCCGTGCCAAATTCTCCGCGGCTTCCGGCAAGTCTACCTTATTAGCAGCAATAAGCTGCGGTCGTTTCGCCAGACGTTCGCTATATAAACGCAACTCTTGATTAATTTTCACAAAATCCTCGAGGGGATCACGTCCATCCAGCGCCGCTGCATCAAGAACATGAATGAGCACTTTGGTCCGTTCTACATGGCGCAAAAACTCGTGTCCCAGGCCAACTCCCTCGTGAGCGCCTTCAATCAAGCCTGGAATATCAGCTAAAACAAAGCTCGCCCCTTCTTGCAGACGTACAACGCCAAGAACTGGAATGAGTGTCGTAAAATGATAAGAGGCAATCTCCGGTTTTGCTGCCGTAACACTTGCCAAGATGCTCGATTTGCCAACGCTAGGATAGCCTAATAGGCCCACATCAGCTAACAGCTTCAACTCTAGCAGCAGATTTTTCTGCTCGCCAGGTTCGCCTTTTTCAGCAAAAGTCGGCGCTTGATGGGTGCTGCTGACAAAGCGAGCATTACCACGGCCACCACGCCCCCCCTTTGCGAGGACTGCTTCTTGGCCTATTTCTGTTAAATCAGCCAAAATACGGCCGGTTTCTTCTTCTTTTACAATAGTACCGCGCGGTACTTTTACATATAAATCTTCTGCGCCACGACCATGCATATTGCTTGTCTGGCCATTGGCGCCGCGCTCAGCCTTAAACTTACGACGATAGCGAAAATCAATGAGTGTATTCATATTAGAATCCACCACAAAGATTACATTGCCGCCGCGGCCGCCATCACCGCCATTAGGGCCGCCCTTCGCCACAAATTTTTCCCGGCGGAAACTGGACATGCCATTGCCGCCATCGCCGGCCAAGACGGTAATTTTTGCTTTATCGATAAACATGATAATTCTCCTTTAAATTGCAATGGTCAAGCACTAACTCTGCTTGCTAGGTCTTACTATTTGCCAATAAAGAAAAAATTACTCTTTTTCCCCTTTGCAGCAAAGATCCCCTTTGTAGTGAAGCCGCAGCGTTTCATTGACCATATTCGTATCTTGCGCCACTTTTTCGAGATAAGCTTGAGCCTGATCGGCTTTGCCAAGCTGCAATAGCGCATGAGCTACTTGCAGATGATTCACAAAGTCATGACGCTGCGCCCGAAGCAGCCGAACTATTTCAGGGCAAACACCCTCGGGAAGCGTTAAATCCATAAGTAAAGCCTCCTTATTCACCATTAGATGAAAATTTCGGCTTCTTGGACGTAATTTCCTGTCAGTCTCCTAAAAATCGCTATTTTTGTTTTATTATTAAAAAACGCCTGCAACCAGAGACGTTGCAGGCGCTTTTTTAAGTATTAGATTGCTTCTTCCACTTTGTAGACACTGACTTGTCTATTCAAGCGGCCTTTGCGTTCAAAAGCAACTTTTCCTTCGATCAATGAATAAAGCGTATCATCGCTGCCGATTCCCACATTCTTACCAGGGTAGAAATGAGTTCCTCTTTGACGAACGAGAATGCTTCCTGCCGTAACAACTTCACCAGCCTGACGTTTTACACCCAAGCGTTTCGCTTCACTGTCACGACCATTACGGGTACTACCTACCCCTTTTTTATGAGCAAATAACTGTAAGTCAAAAGTAAACATGTCTTCACCTCCTGTGTTCTATAATTCGAACACTTTTGGGAGAAATTTTTGCAATTTCTTTCAATCCCAAAAGCATAGTCTGGCAAACCGCTTCTGTCAGATCATCAGGAACTTCTCGTAAAGTACAGTCAAGCTGCCCTTCCGCCACTTGCAAATCAAGCTCGCGCTCCAAGTGATTCATAAGTCCAAGTACGGCTGACTGCGTTAAAGCCGATACACCGGCACAAACAATATCTTTCCCGCGAGTCGCTACATTAGCATGCCCCGCTACAGAAAATCGTTTGATTTGACCAGCTAAATAAAATATTTCTATCGAAATCATTATGCTTCAATCTTTTCAATAACAACCTTAGTAAAAGGTTGACGATGACCTTGACGACGACGATAGTTTGATTTTGCTTTGTATTTGAAAACAAGAATCTTTTTATCTTTGCCATGATCAACAACTTTAGCCGATACTTTTGCACCAGCTACGAAAGGTTTGCCGATCAAAACTTCGCCTTCTTTAACAACTGTTAAAACAGAATCAAAAGCAACAGTTTCGCCTGCAGCTACGTCCAATTTTTCAATTGTTACAACATCACCTTCAGCAACGCGATACTGCTTGCCACCAGTTTTGATAATTGCGTACATCCATTACACCTCCCTTATATTCGACTCGCCGAGTAGGGTACCTTAACGGATTTATAACCTTTGTCGAGCGGTTTAGGAAGAACGACTATAAAACAGCCGTCTACAGAATTAAATTTTAACACAAGCCCCTTTTCTTGTCAAACAAAAGTCTACGTTTCATCATAAAGGAGCGAAAAGGAAGCAAAATCAAAAGAATCTACCGTTTCCAGCAAAACTTTGCGACAAATCGCCGTCTCCAGTTCAGTTAAGGCTTCTTTTTCTGATAAGATGGCTGCTACCGCTGGATGAACCTGAATTCTCACATTTCCCGCTAAAACAGATTGCGCAGCCAAATTACGCAATTTCCGCTTAATGCGAAGCGCCACTGTTTCCGGCGAAGGAATGCGGCCACGGCCCTTGCAGCAAGGACAAGGCGTAAACAACGTCGATTCCACATTCTGCCGCGTCTTTTTTCGGGTCATTTCCACAAGACCCAGCTGCGTCAGGCCTAAAATATTCGTCTTAGTCCGATCTTGCTTTAAATGCTGCTCTAACGCACTAAGAACTTGTTGCTGATCCTCGGTCTTATCCATATCAATAAAATCAATAATAATAATGCCGCCAATATCACGCAGCCTTAGCTGCCTGGCAATTTCCGCCGCCGCTTCTAAATTCGTTGTCAACACTGTATCGGCTAAACTTGTCCGTCCAATAAATCGACCGGTATTTACATCAATTACAGTAAGTGCTTCCGTCTTATCAATGACAATATAACCGCCTGACGGCAATTCCACAGTTCTTTGCCCGATTCGTTCCATAGACTCTTCGACACCATAGACGTTAAACAGACTCTGATTACCTTCGTGATAGTGAATTCGATCCAGTAAATTAGGCGACATAAATCGAACAAGATCAATGACTCGTTCATAGGCCTGCTTGTGGTTCACTACAAAGGCTTCAATTGTGTCATCAAGGGAATCCCGCACCAGACGAATCACGAGATCCGCGTCGTGATACAACAGCGCCGGTGACTTAGTGATTTTAGCCCGCGCCGAAATTGCATGCCACAAACTCGTCAAATAGGCAATATCTTTGGCAAGTACGGCTTCACTTTGACCTGCTGCTACGGTTCGAACAATAAGCCCCATGTCAGCAGGTTTTAATTGCTCTGCCAGTCCTCGTAGCCGTTCTTTTTCTGCCGCATCTTCAATGCGACGGGATATTCCGATATAAGAAACCGTCGGCATCAGTACTACATAACGACCTGGCAGCGAAATATGAGTTGTCGCCCGCGGCCCTTTTGTCCCAATTTCATCTTTTAAGATTTGAATCAAAAGATCTTGACCGACTGTAGGCTTTAAAACCCGGCTGCCGTATTCTTGCGGCGCCTTATTTGGTTCACCTACATAGAGAAAAGCGTTTTTTTCACGGCCAATATCAATAAAGGCCGCCTGCATGCCTGGTAAGACATTCTTCACTTTTCCCTTATATACATTGCCCACAAGATGACTAAAAGAAACTCTTTCAATCACCGCTTCCGCCAGTTGTCCGGCTTCCAGTAGGGCCATACGCGTTTCTTCCGGCCAAATATCCACAAGGATCTGCTTTTTCACAGGTCCCTCACCTCCTTTACAAATCTAAAGGGGTCAGTTTCTGGCCCTTATCCAAAATAAAGAGTCCCTGACGATGAATTAATGCTTGTTTTTCTTCGGCTGGAAAACCGTACTGAGCAATTAGCGCAGCTAAAACCTCTTCCGCTTTTACGCTGCCAGTCGGTTTAATATGGAGGGCTAGTGTTAAAATCACCTTGTCCGCTTCCCTTGTTAAGCGTGGCTTTGCGGCAATAAATTCTTTTAAGTCTATCTCCTTGGCGGGCCCTTTATTCTTTAGCTTCGTATAAAAAACAATAGGATCTTTCGTAAAAGCTTCTACCGCTTGCTGTGCTGCTTCCCATGGAAAATCTAGGTCTACGGAAGACGGAATAACGATATCATAAACAGCCAAATTAACGACAGCCATAAGGGCCCGCACAGGCGGCTTCATCGCCTTTCCCTGAAGGAGAGAAATGCCGCGCGGCAAAGCGTTTTGCAAAGCAGCAACAACATCTCGTAACGGTAACTCTTTCGTTAATTCAATATCAAGATACTCGCCGCTGCTTGTCGTTCCCACAGCGAGAGCGGATGCAAAAGAAAATTTCATATGCGGATTGAAGCCTTCTGAATAAGCCATCGGCAGTTTTGCCCGATGCAGCGCCCGTTCGATCGTACGCGTATAATCTAAGTGGGAAATAAATCGAATTTCTTCTTCTTTAGTAATCTGAAAGCGCAGCTTCATTTTTCGTCACTCCAATCAATCACGTTCACCTTAAGATCCTGACAAACGCCGCAGACACCGCACAGTTCCCGGCGGCAATCGACAGTCAAAGTCTCAGCACAGGCTTTGCTGTATTCCGCCAACAAAAAGTCTTTATGCACCCCAGGGCTAAGAATATCCCAAGGTAAAACTTCATCGGCTTCACGCGTCCTATGATTGTAAAAATCAGGATCTAAAACACATTCATTAAAAGCGTCTTGCCAGGCTTGAGGACGAAATTGTTCTGACCAACTATCAAACTTCGCACCGCCTTGCCATGCTTGATACAGGACTTCGCCTAAACGGCGATCGCCTCTGGCAAAAACGCCTTCCAGCATACTGACAGGCCCTTCATGATAATTATAAGTAATGCTGCGATCCTTAATAAAACTGCGCAGAAGCTGCTGTTTTCTTTGAATTTCTTCCAAGGTATTCTGGCCGAACCACTGAAAAGGCGTCTGCGATTTCGGTACAAAAGAAGACACGCTCACAGTCACCTTGGCCCCGCGTCGACCTTTAATTGTTTGATAGAGACGAACGACCTTATACGCAAGGTCGGCAATCCCCTTAATATCCTCATCTGTTTCCGTTGGCAGTCCGATCATAAAGTATAGCTTAACGCTTGTCCACCCCGAGCGAAACGCAGCGCCAACGGCTTCCATTAGATTTTCTTCGGTAACACCCTTATTAATTACATCACGCAACCGCTGCGTACCTGCTTCTGGCGCAAAGGTCAGACCGCTTTTGCGGACTTGCTGCACTTTTTTCGCCAACTCAATCGAAAAGCTGTCAAGACGCAGCGACGGCAACGACACACTGACTTTGTCCTCTTTTAAATCCTTAGTTAAAATTTCAATTAATGCTGGTAGTTGCGAATAGTCGGCTGAACTTAAAGAAGTCAAAGAAATTTCATTATAACCAGTCGAAGCAATTTGTTCTTTGGCTAACCGGACTAAGGTTTCCAGTTTCCGCTCCCGTACGGGCCGATAAATCGTGCCCGCCTGACAAAAACGACAGCCCCGTGTACAGCCGCGGAAAAGTTCCAGCATGACTCTGTCATGGACAATTTCCGTATAAGGTACGACAGGCTTTGTGGGATAATCAATGCTTTCGAGATCACAGACAACACGCTTAGCAATCGTTGTTGGCGCATTTTTCTCTATGACGTTGATTGCATCAACACGGCCGTCAGCCAAATAAGTTACTTCATAAAAAGACGGCACATAAATTCCCGCAAGCTTACTGACTAAACGCAAAAAGCCTAAACGGCCTCCTTGTTTACCGGCAAGTTTCCACTCTTTATAAACAGCAACAACTTCTTCAATCACTTCTTCGCCTTCACCGATAATAAAGAAATCAAAAAATGGCGCTAAAGGCTCAGGATTATAAACACAAGGACCGCCGCCAACCACAAAGGGATGTTCTAAGGTTCTTGCCTCTGCCCGTAGCGGAATCCGGCCAAGATCCAACATATTTAATATATTGGTATAACTCATCTCATACTGAAGCGTAAAACCAAGCAGATCGAATTCATAAAGCGGCGTAAAGGTTTCATGACTAAACAACGGAATTTCTCGCTGCCGCATTTCCTGTTCCATATCGACCCAAGGCGCATAAACACGTTCAGCCGCCGTATCAGAACGTTTATTTAAAATATGATAAAGAATCTTATAACCTAAGTAAGACATCCCAACTTCATAAATATCAGGGAAAGCGAGGGCAAAGGTCACATCAACTGAACTATGCTCTTTAATAATACTATTATGTTCATAACCCGTATACCGAGCTGGTTTTGTCACCTTACTTAACAATGCAGGATCCAAAGTAATCATAAAAGACCTCCTAATTAAAATCATATAGCACTTTCATCTCAAAGATAATCATTTTCTGCTATTCTCTTAGCAGCTCTTCGAAGGAAAGACTTATACCTTTTTGCTGAATCAAAAACCATAGCCTTGCTTCAGAAATCTTACCGACTTCATGCCATTGTTCATCAACAATAATGAGTTCATGATACACATCCGGTTGAAAGAGCGGTAATAAACGCTTTACAGAGAGTCGGCTTAATACAGTATACTGCCGTAATGGCAAACAGCCAAGCCGCTTCATACGCTCTTTTTTAAAGGCAAGCAGGCGCATTGTTCGCAGCGAAGCTGTAATTGATTCCGCTTTAGCCGCTTTCTGCAAAAAACAAGCGGCAAGTAAAAAAGTTAAATTGATGGTATGGACATAGTAAAATTCATACCCTACAAGAATGACTAAGAAGCAACCAATAAAGCGACTCACGGTAATGGTAAAGACCGTAGCACGGCTATAGCCTAGTGTTAAAGCCAATAGAGAGCGAAAAATCCTCCCGCCATCAAGCGGCAGGCCTGGTAATAAATTAAACAAAGCTAGCGATAAATTTACCGTAAAATAAAAGGAAAGTAACTCAGAAGCGATTTGATGCAACAATAAAAAAACGACGCCCGCCAAAAAAAAACTCGCTAAGGGCCCAGCAGCTGCTACAAGGCACTCTTCGAGAACCGCAGCCTCACCTAGACTGGGTGCCAAAGCAACGCCGCCAAATACCGTAAGTTCTACTTTTTCTACGGGGAAACCTAACTTTATTGCCACTAAAACATGAGCGGCCTCATGCCACAACAAAGCAGTAAGCAAAAGCAAAATTTTGCTACCAAAACCAACTACGCTAAAAAATCCGATAAATATCAGAAGGAGTAACGGAACATGAATTGTAACATCACCAATTCTCCCTACGCGCAAAAGCATCCCTTCCTTAACGGGATTTATCCACAAGTCGGCTTAACGGATCAGTCGGCTGCCCATTGACCAGAATTTCAAAAAACAGAGCACCTTCTTGTTTGTCACGTGGCGCTAAATATCCCAGTATCTGCCCCTGTGACACTAGTTCTTGCGGTTTTACCAAGACCTCAGCCATTCCAGCATAGATCGTTTCAAGTTCCGCGCTATGACGAATCACAATTTGCCGTCCGCTCATGTCGCCACTCACTTCAGAAATCTTTCCCTGGGCGGCTGCCCGCACAGCAGTCCCCTGCGGCGCACTAATTACAATACCCGTGCTAGCTGGCTGGCTTGAAGCAGGAATCACACCTTTAGACGCTATTTTATTCGGCGCGCCAAAGGATGCAATCAGCTGACCATGAACCGGAAAAATCATATATTGAAAGGGATCAATCGGTCGAAACGCGGCGGCAAAATCCTTTCCGGTCATAGCCGCAACAGTCGAAGTTATATAAGGAGTTACCGCTGACTGCAACAGCGTTAAATCTGTCTCCACAGTAAGAATCTGTTTTGCTCCATCAAGCAGAAAAAAACCAGCTTCTGTATTAGAAAGTTTCACGAGATACAGACAAAAGAAAATCATTGTTGCCACTATAGTCCGCTTCAGCCAGAGATAATTAGACGGTTCCTCGCCATAAGGCCAGTAATCACGTTCAAAATCTCGATGCAATAACTGCTTTTTCCACCGCTGAAACATCCAATCACCTCACTGCCTTAAAACTTTACTACTACTATATGACAGTGAGGATTTTTTTAACCGTAGAATAAAAAAATACACAAGTAGCCTTGTATATTTTTCTAAACAATAGCATTCAACTAATTAAAACAGGATCTTTTGACGCCGCATATAAATATTGAGCAGTATACCAATGCTAATCATATTTGTCGTAAGCGAACTAACACCATAGCTCATCAGTGGCAACGGAATTCCCGTTACTGGCATAATGCCTGCCGTCATACCTACATTTACGAGAACATGAAAGGTCAGCATAGAGGTAATTCCTGTCGCCAAAATCATGCCAAAATTATCTCTGGCTACGCCAGCTATTTTTACACCACGATAAAGCAAGAGAAAATACAACAATAAAATAATAACAGCACCGATAAAGCCAAGTTCTTCACCAATGACGGCAAAGATAAAGTCAGTATGATTTTCCGGCAAGAAATTCAATTGGCTTTGAGTGCCGCCAAAAAGACCCTTACCAAAAAGCATGCCTGAACCAATCGCAATTTTCGACTGAATAATGTGATAACCTGATCCCAAAGGATCTACATTCGGATCAATAAAAACAGTCAGACGCTTTTTCTGATAATCTTTCAGAAAGTGCCAGAAGATCGGCATTAACGCTAAAGCGCCTCCCATTAACGTGAGAAGATGTTTCATGCTCACACCGGCAATAAAAATCATTCCGAGAAGAATTGCACCAAAGACAAGCGCCGTTCCTAAATCAGGCTGTTTTAATACAAGGAGAAAAGGAATCCCAACATAGACAAAAATCGGTAAGATTTCCCGATAGGTATTTAAATGCCCTTCTCGTTTATCTAGCATATGGGCTAACGAAACAATCATGATCAATTTAGAAAACTCCGAAGGCTGTAAATTAATCGGCCCAATCTGAATCCATCGCTGGGCGCCAAGAGCCGATTGACCTAAAAACATAACAGCTAAGAGCATAACTAAATTAACGCCATATAATACATTGGCCCAACGGCCCAAAGACTTATAGTCAAAATGCAGCATAATAAAAATAATAAAAACATTTACTACAGCAAAAATACCTTGCCGCTGTACATACCAGTAACGGTCATCACTCGGAGTATTGATATGGGTCGCACTACCAATAATAACTAAACTGATAAGCAGCAAAAGTACTGTAACTGTAATCAATCCATAATCCAAATTGCGGAGCAGGCGTTGACTCAGCACGGTAAATGCCCCCCATCTAAAAAATAAATATTTGTCTTTCCCGCCTGTCGCCCTTAGCGGCGTTTCATGCTATTGACGGGAATGTTCGCGATTAATGCGACAGAGCTGCTTTCTTGCGTAAAATTAACTTCCATTTCCGCTTCATTAATATCCATGTATTTTGAAATTACACGAATCATATCTTCTTTCAACAGCTCAAGTACTTCAGGCGAAACACTAGCCCTATCATGAACAAGAACTAAGCGCAGGCGCTCCTTAGCAATGTCTTTAGACGAAGCTTTACTTGGTCCAAACATTTTCTGCAGCAAATTTAGCATGAAGCACCCTCCTTACATACCGAATAATTTTTTCAGTCGATCTAAAAAGCCTTCATGAACCGTTAAATCCATCAACGGTACATTTTCACCAATCAAACGGCGAACAATATTTTTGTAGGCTGTACTAGCAAGTGAACCTGGATTCACAACAGCTGGTTCACCACGATTTGTTGATACGACAATATACTCATCTTCCGGTATAATGCCTAATAAATCAATGGATAAGATTTCAATAATATCATCAATATCCATCATATCGCCTTTTTTAACCATTTGCGGCCGAATCCGATTTACAATCAACTTAGGTCCATTTTTCCCTTCTGATTCCAATAACCCAATGATTCGGTCAGCATCACGTACTGCTGATACCTCCGGCGTTGTAACAATAATAGCGCGATCTGCACCAGCAATCGCATTCTTAAAGCCTTGTTCAATGCCAGCAGGACAGTCAATTAACACATAATCAAAATCCTCTATCAGCTCTGCACAAAGCGCTTTCATTTGTTCAGGATTCACAGCATTTTTATCACGCGTCTGCGCCGCAGGCAATAAATACAAATTCTCATAACGTTTATCACGAATTAAAGCTTGTTTCAGCCGACAATGCCCTTCTGTGACATCAACAAGATCATAGACAATTCGGTTTTCTAGTCCCATTACTACATCAAGATTCCGTAACCCAATATCAGCGTCAATTAGTACAACTTTTTTACCAAGTAACGCAAATCCTGTGCCCAAATTGGCTGTAGTAGTAGTTTTTCCTACGCCGCCCTTGCCTGATGTAATTACAATTACTTCACCCATCTAGCGTGGTCCCCCTTATTTATTTACAGGTTCAATAACAACTTGGCCTTCAACAATCCGCGCCAATTCGCTGCAACCAGGCGGCTCAAGTCTCTCATCAGGCGCACGAGCAATCAAACCAGCAATGCGAATCTGCATTGCCTGAAGACGATTCGCCATAATCGTAGCTGCCTCATTACCGCTGGCACCAGCATGAACAATGCCGCGGCAAACACCGAAAATCATAATATCTTCGTCAGCAACCACTTCCGCGCCGGGATTTACATCCCCTAAAATAACAACAGATCCTGTATATTTTATAACCTGCCCGCTGCGCAAAGTTTTACGCACAACAAGAGCATTTGTTTGGTAGCTTTCTGATCCCAAAAATTCATCAGACGTATCTAATTCTTTTTCAGACAAAGCCGCAGACTCATCAGGAACCACTTCTTGCATCGTAAGTCCATAGTCCGCCAGTAAGCTATAAAGTTGTCCTTTTTGACTTTCGGAAAAAGTCTCAGGTGCTGTCGGTACTTTTACAACAGCGCCAGCCATAAAAAAATTAGCCGCTGATTCTAGTTTCGTACGCAGTTGGGCGAGAATTGCGCTAAAATCAGCCGATTGATCAATAATAAGTTCAATTCCATCTCGATACCCTTTGAAAACAACGGTTTTGCGCATAGTGCGTTCTCCTACATTATAACAAATAAAAAGATTATACTCAGGTACAAGATTCGCTTTCTTTCGCTGATCTCCTTCTGATAATTTTATTCTTTTTCCATGAGAAAAACCCGCATAAGCGGGTCTTTCAGTAATTAAGGCTGCGACGGTAAATGAAAAGCGGCTTCAAAAATACTGCGGGCAATTGGCGCTGCCGAGGAGGTACCAAAACCGCCTTGTTCAACCATGACAACCACAACCACTTCGGGATCATCATAGGGAGCATAGGCAGCAAACCAGCCATGGTCACTGCCATGGGGATTTTCGGCAGTACCCGTTTTCCCAGCAATTTGAATTGGAAAGTTTTGAAATATGCTACCAGCTGTACCGCCTTCTTTTGCTACATCGCGCAAAGATTCGCGGATCAGATTTAACGTTCTTGGTGAAATATCTACACGACCCGTTTCTTCTGGACTGAAAGATTTTAATGTTTCACCATTATTTCCAGTCATTTTACTCACAAGATAAGGCCGATAGCGATGACCCCCATTGGCAATCTGCTCCATAATCTGAGCAACCTGAAGGGGTGTAGCTAATTGAAATCCCTGACCGATTGCAGCATCAAAAGTTTCCGACAAATACCAGTCTTCGCCATATACTTTTTCTTTATAAGCTTTATTGGCTACAAGTCCCTCAGCTTCACCAGGAAGATTAATCCCGGTAGGTACGCCAAGACCAAAGTTTCGCGCGTATTTCTCTAAATTATCAATACCTAACCGATTACCCATTTCATAAAAGTAAACATTATCAGATTTGGCCAAAGCTTCTTGGAAACTAATCCAGCCCAGAGCCTCGCCCTCCGAATTTCCCTTTGGAATAATCCAGTGTTTTCCTGTATCAAGAATTTTTTCTTCTGGTGTTACTTTACCAAGTTCCAAAGCAGCTGTACCAGTAACAACTTTGAATGTCGACCCTGGCGGATATTCACCAGAAATGGCTTTATTATCCATAGGATTAAAGGGATTTTCATTTAACACTTTCCAATCTTTTGAGGAAATCCCTGTACTAAATAAGTTCGGATTAAAAGTAGGTCGCGATACCATTGCTAAAATTTCGCCGGTCTTAGGATTTAGAACAACAGCGCTGGCCGCTTTTGCCTTTTTAAATTGCGTACGAGCCTGCAAATATGCAAGTTGTTTATCAATCGCATCTTCTGCGGCTTTCTGAATATTAGCATCAATAGTCAGCACAAGATTTTTACCAGGAATAGGTTCTTTTTTCCCCAGTACTTGAACAGGCCGCCCAGTTACATCGACTTCTACTTGATCGCCGCCGTCAACCCCACGAATTTCCTTATCATAAACTTTTTCTAAGCCAAATTTACCAATAATATCGCCCATCTTATAGCCGTCTTTTTTCTTTGTTTCTAATTCAGCGTCATTGATTTCACTTACATAACCAAATACATGAGCTGCCAATTCATTATAAACATAGCTACGAATCGGTTGAATTTCGATCATAACGCCAGGCATTTCGCTACGACGCTCTTCAATTTTCGTTACAACATCTGGGCCAATATCATTTTTTATGCGAATTGGCTCGAAATTTTGCGTTGGCTGACTTGCTTTTGCTCGTACTTCCTCTGGAGTCATACCGAGAATCGCTGCCAATTTTTGAATCACTTCATTAGAAAGAGGTCCTGACGTTGGCATAATTGATACTGTAAAGCCTGGTCGACTTGTTACTAGCGAATTACCGTTCCGATCGTAAAAATTGCCTCGTGGCGCCATTATGGGAATCAAACGTATACGATTGCCATCAGCAAGCCGCTCATAATTTTTACCTTGCAGGATCTGTAAAAAGGTAAGACGGCTAATCAGCGCGGCAAACACCAAAACAATGATTATGAAAAATACATCTAAACGATGAGTGCGTTTGATTAACATGACAGCCCTCTTTCCCAGATTAATAAAAAATTGCCTATACTATTATATTCCCGTTGTCACAGTTAATCCGCTCGCTGAAGCTCTTCTAAATTAAGTTTATATATCAGAAGATGCACCGGAATCGCAGCAAGAACATTATAGGCAAGTAGCGGTAAGAAATTATACACTATAAACGGAACCAGTTCAAACGAAAATCCTAAAAGAAGTACCATAAAAATGTAGAAAATATTATGCACGAAAGTCGCAACAATGACCGCCATCAGGGGAAGTAAAAAGTGTTCTTTAAAAACCTGCCGTTCTAGCATGCCTGCGCCATAACCGATCAACATTTTCGCTAAAACATGACAGCCAAATAAACCGCCTGAAGCGAGATCTGCCGTAAGACCTGTAAAGAAGCCAACAGCAACGCCTTTTTCCTTGCCCAGCAACAGCCCTGTTGCTAAAGTCATAATCATGAGCAAATCTGGCTTGACTCCGTTAATTGTAATGATCGGCAAAAGGGCACACTGAATCACAAACCCCAGCATAATCACCATGATCCAGCGAAGGATTTTCATGGTTTCACCGCTCCCTTCGCTGCATCCTTAGCAGCTTCCGACAGTTTTCCTGTCGGATCGGCGGCAGTGGTCCCAGAAGCGCTATTCGGTTTAACCGACGGTAAAACAGGAATAGGCTCACGAGAGTGAACAATAATAAATACTTCTTCTAATCGATCAAAATCAACAGCAGGCTTTAACACCGCATATTTTAACAAGCCGCCTTCATCATTCGCGATATCAATGACGTCGCCGACAGAAATTCCTTTAGGATATAGGCCGCCAAACCCCGATGTAACAATATGATCACCGGCAACAATATCAGCATCGCGTGACAAATTCACCATACGCGGTGCATTATGATTCGCCCCACTGCCTTCCACAATACCGGCAACACGCGATTCTGACCTTTGATTTAAGGCGCCGACTGCGCTGCGAGGATCTAATAGAAGCTGAACTTTTGCCGTAGAACCAAAAACTTGCACAACATTACCGACAAGACCTTGGGGCGTAACGACAGGCATATCTTTCGTAAGACCGTCATTCGTCCCTTTATTAATAACAATGATACTCGTCCAGGTACCTGGATCACGAGCAATGACAGTGGCTGCAACAAGATCAAACTGTGTTGCCTGCTTCTTATAATCAAGCATCAGTTTCAACCGATCATTTTCAGCAGTAATTTCTGTCATATCGGCATTTTGCTGCCGACTTGCTTCAATTTCACTTTTAAGGCGCTGATTTTCCTGATACACTGTAAAAATTTCTGTTGTCGCTGCTACAGTATGACGGATTCCGTAACCGACTTGAGAAAAAACATACTCAAATGGTGATAAAACAGTCGTTAAGGCCTGATCCATAAACGAAAACTGGAATTTTTTGTGCACAGAAGCACTAGCCAAGAGCAAAATGGTACACAAGATGACAACCAAAACTATGGTCTTTTTGCCAAAAAATCGCACTGGAAAGACTCCTTCCTAACCAAGTCGTTTCGGTGTCATCAGGACCCGTTTCAGCATATCGATACTTTCAATGGCCTTGCCTGTTCCATTTGCTACACAAGAAAGCGCATCTTCGGCAATATGCACAGGCATACCTGTTTCATTGCTCAATAACCGATCGAGACCACGCAGAAGCGATCCCCCGCCAGTCATAACAATACCACGATCCATAATATCAGAAGCAAGTTCTGGCGGTGTTTTCTCTAAAGTAACTTTCACAGCTTCTACGATGCCAAAAACCGGCTCACTTAAAGCATGCTGTACTTCACTAGCACGAATTGTAAGTGTTTTAGGCAACCCTGATACAAGATCACGACCACGAATATCAAGAACTTCATCCTTGGGCAGTGTGAGAGCAGCACCAATTGTAATTTTAATTTCTTCGGCCGTACGTTCGCCAATCATTAAGTTATAAGTACGCTTAATGTACTGTACAATGGCCTCGTCCATTTCATCGCCGCCAATACGAATCGACCGACTTGTTACAATACCGCCAAGAGAAATAACAGCAACTTCCGTTGTACCGCCACCGATATCAACAACCATATTGCCTGTCGGTTCGTGAACAGGCAGACCGGCACCAATGGCTGCAGCCATTGGCTCTTCAATTAAATAAGCTTCTCTGGCGCCAGCTTGGATCGTTGCGTCGATTACGGCACGTTTTTCTACTTCCGTAACACCGCTCGGCACGCCAACAACAACACGCGGACGGACAAAAGATTTTGTATCAATTGTTTTACCAATAAAATATTTTAACATCGATTGGGTTACATCAAAATCAGCAATAACACCATCTTTTAACGGGCGAATCGCTACAATATTGCCAGGAGTTCGTCCAATCATTTGTTTTGCCTCTTCACCAACAGCCAAAATTTCCCCAGTATCTTTTTGTATCGCAACAACAGAAGGCTCTCTTAAAACAATCCCTCTGCCTTTTAAGTGAACTAATGTGTTGGCTGTACCTAAATCAATTCCCATATCTCGGGAAAAAGATCCAAATAATTTAAACATCTAATGATACTCCTTTCAGTCCCTATACTTATTCTATTATGCCCTGTTCTTTTAAGCTAACATACTTGCCGTCCCCGATTATCACGTGATCAAGTACAGCAATATCAAGAATTTTACCGCCGTCCACTAATTGTTTTGTCAAATCTATATCTTCTCTACTCGGCTTAGGATCACCGCTTGGATGATTATGAATTAAAATCATAGCCGCAGCACTGTGATTGATTGCTTCACGAAAAACTTCCCGCGGATGGACAATTGCAGCATTTAAACTTCCTACTGCAATGGTCGGCTGCGCCACTACATGGTTTTTTGTTGAAAGCAGCAAAACAATAAAATGCTCCTTCGTCGCATAGCGCAGTCGCGGCATCATATAATCAGCTGCATCCTTGGGGCCATGAATGACAAAACGATCAACTTGGGCCAGCTGACCCAAGCGCCGGCCTAATTCAAAAGCCGCTACAATAGTCGCAGCTTTCGCCAAACCGATTCCCTTGATCCGGCTTAGTTCTTTTACAGTCAACATACTAAGGCGGGCTAGTCCCTTCGTTTCACTCAAAATTCTTTCTGATAAATGAACGGCAGATTCGCTTACAGTCCCTGTGTGAAGAATAATCGCCAGTAAATCCATATTACTAAGCGCTTCTGGTCCAGTTCGAATCAATTTCTCCCGCGGCCGTTCTTCCGCTGGCCAAGTTTTCAAGACAAACGATGAACCATCATTCATAATAGTCGCATCCCTGTTTGTTGAAGTAGTTTTGCCACCACGGAAAGCGGCAACCCGACTACATTCGTGTAATCTCCTTCTATTTTTTCCACAAATAAGGCGCCAAGTCCTTGAATGGCATAACCGCCTGCTTTATCAAGGGGTTCCTTGGTCGCCACATAAGAAGCAATCTCTTTAGAATCAATCGCTCGAAAAGTAACTTTTGTCAGGGCATAATCTGCTAGTAACGTAACAGCTTCGCCTTCACCTGGATAAAACAAGACAGCTACTCCCGTAATCACATCATGCGTTTTTCCGGCTAAGCTGTGTAGCATCGCCATAGCATCACTGGCATCTTTAGGCTTACCATAAATTTGTCCGTTTGCTGCAACAATTGTATCAGCGCCAATAATACAGTCTTTTTGATGTGCTGTTTCAGTTAGATTCCATTTTGCCATAACGGCCTGTGCTTTTTGCTTTGCTTGGAGCACAGCCAAATCAATCGGCGCCATGTGCTGTTCATTGTCTTCCTCAACATCACTGACAACGACAACATAAGGCATTCGAATTTGCTCCAATAATTCCCTTCTTCTTGGTGAAGCAGATGCTAAAACAATCATTTCCTAAGCCCCCTTAAAAACGCCGATACAGAAAAACAGCTACAAACATCCCTAAGAGGCTGACTAAATTAGGATATATAGAAAACCCGAAAACAAATCGGATTATATACAAATTCACAGTCATTGGGGGAACATCTAAAATGGGATAAGCCTTCACTAAGTAGGGAGCAATTCCTACAAGCATGGAAGAATTTGCAATCATCTCACCTAGAATTCCTCCAACTACAGCTCCTGTTAATAAAAAAAGTAAAAACAAACCGGCATTTTTTGTTTGTCCGCCTCGCACCTTGCGTCCCTCCATTATCTCTTTACCTTCAGCCTTATTTTTCTACAGACAAACAAAGAAATCCTTGTAACCCACAAGGATTTGCAGCAACTTACTTGTTCGATGCTGGAGAAGAAAACCTTACGTTTAATTTTAGCCGATTCCTGTCACTTATGCAATAGAAATGCAATGAAGAGATTTAGGAAAAGTAATGCAAAATAAAATCTTTGAATTTTACAGCTGCTGGCGATAAGTACCGATTACGGCCCCAACCCAGTTGAACAGACCGGCAACATTTATAATCATCAATTGGTAAAAAAGAAACATTATATTGATTTAGGCCTGATACACGCGGTATTAATGCCATTCCCAAACCAGCTTCGACCAAACCAACAAGCGTCCATATTTCATCACCTTCAAAGGCAATTCGCGGTGTAAGTCCTGCCTCTAGAAAGAACTGATCCAGTAAGACCCGCAAACCATAATCCTTCTTTAAGCTAATCAGCGGTTCTTCGGCCAATTCTTTTAAAGAAATACTAGCCCGGGCTGCCAGCGGATGCTTTTCCGTAGAAACAGCAAAAATTTCCTCCTGAAATAAAGGCTCTGCCTCAATAAGATTTTCATCATAGGGCGATGAAAAAATACATAGATCAATAGCCCCGTCAGCCAATTCTTCTAGCATAACATGGCTCGCATTTTGAGAAAATTTAAATTCAATGAAGGGATGCTGCAACCGAAAACTACCAAGTAAACTAGGTAAAAGATTCGGCCCTAGGGAATGTATAAAAGCAATTGAAACAGTACCATAGTCAGGATCCAGCATTTCCTGAATCACTTTTTTACCTGTATCTAATTCTAACAACGCCTTTTCTACATGTTTTAAGAAAATATGACCATATCTATTGAGCTGTAAACTCTTCCCTTTTCGCTCAAAGAGCGGGAATCCTAGCTCTTCTTCTAATTTTGCAATAGAGCGGCTTAAGGCAGGCTGAGAAATTGAAAGCCGGTCTGCGGCCTTAGTCATATGTTCTAATTGCGCCACCATCTTAAAGTAAGTTAATTGGCTCCATTCCATTCATTTTCGCCTCCCTTTTTATTATATAACTTTTTTGCATTAAATCAATGTAAAATATGCATTGGAAACATAAAAGAAATCCTTGTATAGTATAGATAAATAATTAAAGGCCTGACAATCAGAAGATTGTCAGGCCCAAGTTCTAGCAGTAAAAAGTAAGTAGCTTATTTAATTAAAGCATTCCCGTCCAAGTCCAGTAAGTGAAGACAAAGAGGAAATAAAGCGCAATACCGACGATTGTCATCGGAATACCGACTTTAATCATATCTTTTGTTTCAAAAGTATCGGTAGCATAAGGAATCATGGCTTGTGGTGAATGAACCGGCAAAATGAAGGCAAAATATACGCAGAAGGTAGAAAGCATAACCATACCAACCATCGGCAGCTGCGGATTATTCAAGCTGAGTAAAAAGCCTACAACAGTTGGTACTACTGCAGCCGTTGCTGAAGTGATACTAGCAAAAGCGAAGCGAAGAATCAAAATGCCTACTGTAATTGTAGCAATCATCACATATAGAGGCATATTACCTACGCCCAGCGCACCAAGCGAGCTTTTCGCCAACCAGATAGCAGCACCAGAGGACAGCAGCATTTCGCCTAAGGAAATCCCAGCACCAAAGAGAAGAATGGTACCCCAATCGACCTTGTTCACAACATCTTTAAATGTTGCTACACCGGAATAAGGTGAAAGCATAAGCAGAACTGAGAAAATAGCCACTGTATTGGCATCAATATGATGGAAAGACTCTGTAGCCCAGCCTACGATTGTTAAAGCAAAAATTACAGATATTTTTCTTTCCAGTTTACTCATTGGTCCAAGTTCAGCGATGGCTTTATCAACGGTTTCTTTACCGCCAGGAACTTCTTTAAATTCAAATTTTGTCATACGAGTAATGATAAAGTAGAATGCAATGGACATAGCGATACAGAAAGGCTCAGCCCACATAAACCATTGACCCCAAGACACAGGTGAATTTAATGATTTTGATAAAAAGCCGCTGGCAACAGCATTTGGAGCGCCACCAGAAAGTACGCCAATACCGGAGATTGATGTGCCAATCGCAATGCAGACTAAAAGCTGTCTAGCAAACTGGCTTTTCTTATCCAATTTAAATGCAGCAATAAGACCCATAGCAATCGGTGTTAAAGTAGCTGCACGAGCTGTGATCGAAGGGATCAGGAAAGTCAGAATTAAAGTAACAAGAATCATACCCGCAAAGATACTATTTGTTTTAGTACCAACCATTTTGATAATTGTTAAAGCAATTCTTTTTTCCAGGCCAGTGTGCAATATACAAGCCGCCATAAACAGACCTGCCGCTACAAGCACCCAGCCCGTGTTAATAAAACCACTGAGAGCTAAAGGAATCGCTTTGCCTGTGCCCAGTAAAGCGCCTTCTACGCCTTTAGCGGGAGCAAAGCCAACAAATATAATTAGAAAAGCAATAATGCCAATTGCACTCACAGGATACGAAACAGCTTCGGAAATCCACATGATAACGGCAAACAAGAGTACTGCTAACACTCTCTGCCCGGCTGTTGATAAACCGCCGCCAGGATTCGGCATAAATGCAACGCCTAACATTACAACAAGACCGATAATGATCCAGAGAATTTTCCCTGGTGCCGGTGATTTTTTATCTGCCATGATAAAACCTCCTTGGATGAATAACTAAGTTACTGCCTTACTTTCATTTCTAGCAAAAGCCACTACTATTCTTCCCCTTTACTGTTTCACTTATACGATACCAGTAACGCTATACCAAGCTACAATCGCAAAAGCCACTAAAACCTTTAAACCTGTTAATACGGCAATATCGCCATAGGCTTCTTTATAAGCCAAACCGCAAACTCCCATCAATGTCAGCAAAGCGCCATTATGCGGCAGTGTATCAAGGCCAGATGAAGCGAGGCAGACAACACGATGAAGAATTTCCGGCGACATTCCGATACTATTCGCCCAAGCCAGCCAGTCATGGCCTAAAAGACCAAGAGCGATCGTCATCCCGCCAGAAGCTGAACCGGAAAGTACGATCATGACATTGGTTGTAATAACTTCGGAAATCAGCGGACCAGAACCAATATGCAGATTTAAAAGCCCTTCTTTGACAATTTGGAAACTGCCTAAGCTTGTAATAACGCTACCAAAAGCAAATACGGAAGCTGTGTTCATAACTGCAGCTAAGGAAGAATGTGCGCCAGCATTCAGCTGTTTTGCAAACCCTTGTTCTTTTAAGCGTTTACGGCCTAAAATCAAAGCGGCAACTGAAGCAACAGCCAAAGCAATTTCTAATGACCAAAGCGCCTGTGTTTTATCAACAGATGTGCTTAACAACGGTAATTTCAACGCTTTTAGCGGTTCTAAGAGAGCTGACTGCCAGTGATAAGCCCAAGACCAACCAAAGGGATTGCTTAAAAAAAGATTTAAGCCAAGAATTATGACAAAAGGAATCAACGAAATTTTCCACGAAGGCAATTTGCTTTCGTCAATTGGATCAGGTTCATTGAGCGTATGGTTGCCATAACCTTCGCCTTTCGCGGCCAAAGTTTTGTAACGGTAAGTTAACCAGCCCCAAGCAATAAAGAAGAAGGCTAAACCGCTTATAATACTGTCGATAGGAGCAGCCCATGTCGAAGTACCAAAAAATACGGAAGGAACGATATTCTGAATTTGCGGTGTACCAGGAAAAGCCACCATGGCATAGGAGAAAATTCCCATCCAAAGCGTCGCTGGCATGAGGCGTTTCGGAATATCCGCAGCCCGAAATAAGAAGGCAGCTACTGGATATAAAACAAAGACCCCAACAAATACATTAATACCGCCGTAAGTCATTAATCCGCCGCCTAACAAAACAGCCAAAATAGCTCTTTCCTTGCCAAGTTTTTTGGCAATCATATTAGCCAACGATCCAACCATACCGCTCTGCTCCATCAATCGCGCAAAGACGGCGCCTAATAAAAACACAGGATAGTACAGCTTGATAAATTCCGCTGCTTTCGTCATATAAAGTTCGCCGTAAACCGGCATAATAGCCATGCTTCCTACCGAAGCAGCTAGCATAGCAAATAAAGGAGCAAGAATAATAATGGAAAAACCACGGTAAGCAAATACAATGAGTAGCATCAGACTAAGAGCAATCATAAGTAATTCCATACACGTCACCTGATTTCTATATTTATCTTATCATAGGGATTTCTGCATTTACAATTTTTGGCACGACTTCTATGCCAAAAAATATTTACCCTATCATCTTTCCATCAGGAGGCTGTTTTCATTTGAGGCACGGAGATTCACTCTTAAATCCTAGGTCTCATTATATTGAAAATAAAAAGTCTCGAAATTTATTAAATGATGAGCAATATTCTGACATATATTCGTGCAAAATTGCAAAGACCAAGAAGCCTTAACGGCTTCTTGGTGTTTTTTTTAGCCGATTACGATCAGCGGAGTGCCAGCTTGTACGGGGTCGCCAGCTTTTACCAGAATTTCTTTTACAACGCCGTCAGCGCTGGAAAGAACTGGATTGTGCATTTTCATAGCTTCCATAACGATCAGTTCCTGACCATTTTTTACAGCGTCGCCAACACTTACTTTAATGCTGATAATTTTACCAGGCATAGGTGAAGCAACTTTTGTGCCAGGGCCGCCAGCGGAAGGAGCAGGAGCTGCTTTCGGTGCTGGTGCAGGTGCTGCTGCCGGAGCAGGAGCTGCTTTCGGTGCTGCTACAGGAGCTGCTTTCGGTGCTGCTGGAGCTGCTACGCCGCCGATTTCTTCAACAGCGACTTCATAAGTTTTACCATTTACTGTGATTGAATAATTTTTCATGATAAATCCTCCTTCAATATCATACAATCATTTTTTCCTTGCTTATAGGCCGCCCATAAGATCCTGACGACCAGACATTACCCAAGCTTCTCCGCCGCGGCTAATGCTTACAATGTTTACATTAGCACCTTCGGAAATTGCCGCAATTGCAGCTGTAATCACTGCAATCAACTCACTGTCATCTTCTTCGACAGGAGCTGCCGCAACTGGAGTAGCTGCCGGAGCTGCTGGCGTTGCCGCCATCGCTGCCGGAGCAGTTGGATTATTCTGCTCTTCTCTTTTTTCTTGTGCTTCTGACATTACTTTCCAAACATAGCAGACCACAAGAATTATAACTAGAGCTATAAAAAATGTCAACATGAGGTATTTCCCCCCCTTTCACAGATACGTACTGACTACATTGCAGCCAGCACTTTTACTTTTTACTATCAGAACCGTCTGCCAGACTACTATGTTCCATCTCTTCACGAAGTTGAGCAAGCATTTTTTTCTGCTCTTTTCGCACGACACAGAAATAATAACCTAGTGTGACGATCATGCCTAGCACAAAAGCGGTCACATTCAAGTGTATCACCTCGTTCAAGGGTTATTGCTAAAATCAAGGGAAAGAAGGCGACATATGACCATAGGCTTCTAAATAACTCTTCGCCAAATCGGTATTAACTTCTACCACTTCGGCGTTGAATCCTTTCAGGTCTTCCGGTACCTCACTCAGTTTTGCTACCTCTTCGACGGAAGTAACAATTGCACCATGAGGAACAAATTTACCATCAGGAATTGTTACGCCGATAACTTTAGCCCCATGGCCAACAAAGCAGTTATCACCGATTACTGAAGAGTGAACAACTGTATTAAAACCGATAAAGGAATTTGTGCCAATTGCCGCAGGTCCATGAATAATGCAAGCATGAGCACAGGAAGATTTTTCGCCTACAAAAATAGAATAATTTTGCCCGTTTCGTTGTACTGCTTTGTCCTTTAATCCATGCATAATTACATTGTCTTGCACATTGACGTTATCGCTAAGATGAATAGTACCGCCTTCGTCAGCCCGTAGGCTGGCTCCAGGACTAACTAAAACATGTTTGCCAACTTCTACTTTACCAATTAAGGTTGCTGTAGGAGAAATAAAGGAGTATTCCGATACTTCCGGAGTAAACGCGCCAGAAAACCAGGGAGTTTTTATACTTTTTCCAATCATAGTATTCGCTCCAATCAAATTCGAGTATCGTACAATCTTAAGAAAAAGAAACCAGTTTCACTATTCCGGGAAAATTAGGAAACCATAATGCAGAACTTACAAAGAGTTCTGCATTATGATTTAAAAAACCTTTAATTAATGAACGCCTAGGAGCGCCAGCATGATACCACCGGAAATAGCTGTACCAAATACACCAGCAAGGTTTGGTCCCATAGCATGCATAATCAAGAAGTTGTAAGGATTTTCTTTTAAAGCAACTACGTGAGCAACACGCGCTGCGATAGGTACCGAAGCAATACCAGCCGAACCGATCAAAGGATTGATTTTGCCGCCGGAAAGTTTGTACATAATACGTCCGCCGATAATACCGGAGAAAGTACCGCCAGCAAAAGCGATCAAACCAAGAACAACGATTTCAATCGTTTCGAAAGTCAAGAAAGTATCAGCATTCATAGTGGAACCGATAGCAACCGTCAACGTAATGATGATGATATTGATCAAATCATTTGCTGCTGTTTGAGCCAAACGATCAACCACGCCGCATTCACGAAGCAAGTTGCCAAGCATCAGCATCGTGATGAGCGGAGCAACTGGAGGAAGTAACAAGTCAACAATAACAGCGATAACCATTGGGAATACGATTTTTTCTAAACGGCTTACAGGACGAACCTGCGTCATGATAACCATACGTTCTTTTTTCGTTGTGAAGAGTTTCATGATTGGCGGCTGAATGAGTGGCATCAGCGCCATGTAGGAATAAGCTGCTACGGAAATCTGTGGTAACAAATGCGGTGCTAATTTCATGGTAACGAAGATAGCCATTGGGCCGTCAGCGCCGCCGATAATACCGATTGCGCCAGCTTCTGCTAAGGAGAAGCCCAGCATTTTAGCGCCAATTAATGCAATAAAGATACCTAAATGAGCTGCAGCTCCTAAGATAATAACACTTGGATTCGAAATCATCGGTCCAAAGTCAGTCATTGCGCCAACGCCGAGGAAAATCAGCGGAGGAATAATAATGAGAGCAACCCCCTGGTAAGCATACCAGAACAATCCGCCTGGGTCCGCTAACCCAGATCCCGGAGCGTTTGTTACGATACAAGCAAAACCAATACCAATTAAGAGTAATGGTTCGTATTTTTTCACAATTGCTAAGAAAACGAAAACAATACCGACGAGCATCATGATAATGTTGCCATACCATAAATGCATTACGCCAGTCTGATTGACCATGTCAATCATCAGTGAGCCTATTTGTTCAAGCATGTAGTTGTTTACCTCCTATAAAAATCTAATTCTTAGTGACCGCCTTTTAACTTCTCTTCATTAATTTCGCCAAGTTTATTGAGCATGGGGAACAGGTATAACACAAGGCCGATGCCCCAAATAATAACGAAACTCAAAATAAAGTCAATGACGCTGAGTAGGATGGAGCCTTCAATTGTATCAGGTACTGTCATGTGCATTCTCCTTTCTAAAGCTAATTATATATAACAACGAGCTTGGCGGAAGCTCTCAGTTAAGTCTCGTCAAGCTCGCTATTATTGAGGTGTAATAGGCTGAACTCTTATAAAGGAATATTGCCGTGTTTTTTCTTCGGACGATCTTCCCGTTTCGTAGCCAGCATATTTAATGCATTAACAACAGCTGGTCTCGTCTGGCTTGGTTCAATGACGATATCAACAAAACCGCGTTCTGCTGCTTTATACGGATTCGCAAAGTCTTTAATATATTCTTCCGTTTTAGCTTTGATGTTTTCATCGCCGCGGAAGATAATGTTCGCTGCGCCAGCAGGTCCCATAACAGCAATTTCAGCGGAAGGCCAAGCAAGAACTTGGTCAGCGCCAAGATCTTTCGAGCACATAGCCAGATAAGATCCGCCGTAAGCTTTACGGGTAATAACCGTAATCTTAGGTACCGTAGCTTCAGAGTAAGCATAAAGCATTTTGGCGCCATGACGGATAACTCCGCCGTATTCCTGCTGCGTACCAGGCAAGAAGCCAGGAACATCGACAATTGTCAATACAGGTACATTGAAGGCGTCACAAGTCCGAACAAAGCGAGCTGCTTTATCGGAAGCGTTGATATCGAGGCAGCCTGCCATAACAGCTGGCTGGTTGGCAATAATACCAACAGACTGGCCGTCAATACGAGCATAGCAAGTGATCATGTTTTTCGCAAAATGCGTTGCTACGTCGAAATATTCGCCATTATCAACAATCGATTTAATGACATCATACATGTTATAAGGCATGTTCGGGTTGTCAGGCAGTAACGTATCAAGAGCTGGATCGACACGAGCCGGATCATCACCAGTTTCTACAATCGGAGCTTCTTCCATATTGTTGTTTGGTAAGAAGCTTAAGAGATAGCGAACTTGGTTAAGAGCGTCTTCATCGTTTTCAGCTGCAAACTGTGCTACGCCGGAAGTCTGGTTATGAGTCATAGCACCGCCCAGAGCTTCTGCTGTAACTTCTTCCGCCGTAACGGATTTAATAACAGCAGGACCTGTTAAGAACATTTGGCTCGTATTTTTAACCATGAAGATAAAGTCAGTTAATGCCGGAGAATATACTGCGCCGCCAGCACTTGGTCCCATGATTACAGAAATCTGCGGGATTACGCCGGAAGCCATGGTGTTATTGAAGAAAATGCGGCCATAACCGGAAAGAGCGTCAACAGCTTCCTGAATTCTAGCACCGCCGGAATCAGCAAGACCGATGATTGGTGCGCCCATTTTCAGAGCAAGGCTCTGCACTTTAGCAATTTTTGCTGCATGCATTTCGCCGAGAGCACCGCCAATGACAGTGAAATCTTGAGCAAATACATAAACGAGACGACCATCAACTGTACCATAACCAGTTGTTACGCCTTCACCAGGAGCCTCTTTGCCAGCCATATCAAAGTTTACGCAACGATGCGTTACAAATTGATCAAGCTCCACAAAAGAACCTGGATCTAAGAGAAGATTGATTCTTTCTCTTGAAGTCAGTTTTCCTTTGGCATGCTGTTTATCAATGGATTTTTTTCCGCCGCCCAGAAGAATTTTTTCCTGGCGTTTTCTTAAATCTTGGATTTTTTCTTGAATTGTAGCCATACTACACCTCCGTTAAATGTCGGAACAAGATCTATACTTATTTACGTTCAGAAAGTTCGAGCAAAATGCCGCCCGTTGCTTTCGGATGTACAAAGGCAATGCTAGCGCCGCCGGCACCATAGCGAGGAGTTTCATCAATAAGACGTACGCCTTTTTCTTTCAAGTCAGCCAAAGCGTTTACGATATTATCAACGCGAAGGGCAACATGCTGAATTCCTTGGCCATTTTTGTCAATGTATTTAGCAATAGGGCCATCAGGAGAAGTGGATTCTAACAATTCCAATTCGCTGTCGCCACAAGGCAAGAAGCATACTTTTACTTTCTGCTGTTCAACAACTTCTTCACCCATAGCTTTTACACCAAGAATTTCAGTATAAAATTTCTTAGCTTCTTCCAAATCCTTTACGGCAATACCAATATGGTCTACTTTTAAAACATTAAACATGTTATTTCCTCCCTTTTGGTACTTCTCATTTTAAAATTATTTTAAAACTTTGCTCAGGATTTCACTAACAATAGTATAAGGGTCTTTCTCCCTTTTTTCAACACTTGACAAAATAGCGTCAAATTGCTCGCCAGAAACAACATTTTTTCTAACGTAACGACCAATTTCATCATCAATCATTGCGGTAAGTTCATTAGCAATCCGTTTTCTACGCCGTTCCGCTAGTTTACCTGTTTCATCTAAATATGTCAAATGTTCTTGCATTTTTGCAATTAATTCACTAATCCCATTGTTTTGGTGAGCAACGGTTTTCATAACAGGCGGTCGCCAATCAGTTTTATACTGATCAAGATCAAGCATCATTTCGAGCTCAATATTCAAGCGATCCACACCATCACGATCTGCTTTATTAATAACAAAAATATCGCCAATTTCAAGGATACCTGCTTTTATCGCCTGTATATCGTCACCCATTCCGGGAATTAAAACAACGGCAGTTGTATCAGCCATTTTGACGATATCAACTTCCGATTGCCCTACACCTACAGTTTCGACAAAAATCACATCTTTACCAAAAGCATCCAAAATTTTGACGACATCTGCAGTTTTGCGGGATAAACCGCCTAAACTGCCTCGAGTACCCATACTGCGAATAAACACACCTTCATCAAGTGTTAAATCATTCATCCGAATCCGGTCACCTAAGATCGCTCCGCCGGAAAACGGACTCGTGGGGTCGATTGCAATAATACCCACCGTTTTTCCCTGACGCCGACATTCTTTAACAAGTTTATCAGTCAAAGTACTTTTGCCTGCGCCCGGAGGACCAGTGATGCCAATGACATGTGCCCTGCCAGTATGACTATAAAGCGCTTTCATGATTTCTACAGCGCTGTCATATTCATTTTCAACTGCAGTAATGGCCCGCGATAAAGCCAGCCGTGATCCTGCCAGTATTTCTTTTGCTATGTCCAAATTTTGCACCACCTTATGGGTTTCTGCTGCCTGCTAAAAATAGCAGGCAGCAGCGACTCCACAATAATTATTGGCGTGTTTACCTTACTTCACATTGGCATTAATGAAATCTACAATAGCTGAAGTAGGCGTTCCTGGGGTAAAGACTTCAGCCACACCGGCTGCTTTCAATCCAGGAATATCGGAATCAGGAATAACTCCGCCGCCAAGAACAAGAACATCGTTCATGCCCTTGTCTTTTAATAAAGCAATAACTTTCGGGAATAAATGGTTATGAGCGCCAGACAGAAGGCTAAGTGCAATAACCTGCACGTCTTCTTGCAAAGCAGCTTCTGCGATTTGTTCCGGAGTTTGGCGAAGTCCTGTATATACAACTTCAAAGCCGGCGTCGCGAAGAGCGCGGGCCACGACTTTGGCACCACGATCATGACCATCAAGACCTGGTTTTCCTACTAATACTCTGATATGTTTTTCCATCGTTGTCCCTCCTACCCTTCTTACAGATTGACATGCGCTTCGTATTCACCGAATACTTTACGCAGTACACCGCAAATTTCGCCAAGCGTTGCATAAGCACGAACTGCTTCCAAAATGAAAGGCATTAAGTTTACATGTTCGTCTTTTGCTTGTGTTTCCAGAGCTGCCAAGGCTTCCTGAACTTTTGCATTATCGCGTTTTGCTCTAAGATCAGCCAATTTTTTCTTCTGCAGTTCGCCAACGGAAGCGTCTACACGAAGAAGACCTTCTGGAGCTTTTTCTTCAACTTGGAATTTATTTACGCCTACAATGATGCGGTTGTTCTTTTCAACATCCATCTGCCATTTGTAAGCACTGTCTTGAATTTCTCTTTGAATATAGCCTTTTTCGATAGCAACAACAGCGCCGCCAATTTCATCGATTTTAGCAATATATTCCATAGCTTCTTTTTCGATCTGGTTAGTCAGGCTTTCTACATAGTAGGAGCCGCCCATTGGGTCAACCGTATCAGCAATGCCGCTTTCATAAGCAACAATCTGCTGTGTACGAAGAGCAACCTGTACGGAAGCTTCTGTAGGAAGAGCCAACGCTTCATCTTTAGAGTTCGTGTGCAGAGACTGCGTTCCGCCGATAACAGCAGCTGCCGTCTGCAAAGCAACACGAACAATATTGTTGTCAGTCTGCTGTGCAGTCAGCATGGAGCCAGCAGTCTGAGTGTGGAAACGAAGCATCATGGATTTTGGTTTTGTAGCTTTGAAACGGTCTTTCATGATGCGAGCCCAAATCCGGCGGGAAGCGCGGAATTTAGCAATTTCTTCGAAGAAGTTATTATGTGCATTCCAGAAGAAGGAAAGACGACCAGCAAAATCATCAACATTCAAGCCAGCTTTGATAGCAGCTTCTACATAAGCAATACCATCAGCGATAGTGAATGCGATTTCCTGTGCAGCAGTCGAGCCAGCTTCACGAATATGATAACCGGAAATGGAAATCGTATTCCAGGAAGGAACATTTTTCGAGCAATATTCAAATACGTTCGTAATTAAACGCATTGAAGGTTTTGGCGGGAAAATGTAAGTGCCGCGAGCAGCATATTCTTTCAGAATATCATTCTGAATCGTGCCTTTTAATTTGTCAGGAGTTACACCCTGTTTTTCTGCTACAGCAATATACATAGCCAACAAGATCGATGCAGGTGCATTAATCGTCATTGAAGTGGAAACTTTGCCAAGATCGATCTGATCAAACAAGATTTCCATGTCAGCTAAAGAGTCGATAGCAACGCCCACTTTACCAACTTCGCCTTCGGCTACTGCGTCATCAGAATCGTAACCGATCTGAGTCGGAAGGTCGAATGCGCAAGAGAGTCCAGTAGCACCCGATTCAATCAAGTAGCGATAACGTTTATTGGATTCTTCTGCTGTTGCGAAACCTGCATACATACGCATGGTCCAGAAACGGCCACGATACATAGTAGGCTGTACACCGCGAGTGTAAGGGAATTCCGAAGGGAAACCAAGGTCGGTTTCATAATCAAAACCCTCGATATCAAGCGGAGTGTAGAGGCGGTCTGCCAAAAGGTGTTTACGTTCTGGGCTTTTCGCAAGAGTTTTTTCAACTTTTGCTTCATAAGCTGCCAGTTTTTCTTTCATAGTGTCATTAGACATGTTCCAAATCCTCCTTTTCTATACTCTATTTCTTCATAGTGCCAGTTTCTTGGAACCGGCTATGCCAGGAAAGGGCTTCGCTCATGATATGAGGCGATTGAGCAAAACCTGTAGCTTTTTCAGCTCTTTCCAGGTAATCAAGAAGCATGGGTTGATAATCAGGATGCGCACAATTGTTGATAATCACACGAGCTCTTTCTTTTGGAGTCAGGCCGCGTACATCAGCTACGCCGCGTTCGGTGATAAACACATCCGTATCATGTTCCGTATGGTCAATGTGCGAGCACATTGGAACGATAGAAGAAATCGCTCCGCCTTTGGCTACGGAATTGGTAAAGAAGAAAGTCAAATAACCATTGCGGGCATAATCGCCAGAACCGCCAATGCCGTTCATGATTTTGCTGCCCATGATATGTGTAGAATTAACATGTCCATAAATATCGAACTCAATTGCCGTATTCATGGCAATAACGCCAAGGCGACGAGCAAGTTCAGGACTATTAGAAATTTCTTGAGGTCTAAGTAAAATCTTTTTGCGATATTCGCTAATATTGCTGTAGAAACGTTTCAGACCTTCTGGTGAAGGACTCAGAGAAGTACCTGAAGCGAAATCCAACTTTCCAGCGTCAATCAAGTCAAACATGCCATCTTGTACCACTTCAGTAAATACGGAGAGGTTTTCATAAGGCGAATCTACAAGACCGCAGATAACAGCATTTGCTACCGAGCCAACACCCGACTGCAGTGGCAGAAGGTTTTTAGGCATACGTCCTTGTTTGATTTCATGATTTAAGAATTCAATCAAATGAGCGCTCATTGCTTTAGCATCATCATCAATTTCAGCTAAAGGACGAACAGCATCAGGAATATCGCATGGAACGATGCAGGCAATTTTATCAATGCCGCAAGGAATATAAGGTGTTCCAATACGATCATCAGCTTTTTCCAAAGGAATCGCTTTTCTATGCGGTGGATCCAGTGGAATGTATACATCATGCATTCCTTCTAATTCAAGTGGCTGGCTCGTATTGACTTCAACAATAACGACATCAGCACTTTGTACATAGGAAGCAGCATTACCCATGGAAGTCGTAGGAATGAGATGACCTTCTTCGGTAATAGCGCAAACTTCCACAATAGCAACATCTACTTTGCCGCCTAAATAGCCATAACGAACCATTTGCGCCATATGGCTTAAATGAAGATCGCAATAGGCAATTTTACCAGCGTTAATTCCTTTGCGGATATCACCATTCGTTTGGTAAGGCATTCTTCTGGCAATCCCATTAACAGCAGCAAGAGCGCCGTCAAGTTCTTTACCAACAGAAGCACCTGTCCAAAGATTGATCTGAAAATGTTCCTGCTTCATTCTTTCCGCTAATGCCAAAGGTACAGCTTTCGGATAGCCGGCTGGAGTAAAACCGCTTGTACCGATATTCATACCAGGTTTAATCAAAGCAGCTGCTTCTTCGGCACTTACGATTTTCGAGTGCAGAGCGGTGTTACGAATGCGACTTTTAATGTCAATCATTCTTGTTCCCCCTATTCATTTTCATTAATTATAGTATTTTGTATTGTCAGCAAAACAATGCAAAATATGCCTAGGTTAAAAAGCTTTATCTTTGCCCCTATAAAATTCCAATTTTATAGTTTGTAGGCAAAATAAAAAGCGCCTAGTAAGTTTTGATAATAATTCTTCAAAACAAACTTTGGCGCAGCTTACTCAATTGTACAGCCGTTTGGGCAATACACCATAAGATGCTTCAGTTTGTGACGTTTTACTTTCAAAAAAGCCGCAACTTCTTCGTCCGTAAATATCCACTTATAAAAGAAACTCCGCATACTCGCTTTATATTTATTGTAATTCGCTATGCTTTTTCAATTTCCTTCTTACCAAACGCAATTTTTGAAAAAAATTTCAAAAATTACGTTTATTGCAAAAAGATATAGATTTTCACAATTTTCTTTCATTATGAATCAGGCAAAGCCCGCGTCAAATAATAAGATAAACTGCTCAAGCCGACGGAAAGATCTTCCGATACAAGCAACACATCTTCTGGAACTTCAATCTTAATGGGAGCAAAATTCCAGATTCCTTTTACACCAGCAGCAATCAATTGATCCGCCACAGCCTGCGCCTTATCAGCAGGTACAGTAATCACAGCAATATGAAGGGACTCAGCCGCTACTACCTTTTCAATTTCATCAATATGGCTCACTGAAACGCCTTTAATATTGAGACCTACCTTGCTATGGTCAATATCAAAAATCGCTTTAATATTGAAGCCAAGCGAAGAGAAGTTCGGGTAGTTGGCCAAAGCCCATCCCAAATGTCCTAAGCCGACAATAGCCATATTCCAGTTGCGATGAAGTCCTAAAATCTCACCAATATTGCGAATCAGTTCACGTACATAGTACCCCACGCCCTTTTTGCCAAACTGGCCAAAAGAGGCAAGGTCTTTCCGAATCTGCTCAGGCGTAACACCAATACGCCGCCCAAGCTCTTCTGACGATATGATTTCAAGTCCTTCCTGCTGGGTCAGTTTTAAGGTGCGAAAATAAAGAGGCAAACGATCAATTGTTGCTTTCGAAATAACAATGTGGCTTTTCAAAGAACTTCCTCCTTATCCATCCACTGCCCAATGACAGAAGAAGATTTCTGTCTTTTTCTACATTACTTATAATTTTCACATAGTCTGGCTATTTAGTCAAGCCTTTTCAAGAGTTTTCCAAAAAATCAACATTATAGCCAATATAAATCAAAACGCCTCGAAGAATACTTTCACACAAAATCACCGAAAGTATTCTCCAAGGCATGAAAAACATTATATAATTACACTTTCTGAAACTTAATCAAGCAAATCTAATTTTTGCGCCAACCACTTTGTTGTGCTTGCCTGAATGACAAGTGTAGCTAAAATAGCCATAAACGTAATCGCTGCAATAATATCAGCATATTGAATTCCCATCCCGATCAGCATGCCTGACAAGGCCGCCGGGATAACCCCTGTTTCTCGCGTCCAAAACATAAACAAGATTTCCTTCTTAGTCCACTCTGCTCTGCGATCAAAAATTACGCAAGCAAGAACCGCCAAGGGTCTGGCGACAAACATAAAGATGCCAATAATAATCATACCAGGAATCAAATACTGACAAACAATCGCAAAGTCCACATGGGTTCCCAGAAGAATAAAGATGATCATACGTAACAACAAAGATCCATTATTAAGGAAAGATTCAAAGTTCTCATGATGCTCTTTGGTCATATGCCAACCAAAAGCGTCTAGATTACCATAAATTAATCCAATTACAAAAACAGCCATAAAGCCGCTCGCCTCAAAATGCTCTGATGTTAGATAGGCAGCAATAATAACAGGCAGAATCAGAACTTGCGCATAGTCGCCAAATAAGAATCTCGCTTTATTGGAAATGATAAAGCCGGAAAGAAGGCCATAAACTACGCCAATGGCGATCCCGCCGCCAGCCATAATAAAAAACTTCATGATGCTTTCACCAGCAGAAACCTGCCCTGTTGCAATCATACCAAGGATCGCAAAGGTACAAATAGCGCCAGTGGCATCATTAAAAGCCGATTCACTAAGCACAGTCTGCGCTACTTTATCACGAATCTTAATCGATAAAAAGATAGGAACAAGTGTCGCCGGATCAGTAGAAGCAATAACTGCCGCTAATAAAAAAGCAAACATAAGATCAATCCCCAATGCCCACTGCGCCACAAATCCAACTATAAGAATCATAATGATTACAGCAAGAGTGGCCAGAAGCGACAAAGTAATCCAGGTCTTTTTTAGTACACCAAAACTAACACTTGTACCACCATGAAAGAGTAAAAAGGACGCACCAAGAATAAGCATGAATTGGTTTAACACCGATTCCGCCGGAACAACTACTAAATTAAGCCCTGGCGGGCCAATTAAAATACCGATAAGCAAAAATAAAACAACGTCAGGAATTTTGAAAAGATCGGCAACTTTAGCGGCAATCCCCCCGGCAAGAAACAACGCCGCAAAAATTGCTAAAGTATGTTTGGATATTTCGATAGCCTGTGACTCCATATTCTCCCCCTGAATAAAAACATTTTGCTTTATTGTAACACATAAAAAAGCATCAGAAAACTTTTAGCAGTTCGCTAAAGAGTTTTCTGATGCAAGATGATAAGTCAGCTGTTTTATTAACCTTTTTGTTGTGCCTTATAGTGGGTATGGAGCAAATGATGGGCTTTATCGCCTAAGGGTTCCCCTAAAAACTCTTCATATAATTCTTTAATACGAGGATTTTCATGGGATTTACGCAACACCATTGCTTCGTCACAGTCATAGATTGCTGCAATGCGCGCTTCTCTGACCTCTTTGGAAACAGGGTAAGGTTGTCCGCCACCGCCAATACAGCCGCCAGGACAAGCCATGACTTCAATAAAATGATACTTAGCCTCGCCTTGCCGGATTTTTTCAAGAAGCACTCGTGCATTGGCCAAGGAATGAGCCACAGCAACGCGAATCTCTAAGTCTTTTACTTTGACAATCGCTTCTTTAATTCCCTCCAGTCCCCGTACTGCTTTGTACTCTAGGTCAGGAAGGCTTTCCTGCGCCAGCACATCGGCAACAGTACGTAAAGCAGCTTCCATAACACCGCCGCTTGCACCAAAAATCACAGCCGCCCCAGTGGAGTCGCCAAGAGGATCATCAAACTCTTCTTCTGGCAAGGTGGCAAAATCAATACCAGCTTCTGTGATCATGCGCGCCAATTCCCGTGTCGTAAGCACCCAATCTACATCCTGATAGCCGCTTGATGCCATATCGGGCCGCAAAGCTTCTGCCTTTTTCGCTGTGCAAGGCATAATGGCGACAGAAATAATATCTTTAGGATCTGTTCCTGTTTTCTGAGCATAATAGGTCTTTACGATGGCGCCAAACATCTGCATCGGAGATTTCGCTGTTGATAAATGGCTGAGAAGATCACTGTAATTTTGCTCAATAAAATTAACCCAGCCGGGACTGCACGAAGTAATCATTGGCAAAACCCCGCCTTGCTTAATACGATGCAATAATTCGTGTCCTTCTTCCATTATCGTCAAATCAGCGCCGAAATCCGTATCAAAAACCTTGGCAAAACCAAGTCGTCTTAGCGCGGCTACCATTTTTCCTGTAGCAATAGAGGCTGTCGGTAAACCGAGTGCTTCCCCTAAAGCCACACGCACACTCGGAGCGGTTTGCACAACAACGTGTTTCGTCTTATCACTTAAAGAGTGCCAAACACCAGGCGTATCATCTTTTTCAATAATAGCAGCCGTTGGACAGACTGTTGCACACTGACCGCAAAGTGTACAGGCCACATCTCCCAATCCCAGCTCAAAAGCAGGCGCTACAATTGTCTTAAAGCCTCTATTGACAAAGCTATAGACGTTAACATCCTGTCTTTCGCTACAAACACGAACACACCGACCACATTTTATGCATTTTGACGGTTCACGGATCAGCGAAGGATTACTGGTATCTAACGGATATTCATTTTTTTCGCCACGAAACGGAATCTGGCGAATATTTAAATCAGCCGCAATTTTTTGCAGCTCGCACTTTTGATTTTTATAGCAAGATAAACAGTCGGACGGATGATTCGCTAGCAGCAACTCGACTACAGTCCGACGCGCTTCGCGAACATCGGCTGTGTTCGTATGAACAACAAGACCTTCACTGACTGGATAAACACAAGAAGCTACAAGAGTTCGCGCGCCTTCTACTTCTACCATACATACCCGGCAAGCCCCTGCCGGTCTAAGTTCCGGATGATGACACAAGCTAGGAACTTTTATGCCAAGCTGCTCGGCCGCCGCTAAAATAGTGCTGCCAGGCTCTACTACTATTTCCTTACCATCAATTGTCAGTCGAACTTTTTCCATACTCCTGTTTTCCCCCTTTCTTTATCCCTTCACAATTGCTTTAAAGGGACACTTTGTCATGCAAGCGCCACATTTAATACACTTACTGCCATCAATTTTATGAACGGATTTTAGTTCACCCGAAATCGCCTCTACCGGACAAACCTTTTTACAGAGACCACAGCCTTTACAGATTTCTTGAATCACGTAGCCCGAAAGTCGGCTGCATACTCCAGCGGTACAGCGTTTTTGCTTAATATGCGCTTCATATTCACTGCGAAAATACTTGAGTGTACTGAGAACAGGGTTCGGGGCCGTTTGACCGAGCCCACATAAAGCCGTTGCTTTAATATTTTTCGCCAAGGATTCTAAAAGTTCAATATCCCCTTCGACGCCTTTCCCTTCCGTGAGCCGGGTGAGAATTTCAAGCATCCGCTTGGTGCCTTCCCGGCAGGGCGTACACTTGCCGCAGGATTCACTTTGCGTAAAATGAACGAAGAATTTTGCTACATCAACCATGCAGGTATCTTCGTCCATAACGACAAGACCGCCTGACCCCATCATCGCGCCAACTTTTATTAAAGAATCGTAATCTACAGGTAAATCCAAAAGTTCCTCTGGCAAACAGCCGCCGGAGGGACCACCGATTTGCACCGCTTTAAATTTCTTCCCGTTTAGAATACCGCCGCCAATATCAAAAATGATCTCACGCATAGTAATTCCCATGGGAACTTCCGCCAGACCGGTATTATTAATTTTCCCAGTCAGAGCAAACACCTTGGTTCCCTTGCTCTTCTCGGTGCCGATCGCAGCATACCACTGACTACCGCGAACAATAATCTGCGGCACATTAGCAAAAGTCTCCACATTATTAATATTGGTTGGTTTACCCCATAAGCCGGAAATCGCTGGAAAAGGCGGCCGTGACCGTGGCATCCCCCGCTCACCTTCAATCGAAGCAAGCAAGGCCGTTTCTTCCCCGCAGACAAAAGCGCCAGCGCCCTCTTTAATCTTAATTTTAAAGGAAAAGCCAGAGTCAAAAATATTATCGCCTAATAAGCCCATGGCCTGAGCTTGCTCTATGGCAACTTTTAATCGTTTAATCGCGAGCGGATATTCTGCCCGTACGTATATATAGCCTTCTTGCGCGCCAATAGCGTAGCCACAAATAACCATTCCTTCAATCACTCGATGCGGATCGCCTTCGAGCACACTGCGATCCATAAAAGCGCCCGGATCGCCTTCGTCGGCGTTACAAACTACATATTTTTCTTTACCTGGTGCATTTTTGGCAAATTCCCATTTCACACCGGTAGGAAAACCGCCGCCGCCGCGCCCTCTAAGTCCCGCTTGTTTCATTTCGCTAACCACAGCCTCTGGCGTCATTAAAGTAAGCGCTTTTCCTAACGCTTCATAACCGCCTGCTGCAATATAATCTTCAATACATTCTGGATTAATATGGCCACAGTTTGCCAAGACCAGACGCATTTGTTTCTTATAAAAAACAATATCCTGATAATTGGGAATTTTCTCATGAGATAGCGGCTCACGATACAAAAGTCGTTCCACAATGCGACCTTTGTAAAGATGCGAGTCTACAATTTCCGCCACATCTTCTTCTTGCACGCGGCAGTAGAAGACTCCTTCGGGATAAACAATGACAAGAGGTCCCATTTCACAAAAGCCATGACAGCCTGTTTCGACAACTTTAACTTCCTTATTCAGGCCGCGGCGCTCTAACTCCCGCACAAAGGCAGCCTGTACTTTTTTCGAGCCGGAAGACACACAGCCGGTACCGGCACAAAGTAAGACGTGGGCTCTGATATGTTCCATAACTTCTCCTCCCGTTAGCCTTTTATTGTTCTATTTTAGCCACAACAAGTTCTTCCACAATTCGGCCGTTCACTACGTGTTCCGCCACAATTTTGGCCACATCTTCTGGTTTTACATTGCCATAGGTAATCCGCGGTTCTCCTGCTCGCACAACATCTACAAGCACTTCCTTCTCACACATGCCGATACAACCAGTTTGGCGTACCGATACATCATCAAGACGGCGCTTTGCCATTTCTTCTAATAAAGCTTTCATTACTTCTCTAGCGCCAGCGGCAATCCCGCATGTCCCCATGCCGATAATGACCTGCGTTTCACCTAGTTGGCGCACTTTGCGTTCACACTGCAGCTTCTCTCGTAATTTTCTCAGGTCTTCAAGCGTCTTCATGGCCTACACCTCCGTATAGTCGTTCATACTGTTCTTCTAAATATCGCGTCAGCCACTGTAATACATCAGGCTGCGTCAGGGATATACCGCCAAGAATTTCGTAAATCTCCTGTGAGGAAAGCGAAAAAGAACGTTCTTTCACACGATGCTGATAATAAAATCGCAAAGAAGGATTCGCAACAAGAATATTTAAAATAGTGTCTTTGATTTTTCCTAGCGGCGGACGATCTAAATGGTAATACTGATAGATTGCTGTTACAGTTGTCCCCGCACCGGGCTTTGACTCTATCTCAAGCGCTCCGCCCGCTCGGCTTGTAGACATTTCAATCAAGGACAGTCCCAGACCGATTTTTCGCGTATAGCGGCTTGTTACAAACGGGTTTCTAACGCACTCCAACTCCTGTCGACTCATGCCGCGACCATCGTCGGAAACAGACAGAAAAAATAAATCATTTGAGGGATCCTCTTGAATTGTAAGACTGATCTCTCCAGCACCAGCTTCCAAAGAATTTTGCACAAGGTCTAAAATATGCAGCGACAACTCACGCATAGTTACATATAGCGACCTAAAATTTCCGGAATCATTGCTGGCGTGAGTCGGCCATGGGTATCCTCATCAACCATCATAACTGGAGCTAACCCACAGGCGCCGATGCAGGCCACTGTTTCCAAAGTAAAGCGAAGATCATTCGTTGTTTGTCCTGCGTCAACCCGTAAATAATCTTCCAGTGCTTTTAATATCGCTTTGGCCCCGCGCACATGGCAGGCTGTTCCTTGACAGACGCGAATTACGTGGCGTCCTCGCGGATTTAAATGAAACTGTGAATAAAAGGTCACTACACCGTAAATCTGACTAATAGGAATTTGCATTTTTTCACTGATCCGAAGCAAAATATCTTTCGAAAGATAGCCGTAGACTTGCTGAATCTCCTGCAAAACAGGAATCAATGCCCCCTTAACCGACTGATAGCGTGCTAAAATTTCATCACACCGCGAAAAATCAATTTTTTGACCGCTACCGCCGCAACAGTTACTATGAGTAGATTCCATATACAAACCTCCCTTATAAATTAACTTTTCTAACTGTCTTATTTAAAATAGAGCGCTCCGACCACAGCTTCCCGCTAGAGCAAGCTTGATCTCCGCAATAGAAACCTTTTCTAAATACAAAGTTGTCCGAGGTCCCTGACAAAAATCTTCGAGTGAATGAGCATCGCTTGCCGTAACTAAAGGCCAATTTTGTAGATTAGAAAAAGCTTTTCTGGCCTCGTTAGCGCCAAAACGACGAGAAATTTCTAGCGCACTAAGCTGGAGTCCTTCTGGAATAAACCCTAATTGAGTTAACAAGCTGTACATAGGACGATCCACATGCGCCGCAATCGTGATTCCGCCAAGTTTTTCTACGGTTTCTGCAACTTCCGCTACAGTAAGATTTAAAGCATCAAGCAGCATTTCTTCTTTTACAGCAACAAATTCATCATACTGATCCACTATAAACTGCGCTCCGAGCTTTTCCTCATCATTGCGGCGGCCACTCCGATGGCTTGCTACGATCTGCTCCCAAGCGAGCAGCGGCGCAAGCGCATCAAACAAAACGAGAATATGGGCTTCTTCTTTTGTTTCTACTTCCATCCCCGGCAAGATCGTGACAGGTTTACCAGAAGCAGCCAATAATGCAGCTTTTACATTATCACAAGAATTGTGATCTGTAATTGCTAGAATATCGACTCCCATCGCTTCTGCTTGCAATACTAGATGATGTGGTGTCATTTCTACGGAAGCGCAAGGTGATAGCAACGTATGCACATGCAAATCAGCGGTAAAAGCCCTAAGCATTTGACTTTATCCCCAATTGATACAGGCGCCCCGCTACTTCATAGGCAGTAAGAGCTGTAGTAAACAACAGAACTTTTTCCTGCTCCGCTTTCTGTCTTGTTCCCTGTTCTACCGTAGCGCCGCCGGCTACAATCACTGCTGCCAAGTCGGCCAAAGAAGCGACAGCAACAATATTTTGATGAGATTGCATCGTAATCCATACAGCGCCGGCTTTCGCCTGACCCATTACATTACTTAAAAGATCGGATACAATCCCGCCAGTAATTTCTTGCAAAAAAAGTCCATCTTCCGCTACAGTAAGACAGTCCAGAGACAACTGTTCACACATTTCCCGAACAATCACTAGCGATCCCTTCTCTACTCCAAATTTTTTTTACCAAGCGAAGAAGGCATTTTTTCAGCTAGACCAATCATTTCCTGAGCTAGCTCCTTGACACGCTTGCGCAGTTTAAAAACACAATCGGCTTCGCTGGCGCTTCCCTGGGCAATATCTTCAGCAAGAGCCCGGCAGGTAGGGGAACCGCAGGACCCGCAATCAAGGCCTGGCAAACGACTCGAAATTTGATCAATCATTTCCACCTTATGCATCGCTTTAAAAATATCTTCATCAAGTTTCATCACATCAAGCGGTAAAATCGGCTTGCGACTTTTTACGTCAATTTCGTCTTGATCGTAAGTAGACCGTCCCTTTTTTCCTGCTTTTTGGTCTTCCTCACAACAAAGTTTCAATCGCTGTTTCAAACGATGTTTCGCCACGTAACGATTTTCCACCGTAAGCGGACCGCCAAGACAACCGCCGACACAAGCCAAACACTCTAAATAAGCTACATCATTGAGCTTGCCGATAGCAACTTGATCTAAAACATTAATCACACTGTGAATATCATGGACCAACAGCGAATCAACCTTACCAGCAATCCCTTCACCACCGGCGCTCTCATAGCCAACGCCAATCCACGAACTAATTTGACTAAATTCCTGCTGTGAATAAGCAGGAAGTATTTTTAAGAGTTCCCCATAGATCTTCAAAATGGAAATCGTACCGGAAAGCTCTGATTTATCGCGTCCCAAGGGGTTACTTACTGCCGTCATTTTAGCCGGACAGGGCGTAATGAACCAGATGCCGACCCGTCCTTTGTCGCTTCTTTCGTGCCGCAGCTTCCTGGCTAAGATCTCTTCTGGCGCATCAATTGGTACAATATGAGATACTAGTTCTGGGTACTTCACTTGAATCAACCGAATCACAGCCGGACAAACCGATGAAATAGCAGGTTGTTTTTTTCCCTGCTGCTGTAAGTAGTCGGCTATGGCTAATGCAGCAATTTCTACCCCTTCAGCCACTTCAACGACTTCCTGGAACCCGAGTTGTTTCAGACCCCATAGAATTGCCGCATGGCTAAATTCCATACCAAATTGACCATACAAAGCTGGTGACGGCAATGCAATATTATAGTCATAGTCCGCCAAAGCATTTAACCCATCGGTTATCGCTGTTTTAGCATGGGTCGGACAATGGCGTATACATTCACCGCAATCAATGCACCGTGAATGAATAATTCGCGCCTTGCCAAAGCGAATGCGTATCGCTTCAGTCGGGCAGCGCTTGGTACAACTAACACAACCTTTGCAACGGTTTGCTAAAAGCCTGACGGAATGTATTGCTGGCGTCCCGGTTATTTCATTCACTGCACACTCACCATCCTTTCCCATAGGAATCTATGCTTCTCGAATCTTATGATCAATAACAATATAAATTTTTGTCCCAACGCCGATTTCTGAAGAAATATCAAATTGATCAACGCAGCGGGAAATATTAGGAAGTCCCATACCCGCGCCAAAGCCCATTGCGCGAATATGGTCAGGCGCTGTTGAGTAACCTTCCTGCATGGCCAGTTCAATATCAGCAATACCAGGTCCCTCATCTTCCAGCGCTATCTCCGTTTTTTCCGGCGAAATAGACGCTTTCATCCAGCCGCGAAAAGCATGAATAATCACATTCATTTCCGCCTCATAGGCGCTAATGGCAATGCGGCGAATCACTTCGGAAGGCACTCCAATTTGCTGTAAAACCTGCTTGATTTTACTAGATGCCTCACCGGCGCTTTCAAATTTTGATCCACAAAGGGAAAACTCTAAACAAATTGCTTGTCCGTCAGACATCTTCTCTGCCCTCCTTTTTGGCCGCGTCCTTGTCCACAGCCAGCTTGATAAAGACGGCCGCAGGCTTCATAAAGCGGTAGCTCTGTTGCTAAGAGCGGTAGTTGATTCAGGTAGGCTAGTTTAAGAACTTCTCCGCCAGGACGTTTTCCTCGCACAAAAACAATACCAATTAAGTCACTCATCTCGGCAGTACGAATCACTTGAATATTAGTAAGTCCCGTAAGTAAAAGAGTATTTTCGTGCGTAAAAGCCAGAACGTCACTCATTAAATCAGCGCCGCAAACACTATCGACTTCGCGACTTAACCATTCTCCGCCGCAAAGCACTTCCGCCGCTAATATTTCTACTACCTGCTGTAACTTCACTCGCCTGCCACCTCCATTGCGCAATTAGTGTGAATAAATCATTAAATGAGAAATTTCACATAATAAATTGCAAAAAATTAGAGGACGCATTGTCCTCATTGTAATCAAATGCTTTCGCTTTTTAGTTGCTCTACAAGGTATGGTAACTAAATTTATCAGATTACCTTGTAAGTAATTCGAAAAAAAAGAAGAAAATCCTGCTTAAAATCAAAAATGTAAACAAAATTATTTTGTTTTTTGTATTATTTATCCTGAAGTGTTAAGCAATCAATTCGTCGACTCAGTCGCCATGATTGCACAATGAGAGCATTCAGGAACCAAAATAACATGGACATCTGAATATTAAAGAGAGTATAGTCAGTAAATCCGCTGATCACAAGCGCTAAAAAAGCGGCTAATACGCCAAGCATCAAACCAGCAATATAGGGATCACGACTTTCTTTGCATAACACCAGCGCCAACTTACCGTGACCATAAAAGAAAGCCATAAAACATAAGAAACCAGGCACGCCAATCTCAGCGGCAATATTTAAGTACATGTTATGAGCATGAAAAATCTTCCCTGCTACAACATAAAAATCATAAGCCGGATAGACCAGATAGTAAGCGCCCCAACCAATCCCCAAGAGCGGATGATCTAAAATCATATACCAAGTGCTTTCCCATAGGGCCAAACGCAGACTGGAAGAACTATCTATCGTCGGATTTAAAACAGAAAGCAATCGTTCTAGCACACCATTATGGGCGAAAAAGATCAATAAAGGAACAAATAAAATAAGCCATAAAATTTTTCGATTATACCACCAGCCAAAGGCGGCAAAAACGGCAAACAGACTAATCCAAGCGCCCCGCGAATAGGTCATAACCAGACAAGCGCCAGAAGCAGCAACAAGCAAAAACAAAGCACTTTTATATTTACGATCCGGTGCATAAAAGCCAAGACCGCTAGCAACGGCCATAATGGTAACAAGAAAAAACGCTAACAGATTCGGATTTTTCAACGTGGAAAAAACCCTCACTTTTAAATCAGGAAACTGCGCATCGTCCACCCATTGAAACGCCGAGATATCTACGCCAAAAATATACTGATAATAACCATACAAATTGACAAAAAAAGCCGAAAAGAGCAGTACGGCTACCAAGCGTTTTACTTGATCTAAAGAATGAACATTATGTACAACTAGATAATAGATCAGCAAATATCGACCCATTAGATTATAATAATTGTAAAAACTAAACCCCACGTCAGGCGAACCCCATACAGAGGCAAACGAAAAAAGCGTTAAAAACCCAATAATCAAATCAAACGGGGTCGACCGAAGCAACCACTTGCGACGATACAATAATTTTACTAACCATAGGCCGAACGATCCCATCAAACAGTAAGTTGTTAAATCTAAGGACAGCGGCAAAAAAAACACAACAAGAATTAAAGAATATTCAATATATTGATCAAGCGAATAAAAAAAACGGTGTATGAAATTTTCCTTACACACATTGTCACCTTTACCATTTCAGTTTTGTATTACATAAAGCGAGCCAACCTCATTATAACGAAGCTGGCTCACTTTGTCTACTGACAGTATTGTCTTGCTTCACCGATTAAATAAAGCGAACCGGCAATACAAACAACCCGATCCTTTTCAGCCCAATTACGGGCTAGTTCTAAGGCTTTTGGTATTGTAGCAGCTACTTGAATCTGCTCACTATGTAGCTTGGTGAACTTGGTAATAAAGTCTGCTACGGCCTCTGCGTCACAGGCTCGCTCAGAAATTGGCTCAGTTACAACAACACGGTCATCTGGCTCAATTAAATCAGCAACCATCTCAGCGATATTCTTGTCACGCAAAATTCCCAAAACAAAGACAAAGCGGCGTCCAGGAAAATATTCAGCCAGGGTATTTTTCAATACCTGAATTCCTGCTGGATTATGAGCTCCGTCAAAAATCATAACAGGTTCGCCAGGAATAATCTCAAAACGCCCTGGCCATTTCGCCATGGCAAAGCCAGCTTGCAGGCTTTCTAAAGAAATGCGCTGCTCCTGTTTTGCTAAAAGCAACAGCGCTGCCGCCGCCACAGCCCCATTTTGCGCTTGATGATGACCAAGAAGCGATAATTCTAGGCAAAATTTCTTTCCCCAACAATTTACTGCTAGCTTCTGACGCTCTTGCGAACGATCTAAAATCTTAACTGAAAAATCCCTATCTAATGAGTAAAGCGCGCTGCCAAGCTTTTCAGCTTTCGCGGCAATGACTTCAAGGGCAGGACTGACAGCTGCTGTAACGACAGGCCGTCCGGCCTTGATAATTCCCGCCTTATGAGCAGCGATCGCTTCAACAGTATCACCGCAGCGATCCATATGTTCTAAGGACACATTCGTAATGACTGACACTTCAGGAATAATGACATTCGTGGAATCTAACAGACCGCCGAGCCCTACTTCAATGACAGCATACTCAACGCCTTTTTCAGCAAATAAATAAAAAGCCGCTGCTGTAAGCACTTCAAATTCGGTAGGATGCTCTAATCCTAAGTCAACCATTTGCTGTACAAACTTCGCTGTATGAAAAATAGCTGCAGCAAAATCATCTTCCGAAACGTTCTTTCCACCAAGCTTCATTCGCTCACAATAAGAGTGAAGATGCGGCGACGTATAAAGTCCGGTACGAATGCCGCTTGCCTGAAGACTTGCGGCAATCAGGGTCGAAGTTGACCCTTTGCCATTTGTTCCAGTTACGTGAATGGTGCGATATTTTTGCTGCGGATTTCCCATCAGTTCCGTCAGTTTTTGAATCCGCTCTAACCCAAGCTGACTGCCAAATTTACCGAGCGATTCTAAATAGGCAAGGGCTGCTGCATAATCCATGCTTCTTGCATCCTCCTATCCACAAAATCAGACTTATAAAGTATCTAAATAAGCAAGCCGCTCTGCGACAGCTGCTTTTTGCTGCTCATAGCCTGCCAGCTTTTCTTTTTCTTTGGCCACAACGTCGGCTGGTGCTTTGGCCATAAAGCCGGCATTATTTAATTTCCCTTCAATACGAGCGACTTCTTTATTCAAGTTTGCCAATTCTTTCGCAAGTCGCGCTGTTTCTTTTTCCACATCAATCAGGCCTTTTAAGGGCAGGAAGATTTCCAGACCAGCTACGACTGCGGTCATGGCATTTTCTGGTTTTACAGCCTCTGGCGCAAGAATCGTTAAGGACTCAGCGCCTGCCAAGGTATAAAGGTAACCTTTATTGATCGTAAAAGTTGCTTCTAACGATGAATCGGCAAGTTTCAAGATAATATCGCACTTTTTCCCTGGCGCTACATTGACTTCAGCCCGCATATTCCGTACGGCTTTGATCGTATCCATGACAGCTGCCATCTCTTTTTCTGCCGCCAAATCGATTCCTTCTGCCTCCACTTTTGGCCAAGGAGCAACCATAATACTCTTGCCTTCATGAGGCAGAGTCTGCCAAATGGCTTCTGTAATGAATGGCATAAAGGGATGAAGCAATTCTAGCGTGCCGCGCAACACCTTGCACAGGACATATTGCGCTGTTTTGCGGCTTTCTTCTGTTTCTTTGCCATACAAACGATTTTTGGCTAATTCAATATACCAATCGCAAAATTCACTCCAGATAAAATCATAGAGGAGTCGACCGGCTTCGCCAAGTTCAAAATTCTCCAGATTTTCCGTTACTGTTTTTACTGTCTGGTTATAACGGCTTAAGATCCACTTATCAGCCAGCGTAAATTCCTGCGGCACAAAGTTCGCATCAAAGCCTTCTAGGTTCATTAACATAAAGCGAGAGGCGTTCCAAATTTTATTGGCAAAATTTCTGGTAGATTCGACTCTTTCCCAGTAAAAACGCATATCATTGCCTGGCGTATTACCAGTAATAAGCATAAAGCGTAGCGTGTCAGCGCCGTATTTTTCAATAACTTCCAGAGGATCAATGCCATTGCCAAGAGATTTACTCATTTTACGGCCCTGATCATCTCGCACGAGACCGTGAATGAAGACATGTTTAAAGGGAATTTCCTGCTGGAAAGCCAGTCCCATCATGATCATTCTAGCCACCCAGAAGAAAATGATATCATAGCCTGTTACCAAAACGCTGGTGGGATAAAATTGTTTTAGTTCAGCAGTGTCGTCCGGCCAGCCCATCGTGGAAAAGGGCCATAACGCAGAGCTAAACCAAGTATCAAGCACATCAGGATCTTGCTCGACTTTGCCGCCGCAATGAGGACAAACAGTCAGATCGTCGCGAGAAACGCTAGTTTTACCGCAGCTTTCACAATACCAGGCGGGAATGCGGTGACCCCACCAGAGTTGACGAGAAATGCACCAATCGCGAATATTTTCCAACCAATTGCAGTAAATTTTCGTAAACCGTTCTGGTACAAATTCAATATTTCCGCCAGTAACTGCATCAATAGCCGGTTTAGCCAGCGGCTCCATTTTAACAAACCATTGCTTCGATACTAGCGGTTCAACGACGGTTGAACATCTTTGGCAGTGGCCTACCGAATGATTGTGCTCCTCAATCTTTACTAAGCAGCCCATTTCTTTTAGATCAGCCAGTAAGGCTTTCCGACATTCATAACGATCCATTCCGGCATATTTGCCAGTTTCTGCTGCCATAGTGCCATTAGGATTGATCACAATATATTCCGGCAAATGATGACGTTGACCCATTTCAAAGTCATTAGGGTCATGAGCCGGTGTAATTTTTACGGCGCCAGTACCAAAAGACGGATCAACATATTCATCAGCAATAACCGGCAGTAAGCGGCCGACAACAGGCAAAATGAGATTTTTTCCAATCAGGTCTTTATACCGCGCGTCGTCAGGATGAACCGCTACAGCACTATCGCCTAAAAGTGTTTCTGGCCGCGTTGTAGCAATCGTTAAACCGCCGTTTCCATCTTCAGCCGCATAGAAAACATGATATAAATTGCCTGGTTTTTCTTCATGTTCCACTTCGATATCGCTTAAAGCCGTATTACAACGAGGGCACCAATTGGTAATACGGTGACCTTGATAAATTAAACCTTGCTCATAGAGATTAACAAATACTTCTCTTACCGCCTTAGAACAACCTTCATCAAGAGTAAAACGCTCTCTGTCCCAGTCGCAGGAAGCGCCAAGACGCTTAAGCTGATGAATAATATCGCCGCCGAACTGCTTTTTCCAGTCCCATACGCGGTCGACAAAAGCTTCACGCCCTAGATCGTAGCGACTTTTTCCTTCTTCCTTTGCCAACATTTCTTCTACTTTGATCTGCGTAGCAATACCGGCATGGTCTGTCCCTGGCATCCATAGCGTATTATAGCCCTGCATGCGCCGGAAGCGAATTAAAATATCTTGAAGTGTATTATCAAGCGCATGGCCCATATGCAATTTTCCTGTTACATTCGGTGGTGGTATGACCATACTGAATGGCGCTTTTTCTGGCTCTACTTCTGCATGAAAGAAACCTTCTTCTTGCCAATAATCATACCATTTTTGTTCAAACTCCGCAGGATTGTAAACCGTAGGAAGTGTTTTCTCTTCTGTGTTCAACGTGATAGCCTCCTTAGACTCAATAAAAATAAAAAACCCTTTCATCCCAAAGGACGAAAGGGTTATCTTTCGCGGTACCACCTTACTTTCCGGTGTAAACCGGACACTCTCCTTGTCGTAACGGGACAAAACCGGCCAGGCCTACTATTCGTTCAGCGCGGCAACTCCTGGATGACCTTCGAAAGCTTCTAAGTTAAGATCTCTCAGCCAAGGATCTTATTTCTGTGTCTTACTAAGCAATCTACTCTTCCATTCACTGTAGTTATGTTCATTCGATTCGTTATTATCTTATCGAATCGATCGATTCTTGTCAAGCACAAGCAAAACCTTATTAGGCTTTGCGTTTTTCCGCCAAGTACTGATCCATGGCTGCTGCCGCTTTTTTCCCGGCACCCATCGCTAAAATAACAGTAGCAGCGCCTGTCACAATATCACCGCCAGCAAAGACGCCGTCACGAGACGTTTGGCCGGTCTCTTCATTCGCTACGATATTGCCGCGCTTATCCGTATCAAGACCTGTCGTTGTAGACTGCACCAGCGGATTCGGTCCCTGACCAATGGCAATAATAACCACATCAACATCAAGAACAAATTCCGATCCTGGTACTTCAACCGGACGACGACGGCCACTGGCGTCTGGTTCACCCAGCTCCATTTTTACACATTTCAAGCCGGAAACCCAACCATCTTGGCCCATAACTTCCTGCGGATTCGTAAGAAGCGCAAATTCCACGCCTTCTTCTTTCGCATGATGGACTTCTTCTAAACGAGCTGGCATTTCTTCTTCGGAACGACGATACACAATATAGGAATGGTCAGCCCCGAGGCGCAATGCCGTTCTAGCTGCATCCATAGCTACATTACCGCCGCCGATAACTGCTACTTTCTTGCCGACATGAATCGGTGTAGCTGCTTGCGGGAATTGATAGGCTTTCATCAGATTGCAACGAGTCAAAAATTCATTGGCGGAATACACGCCATTCAAGTTTTCACCAGGCATTTTCATAAAATGCGGTAACCCAGCGCCTGTGCCGATAAACACGGCGTCAAAGCCTTCTTCTTCCATAAGCTCATCAACAGTATAAGTACGACCGATTACCGTATTGACTTCAATTTTTACGCCAAGTTGTTTCAGCGTGTCAATTTCTTTTTGAACAATTTCTTTTGGCAGACGGAATTCAGGAATGCCATACATCAAAACACCGCCTGGCGCATGAAGCGCTTCAAAGATCGTCACTTCATAGCCGAGCTTCGCCAGATCACCAGCGGCGGTCAGACCAGCAGGGCCTGCGCCAACAATGGCAACTTTCTGATTCTTCGGTTCAGCGGCTTTCACCGGAGCTGCCTCGCCATGGGTTCTGGCATAGTCAGCTACATAACGTTCCAAACGACCAATTGCTACAGCTTCCCCTTTTTTCGCCAAAACGCAATATTTTTCACACTGTTCTTCCTGCGGACAAACACGGCCGCAGACTGCAGGCAGACTGCTGAAGGATTTAAGGCTCTGTGCAGAGCCTTCCAAATCATCATCGCGCAGTTTTTTAATAAAATCAGGAATGTTAATTTGAACAGGACAGCCTTGGCGACAAGGCGATGTTTTGCATTGCAGACAACGGTCCGCTTCCGCTTTGGCGTCTTCTGCATTATATCCTAAAGAAACTTCAGAAAAATTCTTTGCGCGAACTTTCGGATCTTGTTCTGGCATGGGGTGTTTCTTCATTACCGGTGACAATGACATTCGCTCCTTCCGCTTTCACAACTTTTCTTTTCCTGAGGCAAATACATTTTTTGACGAGCAATTAGATTGGCAAAATCTACTTTATGGGCATCAAATTCGGGGCCATCAACACAGGCGAATTTATTCTCATCACCTACAGCTACACGGCAACCGCCGCACATTCCTGTGCCATCAACCATAATTGGATTCAAGCTGACTACAGTATGAATACCATAAGGGCGTGTTACTTCAGCTACGCCGCGCATCATAACAACGGGGCCAATTGCCATAACTTCAGCAATTTTTTCGCCTTCATCAATTAAACGTTTCAAAACATCCGTAACAAAGCCTTTTACGCCTTTTGAACCATCATCAGTCGTAACATAAAGCTCATCACTTACATTTTTCATTTCATCTTCGAAAATTAAAAGATCTTCATTTCTAGCACCAATAATCGAAATAACCCGATTTCCCGCTTCTTTCATGGCGCGAGCAATGGGGTATACCGGTGCAACACCGATGCCGCCGCCGACACAAACGACAGTACCAAAATTTTGAATATCCGTCGGTTTACCCAAAGGGCCGGCAATATCAAGCAGTGAATCGCCTTCTTCTAATTGACCGAGTTGTTGGGTCGAAGCGCCCACTTCTTGAAACAGAAGGCTAATCGTTCCTTTTTCTCTGTCAAAATCGGCAATCGTGAGCGGAATACGCTCGCCTTCTTCGTCTATTCGAATAATTACAAACTGACCGGGATGGCACTTCTGCGCAATCCGCGGCGCATCCATAGCATATTGTTTTACGCTAGGAGACAGAACTTTTTTTTCTACAATCTTAAACATAAAACCCCTCCTAAAATATACCTATCACTCAATCAGCTAAAATAAGCCGGTGATTGTACCATCATTGGCAATATCCATTAATTCCGCTGCTGGCCGTTTGGGAAGACCAGGCATTGTCATAATATTGCCTGCTAAGGCAACAAGAAAACCAGCCCCGGCAGCCACACGAATCTCACGAATCGTCAAAGTGAAATTCTCCGGACGACCCAGTTTGGTCATATCATCACTAAAGGAATACTGTGTTTTCGCAATGCAAATTGGCGTTTTATCAAAACCAAGCGCCGTAAGTTCCGTTATGGTCTTAGCTGCCGCTGCTGTAAAGGCCACTTGACTCGCACCATAAATCGTCTTAGCAATTGCCGTAATTTTATGTTCTATTGATTCATTGACATCATAAACAAATTGGAAATTTTTCGCCTGATCACAAGCGGCCAGAACTTTTTCCGCCAACTCTACGCCGCCAGCACCGCCATCAGCCCATACATTGGAAATGGCAATTTCAGCGCCTAAGGCTTCGCATTTTTCTTTTAAAAGAGCAAGCTCGGCCTGTGTATCCGTCGGGAACACATTGACTGCCACAACAGTAGGCAAACCAAATTGTTTCATATTTTCAATATGTTTTTCTAGATTGGCCATACCGCGTTCTAACGCGGCAAGATCCTCTGTAGTCAATGCAGTTTTCGGTAATCCGCCATGCATTTTCAGTGCTCTTACCGTAGCGACAAGAACAACAGCATCTGGCGAAAACCCGCCGAATCGACACTTAATATCAAGAAACTTTTCGGCACCTAGATCAGCGCCAAAACCAGCTTCTGTAACAACAATATCGCCCAGTTTCAAACCAAATTTTGTCGCCATAATACTATTACAGCCATGAGCGATATTAGCGAAAGGACCGCCATGGACAAGAGCTGGCGTATTTTCCAACGTCTGTACTAAGTTCGGCTTAATCGCATCTTTAAAGAGAAGAGTTAAGGCTCCTGCTACTTTAAGATCCGCTACGGTAATTGGCTTATTATCGTAGGTATAAGCCACAATAATCCGGCTGATTCTTGCTTTCATATCCTCTAAGTCAGCAGCAAGACACAGAATTGCCATCATTTCTGAAGCAACCGTAATATCAAAGCCACCTTCGCGCGGCACACCGTTGGCCTTGCCGCCAAGACCTGTAATAATCTGACGTAAAGCCCGTTCATTTAAGTCAAGTACCCGCCGCCAAGTAATGCGTCTAGGGTCGATATTCAATTCATTGCCTTGATGAACATGGTTATCGATAATTGCCGCCAGCAGATTATGAGCTGTGGTAATCGCATGAATATCGCCCGTAAAGTGCAAGTTAATATCTTCCATCGGTACAACTTGAGCATATCCGCCGCCAGCTGCACCGCCTTTAATTCCAAAGCAAGGCCCTAAAGAAGGTTCTCTCAGGGCAATAACGACCTTTTTACCGAGTTTATGAAGGGCATCGCCTAAGCCGACTGTCGTTGTTGTTTTGCCTTCACCGGCAGGCGTCGGCGTAATAGCTGTCACAAGGACGAGCTTACCATTGGGGCGATCTTTTAAGCGCTCCCAAGTAGAAAGAGCTATTTTCCCTTTATATTTGCCGTATAACTCAATTTCTTCTTCCCCAATTCCCAATTGCTTCGCTACAACTGTAATCGGTTCTTTCACTGCTTCTTGTGCAATTTCTACGTCACTTTTCAACCTGTCGTTCCCTCCAAATCATTCTTGCATCAAGACTGCCCTTATTCACTAATAAGTTTCGCAGCCTTTACTGTATTTTTCAGCAGCATGGCGATTGTCAATGGGCCAACACCGCCTGGTACTGGCGTAATAGCACTGGCAATCTCCTGCACAGAGGCAAAGTCCACATCGCCAACCAGCTTCTTATCAAGGCGATTAATCCCTACATCAATCACTACAGCGCCTGCTTTCACCATGGAGCTTGTTACAAATTGCGGCTTGCCTACGGCAGCAATCACTATGTCAGCTTGCTTCGTAAGACCTGCCAGATTTTCTGTTTTTGAGTGACAAATCGTCACAGTGGCGCTTTTAGCCAAGAGCAAAGCAGCCATTGGTTTTCCTACAATATTACTGCGTCCAATAATGACTGCATGTTTACCGGCAACAGCGATATCATAGCGGTCTAATAATTCCATAACGCCTTGAGGCGTACAAGGAATAAAAGCATCTTTCCCTTGCCATAAACACCCGGTATTAATCGGATGAAAACCATCTACGTCTTTTTCCGGTACAATTGCTTCAATCACTTGCTGTTCATCGACGGCTTGTGGTAAAGGCAGTTGCACGAGAATGCCGTGAATCGCATCACGTTGATTTAGCTCGCCAATTACGGCAAGAACCTCTGCTGTCGTTGCCGTTTCCGGCATTCGAATCACTTCGGAATAAATGCCTAAGGCCTGGCAAGCCTTTTCCTTATGTCCTACATAAACTTTCGAGGCAGGATTTTCACCAACTAGGATGACAGCAAGGCCTGGCGTAATTCCCCGATTTTTCAGACAAGTAATATCATTTATTAGTTCATCTTTGATCAATTGTGCTGTTTTTTGTCCATCAAGTAAATGCGCCATAAGTCCATCCTTTCTAATGTGAAAAAGTCCCTCCAGAATTTCGCCGACAGCAAAATCTGAAAGGAGCATAGCTATTTATTTTCTTAAAATATAACGGACGATTAATAAGCTAATCTCATACAAAATAAGCATGGGCACAGCTACAAGCGTCTGTGAAAACACGTCTGGCGTCGGCGAAAGTATGGCGCCGAATACAAACGATAAAACAAAAACGACTTTGCGTTTTTTCTTTAAAAAATCTGATGTAAGCAGCCCCAATTTCGCTGCTACCGTAATAAACAGTGGCAGTTCAAAAACAAAGCCAAAAGGCAATAAAAAGGAAATTACAAATGATAAATAATCACCAATCGAAAAAAGCGGCTGCAAACTATCCGTAGCAAATCCCAGCATAAAGCGAATCCCCGCTGGAAGTGCTAAGAAGTAGGAAAAGGCCAGTCCCGCTAAAAAAAGCAAAACAGATGCGGGGACCAGAAAAAAAGAAACTTTCTTCTCCGTACCCGTTAAAGCCGGCAGAATAAAAGCCCAAACTTGATATAAAATTACAGGTAGTGCAATTAAAAAACCCACAAAAAAAGAAACTTTTAAATAGGTAAAAAAAGCTTCAGCAGGATGCATATAATAAAGTTTTCCAGCTGGCGCTGTAATAAAACTCACTAAGTCTACAGCATAGAAGTAACAGACAGAACTTGTGGCCACCAGTGCAATAATTATTTTAATTAACCGATGACGTAATTCCTGCAGATGGTCTACCAGCGACATCATTCCTTGCGCGGCGGGTGCAGCCGTATCGGATTCTGCTGCCGTTACTTCGTCTTGTTCATCGGTCGCCATAAGAAATCCTCACTTTTTCTCTTCCGCTTTGCGAGGTTCTTCAATCGGCTTTGCTTCTACTTTAATGGACTCGTCTTTTGCTTCACCGATAGTCGCCTTTTTAAATTCAGTAATGCCGCGGCCAAGAGCCTTGCCAACTTCAGGAAGTTTCCCCGGTCCAAATACAACTAAAGCAATTACAAGAATTAAGATCAATTCCGGCATACTAAAACTAAACAATCCTGTCACACCCTTTCATTAATATTATACCTGTTTGTTTTCTAAAACACAATATGAGGGATATTCAGTAAGATTTGTCTAAAAAATTTCGCCCTACCAAGTGATAATTCCTTTAAAATATTTTCATTTTACAGTAATTTAACAAAATAGCAGAATAATGATTGAAAAAAAGACATTTTATCGCAGCGCATAAAATGTCTTTCTTGAAATCTTAAAAATGACGTTTACCAATAAATTCAGTAATATCCAAAAGAACCTTTTTAACCGAAAGCGGTATGCATTCAGGCAAAACCTGCCGCGCCTCCTCCAGGTAGTGCTGGGCTTGCTGAAAAGAATATTCAACAGCACCACTATTACGAATATAACCTAATGCCTCTGCCAGCTTTGTTGCATCATTCGCTACAGCACGTGAGGCAATTAATTGATACAGCTTGTCTTTATTGTGACTATGGTTCAACGCATACAGCGTAGGCATTGTTAAGATGCCTTGTTTTAAATCATTGCCTGTGGGCTTTCCTACTTCCTGTTCCGTAGCCGTTACATCAAGTAGGTCGTCCGTAATTTGAAAAGCAATCCCAATGCAGTAGCCATAACGATGAAGCGCCGTTACCGACTGCGTATCATACCCAGCGGCAATTCCACCCAACTTACAGCTTGTTGCAATAAAATCAGCTGTCTTGCGATTAATATTGGTAAAATAGCCTTCCATGGTTTGGTTTAAATCAAAGAGATCCCGTTCCTGGAAAATTTCCCCTTCACAAATAACACAGATCGCATCTGTTAAAAGTTTCATCGATTCACTGCGTGAATGCTCAGCGATCAAAGAAAAGGCACGAGCGAACAAATAATCTCCAGCCAAAACCGAAGCATGGTTACCAAAAATCACATTTGCCGTAGGACGCCCCCGCCGCGTAGCCGCCACATCAATTACATCATCATGGACAAGTGTCGCCATATGAATTAATTCGATAGCCGTTGCTAAATAATGAGCCTCGTTACTTTGTTCCTTGTCCCTTTTGGCACAGAGTAAAAACAAAGCCGGCCTCAATCTCTTTCCACCGGCATGAAGTAAATGTCCACCGATTTTACTAAGTAAAGCTTCCGGCACAGTAACCATCTCAAGTAGCTCCTGTTCCACGGCAGCCATTTCTTCTTGCACCAGTGAAAATAAATTAGTCATAGTCAAATCAGATCACCTACAGCTAAAGTCTGTTACTATCATACAATACAACAGACATATAGTCCACCATATTTCCCCTTTTTATTCCCTATTGCGCTTTTTCCTGGCGTAAGACTGCGTCTTCCTGAAAATAACGCATACTCGTCTTTTTCCATTCCTTGGTGCTAAACAGCAACTTATAATCGAAAACGCCTGTCGCTTCTGCTAACTTTAGCGCAGTCTCTTCACAAATCTCCCGGCTATGGCCATGGATCATCGTATAAAAATTATAAGGCCAGTCTGGTTTTATTTCCCGGCAATAGCAGTGCGTAACAGCAGGAGACGCTGTCATAATTTCCCCGACTCGTTCACAGTCAGCAAATGGCACAATCCAAGCGCATAAAGCATTTGCTGTATAGCCAATGCGACGATGCGTCAGAACAGCGCCAAACTTACGAATTTTCCCCGTTTCTTGAAACCGCTGCAATCGTTCTATCAGTTCTGCTTCGGTAATTTTTAATTCGCTAGCTAAGCGTGCATAAGGTTCCTTTTCCAAAGGAAATTCATCTTGCATTAGTATAATAATCTCTTTATCCAGCCAATCCACTCCATCACCTACTTCAAATCAAATTTGACATTTACTTTTAATTTTTTTTGGGCTGGTAAGCTATGCAAACGCCGAATCCCAGGAACTTTTGCAATTTCCGCCAGAACTTGTTCTTGCGCCGCTTTACTTGGTGAAAGCAGTGTAAACCAAAGGTTAAATTCCCCTTCTCGTTCATAATTATGAGTTACGCCCACATAGGAGTTGATTTTTTGCGCTACCGCAGCAAGGGCCTCACTATCTACCTCAGCAGCAACTAATGTACCAACATACCCGAGTCGTGCCGAATCAAAAAAAGGACCAATTCGTCGAATATAGCCATTGTCCTTCATCCAACGGACACGTGACAAAACCGTCTCCTCGTCGCAGCCTACAGCATCGCCAATCATTGCAAAAGGACGGCTGGCTACCGGAAGTTTCGTCTGTAAAATATTTAAAATAGCCTTATCGAGTTGTGACAGCATGACATCCAGCCTTTCTAAAAATAATAAGAAAACAAGACCTGTTCAGCATGGAAAGAAGGACAGCCCGGAGACTGTCCTTTCCTATTCTATTACTGTTATAGTAACAAAAGGTCGCCAATAACGTCAAGAACTTCTTTCCTACCAGTTCCTTTTAACGAAGAATAAGTCATGATTTCATGTTGCTTTATTTTTAGCTGACGACTAATAAGAGCTTGCTGTTTCTGCACGGCCGAACGACTTAATTTATCGGCTTTGGTCGCAATAATCTGTACAGGTACGCCTGATGAAACAAGCCAGTCAAAAACCTGTAAGTCGCTTTCCTGCACAGGGTGGCGAATATCGATAAGCTGAAATACCCGTTTCAGTTCCGTAGATTCCATAAGAAAATCTTCAATAAATTTCCCCCAGCTTGTGCGTTGTTTTTGTCCCCGCTTAGCATAGCCATAACCAGGCAAATCGACAAAGAAAATGCTCTTTCTCTCTAGAGATTTTCGCATTTCTAATTGATAAAAATTAAGAGTTTGCGTTTTACCTGGCGTACTACTGATGCGAGCTAACCCCCGATGACGGCAAAGCGAGTTAATCAACGAAGATTTTCCTACATTGGATCTTCCTACAAAGGCAAACTGAGGCAGATCTTCTGCTGGATATTGATCAGCCCGCACAGCGGAAGCGACGTATTTTGCCGCCAGAACCTCAACCTCTGCGATTACAGCTGCCGCTTTCTCGCCTGGTGCCATTTGCCCGTTTTTTACTTCTACAGTCATTCTTTTGCAGCCTCCGCTGTTTCCGTCGCTTCCTCAGACGATTTTCCTGCCAACAAGGCCGTTTTAAGGACTTCATCCATATGCTCTACTGGAATAAATTCCAGGCTTCGTTTTACATTTTGCGGCAATTCCTCAAGATCACGTTTGTTTTCCGCTGGTAAAAGAATGGTTTTAATGCCAGCACGATGCGCAGCCAGAACTTTTTCTTTTATACCACCGACAGCAAGAACGCGGCCACGTAACGTAATTTCGCCAGTCATAGCTAAATCGCTGCGAATCGGTCTGTCGCTTAGCGCTGACACGATCGCCGTAGCCATGGTAATACCGGCTGACGGACCATCCTTAGGAATTGCGCCTTCTGGTAAATGCACATGAATATCTAGTTTTTCGTGAAATTCTTCATCAATGCCAAGAAGCTGCGCCCGATTGCGAATATAGCTAAAACCAGCCTGAGCACTTTCCTGCATAACTTCGCCTAACTGTCCAGTCAAGGTTAGTTTCCCTTTGCCCTTCATGGTCGAAACTTCTACAGGTAAAACATCGCCGCCCACTTCTGTCCAAGCCAGACCTGTCGCAACGCCAACCTGAGGCTCTTTTTCCGCAGCAGAATGCCGAAATTTCGGACTACCCAAAAAGACATGAATGTTTTGCGGTGTAACTTTAACACGCGAACGCTTATTTTGGACGATTTGACGGGCCACCTTACGGCAAAGACCAGCGATACTGCGTTCTAAGCCGCGGACTCCCGCTTCGCGCGTATAGTCACGGATAATCTTTTGAATCGCCGCGTCGGAAAATGAAATTTGTTTCTCCGTAAGACCATGTTCTTTCGTCTGTTTACTAACCAAATACTGTTTAGCAATCTGCACCTTTTCTTCTTCCGTATAGCCAGGAATCTGAATCACTTCCATACGGTCTAACAGCGGCCGGGGAATATTATGCATCACATTCGCCGTAACAATCCAAAGCACGCGCGATAAATCAAAGGGCAGCTCTACATAATGATCACTAAAGGTATTGTTCTGTTCAGGGTCTAGCACTTCCAGCAACGCGGAAGACGGATCGCCTCTAAAATCAGCGCTCATTTTATCAATCTCATCTAGCAAAAAGACCGGATTTTTTGAACCAACTGTCCGCATCCCCTGAATAATCCGACCAGGCATAGCGCCTACATAAGTCCGACGATGACCGCGAATTTCCGCTTCATCACGCACGCCCCCCAAAGAAGCGCGAATAAATTTACGCTCCATTGATCTGGCAATCGAGCGCGCCAGCGATGTTTTACCAACGCCAGGCGGCCCTACCAAGCAGAGAATTGGTCCTTTCATCTGATCGGTTAATTTGCGAATAGACAAGTACTCTAAAATTCTTTCTTTCACTTTTTCCAGACCATAATGATCTTCATCTAGCGTGGCTTCTGCCAAAGTAATATCAAGACGATCTGTAGAAATTTTCGACCAAGGCAAAGAAAGTAGCCAATCGAGATAGGTGCGAATGACGGCGCTTTCCGCCACCATAGGTGGCATTTTTTCCAGACGATCAATTTCCTTCTTGATTTTTTCTTCTACCTCTTTAGGCAGTTCTTGTTCCTTCATGCGCTGCCGATATTCTTCTACCTCGGCTGCCCGGTCATCCTTATCGCCTAATTCCTTTTGAATGGCCTTCATTTGCTCGCGTAAATAGTATTCCTTCTGGGTTTTTTCCATTTGTTTGCGTACGCGCACATTAATCTTTTTTTCCAGTTCCAATATTTCCATTTCACGGCCTAATATCTCGCAAAGCTTTTCCAGGCGTTCTTTAATTGTTACTGCATCAAGCAGCGCCTGTTTATCTTCAATCTTCAGAGATAAATGAGTCGCAATCAAATCAGTAAGCCGACCCGCTTCTTCTACGGTTACAACCGATACAAGCGTTTCCGGCGGAATTTTCTTGCTCAGCTTCACCCACTGTTCAAATTGGCTGATCACTGTACGCGTCAGAGCTTCTATTTCCGGCGTTTTCTGTTCCACTTCCGAAAATTCTTCAATCTCTACGGAATAGTAAGGATCAAATTTAATATAATTTGCAATTTTAGCCCGATGAAGTCCTTCTACCAAGACTCGAATCGTACCGCCAGGCAGCTTTAATAATTGTTTAATTTCTGCTACCGTGCCAATTTCAAAAATATCTTCCGCTTCTGGCTGATCCGTCTGGGCATCTTTCTGTGTTGCCAGCATAATAAGCCGATCATGAACCATCGCCTCTTCTAGGGCGCTGATCGACTTTTCCCGACCTACATCAAGATGAATAATCATATAAGGATATACCAAGATGCCTCGAAGCGGCAGCAATGGTATCAATTTTTTTTGGTCAGACATAATGTGTCCTCCTTCTCGCCTCTTCACTTTGTACGTCCTTATTCCGGTTTAGCAACCGAAATAAGAGCTGCGGTAATTATTTCATAGGTCAGCCTATCTTATACATATTCTTACACATTCCCTAAAAATCCTTTCTTTTCTCACAAGAGTAGCCGGGTAAGTTTCCCGGCTGTCCTTGTTTTATATTAAATTGATCTTAGCCGGTTCCTGTACCAGTGTTCTAGAATCGAAACACAATGTCTCCGCAAGAACTTCTTGCAAAGTATCCACAGCAAGTACTTCAATGCCCAAAGATTGAAACCCCTCCTGTTCATTTTCCCGGGGAATCAAAACTTTTTCGGCTCCGGCTTGCTTTGCCGCTAGCACTTTTGCGAGTACTCCGCCCACAGGTTTAACTAAGCCGCGCAATGATAATTCGCCTGTCAGAGCAACTCGGTTGTCAATGGGAATCTGATGAATCGCCGAATATAATGCGGCAGCGATGGTTACGCCAGCGCTAGGCCCATCAACCGGTCCGGCCGAAGGAAAATTCACGTGGACATCATAAGACGAAAAATCAATGGAATATTCATTTTTCAATACAGTCATAACATTTTCGATCGATCCTTTAGCCATACTTTTACGACGAATTAAGCGGCCTTGACTCTGAATTTCTTCCTCATCAACAATTCCTGTTACCGTCAGTTTTCCTTGACCACTATCCACTTTCGTCGCCGCAACTTCAACTTCCATCATCGCCCCGATGCTAGGACCGCAAATCGCTAAGCCATTGGCAAACCCGACTTGCGGACTTGCCCCAATCTTCGTTTCCGGCCTCGGGTCGTATTGACTAAAATTAATCACCCATTCTATATCAGCCTTCGAAAGAGTACGACGTCTTTCCGTAAGAGCCATACTCGCCGCGGTCTGTACGATATTTACAGCCTCGCGCCCGCTCGAAGCATAGCGTTCAATTAGAGAAATCACCTCAGGCTCAACAGAAAAATCTATTTTATTTAAGGCTATCTTAGCGATTCTGCCAATTTCAGGCGCAAGCAGTGGCCGAAAATAAATTTCGACGCAACGTGAACGCAGTGCTGCCGGAATCTCCTCCGGCAATCTTGTTGTAGCACCAATCAGACGAAAATCCGCCGGCAAACCATTTTGAAAAATATCATGAATGTGCAGCGGGATATTTTTGTCTTCCTTATGGTAATAGGAACTTTCCAAGAATACTTTGCGATCTTCCAGGACTTTTAATAGTTTATTCATTTGCACATGGTGGAGCTCACCAATTTCATCAATAAATAAAACACCGCCGTGGGCTTTAGTGACTGCTCCCGCTTTCGGCTGAGGAATACCAGCAACGCCTAACGGTCCCGCCCCTTGGTAAATCGGATCATGAACAGTACCAATCAGCGGATCGGCAATTCCCCGCTCATCAAAACGCGCTACAGTGGCATCCAATTCGGTAAAGACAGCACCAGGTCGAAAAGGAGACAGACTGTTGCCACGGGCTTCTTCCAAAATAAGTCTAGCTGCCGCAGTTTTGCCGATACCTGGTGGTCCGTAAAGAAGGACATGTTGTGGATTGGGGCCGCAAAGAGCCGCTCGCAGAGCGCGAATGCCTTCTTCTTGACCGACAATCTCCCGAAAAGAAGTGGGACGTGTTTTCTCTGACAGCGGCTCCGTTAAAGCAATGGACCGCAATCGTTGCAATTTATCAATTTCAGAACGTGATTCTTTTTCTACAGCCACTTTGTTCCCTTGTTGTGATCTAAGTAAATTCCAAAAGTAAAGGCCAATTACTACAGCAAAAAAGCACTGGAGTAACGTAAAAAAATTGACTGCATATTCCATGTTTGCCCTCCTTTTGCTCCGTGTTCTTTTTCAGCTTTGCACAAGTTTAGTATGAGCGCAAAACTTCATTTTATCCGACGAGCAAAAGAGACAAAAAAGGAGAGAACGCAAGGTTCTCTCCTCAAGCTAAGCTGCTAATCAAGCAGACTCTTCTTTTTTCTTGCTTTTTTTATCAGCTGCAGTGACCAATTTCGGTTCTTCTTTCGCCATGACGACTTCGCGAGTTACCACGCATTTCGTCACATCACTGCGCGAAGGAATCTCATACATAACATTGCGCATAATTCCTTCAATAATTGCCCGAAGTCCTCTAGCGCCGGTATTGCGCTTAATGGCTTCATCAGCAATCGCCGAAAGAGCGTCTTCCTTAAATTCAAGTTGCACTTCATCCATTTCCAAAAACTTTTGATACTGTTTAATCAAAGCATTTTTGGGTTCCAATAGAATCCGCACAAGCGACGCTTCATCAAGCGCATCTAATGTTACGATCACTGGCAGACGACCAACAAATTCAGGAATTAAACCAAATTTCAGTAAATCTTCCGGCAACATTTTGCCGAGAAGTTCGCCAACATTTTTCTTTTCTTTCGTTTGAATATCAGCGCCGAAGCCGAGATTTTTCTTGCCGATTCTAGCACTGATAATCCGGTCGATACCATCAAAAGCACCGCCACAAATGAACAAAATATTGGTTGTATCAATCTGGATGAATTCCTGGTGAGGATGTTTTCTACCACCTTGCGGTGGAACACTGGCAACAGTTCCCTCTAAAATTTTAAGCAGAGCCTGCTGCACGCCTTCGCCAGATACATCACGGGTAATAGATGGATTTTCCGATTTTCTAGCAATTTTATCAATTTCATCAATATATACAATGCCTTTTTCGGCTTTCTCTACATCGTAGTCGGCCGCCTGAATCAGCTTTAGCAGAATGTTTTCTACATCTTCACCGACATAGCCCGCTTCTGTTAAAGAGGTTGCATCAGCAATAGCAAAGGGTACATTGAGAATTTTAGCTAGTGTTTGTGCTAGAAGAGTCTTGCCGCTGCCTGTCGGTCCCAGCATGATAATGTTGGATTTTTGCAACTCCACATCATCCATCTTAGAACCAATATTGATCCGTTTATAGTGATTGTACACAGCTACCGACAAAGATTTTTTGGCATCGTCTTGACCAATGACATATTGATCCAAAATCGCTCTAATTTCTTTCGGTTTTGGAATTTCTTTCATATCAATGTCAATCGTTTCGCCAAGCTCTTCCTCGATGATTTCGTTGCACAATTCAATGCACTCATCACAAATATAAACGCCTGGACCAGCAACTAGCTTTTTAACCTGTTCTTGCAACTTGCCGCAAAAGGAACATTTTAACTGACCTCTGTCATCGCCAAACTTCAACATGCTATCACCTCTTTATTCGGAAGTCTCCTTCTGTTTATCGCTACGAGATACCACAGCATCAATCAAACCATAATCTAAAGCTTCTTGGCTTGACATGAAGAAGTCTCTTTCCATATCCTGACGAATTTTCTCCAAGGGTTGACCAGAATGACGAGATAAAATTTCATTGCCAATTTCGCGTAACCGCAAAATTTCACGAGCATGAATTTCAATATCCGTCGCCTGCCCCTGCGCACCGCCATGAGGCTGATGAATCATAATACGGGAATAAGGTAGAGCATAGCGCTTTCCTTTAGCACCAGCCGTTAAAAGAATCGCTGCCATACTGGCCGCTGAACCAATGCAGATTGTCGATACATCAGGACGAATATACTGCATCGTATCATAAATAGCTAAGCCAGCAGTTACAACGCCGCCTGGGCTGTTAATATACAAGTGAATATCTTTATCAGGATCTTCAGACTCTAAAAATAAAAGCTGTGCAATCACAAGATTTGCTACAGTATCATCGATAGGTCCGCCAATAAAGACAATACGGTCTTTCAGCAAACGAGAGTAAATATCATAAGATCGTTCGCCACGATTTGATTGTTCTACAACAACAGGAACAAAATTCATGATTACCACCTCTATTCGTGTAGTAGCATCCTGTTTTACGCTTTTTCTACCGTGTCAAGAATCAGGCCAAGAGCTTTTTTACGCAGAACAGTCTGCGCTAATGCGCCAATGTTGCCTTGTTCGGTAATAATTTTGCGTACTTCTTCTACAGGTGCTTGATAAGCTTCAGCCATAGCAGCTGTTTCGGCGTCTAAATCTTCAGTTTCTACTTTGAGTTCTTCTGCTTTAGCAATTGCTTCGAGCAAAAGATCTACTTTTACATTGGCTAAAGCATTATCGCGATAATTTTCTCTGAGCGTATTCATATCCATATGAACATATTCCAAATATTTATCCAGTTTCATGCCGCGACTTTCTAAATTCACAGCTAGATCTTGAATCATAACATTGATGCGGTCATCGACCATAACATCAGGAATGTCCATTTGGGCATTATCTACAGCCAATTTAATTACGTTGTTTTTAAATTCGCGTTCTGCTTTTTCTTTAGCAGCCTCTTCTAGCTTATTCTTGGTATCGGCTCTTAATTCCTCTAAGGTTTCAAACTCGCCGCTGTCTTTAGCAAATTCATCGTCAAGAGCAGGCAATTCCTTGCGTTTAATATCCTGAATTTTCACTTTAAACTCAGCGGCTTTGCCAGCCAGTTCTTGCGAGAAATATTCTTCTGGGAAGCTTACTTTAACAAGACGATCTTCCCCGCTTTTTGCACCGATCAGCTGATCTTCAAACCCAGGGATAAAGCTACCGGAACCAACTTCTAACGGATATCCTTGTGCATCGCCGCCTTTGAAAGGAATGCCATCAACAAAGCCTTCGAAGTCAATAATGGCGAAATCGCCTTTTTCTAAAACAGCATCAGGAACTACAACCATTTTTGCTTGGCGGGAACGCATATCTTCTAACTGTTTGTCAACTTCTTCATCAGTTACTTCTGCTTTTACTTCCGCAACTTTCAAGTTTTTATATTCGCCTAAAGTCACTTCCGGTTTCACCGTTACAGTTGCTTTAAATACGCAAGGAGCTTCCTCCGTTAACGTAACGACTTCAATCTGCGGACGACTTACAGGTTCAATGTTCTGTTCGTCAAGCGCTTGGCTATAAGCATTAGATGCCAAAAGATCAAATGCTTCTTCCATAATCGCTTCTTTACCAATTCTCATTTCCAATACTTTCTTAGGAACTTTTCCTTTACGGAAGCCAGGAATATTTACTTTAGCAGCCAATTTTTGATATGCACGACCTACCGCTTTCGTTACTTGTTCCTGAGGAATTTCCACCTCAAGTACGGCTTTATGGTTGTCTATTCTTTCCACTGTTACTTTCATTTATGCGATATCCTCCTTAATGAATAGTGCCATGCTTGTCCTAATACAAATTCAAATCGCAATGATTGCCTTATGTAGAAACACGAACGCCAGCATGCCATGCCTAATATACTATCATAATTGTATAACAAAAACAAGAAAAATGCAAAAAACCCAGCGATTTTTGCTGGGAATTTGACTTTAATGGAGCGGAAAACGAGATTCGAACTCGCGACCCTCGCCTTGGCAAGGCGATGCTCTACCACTGAGCTACTTCCGCACAATTTTTTCTGACGACTTTTTTATTATAGCTATAAAGCTACACTTTGTCAACATAATGTTGAAAAAAAGTATCTAATTGGCTGCACCTCTAGTAGATTGGCCGAATAAAAATAAATAACCCAGCTTAAAGGCAAAACCAAAGGAGTGGTTCTTCTTGTTCTTTTGCTTAAATAAAGATTGTCATCTCGTGGTCGGTCAGCGGCGCGGCGCCATCTATAACGTCAAATCTGGCAAGGTTCATTCTATTAGCCCTGCCGCCGTATCGCTCTTAACAGGTAGTGAAGGCTCATCTCAAACTATGGTTTTATCTGCGGACTTACTAAAAGAAAACGAACTCCAGTTTCTTGACCATCTCATTTCACTGGGCCTCGGCTCCTTTTACTATCAGCAGCCTGCCCTCGACCAGCCAAGCACGAAGCCAGTTCAGGCGCAAACTCTTGATTTTATCTGGCTAGAACTAACGGGAATGTGCAATAATCGCTGTTTGCACTGCTATGCCGATAGTTCACCCGAAACAGTCACAGAACTTCCGCTCAATTGTTGTGAACAAATATTAAGAGAGGCTTTTGCAGCCGGCGCTCGTTCCGTTCAATTGATTGGCGGTGAGCCCTTGCTTTATCCCCACTGGCGCGAACTAGCTCTGTATGCTAAAGAACTCGGCTTTGAAATAATTGAAATATTTACAAACGCTACGCTAATTACGGAAAAAGAGATTGCTTTTATCCAAGAACATAAGTTGCAAATCGCCACAACACTCTATAGCGATAAAGCTGCTATTCATGATCTAATTACTCAAAACCCAGGCAGTTTTGAACAAACTCTCGCCGCAATAAAGAGCTTACTAGCCGCCCATGTGCCCCTACGTATTGCCTCTATCTTAATGAAGCAGAATGAAACAGAGGGCGAAAATATTATGAAGCTTTGCGCCAGCCTTGGCTTACCCCCCTCGCCACCTGACGTAATTCGCCCGACAGGCCGCGGCAATGATCAAACTATACGCCCGAACCATCTCACAACGCCGCCTATTCAGCCGCCGTTTTTTACGGACCCCTTAGCTTTTAGCCGCAACCAATCCTACCATAGCTGTCTAGCCGGAAAAGTAGCTATTACCGCCACAGGTGATGTAATTCCCTGTATTTTTGCTCGTGAACAAATTTTAGGCAATATCCATGCAGAATCCCTCTCATCGATACTTGCTGGCGAAAAACTACAATCCTGCTGGCGTCTCACCAAAGACAAAATTGAAAAATGCTGCGGCTGCGAATACCGCTATGCCTGCCATGACTGCCGCCCACTAGCGCAAGCTACAGCTGCCACTCCCCATTGGCTTGCCGCACCTAAGAACTGCCTATACAACCCCGCATTGGGGATTTGGGAGGAGAAATAAATGTCTGACGAACGAGATTTTTGGCAAGAAGGCGAACTGGAAATTGAAGATCTAAAAGAACTAGATGATCGTTTTGAATCGCCTGCTGATTTCTATGATGAACCGCTTCGCATCTGTTATCCCCACAATTGCTATCCCCGGCCTTGTTACCCCCGTTCTTGTTATCCGCGCCGCCCTTGTTACCCTAATACCTACTGTTTCCCCAACACACCTTGTTCACCCAATACCTATTGCTATCCGAACCGCTACTGTTCACCACGGATGACTTGCTGGCCGAATCACGGCTGCAATCCTCGCTATTGCTACCCCAACAGCTGCTATCCCAGACGTTAAATACAGATACAGGAAAATGCACCAGCTGAGCTGGTGCATTTTTCAAGAAAAAGTAAGAGATTGGTAGCGAATGCGTTAAAAGAAATGTCATAGGAACCTTTTAGGCTAAAATGCTTCTTATTTGCGAATAAATAATAGCAAATCCGTCTAAAACAAAGCTTTCATTCTACAGCAGGCCTTGTATAATTAAGTTCTGAGTTATATTTTTCTTGGAGGATGATTCACTTATGATGCACTTTTTGCGTCGCCTGCTTATTGGTCGACCACTGCACAATCAAGAAATGGTGCATGAAAAAATGCCAAAATGGAAGGCCTTGGCAATCTTCTCTTCTGACGCCTTGTCTTCCGTGGCATACGGGCCAGAACAGATTATGTTGATCTTAGCTTTGCCTGGCATGATGGCTTACGGCTTCATCGGGCCCGTATCTATCGCTATTTTAGTCTTACTAGCAATCGTAACATTATCCTATGTCCAAGTGGCAAAAGCCAATCCTGGCGGCGGCGGCTCCTATTCCGTAGCGATCCATAATCTTGGCGAATGGCCGGCTCTTACCGCAGCGGCAGCGCTCTTTGCCGATTATACGCTAACTGTAGCCGTAAGTGTTTCAGCCGGAACAGCGGCCATCATTTCTGCCTTTCCGGAACTTTCAGCCCACGAAATTTCAATTGACTTATTTGTATTATTTTTTATTCTCATGCTTGTGAATCTTCGGGGAGTCCGTGAATCTTCCAGTGCCTTCGTCATTCCGACTTACGCCTTCATTATGGGTATTTTTATTTTAATTGGCGCTGGCATCTGGCAATCTCTTTCCGGCCTTGGCCCAACAATTCCGCCAGAATCCTTGGAAAGACAGCTCAACTTCCCTGTATTTTATTTGCTACTACGAGCCTTTGCTAACGGCTGTAGTTCGATGACTGGTTTAGAGGCTATTTCCAACGGCGTTCCGATGTTTAAAGAGCCTGAAGTAAAAAATTCCGCTAAAACGACGTATTGGATGTCACTGATTCTTGGTGTCATGTTTCTTGGAATTTCTTATTTATTAATGCATTTTCATATCCTACCCCTTGATGACGTAACCGCTTTATCACAGATTGCGGAAAAAACCTTTGGGCGCGGCTTTTTCTACTATTATATTCAAATTACAACGATGCTCGTTCTTTATCTTGCTGCGAATACTTCCTTTAATGGTCTGCCGCCACTGTTATCGATTCTCGCTAAAGATGGCTACATGCCCCGCTATCTGGGAACACGCGGTGAAAGGCTCAGCTTCAGCAATGGCATTATTCTGTTAAGCATCGTAGCTGGCCTGCTTATTGTCATCTTTAATGGCAATACAGAAGATCTGATTTCACTTTATGCTATCGGCGTATTTCTCTCCTTTACCATTGCACAAAGCGGCATGGTCGTTCATTGGAAACATGAACAGGGCTCCGGCTGGATTGTGAGAGCTATTTTAAATGCCTTTGGCGCCATAATCACCGGTATCGTCGTACTGATTATCTTAGTGACAAAATTCTTCTATGGCGCCTGGATGGTCATTGTGTTTATTCCGATCATGATGTTCGTCTTCAAAAAAATTCGTCACCATTACAATGATATGGCAGAACAGCTTCATTTGCCTTCTAATGAAATTGAAGAAATTTTCAATACGCCTATCGGAAAAAACATGGTCATTGTCCCCATTGCCTCACCGACGCGAGTCGTAGCCGAAACGCTAAAATACGCTCGTTCCATTTCGGCTGACGTAACAGCGTTACATATCGCCATTGACGAAGAAAGCGGTCAAAAGGTCGAGAAAAAGTGGCGGTCACTCAACTTAGATATCCATCTAGTTACCGTCTATTCGCCCTATCGCCTCGTAATTCAGCCGCTTATTGATTATGTAGCCAAACTAGAAAAAGAAAAGTCACCGGAAGACTTTATTACCGTACTCATTCCCGAATTCGAAACAAAAAAAAGCTGGCATCGACTGCTACACAATCAAACCGGCTGGATTTTACGTACTTTGCTAATTTTAAAAGACAACGTCGTTGTAACAACCATCCCTTATCATCTAAAAAAATAATCGTAATCATGAACATTTATGAAAAAAAGCGCTCCTAATCCCATTCAGGATAGGAGCGCTTTTCGTTATTCCCCAAGAAGCGCTAAAGAATCAAGATCTATTTTACTAGTTGCTTCCTGCAATTTCTGCCAACTTACCTCACGTGGCGCTACGGCAACTGGCTTTTTTAGGTCTTCAAGAACATCTTCGACATAGGTAGCCTGCCGCATACCAACAAGCACGGAGGTCACGCCCAAAGTAGAACGAATCGTCCGCAAAGCAAGCTGACTTAAGGACGCTGCTTCACTCCAATCAGGGTCAGCAGCAGCTAAAGCTGCTTTATCAAGTTTCACTCGCTGTTGTTCTCTCCCACGATAATAAGCAGCAATATTTTTAAATAAAGGATTTAATTGCGCCACATAATCATCAATCCAACAAGTTAATTCCTGGTTCAAGGCGGAGCTTTTCAATAATATATCAATCGACGTCTGAATCACCGGAATAAAATAGGAATGATTCACATCCTGCCAATGCCAATAAGAATCAAAAGTATACCAGTGTTTTTGCAACACTTCACCAGAGTTCAATCCTTTAAATAAAGCTGGATTGGCAAGATCCTGATCAGGCAATACTGTAATGAATTTCCGCCGGAAAACTTCCTCTAGTTCCATCAATGCCCGAATCTGCTCAACAAGGAGCTCAATATGCCGAAAAGTTTCGCCAGAAAGTTCTGTAAGCCGACAGATCGAGTCCCCTTTCATCGCGTTAAGTGGTCGATTAATCAGAACAGCCAGTTCCTGTGACGCTGCAAAACTCAGAAGCGACTGACCACCAGGCTGATTTTTTTCTAGTATAGCGCCAGGTTCATAGATGTTTAAGGGAAATTCGACAACTTTAAAATGATGAGTAGGAGCAATTTTTTCGGCAATTTGCCAAATGTCGCTTAAAGACACCGCTTCATAGGCGTCAGCTGGCGTTGGAAAATCGTTGGAACTAATCCCATAGCAACCAATCCGACCAGCAGCGACCTCCTGTTCTAAGTAAATAAAAGCTGCCTCAATCCGCCGCAAAAATTCGCTTCTCGCTGCATCTTGTTCCATCCCCTGTTCTTTCGCCCACAAAAAAAAGTATTCCGGGTTATGGAGCAAATAGCAGTCAATGACAGACAGATTAAGTCTTGCAAGGCTTGCCGCGATCTGGTCTCGTAAAAAGTCAGGATGGATCGAGTGCGCTAAAGTTTCGTTAAAGACAAGCACTTCCGGCGAAACGGGATTTCCAGCCGCTTGCCCTTCCTGATAGCGTACTAAATTACTGCCTTGCAAATAACCACCTTTCGATACGATCACAACTTCGTCTCTGGCAAGTTCACCAGAGTTCGTTAATTCCGTAAGAACTTGTCCTATCAACTCTTCCGACTGACCATCTGTATAATTTGCACTTGTATCAATCAAATTAATGCCACTCTGCAGCGCCGTCTTCAGCGCTGTTTTATGGCTTTCTTCGGTCAAAAACAAGCGATAACTGCCAAAACCGGCTTCGCTTACCACAAGCCCGGTATTCCCCAAGGAACGATAGGCTAACTCCTTATGTTTTTGTGCATAGCCTGCTGTGCCTTGCGGGGTTGCCTTGGTCTGTAGATTTTCCAAAATACTACCACTCCTTTATTAATCTCCCCCTTCATTATAAGGCCCCAGCCTTTTTCCAGCAATCAAATTACTACTTTATGGGACAAGCGCCGTTTTGACACTCTAAATCACCATGACCGACAGTGCCATGATGCTGTGAAAACTCAGCAAAAGACAGCCGTTCATAGGGCGCCTGCTGCCGGCTTTCATCAATCATAATTGTCGTACCCTTTAGCCGCGGTAAAAAGGACAACAGTAAGCTCTTTACCTCTGAGGAAGAAAGCGAGTGGGGCGGAATGTTGGCAGTAAAACTAATGGCATTATCGGCATAAACATCTTGAATCATGGCTTGAACACTGAGCATATCGGCAAGATGAATTTCATTTTGTTGCTCAACCATATCTTCTATATCTAATCCCGCTGCCTCAGCAATTTCTACCAGGCGGTCTTTATAGTAAAATTTTACAACTTTCGTAGTTGCTGAATACATGTCCTGCTCCATATCACTCAGGCTAAAAGCGTCTAACTCAGGATCATTTGCAGCATAACGCACACGGCGAATCCCATAGCGCGTATAAATCGGCTGAATCCCTGTTGTTTCACCTGGCAACAGAGCAATCGTTCCCGTCGGTGCAATTGTCGTTACTTTGACAGGCTCGGGAATTCTCAGGCAAAAAGCATAATCGCGCGCCGCCTGTCGCACAATCTGATAATATTTTTTTAACGATTGCATCACATATTGATTATAGTGAGACTCAGAATATTTAATACCGTTTTGAATGAGCCAAGTCTGATAGCCGAAAAACCCTACGCCAATTCGCCGATTTTTGGCCACTACCGCCTGTTGACGCTGATTTAAAATATCGCCGAAAGTATTACGAATCAAGAACCGAGCCATGAGCCGAAAGGCTTCTTGCCGTTCCTGTTCGTCACTAAAAGCCGCCAGATTAATATGACCTAGGTTACAATTTTCAAAACCTTGTAAGGCAATTTCACCGCAAGGATTCGTACTTTCGATGAGTTCAGGTTCTGTTTCACCTACTTGTGATAAAGAGCGGTTCCAAAATCCCGGTTCCCCTCTAGTCATCATCGCCTCAACAGCTCGATCCAGAACTAGCCGAGCATGAGAATTGCCCTTTTTCCATGCAGCAAAAAAATCATCATCAATTTCAACAGAAATATTCGTCGTCCAATGGGACGTTTCATCAAGCTTGCAATCAATAAAAGCCAAAATGTCTTCGTCTTTCCAAGATTTCAGACTCATTCTAGCGCTACGTCGCACATTACCAGAAATTACACAACGAGCAATAAGATGGTCAATTTCCATAAAATCAAGAGAATTCAATTTTTGCCCTTGTTTGCTATTGAGCAATTCTGCCACATCATAAAGCATGACAATGAGTGGCAAGGGTCCTGAAGCAATCCCGCCAAACCCTTTAATTCGAGATCCTTTCGGTCGAATATTAGATACATCGAAGATCAACTCAACTGCTTCATCGCCGGTTTCCCAAAAAGCATCAAGCAGATTTTTAAGAGCCTCTACCCAGCCCTCACGAGAATCATCAATCGTAATGGAACCAGTCCATTCCGGCGAATAAGTCAGTGACATCTTGTCTTTAATATCACTGTAATCAGGATGGCTGCGATCACAAACAAGATGCAGATTCACTCTGCGCTGTACCGGATTATAGCGTTCCACATAACGATTCGAATAGTTACTGCCCACACCGCCGCCTTTGCACAGTTCATCGAATAAAAAAGTAAAATGCTCTGAAACAATTTCTGTCCAAGAGCTATTATGACAATTAAATAAAAACTGCCGTCCTGGCACACCAGAAACCCATAAGCTTCGCCCCGCCGGAATCGCTTTGAAAGAATACATCATATCAAAAAGCTTTTCCGCTTCGTCCGGTTCTATGTAACGACTTGGTACTAAACTGCAATTCCCATTGACCACCCGTAAAACAGTTTCCGGCCAAGTTTCCTTTTCGCCATTCGGCTTTATCCTCGAATAGGTTCGTTCATACACGGCTTTGCCTAAAACGCCAAATTCTACTGACTCATTCAACTGCTGAAGTTTTTCTTTATCGATGATCAACATAATAATCGCTCCCGCTTACAATTTACTAGTTAGCTTTCGAAAAAAGGCAGATATCTATAACAGCCTCCTCAATCACTATATATTGTATTTTAACACATTTTAAAAACTATATATAGTGTTTCGTGGTCTTGTAAAAAAATAGAGACAAAAGGCACAGTCCTTTTGTCTTGTTTGCAATACAGCGTTTTGTAATTAGAAAAACATTAAGGAAAAGGTACTTTGAGTTGCTGGCCAGCCATGATTTTTCCGTTACTATCTAAGCCATTTATACTACATATTAAAACAATGCGCTGTCTGATATCTTCTCGTTCTGTAGTATACCGAGCAGCAATGGTCCACAAGGTATCGCCCTGCGTCACAGTCACTGTTTCATAACGTAAAGCAGCTTGTTTTCCCTGGATTGAATAAGCATGAACAGAACTTACAGCCATGAATAATAAAAGAAAAACCCATAAGAGTTTACGCATTCAAACCCCTCCGAACATTTGTTTGGTTTTAGTTTATCACAGAACAGATGTTCGGTCAAACAGAAAAACCATTGCCAAAATAAAATAACCGCCCTAAATAAATAGGACAGTCAATTTTATTCACAGCATATAGTAATCATGCTATAATGGGAAAAAATAATTTATCTAATGCCGCGCCTACTCTTTTTCCCGCTTTTGTGTTAAAGTTTTCAATGAGTCGCTAATAGTCCATAAAAAATATAATTGCAATAACGTAGTAACAATATAAAAAGCCAATAAAAAAAAGTCTTCAAAATCTAACGGATACATACGTGGACCAGCTCCCTTCTGTCTATTATTTCATCATAACGAGTAATTATGACAAATCAGTGACAAAAGGACGATGCGACCGCGTCAAATTTGCTTTAGGAGGCTGTCTATGTGATTGAATTGTTTTTAATTTTACTGTTTATCGCTGCTGCAATTTTAGTAAAAATGCGCATAGAATTAGAAAAAATTGATGATGTAAAATATGCTATGAACAACTTTGCCGTGGAAGCTGCCAGACTCGTAAAGACAATTGATCATTTTACTCCCGCCATGGTTGCTGCTCTATCGCTAGGCGGACAGACCATAGACGGCTATATTTACGCAGATACAGATACAGGCACGCTTTGCCTTGTAAATAAAAAGCTACGTTGGAAACTCGTAAAAGGCCATGAAATATTAGATGTGGCAATCGTAACAGATGATACGAGTCAAAAAACGAGTAAAGACTATGTGGAACATGTTCATGTAATTATGCATCTTAATGATTTAAAATATCATACAGTTCGGATAAATTGTCTGCCTGTCAGAGCGAAAAAAAATTCTTCTAGCTATCAACAAGCTTTAGCCACAGCAACGCAATGGCACGGCATGCTACAATATTTGAAACAGGCTGAAGAAGAATATCGCTTCAATTAAAAAGCCAATGCACTTGCGAAAATAACAAGTGCATTGGCTTTTATTCTTATATGCTACAATGACTATTTGATGGAAAGCTTCGTCTATTGATTCGTATTAATACTTAATTTACTGCCTACTGCGTGAAGGCGCAAGCTGCCTGCCCCAGCCTTTGGCTTGCTCTTTCAAATAAAGATCCAATTCAGCAGGATCCATGCGAACCGTTTTTACTTCAGCTTGTCCATAAACCCTTCGGTCGCGGTGAGTAAATCCTGCTATTTTCGTCACCTTACGGTGCATCTCTGCTTCAATAGTTGCCGCTTTAAGTAAACCGCAAGTTTTTCTGTCAAGCATTTTCATACGCCAATCACTCTCCTAAATTGTTGTGTGATCATAACAGAAACTATTCAAGCATATTTTTTTAAGACAGTTGCTATTATCACAACTCCCTCTATAATTACTATAAGACTTTTGCTGGATTTAGTCTATATGTAATTTGTTAATTTGGCGTAAATTTGTAAAGAACCTAAAATAATAAAAACGATTTATCTGTCTTATTTAATATTTTGCGAAACCGTCTTAGCCTTATTGACATTTATGCTCAAAATACGACATAATATTTATTGTTAGAAAGAAAGCAGGTGAGTTCTGTGGAAAAGAAGAAAAAAAATCAAACAACGATCATTACCTATTTTACGAAAGATGGCCGTCGCACAACAGAAAAACTTGCTTTCCGAAAAATCGTCCACTGCTATGATGCTGGAAGGAATTTAATTCACTCTAGTTTAAGTATACGCTTTTCTTTGGAAGACGAATGGTAGTCTTGCTAGCAGGTTATGCTAAGCGAGAGGTGATAAGCATGGATAAGAATGAAACCGTGGAGCAGCAAGCAGCTAAAGCCAATGCAGCTGTCGGTTATGGACCCAATAATCCAGAACCCATTCAGTTCAAGGAAGATCAGAAAAAGCCACCAAGAGACTCTTTAGAAGCTGTTTCTGAATACATTAATCGCGATCGAAATTAAAGTTGCATTTCCTAACTAGATAGTGTATTCTATCTATGGGGATGCTACGATGATTCGTAGTAGTGGTTATAAGGCGGGACAAAAGCGGGAGCAGATCGGAAAAAGCTCTCGCTTTTGTTTTTATAAAAATATGGTATAGCAAAACTACGATACTCTTATCCTATAAAAAAATGGATAGGAGATTTTTTTTATGGAACAAATCCTCCAAATCGTCGCTACATTATGCCGCACGCTATTTAGTTATATCTTTTTGCTTTTTCTTACTAGAATCATGGGTCGAAAGCAGATTACCCAACTTACCTTCTTTGATTATGTAACAAGCATTACCATTGGTTCTATTGCCGCCGCAATTGCCATTGGTCCTATAGGCGATTTTTATCTAGGCGTTCTTAGCCTATTCGTTTGGACTTGCAGCATCATGACGACAAATTATTTAACGAAACATAGCGTACCTGCCCGAAAACTTGTTGAAAGCTCCCCGGTCATGGTGATTTATCAAGGGAAAATCCTTGAGGAAACTCTTGGCAAAATGAACTATACCTTAGATGACCTCTTTATGGAGCTGCGTAATAAAGACATATTTGACCCTACTGAAGTAGCTATTGGCATATTAGAGCCAAACGGCCAGTTAAGTGTCAAAAAAACTTTTCCAGCCTCGCACGTAACCAATCAGAACCTTGCGCTATCAGAATCGCCCAAATTTCTATCCCCCTTTACAGGGCTCCAACTCATCACCGATGGCATTCTCATCAAAGAAAATCTGCGTCAAAGCGGTTTATCGCTGACTTGGCTGCTACAGCAGCTTAAAGTCCAAGGACTAAACGATCTGACACAAGTAAATACAGCCCTGATTCGCTCTGATGGATCTCTTTATTTTGATAAAAAAAGAGACCCCTTGCCTTAACAACAAACCTATTATATTCAATAGTAAAACTTTTTTGCTATAATATGAAATTTTTTTGACATAAAAAGGCATACTCTGTTTTTTATTTAGGAGAATCTGATATATAATTAAAGGTATTCCTAAGATTTGATATAATGTGTTTAATAACATATTGAACACATTTTCACTTCGTTAAGCATGAACATTACAATTTGCCAAGCTACAGTAATGCTTTATAGTTTGGCCTAGGAGACGCGAACTACATGAATCATCTTTTTGCCACTTTGTTTTTATTAGCTTTTATCCTCTTGTTAGTCGGCCTCATCTCACCATCAGCGGCACTTTTCTGGGGAAAGACCAAAACACGCAAAGCTGTCATTATATTCTACGGACCTATCTTAATTTGCTCACTAGCTCTCGCCGCTTACTTCAGGCTACAGCCAGCGCCCAGTGATGCGACTGCTCCAATAAGCGCAACAACAGAAGTGGCGCAGCAGCAACCAGTCTATAGCTTAGGGTCGGACATAACAGATTTCGAAAAAAAATATCCTAAAGCACCTGTTTCACGTGAGTGGATCACGCAAAATCTATATGAAAATCGATTTCTTATGGCAGTAGGCGGCAACCGATTGATACCCGAAAAGGTCGATAGCATTCGTGTTGTCTTAGAAAAACGCACTGCCGATTGGCAGCTTACCACTCCCCTAGAATATCCCGTAAAAGACATTACGACAATCAATCAAATTATTACAGAACTAGCTCCGCCAGATAGCCAGCTAAAGCGAGAAAAAGCCTATCAGATTACATCTTCCGGTACTACTCATGTCCATTATAAAATCTACCGCCAATATGAAAGCAACTGGCTAGAAGAAAACTTTTCAGCAAACCCTTCGCTGAAAATAAGTAATAAAAAAGCATTTACAGTCATTATTAATAAATTACCGGAAGGCTATCAAAGCGTTACCCTTGACGTAAATCCCATTGAATGGGAAGATATTGATCGAGGTGTTCACGGTCCCGATGGCTGGCAGGAAATCGAAAGCCCCAAAACGTAATAACCTAGTTTACAAAGAAAAAAGGACGAGCCAATGGCCCGTCCTTTTCCTTTATCCTATATCCTGAAAACAGCGCTCTTTACTCGTCTTTCAATTTGCGCAGCAGATTCAATACTTCAATATACAACCAGACTAATGTTACCAATACACTAAAGGCGCAAAACCATTCATATTCTTTGGGCAAGCCTTGACGAACGCTCTGGCTGATCTGCTCATAATCAATAAACAAATTGAGCGTAGCAACACCGACAATGATCAAGCTAAAAGCTATACCGACGATGCCCCCCTGATGAATCATAGGGATACGGATCCCGAAAAAACCTAAAACAAATTCAATCAAATACGTCACAGCGATTCCCATCGTCGCCATAAAGACACCGCGCATAAACTTATCGTTGACCGTTACATAACCACGGGCATAGATCACGGCCGCACTAATGGCAAGACCGAAAGTAATCATGACGGCATTGAGTACGATGCCGTGATACATTCTCGCAAACATAGCCGAAACAGCAGCTAAAAACATGCCTTCTAGAATTGCATAAAGAGGCGATAAAAAACCAGCCCAGGAAGGTTTAAAGCTAATTGCCATTGCGGCAATAAAGCCCATAATCGCAGTAACAGTAGCTGTAACAGGCGTTGCATAACCGCCTAGCCAAGTAACAAGGGCCGAAGCGATAACAATAGCGACAAGAAGCATACTTTTTAATGCGACACCCGTATATGTGGCAGTCTCACTGCCGTATGCTGGAAGTTCTCTTACTTTTGAAAGAATTGGATTTGCCATAAAAATCATCTCCTTTTAAGGGTTTGATTTATATTATACCATAGAGTAATCCCCTTGCAGGGAAAGAAATAGAAAAATTTCTCCATAATTAAAATTCTCAACTAATTTTATCTGGTAAATTTCTCGGCTAAGTAATGACAAAATCACTTTGCGGGTGTATATTTTACATGTAAAATAGATTAGAGTAAAAATAAAACGAGGCCTAGCTATGAAAAAAATTTTCCTAATTCTTCTTATTACCCTTTTTACCAGTAATTGTTTCGCTGAAGACGTGTTTATCGCCAACGAAAACGGCTATACAAAATATTTGCGTTCCGAATCAGCAAATGCAAAAGTACTGCCAAAAAGTGATCAACTCTCAACCTTTGAAATGACCTATTCTTTACTTTTAGTACCTGATAAACCTACGTTAGACATGTTAAAAAACCAAACATTAGACAATAAAATCGCCTATAAAAAACAAACCTTTATCTTCAAATGTTCCTTTAACAAAATCCAAAACCAATGGAACCCCGATGGGACTCTTTGGATCACAAATGATGAAATATGGGGCGGTGCTCCAACAGCCCTATGTTTATATCAATTACAAGGTAATATGCCTGCCGGTCCTTATTATGGCGATACCCCCGAAGCCAACACCAACCGCAATACAGTCATTGCAATCTACAATTATATTGTTTCGCATAACTTAATAACCTACTATTAAAAAGAAAACTAACCTGACTAAAAGCTTCCCAAGATTCCTGGGAAGCTTTTTTATATAGACTTGACATTTCATTTTTATGTGTTATGATATAATTACCTGATTTCATATTATCTTATTATAGTCGCCTGCATTGATTGCAGACGACTTCTTTCTATTATAAAACCTATTATAGTTACAATAATCGACTCAAAATAACCGATATATCAAAAGAAAAAGAGTGGCTCTGCCACTCTTTTAGAATACACTAAATTGCCATTACTATTTAAGCTGTTCTTTGACCATTTCGCATACATTAGGCCACTTCGAACAAAGTTCTTCTCGCAACTTTATTCCTTGCTCCCGCTCTTCTCGGTCATCAGAATTCAGTAAAGTAACCATTTCATTCCAAGCTTTATCCACCTCAGATAGCTCCATAATAAATCCCTCTCTTAATAAAATTATTATGCCAAATAGATTTTACATCAATTGTATTTATTCCTTCTTGACAAATATTATTATCCCTAATCTTAACGACTCCGCAATAGGAGCTCTTTTATTTTCCCCCTCCACCATCGTATTTTTAGCAGTATTTTATCTTGACACCTTTTTTCTCTGTTGCTATAATGAGCCTGTAATAAAAAGTTCATAGGCTATGCAGGACTGACGGATAAGTGGAAATGACCACATGTACTGCAGAGCAAAGATAAGCCGACCGTCTGGGCAGAGAGATTCATGCCTGGACGGTTTTTGCGTTTTGGCAGCATCTCTCGGATTTTTTTCTTAGAAGGGATGGATTTATATGAGAAATCGCTGGTTTATCGCTCTTGCTGCTGTGGGAATTCATATTTGTATTGGCAGCGTCTATGCTTGGAGTGTATTGGTTCGTCCAATTATGGCAAACCAAGGCTTTTCCTTGAAAGAAACAACCTGGACATTTTCTTTAGCTATTTTGTTTTTAGGTTTATCCGCTGGACTTTTAGGCAGTTTCGTAGAAAAATACGGTCCAAAAAAAAGTGGACTCATCGCGGCCGCTTTCTGGGGTGCAGGAATGTTCGGCACTGCCTTGGCTCTCTATCTGCATAGTTTGCCACTACTGTATTTGTTTTACGGCGTAATTGGCGGCATTGGTCTAGGCATTGGATATATTACCCCTGTTTCAACGCTAGTCAAATATTTTCCGAATCATCGCGGCTTTGCCACGGGCCTTGCTATTATGGGCTTCGGTTTTGCTAGTTTGATTGCCGGCCCTTTGATGCAACGGCTAACGACAGCCTACGGATTAGTAGATAACTTTCTGGTGCTAGGCATCATTTATATGATTGTTATGGGACTATCGGCTTCCTATTTAAAAGCTCCCCCAGAAAAACCAAGTAATAATCCTGTAGCACCGAAAAATTCTTGTTTACAGCGAGGCTTTACGGAAAACGAAGCTTTAAAGACTTGGCAGTTCAGTGCTTTATGGTGGATTTTTTTCGTAAATATTACTTGCGGCATCGGCCTTTTAGCAGTCGCGTCGCCCATGGCCCAAGAAGTTGTCGGCATGTCTCCTGCCGAAGCAGCCTCATTAGTAGGTATCATTGGACTATTTAATGGCGCAGGCCGTATCTTTTGGTCAACGATTTCTGACTATATTGGCCGCGGTTATACTTATGTACTCTTCTTCGGTTTAGAGTGCTTCGCTTTCTGGAAGCTTGCCACAACGGCAGATGCTTTCGGATTTGAAGTACTAGTTCTTCTCATTATTACGTGCTACGGCGGTGGCTTCTCTTGCATGCCAGCCTATCTCAGCGATATCTTTGGCACCAAAAAACTAAGCGCCATCCATGGTCGGATCTTGACTGCCTGGGGAATGGCCGGTGTCGCTGGTCCTTATGTCGTGTCATTACTTAGAGAATCAACCAGCGGCTACACACTGACCCTATATTTCTTCGCCGGATGTTTTGTTATTAATTTAATCATTGCCTTCTTCTTAAAACACTATGGCGCTCGTCATACCGCTACAGCACTTACGGCAAGACAATATTCGGCCGAAAATCCTTCATAAAAAATTATCAGCCAGCGCCAAAAGCGCTGGCTTTCTTATTACCAATCTTTTTTTCTGAAAAAGGCAATGCTATAATGAACCAAAACTTAAATTCGAGGTGCCATCATGATTAAGCTTTCTGACGAATCAAAACAAGTTTTACTAAGCAGCATCCAAGAATTCTTTTTGAAAGAACGCGATGAAGAAATCAGTTCTTTTCAAGCTTCGCTGTTTTTGGATTTCATTCTGAACAATGCCGGTGTGTATATTTATAATCAAGCAATTTCTGATGCCCAGCAGTTAATGTCACAAAAGGTGGAAGAACTTTTTTCGCTTGAAAAACGCATAACGAATTGATATTTTTAAAATGAACCGTACTTTCTTATGAAGTGAGGCATTTTTTTAATGGCAGATATCCCTACAATAATTCCTACCGATTCTACTGAAGAAAAAGTATTTCTCAGCGGAACCGTAGAACGTGTTACTTTTCATAATGACGATAATGGTTTTTGCGTCCTGCGAGTAAAAGCAAGGGGCTTTCGCGATTTAGTAACTGTTGTCGGACATGCTTCCACAATCACGAGTGGCGAATTCATTGAAGCCATCGGACTATGGAAAAACGATCCCCAATACGGGCTTCAATTATCTTGTATTTCTTTAAAATCCATGCCGCCTACTACGTTGGAAGGCATTCAAAAATATCTTTCCTCTGGCCTAGTTAAAGGAATTGGTCCTGTTTATGGCGAGCGTTTAGTCAACTGTTTCGGTCTAGACGTTTTTACCGTCATCGAACAGACACCGCACCGTTTACGAGAAGTTGATGGAATCGGCAAAGTCCGCAGTGAAAAGATTGTGAAGGGCTGGGATGCCCAAAAGAAAATTAAAGAAATTATGCTTTTTTTATATTCAAATGGCGTTGGCACATCAAAAGCTGTTAGAATTTATAAAACCTACGGCGATAAAGCGATTTCTCTGATTCAGGAAAACCCCTACCGTTTAGCGCAAGATATATATGGGATCGGCTTTGTGACAGCTGATACAATTGCTCAGAAAATCGGTGTTGAAAAAAACTCGCTCATTCGTGCCAAAGCGGGAATTCGTCATGCCCTTTTCGAAGAAGTTTCCAACGGCAACTGCGCCTACCCCAAAGCCGCTCTGCTGCCCCAAGCAGTAGAATTATTAGAAATCCCGCTTGATATCTTAGAACAAGCCCTTATCGAAGAAATTGAGACACAAGGTATTATGATAGATACCATCGGCGACGCGGAGTGTCTCTTTATCCCCAGCCTCTATTATTATGAAAAATATATTGCCGAACGAATTGTCGCTGTCGCCTCAGGTTCGCCCCTATGGGGTGAAATAAATGCAGCTACTGCAATTCCCTGGGTTGAAGCGAAATTAGGCATCCAACTGGCGGAGAATCAAAAAAAAGCCATTGCTACAGCGATACAGTCTAAATTTATGGTCATTACTGGCGGCCCTGGTGTAGGAAAAACTACGATCGTAAATTCTATCATCAAAATTCTCAATGCCAAGCAACTACAAATCCTCTTAGCTGCCCCAACAGGTCGAGCTGCGAAACGCCTCTCAGAGTCTACCGGCCTAGAAGCCAAAACCATTCATCGCTTGCTGGAATATGATCCGTCAGAACATCAATTCAAACGAAACGAAATGAATCCGCTCGAATGTCAACTGTTGGTTATTGATGAAACATCCATGGTAGATGCCCAGTTAATGAATTCCCTGCTAAAAGCTGTACCGCAAAACGCTTCGATTATCCTCGTCGGCGATGTAAATCAGCTTCCTTCTGTGGGCGCCGGGCAAATCTTAGCTGACATTATTGATTCTGAATGTGTGACAGTTGTTACATTAAATGAAATCTTTCGTCAGGCTAAAACAAGTAAGATCATTACTAGCGCTCATGCGATTAATAGCGGCAATATGCCTGATCTCTCCAATCAGCTTGACGGCGATTTCTTTTTTGTTAGCTCGGAAACCCCAGAAGATGCTGTACAAAAAATCATTGAAATTGTAAAGCACCGCATACCAAAACGCTGGCACTATAATCCAATCACTGACGTTCAAATTCTCTGTCCGGCTAATATCGGCGGTATTGGCGCTAAATCTTTAAACATCGAACTGCAAAAGGTACTAAACCCTCAGGCTACAGAAAAAGTAGTAAAATTCGGGATTCCCCTCGCCACTGGCGATAAGGTGATGCAAATTCAAAACAACTACGACAAAGAAGTCTTTAATGGTGATATTGGCTTTATCACCAGCATTGACACAGGCGAAAAAGAGCTGGCCATTCAGTTTGATGATCGCACGGTAATTTATGATTTTGACGAACTAGATGAAGTCGTTCTTGCTTACGCTTGTACCATTCATAAAAGTCAGGGCTCAGAATATCCGGTTATCGTCATCCCGATCATGATGCAGCATTTTATGATGTTGCAACGCAATCTCATCTATACAGGAGTCACTCGCGGCAAAAAACTAGTCATTCTCGTGGGACAAAAAAAAGCCTTAAATATTGCGGTTAACGGCAAAAAACATAACAAACCGCGTTATTCAAAGCTTAAAGAATGGCTTGTAACCTTAACAACTATTACAACGAATCCACTTTCGCTTTAGCATTTTCCACTGCCTGTTCTAACACCATAGTATTAAGGTCATGATCCCGATAACCTTGCCGAATCATTTCAAGATACCGTTCATGCGGTAACGCCGGCATGGCTTCATACTCTTCAGCCATTACATAAAGCATGGCTTCCTGCTCGCCGATCTTAGTCCCTACCGTAACATTTTTCTTTTCATACAGCCTTGGATATCCCTCATAACGATCAAGAGCCTTTTCGCAATCTTGCGTAATATGCCAAAGGACAACCGGGACAACGCCCTCGCTTTGCCGTTCCACATTAGCAACACCGTTTTGTTTGCCGCGAAAAGTCAAAGTATAGCCTGTTAGCTCACCCGTACCAATTACCTGAGCATTCGGACAACGCCGCTTCATTTGCTGTATATTCATATTACTGCCATAAGCAGCATATACTTTGGCTTTCATGCGCTTGATTCTCCTTCCTTATCGCCAAGATAATCATTGAGGTTCATTCAGCTTTGCGACGTTTGCAAAAAAGCATCTCCAAAGAGATGCTTTAAAAGCCACGCCGTCTTTTATTTTTTTCTTTGACAAACTCTCGTGCGTTTTTCACGCCGCCCATTTGCGCAAACATAGTCGTACTCTTTTCCTGTTCAATCTGCTTTGAAGTTAAGCCCTCATACTTGGCTTCTTTTTTCAACTTTAAATAATTAGCAAGCCGTTCTGCCGACAGCAACCCGTCTTTTATAGCCCTTTGTACTGCACAGTTCGGCTCATTAGTATGAGTGCAATCATGAAACTTGCACTTTGCTTTGAGCTCGTCAATGTCGGCAAAGGCTTTCGTAAAATCAGCGCTCTCGATTCCGATTTCTCTCATTCCTGGGGTATCAATAACAACACCGCCACTTGGAATAGTGATCAATTCGCGCCTAGTCGTAGTATGCCTGCCTTTATTATCGTTTCTTATCCCTTGGGTTTGTAGCACTTTTTGGCCTGTGAGTCTATTGATTAACGTCGACTTTCCCACACCGGATGAGCCGATAAATGCAATGGTTTTACCACTAACGAGATAGCTTTGCACAGATCCGCAACCAGCCTCAATCAAACTCGAAGTAACAAGCACCTCAACCCCACAAGCAACCGTATTAAGCTCTAACAATTTTCGTGGTAGATTATCACATAAATCAGATTTCGTAAGAACGATAACCGGAACAGCTCCACTATCCCAGGCAATGCCAAGATAACGTTCTAACCTGCGAAGATTATAATCGTTATTCAGTGACATACAGATAAACACGGTATCAATGTTTGAAGCTACAACTTGCTCCTCATTTGAACGTCCCGCCGCCTTTCTAATAAAAGCGCTTTTCCGTGTCAAAACCTGATGAATAATGGCATTCCCTCTAGTATCATCATTTCGATCCAGCATAACAAAATCGCCCACTGCCGGATAATCAGATATCGCGCGGACATCAAAACGAAACTTTCCGGCAATTTCTGCTGTTAACTCACCGTTCTCGGTTACTACCTTGTATAAATCTTTATATTGGGCAATAATTCGCCCAATATAAAAACCAGAATATAAACTAGACTCAGTAATAAACCGTTGACTGAGCCCCATATTTTCCATATCAATTTTGCTCAATTTTATATCCTCCAAAAGTTTGTGAACTCAGCTTTTGGGAGGTATATACATTATTTTATTTTGTATGCACCTCCCAGGTTCTTACAATATCCATTGCACTACTATACAACATAAAACAACATCTCCTTTTAAAAGCAGATTCTCTTACAATTTGATCATATCACAAAAGCATTAACTCATAAAGCAGCCTTATGAATTATCACTAACTTTAAAATCCTATTATAGCAAAGCAGCAAGATAAAACTGCCGATATTTTTCCTCCTCAAATACAACAGAAATCTGTTCCCGATAAAGCGCAATGGCCAAAATGGCATTGCAGTCTGCCTCAAAGCACGGAAATTGCTCTTGGTCAAATACCGGCACTTCATTAACCGCATAGTCATGGAGCCAATAATCAGCCAAAGCCATACACGCTTGCTTAAGGTCAGTTGCATTTTTTTGCATAATGGCTCGATACAGTTGCAGCCAATGACGATCATCATAGGCAGGATTTTCTGTCGGTAAGACCACGGGATATCCTGTCATTAAGCCATATAGGATTCGGGAAGCAACACCTTCATAATCAGATTTTTCCGGCCAATCTCGATAATGTTCTAAAGAAAAATCCCGTGTCAAGGCGAAAAACGTAACAGTTTCTTCTGAATCGATAGGATAATTTTCGCCTACTAGCTTCTGGGAAAGAAGGAGCGCGAGACAAGCAAACCATAGGCGACACCGCTCTGCGCTTGCTCCCGCCGCACACTCCAAGGAGCCAAGACGAAAAATAGCTTCCCGCAAATATTTTATTTTTAGAACAAAAGCATCGTTACGATGCCACGCGTCAGCTTCCAACTGATCAATACCGCTCAGACTGCTCAGCCACTCAGGGGCTAGGCGCTCATAATCGGCAAGGCCTCCTGGAATTCGTTCTTCGCCAAATACGGGCGGCGTTTGAATAAGCTGAAGTATTTTCTCTTTTATGTAGTTCGTGTTCTCCATATAATCCTCCCAATAAATTACTAGTCGCTAACCGTCACCTGCTAAATCCGTATTAAGCAACGACCTTATACACCAAATATCGTTTGCAAATACTGATCAAGAATACAAAGTGTTTTGTTTAAATCCTGATAAGGAAACTTGTGGGTCGCCTTATAGCATATTCTAGGCGGAATGGGTTCTGCTAGCCGCTGAAGGACAAACTGTCCACCCTGTACCATGTGTGCACCTACCGAAGCTGGAACGATAGTCCACTGCTGAACGTCCTTCATAAAAGTAGTGATAAGCCCTGCCGAATCTAAATGAATGCGAGAAGGACAATGGGGGTCCCACCACTGATCATGTTTAAATTGAAATTCTTTATTCCAAATTATGAATATTTCGTGCTGCGGCGCTAATTCCTTTATTTCAACAGTGTCTCCTGCCTGACGCCCCGGTGCGGCAAGACGCAACAACATCATTTCTTCCGAAAAAAACGGCTTCACGGTGACACAGGGCGATGCGATCTCGCGTACCACAAAGGCCACATCCATCTCGCGTCTCTCTATACTATCAAAGGCCTCCTGCGTATGCTGTGTTCGAATTTGCAGCCGTATTGCTGGATTGTGCTCATTTAACAGGCGATATAAAGGCGGTAAAACAAAGTGACTTATACTTTCAGCAACACTAATGGCCAAACTGAATTGAGAGTCATTAGCTTGCAAGATTTGCGTTTCCCGCCAAAGAGCATCCCATCTCTCAGCAATATAAAAAAAGCTTTCCCCTTTTGGCGTCAGGCTGATTTTGGCTTCCCCTTTTCGTCGCTCCACCAAGAGGCCGCCCATATCCTTCTCTAAGGTCTTCAACCGATAGCTTACTGTAGCTTGCGATAAATGCAAGAGTTCCGCCGCCTTGCTTAAATTTTCCGTCTTCACAATCGCTAAAAAAGCTTCAATCCCAGGAAAGTACATAAAATCACCTCTTATATATAGAAAAAGTTAATATTTATTACAAAATACTTAACATTTACATCAGTATTCTATATATGTAAAATTAACATTAACAAAGCTGCTAGTCAAATCATTCTTTGCATTGGAGGAGATAGTATAACAGAATCAGCTCTTATTCTTATTCTGATTGCCGCCTTCGCTCATGCCACCTGGAATTATTTAGCCAAAAAAGCCTGCGGAGGTACCGCCTTTATTTGGCTGTTCGCCGCGCTTTCGACCTTGCTTTATTTTCCATTCGCTCTATGGATCATCGTTACGCAAAGCCCGGTAATTGGCTGGTATCAACTAGGTTTTATGCTAGGCAGCGCCATATTGCACTCTTTATATTATATCTTGTTGGACAAAGGATATCGAATTGGGGATCTTTCGCTCATCTATCCTCTCGCTCGTGGCACAGGTCCTATGATCTCGACGATTGCCGCCATTGTATTATTAGGCGAACAACCTTCTGCCATAGCGCTTATGGGAACGCTATGCATTGGACTAGGAATTATTGTAATCACCGGAAATCCTTTGCACATAGCCGAACCTACAGCCCGCAAATCAGTGATATTTGCTGTTTTGTGCGGCACTATGATTGCTGGATATACGCTCTCAGACAAATTAGCTGTTACTACCTTGCTAATCCCCCCGTTACTGCTGGATTGGGCAACTAACTTGGGACGAATATTTCTCTTAACTCCTTATGCAATCAAAAATTGGAACAAAGTAAAAGACCAATGGAAGAGTCATAAAGTGGAGGCTATTAGTGTGGCTATTTTGTGTCCATTGGCCTATATTTTAGTTTTAACTGCGATGGTATTTAGTCCGGTAAGTTATATCGCACCAGCGAGAGAAATCAGCATTCTAATCGGCACTGCCCTGGGAGCCAAGCTGCTATCAGAAGAAAATATAAGAATTCGTATCATTGGAGCAATTGCGATGCTCCTTGGTTTAGGCGCGCTGTCGCTAGGATAGCAATACCCTGCAGAAAGGAGGCGTTAATAGTATGATCGAAGGCATCAGTCACGTAACTTTTATCGTTAAAGATCTTGAACTTGCGACTACATTTTTCAAGCAAATATTTGAAGCAGAAGAAGTTTACGCTAGCGGTAATAATACCTTCTCGCTATCAAAAGAGAAATTTTTCCTCATTGGCGGACAATGGATTGCCATTATGGAAGGTGATTCTCTGCCCACTCGAACCTATAACCATATCGCCTTTAAAATAGCAGAAGCAGATTTCGAAGTATATGAATCACGCATTAAAAAACTCGGTGTAGATTTTAAGCCGCCGCGACCACGCGTAGAGGGCGAAGGCCGATCATTATATTTTTATGACTTTGACAATCATTTGTTTGAAATCCATACAGGAACACTCCTGCAACGATTAGAAAGATATAAAATAGCGAAATAAAATCCTATATGTAAAAATGGAGGTGCCAAAATGTTTGAAAGCATGATTGAAAAATTAAGAAATAACCAGCGAAAACTCGTATTTACCGAAGGTTCTGATCCTAGAATTCTTGAGGCGGCCAGTCGTTTAAAAACAGAAAAAATTCTCGAACCGATCCTGTTAGGAAATCCCCAAGAGATAAGCACAGCATCGCAACAGTATGGTTTTCCTATAAATGAAATTGAAATCATTGAGCCTAAAACCTATCCGGCGCTGGATTCCATGGTTACGCAAATGGTTGAGCTTCGAAAAGGAAAAATGGATAAAGCCACCTGCCAAGAGGCTTTGATGAAAACGAATTACTTTGGTACCATGCTTGTAAAAATGGGGTATGCTGACGGCCTATTAGGTGGTGCAACCTATTCTACTGCCGACACCGTTCGCCCGGCACTTCAACTTATAAAAACATCACCTGGAAATAAAATTGTTTCAAGCAGCTTTATTCTATATCGTAATATAGAGAATGTTGAGGAAAAATACGCCATGGCTGATTGTGCAATCAACTTGAATCCTAGTGAAGATGAGCTTGTTGAGATTGCTGTTGAAACGGCAAAAACAGCAAAGGTTTTTGACATTGATCCCAAAGTTGCTTTATTATCGTACAGCACCTTAGGCTCAGGCGCAGGAGAATCAGTTGATAAAATGCGAAATGTAACTGCCAAATTAAAGAGTATGAATCTTGCTTTTCCTATTGATGGCGAATTACAATTTGATGCGGCCTTTTCAAAAGATGTTGCCAAAATAAAAGCGTCACACTCGCCTGTCGCTGGAAAAGCAAACACTTTCATATTCCCCGATATCAATGCCGGCAATATTGGTTATAAGATAGCGCAACGTCTCGGAAACTTTAAGGCCTATGGTCCAATCCTGCAAGGACTTAATGCACCAATCAATGACCTTTCAAGAGGTTGTAACGCAGATGAAGTATATAATATGGCAATTATTACGGCTTCCTTAAAAGGATAAAACGGTAAGCCACAAACAGATTTTCTGCCAAACATAGTATAAAACCTGAAAAGGGGGTTTAGCCGTGAAGATTCTCATTGTTGGCTATTTTACTGAGACTGCAAAAACAACGATTGCAAAGCATTTTCCGACCGGCTGGGACATTATAATTGTCCCACCTGGAAAAGAAATAACGCAGCATATAGCAGATTGTCAGGTACTCATCCCCGAACATATTAAAGTAGATAGCAGCCTGCTTTCCATCGCAAAAAAGTTAAAGTTGGTACAAACAGGCGCAGGCTTTGATAATGTAGATATAGAGGCTTGTACGCAATTCGGCGTTTGGGCGGCTAATGCTGCCGGAGTCAATGCCCAGGCAGTTGCTGAACATGTAATGGCACTGCTTTTAGCTTATTATAAAAACATACCGTTTCTTGATACTTTCATGAAAAACAAGGTCGCTGAAAATCAACTGGCCTATACGGGGAGTGAATTAGCAGGCAAAACAATTGGGATTATCGGTTACGGCGCCATCGGCAAAAAAGTCGCTGAGTTTTGTAAAGTTTTTGATATGAATGTACAGGCCTATGCTAGAAATGCTGCGGCACAGTCTGACGGTTTTGTAAAAATGACGGATTTCACGACTCTTATCAGCACTTCCGACATCGTAAGCGTACATATCCCCTTGAATCAGCAAACCAAACAGTTGATCAACCAATCGACATTTAAGAAAATGAAAAGTTCAGCGCTGTTTATCAATACCGCCCGCGGCGGGATCGTCAATGAACAAGACTTGATCGCCGCATTAAAAAGCAGGGATATTGCAGGCGCCTGTCTAGATGTATTTGAGTCTGAGCCGCTGCCAATGGACAGTGAACTACGGAACCTAAGCAACGTGATACTGACTCCCCACACCGCAGGTATGCCTGACAGTCGTAAATTTCATAAAAAAAGATATGACTTCTTTGTGAATAATATTAAACGTGTGGAAAATGGTGAGGAACCAGAAAGCAAGCTTAATCAGCTTCATACTCCTCGGTAACGCACTTTAAAGAACAAGGCTAAACCGCTAATTGTAGTGTATAAAACGTCCAATTGGGATACAAACTACGAGGGGATACTCTCCTTTTTAAATATCAAGGCCATTGATGACTGTCATGGTCTTGATATTTTTTTATTTTTCTACCCTTAGATTTATTCTTCGGATAAAAGTATTTTTAGCATCTTTTCACGATTATTCATAAATTCCTTGGTAATGATATAGTGATCAGTATCTTCATAGGAAGCCCGTTTAAGCCTGCCTTGAGATAATTGCAATAATTCGGCGCCAGGATAAGCCATAATTATTGGTGAATGAGTAGCTATAATAAATTGCGAGTTTTTACGCACTAAATTACGGATGAGCGGAATCATGGACATTTGGCTTAATGGTGATAACGCTGCCTCTGGTTCATCCAAAATATAAAGACCTAGCCCGCCGAATCGATTTTTAAAGGCAGCTAAAAAGGATTCTCCATGTGACAATTCATGTAAAGATCGACCTCCAAAGGAACATTTTATCGGTGGTCCAAATGCTGGTTCCTCATCAAGTTGATCGATATTGGTCGCTACATTATAGTAGCTTTCAGCGCGGAAAAAGAAACCATTTTTGTTTCGCTGATCACCTCTAGTAACCCTAATGTACTCACTGAGTTTAGAGTGAGAATCCCGCGAGCTAAAATTGAAATTCTTTGTACCGCCTTCAGGATTAAATCCCAAATTTACCGCTAAAGCTTCCAACAATGTAGATTTGCCCGAACCATTTTCGCCAATAATCATAGTAACTGATGTATTCAGTTGTATTTCTTTCAAATCTTGGATTATAGGAATATTAAAGGGATACTCTTGTCGATTATCAACTTTATCCCAAAGCATTTCAATACTACGAACATAAAGGGATGATCCAAACATACCCTGCCCTCCTACCTAGATAATAGAAAATACTCAAAAATTCAACTCCAGCCATATAATAACACTTTTCTTAAATCAGCCATAAATATCCAATAAAAGTAACAACTAACGTTAGAGGAAAACCAATGCGAAAATACTCTCGCGCAGTCATATAGACATGATTTTGTTTGGCAATCTCAACTACAATTAAGTTCGCAATAGATCCCGCAATCGTGAGATTTCCGGCCAAAGTCGAAAATAAGGCTAAGGCCTTCCACCATACTTCCGCCTCGGTATCTGGAATAAGAAAACGCATTAATAACACTGCGGGAACATTGCTTACCAGATTAGATAAACCAACGGTGAATATAGCAAAAAGTCCTAAGGTGCTCAATTTCAAAAAAGAAAATTGGTCAAAAAAATAATTTACCAGACCACTTTCTTCGACTCCAGCCACAATAATAAAAAGACCAATAAAGATAACCAATAGGTTAAAATCCACACTAGCGTAGACTTTGCTCGGTTCTACCCGCCGAGTCAGTAAAGATGCCGTAGCTCCCAAGCTAGCTACTAATGCCAAATCAAAACCGAATAAGTACGTAATTAAGATAACTGCCAATATCAATAAACTTTTGATAATCAAATACATATGGACATTTACAGGAATTTGTTGGCGACTATCCCAACCACCGCAAAGTTCTTTACGATAATAAAATGCAATCACGCTAAAAGTACAAAGCAGCCCTAAGATTGCTATAGGAGCTGCAACCATAAAATAAGATAAAAATGTCATTTTTGACAGACTGCCCACAAGTATATTTTGTGGATTTCCCAGTAAAGTCGCAGCACTGCCTATATTGGAAGCCATGGCAACTCCCAGGAGATGTGGTACCGGATTACAATCAAGTTTCTGGCAAATAAGTAGTACTATAGGCGTAAAGAGCAGGCAGACAATATCATTAATCGTAAAAGCGGAGAGAACCCCACTTACCAAAATAATGGCAAACAACAAGTTTTTCTTATTGTGCACCATCCGTATCAGATGGTTGCCTACGAACTCAAAAAATCCGGCTAATTTCAAATTTGCTACTAGAATCATCATTGAAAATAAAATGATGATTGTCTTATAATCTACCGCCGAAACGGCTTTATCATATGATAAAACACCGGTTCCTGTCATTGCTACCGCTCCAATGATAGCAGCTCCTGCACGATCCACTCTGAAAATGGGGCTTTTTCCTAATGTAAAAATCACTAATACAACTCCCAAAATTATCCCCGCCAATACCATATGTAAAGAATGTTCCATTTCCTACCTCGTTTTGCGCTATTTCGAAATATTACTTAGCCAGCCAAATATTAATCTATCCCATCACACCGTTCGATTTTCTTCCCAACAATTATAAAGAGCGCAACAGCAAAAACTGCGACAAGCCCATGAAAAAGATAGGCTGTACCGTAGCCATAATGGTCCACAATGAATCCTGCTACTATATTGCTTGATGTAGCCCCGAGTCCCTGCACTGTAAGAACGGCAGCAAGACCAAAATTGAAATGACCGGTTCCTGCTAATAGCCGTTCAACAGCTAATGGCGTTAAAATGCCAAGTAAACCTGCGCCAACACCATCTAAGACCTGAACAGGATAGATCATTGCAAAACCGGACATTTGGGCAGCAAGAATGCCACGAATTGGCAATGACCCAAGCGACAAAAGTATGGTCCATCGTAATCCAATCCGCTCAACAGCATAGGGAGCCAACACAGCACCGACAATCGATGAAATCTGACCTACACCAGTAATGATCGCAGTCGTCTGAAACGGCTGTTGCAGCTCTCTAGCAAATTGTTGGGATATCAACCTTGCAATCGGCGCATTCCCGAAATGAAAAATCATTAACGTCCCCGCAAGTAAAAATAACGCTTTATTCGACAGCAGCCGTTTAAATTGTGATGGTCCTAACCCTTCCGTTCTTCGGTTAAGACCACGGGCGACAGCATGATCAATCTTCGATCTGTCAATGGCTAAAACGGCCATAGCTGTAGCAAGTGTAGTCACAACCATTAGTGCAGTAACGCCGCTGATACCACCCCATTGACTTACGAGATAGGTTCCTCCGATAAGTAATATGTTACCAGTATGGTCCCACACTGCATTCCGACTAATCTGCCGACCGAATAGCTCTTTTCCGACCAGTCCAAGAGTAATCGCCATAACAGCTGGTCCAATCACCAAACCGGCAACACTAGTTATAAATTGAGTGGTAAAAACAGTAAAGCCAATTGGATAGATAAGAGTTACGAAAGCAAGGATCGTAATCAATGTAATCGGAACAACGACGAGCGTACGCTTATGACAGGTTGCATCGACGAAAGCGCCCGCCGGAGCGCCGCCAACGATACCAACAATTCCGCCAATAGTAGCAAGCACACCTAAATCAAAGGGCGTCCAGCCTTTAGTGATAAGATACGCATCTAAGAAAGGTCCAAGACCGTCCCGCGCATCAGCAAGAAAAAAGTTAAGCGCCGCCAAGGCAGTAAGCGGCGCTGTCATACGACTGCACAAGTTACCTTGTTTGACACAGTTGTTCATAAAACGAACTATCTGACAAACAGTTAGGGCACGCTTTCTTTCTGAAAGCCTAATCATTGGTCGATTCGTCTGGCTCATCTAGGTCTGGTCTCGGTAATGGAGGCCCCGGCCGATGTTTTCCTGGAAGCGGACCGGGATCATTAATTTCTCTTACTATATGCTCTTCCAGATCCGCTTTTATTCTTTGCGCTTGGCATGCAGAAATGCGGCCTTCTTTTACATCTTCATCGATATGCTGCGTCCTTTCAGCAATCATGAATTCCTTCAACGATTCCTCTGAAATACCATGTTCATTTGCTATAATAACTAAGGTTTTACCTGCCTCTCGCTCAGCTCTTAAAGTATTTTCATCTACTTGTAGTAATGTAAGAAGTTTTGGGTTCTCCATTGGTCCTCCCCCTGGTTTTGGATGACCTTTCCCAGGTATTGGATGATCCTTTACAGGAGCTGAACTTTGTTCAATAAAATCATTTTGCTGATTGGGAATGGCAAAACCTATTGCCAAATTACTAGCCGCCATGATAGCCACAATACTCATTGTTAAAATACGTTTTTTCATAATATGATGTACCACCCTTCAAAATTTGATGAAATAAATGGAACTATATTCATATTATGAAGCCTTATTTTTTGAGATTTTTTTGAAAAGTATTTACTCCTTATTAGGTATATAGGCAGGCATAGAAATCATAAATTTTGTACCTTTTCCTAGCTCGCTCTCAACGTTTATTTTTCCTCCGTGCTTTTCTACAATCCACTTAGCAATTGCTAATCCGAGTCCGATTCCGCCACTTTCACGCGAACGTGACTTGTCTACCCGAAAAAACCGCTCAAAAATGCGGTGTAAATGATTCGGCGCTATGCCAATACCAGTATCTGCTACAGTCATTACAACGTTTTTTTTAGCTTGAAAACAATGGATTTGTACTTGTCCGCCTGCCTGTGTATACTTCAAAGCATTATCAAGCAAGATAACGAATAACTGATGTAGCCGCTCTTTGTCAGCTATTAGTGCTAAATTGGGTTGGATATCACTGAAAAGGCTAATTCCATTTAACTCATCCATCCCTTTGAATTGTTCCAAAACATTGTCAATGATTGCACTTATATTAATCAGTTCCAGATGCAACTCCGATTTATTGGCGTCAGATCTAGCTAGCGTAAGCAGACTAGATATTAAGTTCTTCAGTCGCATTGACTCTCTTATGATAATATGAAGCCTATAACTTTCCGCTTCAACACTGTTTTCAGGATGTTTTAGCATCAATGCGGCATTCGTATAAATTCCTGTAATAGGAGAACGAAGTTCATGTGATGCATCGGAAACGAACTGTTGCTGCTTTTCCCACGCTGCTTGAATGGGAATCATCGCTCGTTTTGCAAGAAAATATCCTGCCAGGATAATGGCGATTGTTCCAATTACTCCGCCGCCCAAGGTAATCCATAGTAAATTATTAAGTAATGCAACTTCGGCATCCACATTACTTACTGCAATCACATACTGCACCTGAAAGTCATTAACCTCATTAAAAGAATTATCCGTATCTGAATAAGGAATACGGACCGTTCGATAAATATGTTCTTCATAATTCTTAGTTTGAATTTCCCCTGGCTTGGTCAGTGAATTGAATTCTTCCATATTGCTGATTTCCTCAATTTTAGCTGGTCCTGGATGAATAATACGTCCATCGGTGCTCTGTAGCAATAGGAATATCCGTGGGTCGGGCGGTTGCGGTGGCTTAGGCGGAGGTTTATGGGCGCCTCTAGGTACTCTAAAGGAACTCGCTTGTAACTGCATAGCATAATCAATCTTATCAAACAAGCGAAAAGCCATATATTCGTATAGTATCATGGTGAATGCTACGAAAATTAATAGGAATACAAGGGAATTCAAGACAGTCAATCGTCGCAGTATATTTTTAAACATTACCTCTTCTCCCTCAATGAAAAACCTGTGCCACGAATCGTTTGTATCATTGTATCAAAACCATAAGGCGCAAGTTTTTTTCTTAAATAATGAATATATAAATCAACAATTTGAATCGCTGCATCGTAATCGTATCCCCAAATTCGATCAAAAATTTGTTCTCTTGTTAGAGTTTGGTTTTTATTTAAAATAAGAAACTCTAAAATATCATATTCTTTAGCCCCTAGTTTAAGCGACTGGCTATCAATATACCCGTCTCGGATCTTGCTATTTAATGAGATACCGCCATAGCTCAATCCGCTATCCATACCAAGATTGCCCTTCCGTCGTAAGAGGGCCTTTATTCTTGCTAACAGTTCCCGTACAGCAAAAGGCTTCACTAAATAGTCATCTGCTCCCGACTCCAAACCAATCACCCGATCATCGACACTGTCTAGGGCTGTAAGAAGCAGTATTGGCAAAGTACAGCCAGTTTCTCTTAATGTTTTAACTATATCAATTCCATTTATCTCTGGTAACATAATGTCTATTATTAATAGATCATGTATTTCTTGCTCAGCGGCACACAACCCAGCTTCACCGGTTGACGCCTCATCGACAACATAATTTTCCTCTATTAGAAGCGAAACAATCGCTTCACGCACGACATTATCATCTTCAATTACAAGAATTCGCATGTTCATCACTCCTAATATAATAAGTTTTATAAATCAAGAAAAGCTATAAAGTAATCTAGCTATTATAACCAGTTATGTTTCTGTCGTGTAATTCTGCTTTTCTATACATCAAATAATATAATAGTTTGTTTATTATAAAAAGGTGTTTTTTGTTATAAATATTTTTATATAAACAATGCATAAAGCTCCCAGTTCAACTACAAACTACCAGGACATACTATTCTTTTAAAAATATCAAGGCCATTGACGATTGCCGTGGTCTTACATTTAACAAAGAGAAACGGCGAATTTCTAAATTCGCCGTTTCTCTTTGTTCCTACTCATTCAAGTCGCACTTCTTCGCCGCCCTATTTTGCCTAAAAGAAAAGCAGTATTATACAGTTTGCAATATACGCTCCGAAAAGCTACCATGATCCGCTCTATATAAAGAATAAAAAGCCTAAGCAGCTCTATTGCTGAGTAAAATTCAGAATTTCGTCTTTTAGCAACAAAAACACCTTAGCCAAAAGATACCCATCTGCTACTGCATGATTCAATCGTACACTGACCGGCATCATTAAACGGCCGTCTACCTTACGGTAACGCCCCCAATTCACGATTGGCATAAAATAAAGGTAGCCATCTGGCAGTTCCACATGCAGTGAATCATAGGACAACCAGGAAATATACGAGGCATCAAACCAATTTGGATGATTTTCCATATCGACCCCATACTTCCGCGTCTGCTTTGCTTTCGCAATATCCGCTACACACGCAGCATAAAAGGCTTTATAATCCTTTTGGTACTCTGTATAGACTGGCGTACAGGTTTCTGTATCCTCGTAAAAAATATACTGAGTGGGATTAATCTTGTCATACACAATAACTTGCTTTGTCTGCCAAAGATATCCCATTCGATAATCTTCCCGAGAATTCAAGACTTTTGCTAATACATAAAGAAAATTAATATAAAACTTCGTACCGCTACGCCGAGAATAGGCTTCTAGCTCCGTCACATCTAGTTGGCTGGTCATCGAAACAGAGCACTTGCAGTCAGCCGAAAAATGATGAAACACGCCACGGCGATAATATTTGTCCATCTCGATCACTTTATAATTCATACATTTTGCCCTCTTTGTTTGAGATTTTTTAATGACACCTCTAGCAAAGCTGGCATACAGCGACACATCTATCGCTTCATATAATCGTCGCTGTAGCAGCTTTGTATGAAGCCTTTGCAATACAAAGAATCATCTCCAGCACATCCTCTCATGAATTAATTTGCTAGCTTTATTATACAATAGTTTTCAAAGAATTCTTCTTTTAACTTTTATTACTTATTAAGCTACTTAAAGCCACACTTAACATGAGCTTTGCCAAAGGCAATCTCAGCCAAAATAAGCTTGTACTAAAAACATATATAAAGCGGTTCCTGCTCCAATACTCAGCAGCATATTCTTTTTCCACTTGTGGAGAGCAGCAAGAAAAATAATTGCTGCTATTTCAGGAATAATATCCCCCTTGCCGTTAAACGAATCTTTTAAGCAATAAACAACCAGTAACCCCATTACCGCATAGGGCAAAACATTTCCTAAATATTTAATATAGGGCGGCGGAGTCTTTCCCTCGGGGAAAATGAGAAAGGGAAGAAACCTTGTTACCATCGTACCAAATATAACAATAAGAATTGTGATTATCCCTTGTGTTGTTGTCATAATTCCACTTCCTTTGCTTTTGTCTTTCTATCTAGGGAAAGACAAAAAACGATTAACGCCATAGCTGGCAAAATGAAGTTCTGGCTGCCAAAAATCAATAGGCACAATACGGAACAGAGTAATCCGGTAAGAGCTGAACGATGATTAGCTGCTTCTTCCCATTGATTCATAAACATAACTACAAAGAGTGCCGTCATGACAAATTCAATCCCTGTCGGATCAAAGTGAATGACATATCCCAAAAGGGCGCCCAAGGTTGCTCCCAAAACCCAATAAATTTGATTAAGAAATGTGACAAAAAACATGAACCAGCCTCTGTCAACATCGGAAGGCGGCGTCACAGTGCAATTGATTGAGAAAGATTCATCACACATTCCATAGATTAGATAGGATTTCTTCCAACCGCAATTCTTGTATTTTTCTAACATAGAAATACCATAAAAAAGATGTCTAGCATTTACCATAAGCGTCAAAAAAAATGCAGCAAACGGATTAAATGCGGATAACAACAAATTGATTGCGACAAATTCCATCGAACCAGCATAAATAAATAAGCTCATTAACATGGGATAAATAAATGAAAATCCTTTACTTTGCATAAGAAAACCATAGGACATTCCTAATAAAAGAAAGCCCACGCAAATCGGTATAGTGTATGGCAGCGCCGCCTTAAATGCTTTGATTTTCATCAATAAATCACTCCTCATATTCCTTGATTTTCTTGTTAATATTTCATATAATAACCTCAGTAAGGCTACATTAAAACTTACGATTATCCAGTATATCGAACAATTTTATAATATATATCCTACAACTGTTCGATATATCTGTCAAGGAAGGCGAAAAGTAATTATGGAATTAGGAAAAACTATAGCGATAAATTTGAAAACATTACGCGATGAACGTAACTTAACCTTGGGACAATTATCAAAAATATCAGGTATTAGTAAAGCCATGTTATCCGATATTGAAAAAGGAAACAGTAACCCGACAATCAATACGATCTGGAAGATTGCCAATGGACTAAATGTCCCCTATACGAAATTAATAGATAGTATGGAAAAAGAAACTACCGTGATCCGACGTTCTGAACCTACGGCACAAGTTGGTGAAACAGAACAATATCGCGTGTATTGCTATTTTACAAGTACTCCTGTTAGAAACTTCGAATTTTTCTATGTGGAATTAGATGCAAAGTCGTCTAACGCATCGATCGGGCACTCTAAAAAAGCCCAGGAATATATCTATATTATCCAAGGCGAACTTAAACTTCAAACTGAAATGGACGAACATACACTCAATGCCGGAGACGCCATTATGTTTGATTCTTCTATCAGTCACACTTATATAAACGAGCAAAATACCCTTGTCAGTTTTCTGGTTATAAATTATTATCCGAATTAAACAATCTCCTCCTCACATAGTCGCAGCAGCTTTCATACAAAAGTCGCTGCATTTCACCAACTAAAAATAAAGCAGAGATTCTCATCTCCGCTTTATTTTCAGTTTCATTATTTATTGCCATCGAATGGATATGCTGCACTTCTATCTGATAAGGGTCTGGTCGTGCCGACGCCCTTCAAAGGACTTTAGCAATCAACTGCACAAGATTAAAGTACCGTCCTCCCTCAGCCTGCATCATTTTGATGTCTTCAGCGACAATGGGATGATCGGCGCTCAGCCATTCTTTCCACGCCTCACTACAGCAAGCCATTTCACGACTATCCACCATTTCAATCCCCTCAGCCTGCTGCCACAAAGCTTGCCACCACTCCAGCGAGTGTAAAGTTCTTTCCATTTCGCTATTCCAAAATGGCAGCATATCGGCGGGAACGTTTTCCCCAAATTCGTATTTTAAGCCGGGAATAGCTACAACGATATAGCCCCCCTTTTTCACAAAAGGAATAAGCGACGGAAGCATTTCCGCCGTATCCCCGAAATAATGATAGGCATCTACTGTAAACAACAGGTCAAAAAACTCGTTTGCGAAAGGCAAGCCTTTCGTAGCGTCTACTGAAATGGGAACTGCTTTATCCTCAATTCCGCTAGCTTTGAAACGCTCATAATTTTCTGTTGGTGAAATCCACAAGTCGGCAGCGAAAACATTTACACCGTATTTTTGTGTCAATAAGAGCGTAGAAAGACCGCACCCACACCCGAGATCAAGAATCCGCATATTAGCATTGATGTTTAAATAGGACGCAAGTTCTTCTGCTACGCGCATAGCATTAGGCCCCATCATCGCAGCTTTCAATAATTCCATATTGTTTTGATTCGAAATAAATTGATTTGTAAAGGTATACATGATTTTCCTCCTCCGTAAATCCCCTATCGTGCTATAAATCCATTATAATAATTATATTATGGCAATACTCCCTACAAGATCATTCAGAAGTAAAAAAGCGACATGGCAAAACCACCATGTCGCTCTCGTTTTAGCATTGACTTTTCATATCAGCCAATATTTTATAAATTGTTTTAGGTGATAAGTAATTACAGCTTGCAATATCCTCAACTGAAACACCCTTTTGATACTGAGAAAATATTAATTCATTGCGTTTCTGAATATATTGCCGACTATTTTTTACTTCCCCCCACCGTTTTTTATTTTCTGCCTTTCGTGGTATATAAATATATTCACCATCAATATATTGTTGCATTGCTTCTAATAAGTCCGCGGGAAATACATTAAATGCATTCTTGTAGCCCATTATGCTCCTCCTAAAATTATAGTTTTAGGATGGAACAAAGGCTATCTCACAGCATGTTTGTTATGCGATAGCCTTTGCTCCGCATAACACCGACTCCAAATAATATAAGATGATAAGCCATTCTCCTTTCTTAAAAATTTTTATCTTTCGCAAATTTCACCGATTAGGATAAATTTATTGCTTTATCAGCAGTCTACCACAAAAAACAGGGAAAGAAAATTGCTTGCAGTTGCAACATCATCCGCACTTCTGACGATACACGATCCGTAGCAAAGTCGATCAATTAGGTTTCATAGAGTAGCCGCTATTTCTTCTTCATGGTTTATTGGGCAAAATAGTTACATATTAAAGCAATAATCTAAATGTAAAATTGTTAACTAAAGGATTATAGTTATGCTTATGTGGCTACGGGGAACTCTTGGCAAATATACCGAAGGATGGCGATTTTTCTTGGAAAATAATTCTAAAGAAACTTTTCCCAAAACAGTATATTTAGATAGGACAGGACATCATGTCGACTCAAAAATAGCATATCAAAAGCTCACACGTTGTTACGATCATGACCATCATCTTTTAAAAACTCATCTAAACATTCGTTTTTCTCTAAATACCGACTGGTAATAAACTAGTTCTAAAACAAGAGTTTCCAGGTATACCACTTAACATTCTCCTTAACAACTTATAAATTATATCGTTCATAATAAACACGCCTTTCACGATTCATCACCCTTTAATTTATGTACTACGGTAAGAATAAGAACGTGTCGATGACTACTGTATGTATGACTTATAATAACCATGGTTTTTTTCTGCAATCATGTCATTTGTCCTCCATTTTCGCATTGGTCTTTTTCATTCTTTATAAAATATAACTTGACACATAGTTAACCTAGTGTACAATATAACCATAGAACATCAAATCTGATATTTTACCAACGATATGAGGTTAAAACAATGACAGAACAAAGAAAAGAAATGCTGGAATCTATTTTTAGGCTGTCAAAGAAATTTTTTGAGACCATGAAACAGCCAAATAAATTTGGCACAGATCAACTCTTATACTCATCAGAAATTCATACCCTCGAAATGATCGGCAAACATCCCGGTATAACCGTAACCGAACTAGCAGACCGACAAGGCATTTCCAAAAGCGCCCTACCAAAGCTTGTCCACAAACTGATCCAAAAAGATTTGATCTATCGTTATCAAGAAACCGGCAATAAAAAAAATATTCTCTTGGAATTGACGGACAAAGGCCGAGTTGCTGTTCGACACCACTTCGAGTTTCACGAAACCTTTGACAGCGGTATTATGGAAAAAATCAACTTATTAACGCCAAAAGAATATTTGTTTCTCAGCGATATCCTGGAAGAACTAGAGCAGTATATCGACCATATGAAGCAACAGGAATAAAAAAACTTTATACAAAACTTTTGTTACCCCTATGAAAATATCAAGATGTTTGGTCAGGAGTGTTGGTAAAATTAAAATTTCTACACCAACATTCTTATTATTTAAAGTTATTGTTCACCTAGTTAACTTTTTTAAGACAAGAAAAACAACTGTTTCATATTAAATAAACAGGATATTGAGGTAACACCATATAATCAAGTTTATCTATTTGGAACTAAAAATGGAATACTTCAACACCAAGGATATCTTTTGCGAGAACCGGCAAACGAAATCCTTATCTTTTTTGAAAATAGTTCACCTAGTTAACTTTATTGTAAATTTCCAACTCCCTCAGACCTAGCTCGCAATCATTCATCCTTTGTCTTACTTTAGAATAATCAATAACGTCTATGAATCCTCTTGCTATTGAGATCTTGCGATTACTCTTATTCTAATTACTTCACTAAGGGAGGAATCTCTCTATGCCACAGCATGTACCTATGCGTCAGCAAATCATAACGATGTTGTTTTGCATCGCCCAACGTGCACCATAATTTTTCTTCTATAAAAACAGATTGCATATGATAAGGAGTGTTTTTATGTTAAACGTGCGACTGCATCTCAGTCGAAAAAAATACTATTATGTCCTGGCGGCTTTGACTGTAATCTGCGTAATGGTCGGAATCATGGCAAAAGCACATTTTGCCAAAGCACCAATAAAATCGGAAAATTCCCCTGTAGTCCGCACCCAAGTCATTCAGGCAGTTAATAACGGACAAAGCTACACCTATCCAGGAGAAGTGCGTGGCCGCTATGAAAGTCAATTGGCTTTCCAAGTCACCGGTAAAATCATCAAACGCAATGTGCAATTAGGCAGCCGTGTTACTGCCGGTGATGTGCTAATGCAAATAGATGCCAAAGACATTCAGCAGATAGTAAACAGCAATTCTGCCCAAGTATATTCTGCCCAATCACAGCTTAATCTTGCTGAAAGCAACTTAAACCGATATCGGCAATTACTGGATAGCGGCGCAATCAGCCATGCTCAATATGACCAGTACGTCAATGCCTATAATGCCGCGGCAGCAGCAATGCAACAGGCAACAGCCCAATATACGCAAGGAACCAATCAGCTAGATTACACCTTATTGAAAGCAGATCAATCAGGAGTTGTCTCCGCTATTACCGCCGAAGCCGGCCAGATTGTCAGCCCCGGCCAGACGGTTGTTACCATCGTCCAAAATGGAGAACGAGAAATCGAAATCAGCGTACCCGAAAACAGGTTGGAAGAATTAAAAACCGCGGGACGATTCCAAGTTACTTTCTGGGCCTTGCCTAACGTGACACTGAACGGCAAAGTGCGAGAAATTGCTCCCATGGCCGATCCGACGACGCGTACCTTCAAAGTGCGCATTAGCTTACTCAATCCGCCACCCTCTATCAAATTAGGAATGACAGCTACCGTTTCCTTAGCCGATGTTGATGCCACTACGGGATTTTCCATTCCAATATCTGCACTTTATCAGACCGGTGATACACCTGCTGTCTGGGTTGTAAACGACAATATTCTAACACTGCGCCCCATCCAAACTGGTTCTTTCGGTAATGGCACGATACAAGTACTGACAGGACTTCAAATCGGTGACCGAATTGTCAGTGCCGGCGTTCATAAATTGGAAGAAGGGCAGAGGGTAAAAATAGCCGGTGATACCCTATGAACCATTTTAACCTTACCGCCTGGTCATTAAAGCACAAACAATTCATTTATTTCTTTGTCGTCCTCTTCTTTGTGGCCGGTCTTTTCTCTTATAAAAACGTGGGACGCATGGAGGACCCGGATTTTGCCATTAAGCAAATGATTGTCAGCGTTTCCTGGTCAGGAGCCACTGCCAGCCAAATGGAAGAACAGGTTACGGATAAAATTGAAAAGAAACTACAAGATTTACCTGGACTTGACTATTTAAAAAGTTACTCTACACCGGGCCGGACCGTAATTTACGTTAATCTTAAAGATCAGGTGCCCGCCAAGGAACTTCGGGCCAGATGGTTTGAAGCTCGCAACATGGTAAATGATATCAAGAAAACCCTCCCAGAAGGAGTTTCAGAACCTACCTTTAACGATCGATTCGATGAAGTATATGGCGTAATCTATACGTTGACTGGTGATGGATTTACTTACGAAGAAATGCGAGAGAAAGCGGAAAAAATCCGTCGTATTCTCTTAAGTGTTCCCAGCGTTAGCAAGGTCCAACTGCTCGGGGTGCAAACCGAAAAGATCTACATTGAAATTGAAAATAGCAAACTGGCCAACTTAGGTCTTGATCCGTCCGTAATTACATCCACTTTAAAGGAACAAAATACCCAGGCAGCTGCTGGTATGCTGGAAACGACATCAGACAACGCATACTTACGAATTACTGGGATGTTTGAAAATATGGAAGACATCGGTGCTACACCCATTCAAGCTGGTGGACGCACTTTCCGTCTAGGAGATATTGCCAAAATTACTCGTGCCTACGCCGAACCATCCGACCCCAAAATGTTCTTTAACGGTCAACCATCGATCGGCATTGCGCTAGCCATGGAACCCGGCGGCAACATTCTGACCCTAGGTAAAAACCTCGATAGCACAATCTCTCAAATAAAGCAAGAACTGCCAACAGGGCTGGAAATCAGTCAAACTGTAAATCAGCCAAAAGTTGTGGAATCCTCCATCAACGAATTTATTGAATCCCTGGTCGAAGCAATTATCATCGTTTTAATCGTAAGCTTTGCCAGTCTGGGTATGCGTTCCGGTGTGGTCGTGGCCCTAACCATTCCGTTGGTCATTGCCATTACCTTTACCTTAATGTATCTGACAGGAATTGCCCTGCAGAGCATCTCACTGGGAGCCCTCATCATTGCGTTAGGCTTGTTGGTCGATGATGCCATCATCGCCACGGAAATGACGACAGTCAAGCTAGAACAAGGCTGGAGCCGCTTCGATGCTGCTTGTTTTTCTTATACTTCTACCGCCTATCCTCGTTTAACTGGCGCATTAATAACCTGTGCAGGCTTTATTCCCATCGGATTCTCCAAGGGGCTCGCCGCCGAATTTTGCGTCGATCTCTTTTGGGTTATATTCTTTGCTCTCCTCGCCTCCTGGCTAGTTGCCGGGGCAGTCACGCCGTTGCTGGGTTATCAATTTATCAAAATAAAACCAGCCCAGCAAAAAGCCGCTGAAAACAATGTACACCATGACCTTTATGATACTCCGTTTTATCGACGATTTAAACGCTTGTTACTATGGTGCATGTGTCATCGAAAAATCGTACTAACAGCTACTGTTGCTGCATTTATTGGCTCTATCTTTCTCCTGGGGTTGGTCAAACAGGAATTCTTTCCTCCGTCGAGTCGCCCTGAGCTCATTATCCAGCTCAAATTACAGGAAGGAGCGTCTCAAATCAACACTGAAGAAGTTGCTCGCCAATTTGCTAAAGAATTGGACGATGACCCGAATATTTCTTATTACACCTATCATGTAGGTGAAGGAGCCCCACGCTTTGTGCTCAGTTTTGAACCAACTTTCAATAAATCGAATTTCGCCGAATTCATTGTAGTGGCCAAGGATGTGGAAGCTCGTAATGCGCTGGCCCAAAAAGCCGAACAATTATTAAACACCGAATTTACAAATGTTCGAGGACATATCAAGTTATTATTCACCGGGACAGGGCCTGATTATCCGGTGATGCTGCGAGTAAAAGGCCCTGACCATGAAAAAGTTCGTGATATCGCTGAACAAGTCCGCGCCGTCATGGCCGCCCATCCGTCTACACAAAACGTAAACCTCAACTGGAATGAGAAAAACAAAGTGATGCACTTGGAGATTGACCAGGCAAAAGCAAAAGCCCTCGGCCTCAGTTCCCATAAATTGGCCGCCTCGCTCCAAACCCAGTTATCTGGAGCACCGATTACCGAATTTCGTGAGAATGATAAAACAGTTAGCATGGTTCTCCGGTTTGCGGGAGCAGACCGTAATAACCCGGAACGGCTAAAAGACCTCAACATCCATATCGGGAATGGGAAATATGTTCCGCTCGATCAAATTGCCACCATCCGTTATGATGCTGAAGAAGGTTTAATTTACCGACGTGACCTGCTACCGATGATTATGGTTCAGGCGGAACTCAATCCCGCGTCTAAACTCACTGGTTCGGATGTAACCAAGCAAGTTTATGGCAGCCTTCAAGAACTCAGAAATAGTCTGCCAGTCGGTTATTCCATTGAATTTGACGGCGCAACAGAACGCAGCATAAAAAGCAGCAAATTCCTGGCGGAACCCATTCCGGCCATGATGCTGATCATTATGATTCTGCTCATGACGCAGTTGCAAAGTATTCCAAAAATGCTGCTAACCCTCTTTACAGCGCCGCTAGGTATTATCGGTGTATCCATCAGTCTCCTCGTTACCGGAAGCCCCATGGGCTTTGTAGTCCAATTGGGAGTTCTCGCCTTGTTCGGTATCATTATGCGCAATACCGTTATATTAATGGACCAGATTGAACAACATTTGGTGGCTGGCGACTCGCTATGGGACGCAATTGTGTCAGCAACGATCAGCCGCTTCCGCCCAATTATGTTAACAGCCGCAGCCGCTATCCTTGGCATGATTCCGCTAGTCCCTAGTACTTTATGGGGCTCCATGGCGATTGCCATTGCTGGCGGTTTGCTGGGAGCAACCATACTAACTTTATTGGTGTTGCCGGTTATGTACGCCACATGGTATAAGGCACAGCCAGTTGACGGTGCACAAAACAATTCTTTAAATGATGCCGGAAAGTCACTGTCTCAGTAGCATGAATCAAATTGCGCACGTAATTGCTGAAATCCAGAAAACTTCTTGAGTTTGTTAGATCACTAATACATTTTTATAAGGAGTTGCTTATCATGGAGATTTTGTATAGAAAAATTTTAGTCCCCATAGACGGCTCTATCCATTCCCGCAAGGCATTGTCTCATGCAGTAGCGTTAGCCCGTTCCTTTGCTGCCGAAATCGGGATTCTTTACGTATCAGTTTTATCGCAGCAAGTCCCTTTGTATAATCAAGTCCAGGGAATTAAAATCCCGCCAAACGCATCTACAGATCCTGTAACCTTTGCTAAAGCAATTCTGGCAGAATCAATCAAACAAGTTCCTGAAGACATACTCTTTCAAGCACACAACGAAATTGGCGAACCGCGCCTTCTGATTACCGATTTTGCCGCTCAAAATGACTATGATGTTATCGTCATTGGTAGCCGGGGCTTAGGAACGATTTCCGGCTTGCTTTTGGGAAGTGTCAGCACATACGTCGTCCAGCATTCCCCTTGTCCTGTTTTGATTATCAAATAATCTTTATTGATACTAAATCTGCCGCACGCTTTCCCCTATCTATTTATGATCAGATGACAACGGCAATGCAGCATGATAGCAAATACTGCATTGCCCTGTCATCACTGCACTACTGATCTAAACATTTCGAGCAAAGCAATATAAACTTAAAAAGATACAACCGAAAGGAACAACCATGAAGTCACCGTTTATTTTCATTAATACAGTCATTATGGCATCTACTGCTTTCTTATATTTTCCCAAACTACTCTAGCATCGCCACTTGAGTTATCACTTGATGAAAGTATTGCTCTGACGTATAAAAATAATCCAGCATTACTAGCTGCATCGCCGGAACATCCTTTCAATAGCGTCCAAACGATTTCTTTTACTGATCTTTCCCACGAATCATTTGTGCTGTTAAAAGAAAATCACAGCATCCGCAAACGCTGTGATGAACTGTTTGAGAAAACTGGCTTTGTTCCCAAAATAGTATGCGAATGTGATGAAATCAGTGCCGTAAGAAATTTGATTCATGCCGGATTAGGTATCTCATTTTTACCTAAACCATCCAATAAAGCAATTGCCCTACCGCTTACTTTTGTTAGGAATAAAGAGCTTACTTATCCCAATACACTTTTTCTTGCCTGGAATAAACGACGTTATTTATCTAAAACCGCCGTTAGTTTTAGAGAATATGTCATACAATATCACGCTCAGTGCATATCACTATATTTTTATGATATGCAACTTAAAAATTCAAGATTTAATGCTTAGTATTAAAATCAGTAATACAGGTGTACCAATTGCTGCAATAGTAATTATTTTTAATTTTTTATTCTTTTTTTCATCTAGAGATTTTTGCCACCTATTCCTGCTTAGTTAAACGTCCCTTAGCATAGACTTCAATAATAAAATCGGTGCCTCCTTGGACTTAATCAAAAAAACACCATGCTGCACAACTGCTAGCGTTATTGAAGAATTTACCCGGCTTCCCCATCTAAATTTTATTGATCCTCTTGCTTTACCAATAGACTATCAACATACTTTTTAACTTCTCGTATATACACTTCATCTGGAATAAATTTTTGTTCTAACAACTCCATTGTTTTTTCTGTCAATTTTCGATTGACAGCAATCTCCCTGCCTGCGGTTTCCAAAGCCTTAAGATAGTTAGAGACAACAATGCCCACCTCACCTTCCCTGACGCTCAACAGCGCCCCCTGAGGGGCATATATTTCCCCAATTATCTGTGCATTGAGATTCCGGGCATGCCGTTTAAGCCAATGGGAAATCACTTGGAATTGTGATCTTTCCGGAAAGCCACAATTCGCCATCATCACTAACTGTGGCGCCGCTTTCATTGTTATATGACGGCATTCTCCCTCACTATCCTCTCCCCAATAGGGGCTGGCTGTTACCATAAGTCGATCTATAAAAATTTTTAGCATACTTGAAATATTGTCAAAATAAAGCGGCGTCGCCAAAACACGAATATCCGCATCTTCTATGAGAGCTACAATTTCAGCCATATCATCCTTGATGACACATTCCCCTGGCGTTTTAAACCAGCAGGCCTTACACGCCGTACAATATTTAATTTCTTTTTCTGCTAAAAAAACAGTTGCGATTTCTGCACCTGCTTCCTTTGCTCCCTTTAAGAAAGCAGAAACCATAATATTTGTATTGCCATTTCTGCCGCGATGACTGCCGTTAACCACTGCAATTTTCATTGAGTCACACTTCTTTCATTTTTTTATTTACTCAGCTTTTGCACTTGGGAAACCGCCAGAAAGCTTTGCAAACTAGAACCCTAGCGACACAAAAATAAACACCTTTCTAATTTCATACTATTCTGCAACAATAAGTGGCTTTGTTCGCCGTGTTGAAAGGACAATTCAATCTACTTACCTCTATGTCCTGTGAAATGCAATATTATAACAATGTTGAAATCGTTTGTTCAACTTCATGTATCCATTCTTTGCGTTGTAATGGCATGCTCTCGGCAATTAATTCTAAACATTTTCTATGAAAATTACTCACACCGCAGAAACCAAAAATACAATTTTCCCATATAGTTTGTAGGGGTCGCCCCAAACTGCTAATTCTTGATTTTCTTCAGTATTTGAAGTATTAAAAACAATTGCTGTGAATGCTTTTAATAAACCATTAGGAATTCCACTGCCATTGTCGGACTCATTGAAGGCATATGTAACAATTGGCAGGAGGCTGCTCCCGCCAATTGGAATGACTTATTAACTGCACCTGCTTCAATAATTTGGCGGCAATGCATTTCTACAAGTTTATTGAAATTATTTATCGGTATTATTGGCGACATATCAAATCATCTCGCAGTGATTATTCCATGATGTTCATCGGCTATTATAGAGTGTAAATGAAATTGCCTTTTTAGGACAGCTATCCACGCATAATCCACACAGCACACACTCTGAATGGCCTAGAGAATTATTTTGCACCATTTCCTGTACCGGCAGACTCATCACACAATTACGGGTACATTTCATACAATTGATGCATTTAGCTTTATCTGCCGTAAGTTCGAGTACACGGGTTTTAAAATAGCCGCCGATTTTATCGCCAATAACCATGAATGGCGCCATCCAACAAACATAGTGGCAAAACCCGCGTCGGCCGCTAGCAAGTGCCAGTATGACAATCAAGCCGTTGAAGAAATAAAATATGATATAATCCATAGGCTGCGCAATGGATATGCCACACTTAGTGCCGAACAATAGATTAACCGTGTGCAACCCGACGGCGATAACAGCACAGTAGATGATGGCACCTATCCACGGAATCCATAGCAAATACTTTATTATGTTATATTTGCCGCCCGCAGTTGGTTTGTCGTTTGTCATCGTACATATTTCCTGTAGCCCTCCGGCCGGACATAGCCAGCCGCAAAACCCCCGGCCAAAAAACAAAGCTGCCAAGAACATCAGCAGAAACATAATAAAACTGCCAGTAATAATTCCGTGAGCCGCCCCGATAATTATTAACATCGGGGAAAAGTAGAACATGGTGACAGGAAATGATAAATACAATATGAGTAGCAATGTTTTTCTGACTTTTTGCCGATTTTTCATCTTTCTCTTTCCCTAAACTCTATATTTTCTGTCGTAATCTCCTGTACCAGTTTATAGGCGACTGCATCCGCCCTCGTCACAAAATCGGCCGTCTCACTTAAGGCAATAACGTGTTTTCCCACAACGTTGCATTTCATTATTCCATTCATTGATCTGTCGAAAATGACCTGCGCAAGGTCGGCGTTGCCTTCCTCCTGTCCCATGCAAGTAATTAGCAAAGCGACTTTTTTGCCAGCCAGCATCGATGACGCGTCCGGAGTGCCAAAGTCAACAGTAAGACAATAATGCCTATCAAGAAATGCCTTGAATTGAGCAGTAAAATCGAAAAAGTAGATAGGCCCTGCATATATGATCGCATCGGAGTTTACCAGCCGCTGAAACAGAGAAACAGCGTCATCCCTTTGAACACAGCTGGGTTCATTCTTACTAGCCATACAGGCGTAACAGCCGCTGCAGCCGCTGATAGTATAGCGGCAAATCCATATCCTTTCCGCTTCGTGTCCCAGGGCTGTGAGTTTGTCTTCCAGCAGAGTCAGTGCCTGAGATGTTTTTCCCTTTTCCTTCGGACTCCCCAGTATAGTTGTTATTTTCATATCTCATCCTCCTCATTGTCCTAACTTTGCATTTTTCAATCCTTCAATGTCTGCAATAAATCGTCGCACCAGTTCAATACGTATTTATAGTATCCTATACCGAACTTTAACGTGGAAAACTGATAGATATCATACTGTTTCTTAACCTCGGGTCCATGGTGCTCCAACACATGTAAGACGGGCTCCACTTCTTTCTTTAGGGCACACAAATGCTCTCTCACTTTTTCCTTTGGCAAAAATCTGCAAAAGAAAACCTTAATCAAATGATCCGGTTTGGTTTGTGAAAACTCCACTGGCTGCTCCATCCAGTTCATAAACTCTGCCTTCCCTAAATCGCTGATGTTGTAAATTTTTTTAAACTTTCCTCCTTTCACAGTTTCCTTGGAAACTATAAGCCCCCTATGTTCCATCCTTTTTAGTGCCGGGTATATGCTTCCAAAGCTGGCGTCAAAAAAATTGGACATAATTTTTTGAATATACTGCTTTAAATCATATCCGCTCTTATCGCCGTACATTAAAATACCTAAGATTATGTACTCTAACACGTTTAGCCTCCAATCGAATATTATATCTATTATTCATATATCGTATCGATATATACAATTTGATAATACTACCATTGGTCAGTGTTGTCAATTAGGCCTTTTGAGGTAGATTATGGTTATCAGAACTTATACTTATCGGTAACTGCGGGGTTTCTAAAAAAGAGAATTTTTCCATCCTTTTCAAAAACCTTTAGGATAGAACACCTCAACCGCCACTTCAAAAGTATAAAAAAGATCGCAGATTTCGCGAAACTGGCGACTAGTTGCGTTCCGATCTTTTTTATATTCTGACAAGCAGCTATCATCAACACTTGTTGGATACATACACTCAACACCTTAGCCCAGTGGAATATGAGCTTAAAGCCTTAGAAAAATTCTGCGGCTGAGGATCAACTGACCTTGCTCAAAAATCGCCTTATGCGTCATATTAAGGAACTTTTCGCGTGCCTCAATAGGAATATCAATTGTAAGCATTTCAAAGCCCAGACCGATCATCTGTCCCTGAGGATTGCAAATACCTACTCGTTACGCGCTTAGTTGAGAATGACCTTGTGCACGGCTTTACGTGATTCTTTTTCTAGAGGGCAAAACTGGGAACAGCATCCTGGACAAGTATAAAAATCAAACTTGTCGCGAACCATCGGCTCACCACAAGCATTACAATTACTGCTAATCAACTTCAATTTAGATCTCAATGTATTTTCTTCCCCTAAACTAAATTTCAAACGCACCGAGTCAGACGCCCCAGCGCCTGCTTTTTGCTTATTTATTTGGTTTACTAAAGCTGCAGTACTTCTTGAATTTGCGGTAACAGCCGCACGTCTAACGGCACATGAACCGTAGCGCAATAGGGCAATTAGGTTTCATAGGCTGTCGCTTTAACGCAATAAAATTCATAAATAAAAGCATATAGTTATGCTTAAGTGGCTAACATGAAGCTCTCATCAAATATACCAAAGGATGGCGATTTTTCTTGAAATGTTACCCTGGGAAAAACCCCCTCGATTCCGAAACAGTATATCTTGATAGATACGATAACCCTGCATATCGAAACCACGCTTATCGAAAGCTAGTAACCTCCTATGATCAGCAACGTCAAATAGAACTGAGTTCATTAACAATTCGTATTTCTTTAGACTCTGAATGGTAATAGCCTTGTTCTAAATAAGGGTTTCCATGCAACGCCACTTAAGCCCGACAAATTGCATATACTAATAGTGTTACAGAATCTTCATACTCCTCTGTAACGCACTTTGAAGAACAAGGCCGGACCGCTGACGACCTTCTTCTTTTTGTCTCAAGAAATGCATAGCCTTTCCACTTCAGCTACAAACTACCAGTGGAAGTACGCTCCTTTGAAAATATCAAGGCCATTGACGACTTTCGTGGTCTTGGTATTTTTTGTGCTGACATGTCCCACTCCCAAAAGCACGTCATCAATCTAACTTTTTAGTATCACCCTCTGAAACGTCACGTATTATGTAATATAAAATGAATAAGGGGAATAGAGATGAACAGATCAATGTATGAATATATCCCTTGCGAAGATCAAGATCAATATCATTATTTCGATCAATCGCTTTACTGTCGTTTAGTAAATTGCTTTCGCTTACTCTGGGAACAGCATGTATACTGGACAAGAATGTTTATTATGGTAGTGGTCTTTGATCTACCTGATTTAGTTGCAACTCAAAAACGACTTCTCCGCAATCCCAATGATTTTGCGAAAACATTTGACCAGTTTTATGGCGAGAAAGTTTCTCATGAAATTAACCGTCTAATAACAGATCACCTAACTATCGGAGCAGAACTTGTCAAAGCAGCCAAGGCCGGAAAAAACAAACTTGCAGCAAATACAGAAAAGTATTGGTACAAAAATGCTGATGATATCGCCTGCTTCTTAAATCACATTAATCCTTATTGGTCCGTTGAATCTATGCAAGCCATGTGGTATAAACATTTATCCTTAACAAAGGAAGAAACTGTCACTATGTTAAACGGAAAATATAGCAAAAGTATTTGTCTCTTGAACGAAATTGAAAGAGAAGCTCTAATGATGGCTGATACCTTTGCAAACGGCATCTTTAAACATTTTGACGACTGTAATGGCTAAAGTATCACATCCAATGCTTTTCCGATTGGAGCGGCAGAAGCGATTCCCGCCGCTTTTTCTATGCTCACTGACCTACCCCTATTTGTTTGAGTCGTTTTGTTTAACATTTCATAACACATTATCCGCTAAAGCTTCTCATCTCACTCTTCCTCATCTCAGCCATCTTCCTAAGAGCAACAAAGTGAGCATTCCAACCTTCATATTCTCCATCTGCTGCTATATATAAGGCAGTAGCTATCTGATTCGAATATTCGTCAAGTAGAATTCAGGAAGATATTTATAAAACGACCACCTCTTTCGTAATGAGATGGTCTTAATTTATTTTCAACAATATCTAGCTTTTAATTATAACAACAGGCTACGGTTATTTGGTTCTAATTGATTAATATAAAAAGACTTAAGAACATTTTTCCTAAGTTTTAATTCATTGGTCACATTGTTTATTTGACTCGAAATCAAGAACCCTGCAATTACATCATCGGCTTTAAATTAAACATACGTACGACTTAAAACTCTGGACAGGGGTTCGACTCCCCTCACCTCCACCAATCAAATCCGAATTACTTATGAAGCCGCGAATTTCGTGGCTTTTTTGCTTTGTGTGGTTTTAAAAAGTCGCGGTTTACATTGACAAAACTAATTATTTAAGCTATGTTCAAGCTATCTATATGATTGAATACTGTGGAGTTATATAAAGGGATCGTTGTTCCCATCTTGATTTAATAGTAAAAAGGGAGAGTAAAAATGAATAATCAGGAAAAAGAACTAAGAGAAGAAATTTTTCAAAATGTGAAAAAAATTTATAAACAGAGGTTTGAAGGGGAGAAGTTTATTCCAGGGGAAACTATTATTCCTTTTGCGGGGCGTGTGTACGATGAGAAAGAAATGATATCTCTCGTGGATTCTTCCTTAGACTTTTGGCTTACTGCGGGACGAAATGCTGAGGAGTTTGAAGAGGAGTTTGCAGATTTTTTTGGAGTCAAAAGTTGCTCTCTTGTAAATTCAGGATCATCAGCTAATCTGATAGCACTGTCAGCCTTAACTTCGCCTAATCTTGGGCAGAAGCGATTAAAGCACGGTGATGAGGTTATAACAGTTGCGGCAGGTTTTCCAACTACCGTAAATCCAATTATTCAAAATGGATTAGTTCCTGTATTTGTAGATGTAGATGTTGAAACTTGTAATATAGATTCAAATGAATTGGACAAGGCTATTTCAAGTAAGACGAAGGCAATTATGTTAGCTCACACTTTAGGTAATCCGTTTAATCTAGAAAAAGTAATGGAGTTAGTAAAAAAGCATGATCTTTTTTTAGTAGAGGATTGCTGTGATGCAGTTGGTGCTAAATATAAAGGTAAGAATGTTGGAAGCTTTGGACATATATCAACAGTAAGTTTTTATCCTGCACATCATATGACTATGGGAGAAGGCGGAGCCGTATTAACCAATGATTTGAGATTAACGAGGATAATCCGATCTTTTAGGGATTGGGGAAGAGATTGCTATTGCGAGCCTGGTTCAAATAATACTTGTGGAAGAAGATTTCAAATGCAAATGGGTACTTTGCCCGCTGGCTACGATCATAAATATATATATACACATATAGGATATAATCTAAAAGTACTTGATCTTCAGCCAGCTATAGGACTTCAACAACTTAAAAAATTACCTGATTTCATTAAGCTTAGAAATGATAACTTTATAATGTTAAAAGAAATGCTATCGGAATATCAAAAATTCTTGGTATTACCAATAGCTACAGAACATTCTGAGCCTTCTTGGTTTGGATTCCCTATAACGGTTAAAAAGGATGCTCCTTTTGATAGAAATACTATAGTTGAATTCCTTGAAAATCACAAAATCATGACAAGAATGCTTTTTGCCGGAAATATTATAAGACAACCTGCTTATATAGATATAAATAAAAGAGTTGTTGGAAATTTAGAAAAAACAGATATAATAATGAACTATACTTTCTTCATTGGTGTTTATCCAGGGATAGACGAGCAGAGGATTAAGTACATTTCTTCAATATTTAGAGAATTCTTCGCGAGGTATGAGTAAATGAGTGTTACAACTGAGGCTAAAGTAGAAAAGATAAATTATATATCCGATAGTATAAGAGAATTTGTCTTGATACCTCAAAAATATAAAAAATTTGAACCTGGGCAATTCTTGCAATTGGCATTTGGTATAGTTGAAAATCATCAGATATGGCCGGATTCTAGAGCCTTTAGTATAGCAAGTCATTACGATAAAGATTATGGTAAGATAAATATTGTGGTCAAAAGGGAAAAGAATTTTACCACTAAAATGTTTAAAGACCTTAAGGAAGGCAGTATAGCCACTATCAGATACCCATTTGGAGATTTTTTAGTAGGTGAAGGTGATAGACCAAAAGTTTTTATTGCAGCGGGTACGGGAATAACCCCATTTTTAAGCTATTTTGGAAGTGCAGATTTCGAAACATTTAATAGTGATATAAATCTTTATTATGTTGCTAAAGATGCAATGAGTTTAATTCACTTTGATAAGCTTGAACATTTGTCTGAAAATCATAAAAATTTTCATGCAAAGTACTATCTAACTAAAGAAACTAATAGGGAAAATAGCAAATTTAACTATAAGAGAATAGAAATTGAAGATATAATTGTTGATGTTTTGAGTACTGATTTCTATATCAGTGGGCCAAAAGATTTTATAATGGATTTAACTACTAAGCTTAAGAAACAAGGAGTAGATACGGTGTATTCAGAAGAGTGGACATAGATAATAAATAGTAATTCAACTGAAAAGTAAAGTAGAAATAAAAACTGAAATTTGATAAAAGTGGCCAGTCTTAAAATATAAGTTTCTAAAAATGGGGAGTATCCCTCATTTTGTGTAAACGTCAATTGGTATAAAAAGAGCATATATTTTTATAGGGGCAAAACAGTCATCTGGGCTGGTTGCCCCTTGTTTGCATTATACGAAAAAGTTCCTCAGGTACCGTCAAGATTTATGCGCAAATTTGTTTGCAGTCAGGTAAAAATGAAATCAACCCGCTATGAAATCCGACTCAAAGCCGGTTATTTCTAGATGTTTCATGTGCTTCTAACTTGCATGCCATATTTTCTACTGGGCGTCCCGGCAACGATGATCGGCCATCGCCGACATTTTCATCGCGTTCTCTAGTCCCTGTAATAATCTCTTGCCTCCGCTCATCGAAACTTCGCTTGCGTTCCCGATAATGAATGATCCAGTTTGCCGCAATTTTGTTGTCAGATCTCATCTGAGCTTTAATATCAATAGCTTGTACCATCTACCTCTCCCCTTCAACGCATAATAAGTTTTTAACGCACCGAAGCAGACGCCCCCAGCGCCTGCTTTTTGCTTATTTATTTGGCTTACTAAAGCCGCATCGATCGCGGCAGTATTTGCGACATTTCATACAGCAGCCGCACGTCTGTCGGCACACGAGCCGCAGCGCAATAGGACAATTAGGTTTCATTGGCAGTCCTCCCTTACTAGGTTAATAAATTTAATTATTATTAAGCAAGATAGTTATACTTTAGTGCAATAATTTACATACAAACTCGTTAACTAAAGGATTATATTTATTTATGTATGGCTAGTATGGAACTCTTATCAAATATACCAAAGGACGGCGATTTTTCTTGAAATGTTACCCTGGGAAAAAGTCCCCCGACTCCGAAATAGTATATCTTGATGTAAACGGTAACCCTGCAGATAAAAACCATGCTTATCGAAAGCTAGTAACCTCTTATGATCAACAACGTCAAATGCAGTTGAACTCACTGACAATTCGTTTTTCTCTAGATTCTGAATGGTGATACCAAAATTCTAAAATAAGAGGTTCTATGCTAGCCACATAGGTCCAACAAATTGCATATACTAATAGTGTTGCAGAGTCTTCATGCTCCTCTGTAATGATCTTTGAAGAACAGGGCCGATCCGCTGACGACCTTGTTCTTTTTGTTGTAAATAATACATAAAGTTTCCACTCCAGCAACAAACTACCAGTGAGATACTCTCCTGTTTAAATACCAAGACCATTGACGACTGCCGTGGCCTTGGTATTTTTTATTTCTCTATCCTTAAATTCCAGCTTGAATTTAATCTGTAGTTTTGTAAAAAATAACATCGGGAGGCGATGATGTTATGAGTACGTATCGAGATAGAACAAGTGAGTGGAATAAGGAAAGACAGGCCTTAAAAACTATGACCACTTCCAAACCTTCCAAGGAAATAAAGGGTCATCCACCTGTTACCGATCGAAAATCCGTAACGTAACGTTTTTCTCTCCTCCTAAGCTAGAGCTGACGAAGCTCTAGCTTTTTCTATGCTCATTGTTATTACCTTCATGACTCATCTCTCCTCAAAGTGCTTGACATTGCACCATGCATATTCATCAGCAGGACTGTAGCTTTCAAGCACCAGTTTCGCTTTTTCCACCGTACAAATATGATCGTCTTCGCCAATGGCAATACATTCGACGCATAGCTCGCAACAAGCCTTATTTACGACACACGCACGCTACGATCCTGATAGAAAATGGCGCCAACGTCAAAGACGTGCGGGCAAGACTAGGTCATACAAACATTGAAACGACTTTAGGCAAATATACTCATGCCACCCAAAAGATGGCCGAGCAGTCTGTCGACATCTTCGAATTAGCTGCCAACTTTGGCGACAAAAAATAAAAATTGCCTACGCGAGTAATATTGCGTAGGCAAATCGTCGGCAAATAGCCTATATTAGAGCCGATGAGAAAGCAAAGATCCTTATTCTTTGCGGGTGATGAGAGCGACACACTCCACATGATACAACACTCCATAAAGCTTCGTTTTCCTACTGTAAAATTCGGGAATTCAATAAAGTATCTTCCGTTCCCTCTTGGTCCATAATTTATGATTTGCTGGTTTTACTCGTCTATGCAGAATATATGAAAATTTCGTTATACCGCCAAATGCAATAGAAGTTATATCTAATTTCATTTTGCCATTTTTCTAAATGCAAATCCGAAAAAGCTATATTATCTTTTCCTTTATCAGTCTTATTTTATTACATCGTATGGAATTTTAAAATCCCCTCAATAAGCTTATTCTGTAGTTCAGTTTTTAACTCATAATCCACACAAGTATACGTATTTCCGTATTGATCATATAAGTCTTTAGAGGCCAGCGTTATAATATAGTTTTCATAGTATCTTAATACCTGTTTTATTGCATCTTCTTCTCCCCGCACAGCTTCTAGAATAACAGTACGCGGAAGCAATGAACGCTTTCTTTTAAATTGTTCTTTTTTAGCATCTTCTTTTTTCTCCATTTGCACTATCATCTAATTTTTTAATTGTCGTAAAATTATGTTTTTATGATATGTTCTAATAAACAAGATGTAAACATTCACTCCCGCTCTGTTACAGCGCAAAAAACTGCTACCACATGTTTACAATAGGGCGCATCTAAACAAGAACAAAAACATTCTTCCCAAATAATTATGCCTTGTTTATCCAGTTTCAGCTTGACTGAATAAATTTCTTGAATAGCTACAGTTGCCGTATATTTATTATTTTCTTTTTTGATGCACTCTCCAACACTGCCATCCCAATAACAATCATGTCCCAGCTCAAAAATTTTCTCATTCATAAAATCATGCTCCCTTTTAAACCATTTTCCTTATTGCATATGTGCCCTATCCCACTCCAGTTAGTACATACAAGAACAGAAATTCTTACGGGTTAAAAGAGCAATAAAAAAACACTAACTTAAAGAATCGTCACTATCCCTTTCATCCAAAGTATTGCCCGGCATAAATAGTGCAGCAAATCCTAATACAACTAATACACCCGCGACAAAACTATAGGTATCCCGAAAGGCAAGAATACTGGCCTGGTGGAGAAGTTCCTGATAAATTTGGCCCATAGCTGACAAAGATGCCTGAGTTGATGGAACACCTAAATTCATTATTGTTTGTGTGTAGTTTGCCAACGCGTTTCGGTAGCCAGGATCAGCCATTGTTAGATGCTGAGTCAGATAGGCCTGCTGTACTTGTTGACTGGTGATGAGTTTATTTGTAACCAGCGATATACCAATGCTTGCGCCTAGATTACCTATAAGGGAAACAATTGCCGATGCATTACTACTACTTTCTGGTGGAATTTTTGAAAATGCAAGCGTATTGACTGGAACAAACAGGAACGGCAAACCAATGGTTTGCAGAATGCGCAAGATGACGAGAGTATTATAGTCTATCTGCGGCGTTATAAAGCCAGTTATCCATGCACCAAAAGCACTAATCATCATCCCAAAAGAAATCAGATACTTTGCCTGTACCACTTTTAGCAGTCTGCCGACCACCGGCATCATACAAATGACTGCAACCCCACTAGGCGAAAGAAGCATTCCTGACAACGTGGCGTCATATCCAAAATTCTCTTGGGCAAGCATGGGCAACAATATATTACTCGAATAAAGGGCAAACCCGACAAAAAATAACATGATGCACGGCATAGTAAAGCTGGGTATCCGAAACAGCTTAAGATCAACCACCGGATTTTTTTGCCGCAGTAACCAAAATATCGCCAGCAAAATGCTTCCCGCGGCTATACAGGTAAAAACCACAATAAAGAAACTGTCAAACCAATCCTCCTGTTGCCCTTTATCCAGAATGAGTTGCAAGGAACCAAGACCAAGAGCAATTAAACCAAGGCCGATGTAATCCACAGAATCAACCTTTTGTTTCTGAGCAGTAGGCGGATCCTGCACCAAAATATTAACTAGAAAAGCGGCTAAAATCCCCACAGGTACATTTATGAGAAAAATCCAACGCCAGCTGTAGTTATCTGTGATATAACCACCAATTACGGGGCCCAATATCGGCGCTAATATCGTAGTTATCCCCGTAATTGCAAATGCCATTCCTAGCTTTTCAGGCGGAAAACTATCCTTGATGATAGCCTGTTGGCTCGGTTGTAACCCCCCGCCAGCCAGTCCTTGTAGTAGTCGAAATGTAATTAGCATCGGCATCGAAGTTGACATACCACATAAAAAAGAAGTTAGCGTAAAGCCGACAATACACAATGTAAAGAAGTTTTTTCGCCCCACTAGGGCTGACAACCAGCCTGATAATGGTAAAACAATCCCATTGGATACCAAGTAAGAAGTCAATACCCAGGTACTTTCATCTGAACTGGCTCCAAGTGCACCGGCTATATGAGCGAGAGAAACGTTGGCAACTGATGTATCCAGCACTTCCAAAAAAACCGCAAGGGTAACAACGATTGATACTAAGAATGGATTAGTTACTTTTGGCATAACGTCACTCATCTTCCCGCTCCTAATCTATCTGTATGAACGGTCGGTGTAACTGACATCCCCGGTCCCAAGGGAAGGTCAACGTCCGGAAGGCTATCAATTACAATTTTCACAGGAATACGTTGTACAATTTTAACAAAATTGCCTGTGGCATTTTCCGCTGGAAATAATGAAAAGTACGCCCCAGTTCCCGCTTGAAAACTATCAATATTGCCGTGTAATACTATATTCGGATAGACATCGATTTTAATGTCAACCGCCTGTCCAGCTCGCATGTGAATTAACTGAATTTCTTTAAAGTTAGCGGTAACCCACAGATTCATTCCGACAATTGAGGTCAACTGCTGACCTACCTGCACATAATTGCCTAGTTCCACGCTTCGTTTAGTAATGCGCCCATCCATGGGAGCAACAACCTTCGTATTCGCCAAGTCAGCTTCCGCCTGTGCAAGATCAAATTCAGCTTGTTTAACTTGAGCCTGCAATTGTTCGCTAGTATTTTTGGCAGCCGAAATTACGCTAGGCGCTGTATTGGCTGAATGAAGGTCAGCCTGCAGTCTGTTTAGAGTGGAACGCTCGACCTTTTCCGTTGCTATTGCTTGATCTAGCTGTTGTTTTGAACAAGCCCCTTCTTTAAATAGAGTCTCCATACGCTGTCTGTCGGCAGACGACTTTTCCCAGGTTGCTTGCGCCCCTGTAACCTGCGCTGCTGCCGAAGCAACGTTGGACGGCGCTGAAACCGCGATTGTATTCAAATTTTCCTCCGAAGCTCTAACAGCAGCTAATGCCGCTGATAAGGCTGCTTGCGCCCGATTACGACGAATTATATAATCAGTTGGATCAATCTCCAGTAAAATATCTCCAGCTTTAACCATCTGATTATCTTGGATATTCAAAGCTCTCACATACCCAGAAACCTTTGGACTTATACTGACAATATGTCCATCAATGGCAGCATCATCTGTTGAAACATCTCCACCGTGTAAAAAATAGTAAAATCCAGCGCCAATGATAATAGTGATAGCTAAAAGGAAAACGAGTACTTTCTTTGAGTTTACAATAAATTTCATATTATCACCTTCTCATATAAAACAATAAACTATCATCGATAGATTATCTATGAATTCAATAGTAATCTATCAATGATAGTTTTGTCAATAAAATTATAAATGGACTATTCCTTAATTTTGAATAAGCAAATCCGACTTCTATATATTTTTTATTGTAAATTTAATATATTGGGTATAATATATCAGTGATAGGTTTTAAGTATTGGAAAGTAAGGAGATATTTTAAGAATGGCTAAGATAAAACGAGAAGAGATCATAGAAATGGCGCTTTTACTGCTTAAGGAAGGGGGCTTAGAAGCTATCACAACTCGGCATTTAGCACAGAGATTAGGAGTTGAATCAGCATCCCTTTATTGGCATGTCAAGGACAAGTCAACACTTCTAAGTGAAATGGCCTCTGTAATAATGGCCAAGCATCATACAATTAAAATACCACAAGACACTAAACAATGGGAAAAATGGTTTATCGCTAATGCCTGTAGTTTCAGAGACGCGCTGTTAAGTTACCCTGACGGAGCTATGCTGCATGCTGGATCAATTCCTATTCATAATGATCTTAATCCATTAGCACTTAAAATTGATTATCTTGTACAAGCAGGATTTTCTAGAAGAGAAGCGCAGCTAGCTATGCTAACAACAAGCCAATTTACTATAGGGTGTGTACTAGAAGAGCAAACACGAAGTAAGCGGGAAGTATTAAAATCAGCATCTATTGAGAAGATAAAAAAATTTCAAGACCCTACAGATATGGATGCACTGACTTCAGAAATAATACATACTGTTGAAAGCGGCATGCAAGATGCCTTTGAGTATGGATTAAGCCTAATCATTAATGGATTAAAAAACACGGCTAAAACTAGTTAGAATCGCTTATCGCGGTAGAAATACCCTCATTACTTTCAATGAAGGTTTGATTTTATACAAAATTGTTCATTTTTACATTTGCAAAACCATAAATCAATCTAGATATATCTGTATTTTTTATACGAGTCGTAAATGTGAGTTTAAAATTATCTAGTTGATGATTTTTTTGAAAGAGTTTCATATTCGCCAATCTCTTGGTGCAAAAGGATATCTCAATGACAATGCTGTGGTTGAAGCACAATTTAAATATTGAATTGATATTGTAGTTTGTTGATTTAGCAATTAATAAATTCAAAATATAAAAATCCAGTAGTGATCCCGAGAGCGTGTAAGTGGAATAATCTTCTCATGAAAGGGAATACCGAGAATGCTTTTACTCATCTGGAGGATAGGTTAACGTTGGAAACTGAACCGAGCGCCGGATGAGGTTTAGCGGGGCGGCGAATTCGAAAGAATTCGCTCTTTATTTTGTCGCTCTGGAAAACCCTAGCGGTAAACTTCGGGGCTCGGGCAGCGCCCCGCGGGTTATTCTTCATATAACTAAAACAATTTTTAAAAGCGTTTTGGCAAAAATCAGATTTTCTCTAAATAAAAAACCATTTTAGTTTTATAAATCATATAAAACTAAAACGGTCTTTCTCTAATTGAGTAGCTCAATATTAGTTTTAGAGGGGCTTTGATAAATAGAATTTACCATACAATAATTTTAATAAAATTTTAAAGGTGTTGACTTATTTTATCTTCTATCCGACCTATGATTTATTTCACTTGATTACTTTATAAGAATTCCTGCTCCAGTATAGTAATAGTTAGAATCCCTTTTTAACAAAAGTTTGCCGTTGTCATCAAGAGAAAAGCTTTCCCATACTACCTGATCCATACCATAAGATTCAATAAGTTTGAATGTGGTATGATCCATGTTATAGATTGAATCCAAAAGCTTATAAGTACCATTTTCATATTTAGTAAGCATATAATGCCCGACTTCTATTTGATGCCCTACAGTACATATAATAATCGCATATTTATTATCGCTATCCCTAATTTTGTCAAGAACATTTATTGATTCACAAGAAATACCTAACCCCTGCGCCAGTGGAAGAATCGGGCTATCACTTAACATACATGTATATGCATATGAATCCCAGTTATTAAATAGTTCCTTAGACATTTTTTCCGGACTGGAATGGATTTCAGGAACACCCATGTTATTGGGTCCAACCTGTATTGCTTGGTGTATATTCTTTACAAAGATTTGATCATTTATATTTGCTGCTTTATTCGTTTCCCACAAATAGTAAGCAATTGAAAACGCTCCACAATTAGCATCTTGCGGAATTTGAGAAATATATGGTTTCATATATTTTTATCCTCCCTTGATTTTTATTGCTCAAAAACAGTGTAAAAATGGACAAAGATGTTTTCCCACCTTTTTATTAACCCTCTCCCTTTATTGTTCTTTAACCTTATATCTCGATTCCTGATCTAAGTAAGTTATATCGGCATAGCCTGCATAGATTTTTCCAGAATGCTTAACACCCTCAAGGATAAAATAGCGGTCACCTTTATAAAACGTTTGTTTCACAGAACCAATCATTAAATCTATTTTTCCTTCCAAGACAATTCGCCACTGTCCTTCATGAGCATGCTCAAGTAAAACGACGTCTTCATTAAATTCCATAAAAATAATCTGATGTCTTTGTCCTTGTGCTAGATAAGCTTTAACTCCTTTGAGTGGAATATCCCTTTAGGCAGCTTAAGTATAGATTCCGAAAAATTAATCAAAGCATTAATCTCCTTTCTAATTCCTGATTTTGGAAAAATAAACTATAACGCGGTAATACTGTCCTCCTACCTGATAAGCAGGCCAATTTCCATACACCCTAACACCCATCAGCCCCATGTTGTTTAGTGAAACAATTATATTTTGAAAGCATTGACGTGCCGGACGAGAGCAACTGAGGAGAATGCAGCGTCAGCGATAATAACTATCTCTATGATCTTTAAAAGAAGTTATGGCTATTCTTCAGCAACTACCTGATGTTGAACTTTAAACTTGGTAGAAAAGACATTACACTTTCATTTTCATATTTTTCCTCGATATTATTGGACTTGATTCATTTATGCAAACAGTTATGGGGATCTCCAGTAAGTGTGGGTTCTGTTGCTTGCTTTATATGATGGGAAATAGCGGTTACTATTTCCGGCCAGACCCCCGTGGGAAGATCGTGCCCCATTCCGTCAATGATCAATAAATCTGCTCCGGGAATTACCCGAGCTGTATCTTTCCCTGCTTCGACTGGGATCAGCGGATCACCGGACCCGTGTATGACGAGTGTAGGGGCTTTAATGGCTGAAAGTGATGCTGTTCTATCGCCTTGAGAAAGAATCGCCATATTTTGACGCGCCATTCCCTGTGGGTAATATGATCGGTCATAGCTCTTCTCCAGGTATGTCCGGGCTCTTTTTTCCTCAAAGGGAAAACCGGGACTCCAAATCTTTCGCCATACATTCATATTGTGTTCAATATATGCTGTGCGCTCCGTCGGCGGCGGTGCGACAACGGCGGCAATCGCGTCCGGCTTTCCCTGCGGAAGATCGGGGTTTCCCGTGTTTGACATGATGGAAGTCAGACTCAGAACGCGCCGTGGATGCCGATAAGCAACAACTTGGGCTATCATGCCGCCCATCGAAGCGCCGCAGATATGCGCTTTTTCAATGTGCAAGGAATCCAGTAACCCCACACAGTCATCTGACATATCATCCAGGGAATACGCCGCTGCAATTTCCTTGCCTTCCATAGCGTCTTTGATTGCAGCCATAATATTCGGGACTCCGGCTTCATCAAATTTGGTCGAAAGACCAGCATCGCGATTGTCAAAACGAATAATAAAAAGCCCCGTTTTCGCTAATAGTTCGCAGAACTCAGCGTCCCAGAATAGCAATTGGGCACCATTGCCGGCGATTAATAGTAAGGCTGGAAAAAACCTATCACCGAAAGTGTCATACTCAATCTGAATTCCATTGGCCGTCACATTAAACATTGTTTTCTCCTCCCTGCATTATTCTAATGGTGTTTAAGTCTTTATTCAAAAAGCACATATCGAATATATTCCTGCTCGCAGGGATGTCCGGCTGCTATATATATAACTCCCTCAGCTGGAACCATGATAAACGAAGCGAGCGTTGTCGATGATATTGGGTCGACAGGGTTAACATGGCGGCATATTGCATTGGGATGTTGGTCGTGATCGGACAGGATTTTCATAGCTGTTTCAATATTGATACGACCATAATGCTGATTCATGAAACTGCGCATTCTGTCTAAGCGATGGTAGCTGTCCGGCTGTAATTGGGATGCCGTGTCCACTCCCTGGAAACGTTCTGTGAGATAATGATTGGAGTGTAGCAACATATCCCTTGCCGGGTATAGAAGTTCAAAATCATTATGAATACTCTCGATACCGGACATATTCCCGTTTGCATCGGCTAAATGATAGTAGCCAAGACCACGGGCAACTTGTTTAAGAATATCCATGGCATCATGGATATTCTTTTGTCTCATCACTCGGGGAAGGTAACAACCCACCGGGATAGTAGGTGCAAAATCCTGCCCGATAGTAGCATTTCCACACATGCCGATTCCAGAGGATGAAAATGTGAACTCACTGGAGTTTGAAAAGCTTAATATGAATTGTACGAGGCCGTTGGCATGATGAATCTTCAATAAATCTATCGGTGTATCAGGGAAAAAATCTATGTTTTGCCCCAAAATGGTTTTACCCCCTTGAGTTGCTTTTCCTGTTGCCGCAAAGGAGGTGCACAGACCTGAATCATCTTTGTATTTTAAGACAAGCTCATTAAAACACTTCTGCGTAAATATTTCGGCAAAACTAAGCCCGGTAGCGTCAGCCTGCCCTTGCATTATTTCAACCAAATATGGATCAAAATCTTGAACTGCAGGGAGAAACTTCATAGCCTGAGAGACAATCTCTTCCTTTGAGGCTTGGTAAAAAGACATCATACTATTACCAATGTTCTCGGAAATTTTTAAAATGCTGTCTTTACAGCCCTCCCCCCACTGACGGCCAATTTCATAAGGAGTGCCGCCGCATTCAATGAGTTTAAATTCTTTAGTATTCTTCATTAGGGTTTTTCCTCTTTTCTGCTAAAAAATTGGTATGACTTCAATGGAGCCGTCTGCTATGCTTAAGCTCCTTTATCCTCGCCTTACCGTTTCCGGCGTTCCATTAGAATATCATAAAACATCTTCTTTTCAATAATTGCTTTAATAATGCCAGGCTTATCTTGTTCCGTAGCTATTTGCAATTGTTCTTCTAAACTAGCAATTTCTTTACGTAATTGCATTTCTGGCGGAAGCGATCCTGAGTTTTTTAATGCCAAAAATGCCCCTCGCTGCTCCGGGGGAATAAATCGCAGATCGGCAAGCTGCAGGGCTTTTCCCTTACCGGGTAAGTCATTAAAAGACCCCTGGGCGATTGCCTTTTTAATGTTTCGTTCTATTATCCTGCTCATCCCGTCCATGGTTCCTATTGCCTCCTTGGGCTTAGACTAAATTCTATTGGTCATCTTGCTTTACCAATAGACTGTCAACATACTTTTTTACTTCTCGTATATACACTTCATCTGGAATAAATTTTTGTTCTAATAATGCTTGTGTTTCTGGTGTCAGTTTTTTATCAATAGCAATTTCCCTGCCTGCAGTTTCCACAGCCTTCAGATAGTTAGCGACGGCAATGCCCACCTCATTGTCCCGTACAATCAAAAGCGCCCCCTGGGAAACATCTATTTCGCCGATTATCTGTGCATTGAGATTACGGGCATGCCGTTTGAGCCAATGAGAATTTACCTGGAATTGTGATCTTTCCGAGAAACCACAATTCGCCATCATGACTAACTGTGAAGCCTTTCGGCTTTGGTCAATTTTTATTGTCCCTCAGCGAATGCTGGTATTTTTGTTTTCGCCAATACATAGTACTCAAATTCATGTTCTTGAACGCTTATGATGCGCAAGGATGAAATATTGAGAATACCTAACCATCTAACTCCTCTCGCTATACAAAACAGGAATAAAAGATTTTATTATCATATAATCTAGTTTTATCGATGTTGTCGATTATTAGCAAGGAACCAATCATAGAGTTCCTTATTTTTATATACATCTGTAATATAGTGTCCTTGATCCGAAAGAATCGTAAAACGAGGCGTACCTCCTTGCATGCGTAGAGCATTAATCATCGATTCGTCACTTTCCACGGGGTGAATGGGATCTTTTTCACCATGGAACGCCCATGTTGGCATAGAAATTAGCCCTTTATTCCAGTTGTTAAGAATTATTGGCTTGGAGGCTAGCGGCGCTATTGCTGCAAAGTATTCTGGGTGTTGACTGGCCATTTGCCAAGTACCATTTCCGCCCCAACTTGTTCCAGTTAAATAAACTCTATCTTGATCTATACGATTTTTTTTTAAAACATCATCAAGTAGTGCTGCTAAAAGATCCGGCTTATTCATCCAATTTTCTTCCTCGGCACACTGTGGTGCAAGAACAACGAATGAAAAATCCGTGTTGTGTTCTGCAACCCACGGAGGCCCATATTCCTTAACTAGGTTTAGATCTTGTCCACACGACGACCTTCCATGTAAAAATAGAATCAAAGGCCACCGATTTGTACTTTGGGTATACTTGGCGGGAAAAATTAGTAGGTATTGAATTTTTTGATCTTTATATGTAAATGTATTTCTTTTTTCCGCAAAATTATCTGATTGTTCAATGATTTCAGGCGAGTTTGCCGCAGGTGTATGTAATGATTCGACTTTAATAATCATTTGTTCGTTTCCATAAAAAAACTTTTGGACAAAGTAGCATGATATTAAAATTGCTAGCAAAATAATGATACTTGTAATTTTTTTCAAAGTAAAATCGCCTTCCATACAACGCACTTAATCTCATATATGCTATAAAACTTTCTTTCAAAAGTACATTAGATAAATCAGACACTTAGTAAGTGTTTAACATTACAAAATGAATATTTCAACATATTAATCCGATTTTTAGCATGCTTGCATTAATCGTTTTTCAACACGATTTTCCGAATACCCGTAAAAATAAGTACACATTATCCCAGGAAGTAGGAGTCTCATCCAAATCAATTTCCAATGTTTCTAAAAATCTTGCAGTCATCATGTAGTGACCAATTAGCAATGTAAGTTCGGCAATCTCACCCTCACTCAAATACTGTTTTGTCGCTTCAAAGGTATCTGTTGATACTTTAACTTGACTAACACATTCATTTATAAAACGTAAAATCGTTGCCATACGTTGATCAAAATATTGAAGATCATTCTGCGCAATTGCGTCTATATCCTTTGCGCTCAAGCCTTGCTGCATGGCTAAATGTATGTGTTGCATCAACTCGTACTTTGAGTTACTCATGTAGGCAACCCTTACGATAACGAATTCTCTATCTTTGGCCGACAAATATGTATCACGTAAAACGGCGCCCAACTCAGCATACCCATGAGTACTATTCTTTGTTCTCAATAACCCACGGAATAAATTAGATGGGAATCGGTCATATTCCACTTTTTGTTCTTGTGACATGTTTTCTTGATTAACTAACTTTATTCTGGACATTATTTATTCACCACCATTTTCATCAATAATTGCAACTGGGCGTGCCCAGCCTGCCGACGCCTTATAGACATTGACTGGCAATGCAATAACCTGAAACCCTGTTGGCGGTAGCTTATCTAAATTACCTAGTTTTTCCATCTGGCAATATGGACGAATACAGCCAGCAAAATGACCTTCCCAAATGGTGGACGGATCCTTTGTTTCTTCAAAGCGTTTCCGCATATAATTAAATGGGGTATCCCAACTCCACGCATCTGTACCAACCAATCGAACACCATGCTCGGTTAAATACAAAGTGCCCTCCCTGCCAATGCCACAACCACTATCTAGGTAATTATCATCACCGTATTTGTCCCCCGCCGCAGTATTTACAAGAACAATATCTCCGGGTTGTAACTCATGATCGATCCTCACCAATTCCGCCTTAATTTCATCAACAGTGACAACATGACCATTCTCAAATTTACGAAAATCCAATTTAACACCTGAACCAAAGAACCAATCTAACGGTATCTCATCAATAGTTGGCATTGGATTGCCACTATCATCAACGGCATGATAATGATATGGTGCATCAATGTGTGTCCCTGAATGAGTGTTAATTTTTAAAAATTCCACTGCCCAACCTTGTTTTTGGGGTAAATCGTTAAGATTTAAGCCTGGAAAAATAGATACCATCTGCTCTGCTCCGATTATATGATCCAAATAATGAATTTCTGGAAGCTGTGATTTGGGATCAGATGCAATACCAGCTTTTATTACTACTGATAAGTCAATTATTTGTTGCATTCTCCTCACTTCATATCGCTCCTTTTGCAAAAATCTTGCTTACAAGAATTAATAATACGCCCGATCATTATACTTGTAAATACAAATATCGTATTTTTTAATATATATATTATTATTTTTATTTTTTCATTATAATAATATATATATTTTATTACGATTTTAGTATAATATATTTGAGTTTATTTAAATTAATCATACTTAAATAATGAATAAAAGGAGTCTCCTACTTTGAAATCGATAGAAAAACAAATTCTGGGATTAATTGATATTTCTAATACAGTACAAGCTAAAGAACTAATCGATATTTATGAGATTAGAGGCTACAAAGAAATTACAATTCGCAATACACTTTCCCAGTTAAAGAAAATTAATTGTATCGAATCTGTCTCTCGTGGAACATACCAAATTACGGAATATGGAAAAAAAGCGGCTAAAAGTTTAAATAATAAACGTCAACATGTAAATGAATCATTTGATGATAACTGGTGTGTAGTTATCATGCAAATTCCTGAAAAGCGTCGTAAACAAAAAGATACCTTCAAGTCGATTATTACTAATTTAGGCTTTGCGCAATATTATAGTAACATCTATATTTCTCCATGGGATTACGAAACAGCGATTAGAACTTCTCTAGAAAGATTAGAGCTAAAAGAATATGTAAATATTATTAAAGGCCCTTTTTCAATGACACCTATTACATCTGAACAAGCTTATAGATTATGGAATATTTCCAAATTGGAAAATCTATATAAACAAGAAGAACAATGGATTACCAAAAGCTTTTCAAATATAGAAAAGACCATCCACGATTCGGATGATCTCACGTTATTTCATAGCTATCTTGATTTAGATGAACATATTGACAATATATTACTACAGGATCCGTTTCTCCCCATCCCATTATTACCGAGAGATTGGAATGGCAATCAGATTCTCAAGCTATTGACCAATCTGCATAATTTGATCGGTAATAGGCTCCGTCAAAACAGTCGATATTACAAGTTTATAAAAAAATAGAATACACCTACTATTGAACTGGAAGCTCGCCCAACCGCAGGCAGCCGCACCGGTAATTTAAAAACATCACTACCCACAGTCACAACAAAAACTAAAAAAGCCACCTCAGCAGCGAAAATTTTATCACTGCTAGGTAGCTTGAAGGAATAGAAAATAGTACTGGATTTTGGTGGGGTATTAGCTGTTAAGTAATGTTTTTATTGCTGTAACAGCATGTTTGGGATCGCGGGCTCTTATTCCTACTTTTCGCAATGAAATTGATTTATTTTTTAAGGTTTTATCTAAAATGTCAATAAAAATACCGTGGCCATCAACAACTTGGTCGTTTGCCCAAGTTGTTTCAACACCACAGGTTGGGGAGCCATTAATTCCTATAATTCCAACTACGTCAAAACCATTTTTTGTATAGTCTTCAATCTGATACAAAATTGCTTCTGCAATTACATTACAGATTTTTCTAGACTTATCTTCATTCATTCGTTTTGCTACTCTCGTATCTTCTGACTCAATGCTGTGATTGGCTTGATGGTCTGCTTCTCTATCTAGGCCCATGCAGTAAAGTTCAGGACACGGTATCTGAATAATTCCGACTTCTGCATCTAATATAGTTTTTGTTGCTTCTAACATTGCTCCAGGGTAGTAAGCACAGCCGTCAATTTTAGCATTTTGATTTAAAATACAGTGAGCGATAAGAACGATTTTTTTACTTCGTTTATCCTTAAACATGAAAGATACCTCCAGTTATGTAAAATATTCTTACAGTTACAACTATAGACAGATTTTGTAAAAAAATCAATGATAGTGAAACACCAAGAATTGATTTGCCTATTAGGGGTAGTACCAGCAAGCGTGTCATGTACTGAAAAGTATTTGTTATAAGTTGGAATAATTAAAGCATACTTAATCTTTAAAAAATCAAGTATGCTTTAATTTCTGTAGAAAATATGGCATTTGGTATTCTTAGGTTATCTTTTTATATCATACCACACTTTATTTGCTATTTCCTGATCTTGGCTATTAAAACCTGCTACATCAGGATTGGCTCTTCTAAGAATTTTAAAAATCCCTCTTGCATTCTTAAACCAATTCCAATCACCAAATTTATCATGTTTTCTGGATAATGTGGTTATATATGCTTTTTTTATTGTATTGAATTTTTTTCCACATTGTTTACCCCAATTTCTTAACCTCAATGCAAAATTAACATCTTCTGCAAGAAGCAAGTTTTCGTCAAACCCATTTATTGCATCAAAGTCTTTTTTATAACACCAAAAAAGACCTACAGATATTACTCCATACTGCATAAGAACTGAAAAAATGATTACTAAACTTCCTAATATCAGACCCAAAGAAGTCCTTTCTCCTTTAATCGAAACACCGCCACCTATATATTTTCCTGTAATTAACTCTTTCTCTATTTCTATTAGCATGTTTTCGCTCATCCAGCTATCTGCGTCTATGGTAACTAATACTTCTCCTTTTGCGACTTTAGCCCCAGCATTTCTGATTTTGGAAAGATTTTTAGCATCTTCCCTTACTATAATGCAACCATATGATAATGCAATTTCTTCGGTTCGGTCAGTACAACGATTCAATACTACTATTACCTCAACTTGGTTCTTATAAGATGCTGATGCAGCAATAATTGAATCTAAGCATTTAGTGATATAGTTCTCTTCGTTATAAGCCGGAATTATAATTGAAAACTTAATTTTTTCTTGCATAATATTTATCCTCCACCACTGTCGTTGTAGTCTTTTATTCATGTAATATCTAATAGTAAACAGTTCGTATTTTAGAATAAATCCCCTGCTAATTAATTAAGGAAAATAATTCCTGGTCATTTATGTAATAACAACTACATCTTAACGTACTAAATCAGTTTAGTTTGTAGTGAAATAAGCTGTCTCCAAGGCTCATACGCCAGCAAATGAAAGCGTATGAGCCTTGGGGACAGCAATGTCGGTAAAGTTGACCGCAAAACGGTGGTTTTTGAGACTAAAATTCAACAAAACTTTATAGACTGAGCAAGAATTCGTTTTGATCTTCGAAATTATAAATTGGACTTTCTCATGATGTCGATCTGGCGGTTAAGCCCTTTAATATACATCTCATCAGGAACAAAACTATTTTCTAATGCCTTTTCTGTCGTCACTGACATGGCCTCATTGGTAGCAATTTCATTTCCTGCCTTCTTCAATAATTGTAAATAGTCTGAAATAATAGGTTGTACTTTTTCATTCTTAGAGGTTAGGAGCATTCCTTGGGTGGCGTAAATTTCCCCAATCAATTTCGTGTCCATCATTAAAGCAGTCTTCCTAATCCATTGAGAAACAGCTTCAAAAATAGATCTTCCTGTATTACCACAGTTAGACATCATTACTATTTTGGGAACTTGTTTTTCTGGTTTTGCAGTAGATTTATATTGCCCTGTTGCAGTCATTTCCAAATGGCCGTAGCCTAAGTCATACCCCTTCACGTAACTTCTATCGATATAAGCTTTTAAAAGTCCAGAAATATGATAAAAGTACAGAGGAGTTCCCAAAAGAAGGATGTTAGCTCCATTTTCAAGGGATATTATTTCCGCCATATCATCATTAATCACACATTGTCCATGATTAAAATGGCAGGATGAACAACCTCTACAATATTTGATATCCTTTTCCGCTAAAAAAACATTTTTGGTTTTTGCTCCTGCTTCCTGAGCTCCTTCTAAAAAGGCAGTAATCATAACATTAGTGTTACTGTCTCTTCCTTTAGGGCTCCCATTAATCGCTACTATCTTCATGTGCTTTTCCCCCTAACGATTTAGTTGTCTTGAGGCACCACCGATAATTCAAATTATCGCTCCTTTTGCAAAAATTTTGCTTACAAGAATTAATAATACGCCCGATCATTATACTTGTAAATACAAATATCGTATTTTTTAATATATATATTATTATTTTTATTTTTTCATTATAATAATATATATATTTTATTACGATTTTAGTATAATATATTTGAGTTTATTTAAATTAATCATACTTAAATAATGAATAAAAGGAGTCTCCTACTTTGAAATCGATAGAAAAACAAATTCTGGGATTAATTGATATTTCTAATACAGTACAAGCTAAAGAACTAATCGATATTTATGAGATTAGAGGCTACAAAGAAATTACAATTCGCAATACACTTTCCCAGTTAAAGAAAATTAATTGTATCGAATCTGTCTCTCGTGGAACATACCGAATTACGGAATATGGAAAAAAAGCGGCTAAAAGTTTAAATAATAAACGTCAACATGTAAATGAATCATTTAATAATAACTGGTGTGTAGTTATCATGCAAATTCCTGAAAAGCGTCGTAAACAAAAAGATACCTTCAAGTCGATTATTACTAATTTGGGCTTTGCGCAATATTATAGTAACATCTATATTTCTCCATGAGATTACGAAACAGCGATTAGAACTTCTCTAGAAAGATTAGAGCTAAAAGAATATGTAAATATTATTAAAGGCCCTTTTTCAATGACACCTATTACATTTGAACAAGCTTATAGATTATGGAATATTTCCAAACTGGAAAATCTATATAAACAAGAAGAACAATGGATTACCAAAAACTTTTCAAATATAGAAAAGACCATCCACGATTCGGATGATCTCAAGTTATTTAATAGCTATCTTGATTTAGATGAACATATTGACAATATATTACTACAAGATCCGTTTCTCCCCATACCATTATTACCGAAAGATTGGAATGGCAATCAGATTCTCAAGCTATTGACCAATCTGCATAATTTGATCGGTAATAAGCTCCGCCAAAACAGCTTTAAGGCCGCTGAAACCAGCTCGGTCTTCATGCGACTATCCATGGCCCAGCCAACGATTCTGCGACCAAATAAGTCCATGACTCCCGCCAGGTAGAGCCAGCCCTCTTTAGTCGCTACATAGGTTATATCTGAAACCCATTTCTCGTTAGGCCTAGTTGCCGTGAAATTTCGATTCAGAATATTATCCGCTACCGGGAGGCTATGCTTTGAGTTGGTTGTGGCCTTGAACTTCTTAGTAACTTTGGATCGTATTCCGTTTGCTCTCATAAGCCGAGCGACGCGCCCTCGACTGGCCTTTTTATGGTGCGGTAGATTTTCCGCAATCTGGGGAGCACCATATATTTTATGTCTTTCTTCGTGGATTTTCATAATGGTTTTCAGCAATTGCCGATTCTCCTGACTTCGTTTGCTTTCAGGTCTTTCGGCAAAGGGATAATAGCCGCTTCGAGATACTCCAAAGGCCTTACACATCTTCGCAATCCGAAATTTGAAGCGGTGTTCATAGATAAACATGAACTTTTTCATTTCTGATTTTTCGCGAAGTAGGCCGCCGCATTTTTTAGTATTTCGTTTTCTTCTTTCAGATCGGCAGTTCACGACGCAATCTCCTTAGTTCGCCATCTTCGGGCTTGAGATTGCCGCTACCGGGAAAAGAGTTAGCACCATCTTTTTTATACTGTCTGACCCAATCTCTCACAGTAGTATAATGTACGCCAAGTTCGTCAGCCATTTTGGTGATGGCCGTTTCCCCTTCGATAATCCGTCTTGTTGCCTGCTCTTTAAATGCCTTGTCAAATTTCTTCCGTTCTCCCATGTTGAATCCCTCCCATTTTATTATAGAGGGTATTCTCCATGTCCAACAATTCGACGCAAGGTCATAGTGTTATTTCTTATATCCAAAAAATTTAGCGATTGCTTATGCTAATAATCCAAGCTTTTTACATCAAAATCAATTTATTCGTTTGCTTGAAAAACTAGTGTAGTACCAACATTGTTTGGTATAAATGTTTCAGGCATTGCTAGGGCAATTTGATGAATAGCAGACCAACCAGTGCAATGGCCAGGCATTAAAAAGGTTGGTCGAATTTTTTGTAATTCATCAATTGTTTCAGGAATAATTTTTTCAAATATGCCACCCGTTAAGTGAAAACCACCTAATACAGCATAGACTTGTTGACAATTAGTCAGCATTTGAGCATAACGGATAGTATTAATAAGTCCAGAATGACAACACCCCGTAATTACAACCAATCCCTTTCCCTTCACTTTTACAATAACGCACTGATCATCCTTTATTACCGGATCATTTTCCCATTGACCTTCGCGTTTTGTATAGTGGATAGGAAATCCCTTCTCGAAATCAGTGGTTCGCGCAATTTCACCGGAAACTAGAATCATGTTATCAACTAAAAGAGTGGGATCTGTCTTATTAACAAAAACAACTTTTTCCTGTTGTGAAGTGGTTAATTGGGGTATTGAAACATTGTTTTCATACCCGTCCGGCATTACTACCATTCTTTCTAATAAAGCATCGGGATGAAATACAATTGGTATTTGATGCATCTTTAGTTTATCAATTAACGCAGTTAACCCCATAGTATGGTCCATGTGACCATGGCTCAGTATAATCGCTTGCATATAATTTACATTAATTCCCATAGTATTCATGTTATGTATAATCCCGCCAGGACTCATGCCTGTATCCAATAATACATTGCCTTGTTTATTTCCGCATTTAACACTGTATTATGAAAAGCTACACATAAAATAAAACTTTACTCAAAAGAAACACTTCCTTTTTATTTTTATTGTGATAAAATATAATATATATTATTTGTTTTACGGTAAATATATAAGTAGGTGATTGGGTTGAGTGAATTTGCAAAACGGCTGAAAGAAATACGAAAAGGAAAAATGACGCAAGGCGAGTTGGCGGATCTTTTAAATACGACTCAAGTTCAAATTTCTTTGTACGAGACTGGAAAAGATGAGCCAACACCAGAGCTTCTTGAAAAAGTCGCAGAAATCTTTGATGTGACAACGGATTATCTTTCTGGAAAAACACCCGCCAAAGATGCTTCTGTAGATACAGAAGCAGATACCTTAGCGCAGCGCATTAAAGTCATTCGTGTCTATTACGACAAGTCACAAGAAGAATTCGCTAAAGATTTATCTATCAGTCAATCAGCCCTTTCCTCGATTGAACACGGCACAATCCCTTCTGCAGAAGTCATCCAAAAGCTTGGTAAAATGGGGTTTTCCCTTGAATGGTTACTCTATGGAGAAAACAATCAGCCAACTTCGCCAAAACAAGTCTTGGAAGATACTGCAGCAGATTGGGAACGGACACGCATCAACAAGCTCTTAAATGCCCTTTCCCATGATAAGCTCAAACTTTGCCGTCAATGTTTGGAACTTTTCGTCTTATCCTTTACCAAAGAAAAATAGAATGTATACCTTTAGAGCAGGGCAAACGCCCTGCTCTTTTTCATTCCCCATACTGCATAAAACCAAGGCTTTTCGTCTGCACTACCCGTTTTTGCATATCATATTCGTTTGGATGATAGGGATCATAACCATAAAACTCCCCAGCTCTGGCTTTTTCTCTCTATGCGATTGGCCGTAAATTCAGCTTCTTGCATAGTCACTTGCTTCATAAATTCCGAGCCCTTGACTTCTGCCTGATCTATACTCTCTAAAGCTTCCAAAACTTCTGTCGTATTCTTTTTTTGCTGTTCACCTAAAAGGCCGTCTGTGTTTGTTTGTAGAACCTCTTCTTGCGCATTTTTTCTAAGCTGCTGATTTTGAAAAACTTTTTGTGCAGCATTGGCCGCATCCCGATTCGCATTTTCCAAGCTGGTATAGAGAAGAATTTCATACGCTTCATCATTCTCTGCTTTTTCTTTAATCTCCCGAAAAATCGCATCCAGCTCTGCTGCACTTTTTCCTGTTGGCATATCGCCAATTCCCTGCACAGCCTTGAAAACACTTTGCAACTCGGAATTCAGACCTGTAATCATCAAAATTCTATTATTGAGATTTTCCAACGTGTTCTCCACCGCAGCAATAGCCTGTTCTGTTTCCTTTACACTGTCGGCAAAGCGCTTAGTATCAAAGACATGCGCTGCAGGCGTTGCTGGCACATATGTAGCTGAAGCGGGGCGACTGGTTGTTGTACTAGTTGCCTGGTATGAATTCTGCGCTCTGATTGGTGAGTTTGTCCCCTGCCCACCTTGCCCCCCATTGCTGTTTAGATCATTCCCTTTATTTTTCTGATACTTGCCAATCTCCGAATACTTGTCTGGAAGCTGTTCTGCCGGTGTAGCAGCTGTTGCAACACTTTGACTAGAAAGCGGTTTATCTACTTTCTCTTTTGTCCCGAAAAACGTATTGCTGGCAGCTGCCGTAATCGCACAAAGTAGGACGGCTCCACCAGTGACCATAATGGCTTTTTTCTTTAAGGTTTTCGCCCGACTTTCTGGATCATCGTCATCCGAAAAATCTATTTCACCACTCTCCCCTATCTCTTTTTCTGCTTTTTCATCAAGTGTTTCAGTTTCCTCTTCTTCAAAATCTTCATCCCGCTTTTTATGAAACAGGCCTTTCACCTTGTCAAATATCACTTTTTATCACCACCTGTTAGAAGTTTTGGCAGACCTGATTCTTCTTTTTTGGGGTAAATATCTACATAGACATTGGCTGAATAATAAAGTCTGGCATGCGTAAATACACGATCTGCAATGAAATAGGCCCCGTGCACCCGGTAATTTACGAGCGTCAGTTTCTCTTTGTCACTGCTTTCGACATTATAAAGAACCGGCAAATCATATTTATTAGACTTTGGCATCTGAATATAGGTCCGTGTTCCATCATCAAAAACCTTCAGAGGAAATAAAGCCGTATCCGCTTTTTTACTACCCTTAGTTTCATAGGAATAGTTCATCGTTTTGGCTACATAACGCCCATCAACTTTTTCTGTGAAAATATCTAGAAATTCTTTTTCTTCGCGATTTTGATAAACTTCCGTATTTGCCAGTTTTCGATACATTTCTTCTGGATAGTCCCATGAAATGACGGGATTATATGTAGCCGCTGATGATACCGCTAAATGATAAGAACGTTTCTCCGTATTGATGATAAAATTTGTGCCAATATCCGCAAACTTTGGTTTTACATAAACATGAACGGTACTATCTACACTAGCCGTCTCAATATTCCAGCGCTCTGTATCTCCGGCTAAGACTCCCACTAACTTTTCATTCGGATGCAAAGAAATATCCGTCACGTGCCCAAGCTGTACATACACTTGATACACACTGCCCTCGTTATAGTCATACATCAATTTAGATGCAGAAACATAGGCATCTTCTGTTGTATAAAAGGCTTTCTGCTCAGCAAGGGCAATCAAGCTGGATGAATACATCGAAACCGCTATAGCTACCGCGATAAAAACTTTACGATGGTTCAAAGCAATCACTCCTTGCTTTCATTTTCTTTACTGATGGCTAAATCCTTAATCTTCAGGCCCAACGGATTAATGAGTAATTCTTCTTCTTTGCTCTGCGGTTCAATAGCAACAGAAAAGAGCGCAACATAGCTGACTTTTCTCCCCGTTGTATTGCCACTGATGGCATATTCCTCTTCAATCCAGCGAACCTGATAGGTTGAATTTGATCCTGGCTGCAATTGAATAGAACGGATCTGCGGCTGCACTGTCATGCGACCAAGGAGCCCTACTGGATTATCTTTCGATACGATTGCATTTATTTTCTGTGCTGCTTCCTGCGTCATAAAATGCCGAGAGCGATTCCAATTGTTTTTATATTGGACTGGATCAAGCGGAATGGTCCTTGTATCAGCAATAAACTGCGCTAAAAAGGTTTTGATTTCGGCCTCCTGTGGTTTATAGTTGGTTGCCTTTAATTGGCCGCCAGTTTCTACCTGCCCCGTGGCATTGTCCACACGAACGACATACGTTTTATAATTTGCTGTTGTCGCAATGAAAATAATGGAAAGCACACAAATGATCAAAAGCACGAGATATAGTAAGTTCCTTTTTTTCGCCACATCTTTATCTAAGGCCAGATTATATAAATCACTTTGGAACGTGCCTGCAGCTTTTCGGTCAAATACTTCTGTCGGTTCTCCTTTTGGGAAAAATTTCGTTTGCGGTTCCATATATTTCACCTCCTTTACGGTGAAATATTATCATTATTTTAATAAAAAGTAAATAATAATATTTGTCCAAAATAGTCTAGAATAAAGAATTTTAGTTAATATTTTTACCAAAATACAAATAATATTTGTTTTACATTTAGAAATAAAAATCATATAATATAAGTAGAAAAACGAATCAACGGCGAGAGCTAAAACCCATAATGCGCATTTACACAAAACTCTAGCGAGCTTTGTTGCGCCACCCTCCAGCTGGACCGGATTGCTACCTCCGGTAGACGGCTTTGCCGTGCTTCGTTTTCCTTCGGAACAACGAACCGAAAAATTTTTACAAATTTTAAAAAGAAAAAGCAGCCCCGAAAAATCCGGAGCTGCTAAAGGGAATAGCTATGGCCCATTACTATTTTGAAAATACACCTCATGGCACGCGAAAAAACGGCACCAAACTAAATACAAAAACACATTACGATTATATTTTCCGCAAAGGCGAATACGCCCATATGGAAAATCGCGAAGAGGATCTTGCTTTTACCGCTTATGGAAATATGCCGAGTTGGGCCGACCATCCGGGAATGTTTTGGGAAGAAGCGGAAGCCCACCGGGATAAACCAGATGGCCGTGCTTACCGGGAGTTTCGTTTTGCCCTGCAGGAAGAATTCACACTTGCTGAAAACATGGAACTGGTCGAACAGCTTTTAAAAGAAACCGGTATTAAGGATCACCATGCCTATTCCTATGCCATTCATGATAAAGCTGCTACATTTGATAAGAGCCACAAAAACATCCATTGCCATCTGATGTTTAATGAAAAAATTATCGAACGCGACCGACCACTTTCTCCTAATAAATTTTTCAACCACTATGCGATAAATCGGGCTGGTGAACCAACGCAGGGCTATCGCTCATCTAGAGAATTCATATCTAAAGAAATGACGTTTCATTTACGGAAACGCTGGGCTGAATTGGTCAATGAAAGATTCCAAGAAAAGGGGCTTTCCACTTGTATCAGTGAAAAGACCCTAAATGCCCAGCATGAAGAACTAGTTTTAGTCGGGAAAAATGACGAAGCTGAACTTCTCAACCGAACCCCGGCCCCACACCTTGGCAGCGCTTATCGAAATCCGGTAGTTATGCAAAAAATTATGGACCAAATTGAACAAACAGATCACGAATCAGATTTCCCGGAAAGTGTTGAAGAAACAGGCATTTCTTCTCTTTCTTCTAAAGAACAAAATATCTTAGTTTTTGCTAATGATGTTTTACTCCGCCAAGTCTCCCGGCAAATACAACTAGAACGTCTGCGGCTGCAAAAAGAGCAAGATGCGGAAAAAGCAAAAATTGAAGCAGCAGAAATCATGGAAGAACCGCTCATTATAACCATTGGTGATGTATATTCTTATCTCGAAGAAACAGCCTCTAATTACCGAAAGCTGGCAGATGATAAATTAGCTGCCTATAAATCCTTGAAACCACATATTCTTAACAATCAACAATTGCGACTTGCTGCACAGGATAAAGCCTTGAATCATCTGTACGATAAAACACGCAAAGCCTATGCAAAAACGGCTAAGGAGTTGCAACGTACAAAAGAGCTGGCTACTTCCCTTTATGGCGTTCCTGATAAAACGCATGAACTGGCCGAATACAGTAAAAAAATAAAGCTGCTTACCGAAAAACGCAATGTTCTTGGTAAGCAGCTCAATAATTATCGCCGCGCTATAAATGGTGAAGCCAAAGAAAAAATGGACGATATTTTTAAAGTTTTACAGCAGGAAAATGATGAAAAACTGCGTCAAAGTAAACAGCTTTATGTGGAATATCTTTCATTCAAAAAGCAGGTTGATAAATATAGTGAAGCTGCACAAAAACTTAGCACAGAAAATATGGATATCATACTTTTCACGGATAAGCTCCCGGCAGCATTAAATCGCAAATGTAAAATCGACGGCATCCAGCCTATTTCTAAGCTAAAAATTTTGGTTTATAAGAGTGATTCCTATGCCCTTTTAGAGCAGCTTCCTACCTCGGTAAATACAGCCAAAAATATAGATAATAGCTATACATCGACTGCCGTAAAACTTGGCGACAATATAAGCCGTGGCACGGTTCCAAAATATGAGCTTCAAATAACAACAGACAACAACAGTAAATGGAAAATCCAAAGTTCTTCTATTCCGATCAAAAATGATTCTACTCCTGAAGTTATCCGCCTCTATACGCCCCATGAATCACGACATAAAAATACAGCTTTACAAAAGAAATTAGCAAGACATCCACACCCCATTCTGCAGACTGCCCGCAATGAGCAGAAACAGGCAATTTCAGCTCATATTTCTGCACTCGCTGAAAGACTTATTTCAAGAGAAAAAGACCTCCATTTGGACGCTCATTGGAATAATGAATCAAACATTAAAGACAAGACAAAAATTGTTGAAGAAAAAATGTATCAAGGGTGGAATTTATAAATTTATTAATACTATAAAATCACTTGGTTTTTACATGAAATCGAGTAGTGAATGCATCAACAAATTGTCCTCCTAATAATCTAAACTGGCTCAATAAATGATTAATCTTAACTATATTAGTAAACGAATCTACCTGAGTAACATTTATTGCAAACTGCTCAACATTTGTTTTAAATTTTTCTAATAGGTCAGGAGTCATGATTCGTATACTAGCATTAGGTGAGCATGCATACTCAAAAACATTGCTGTTATGTATCATTATAGGAACGCATGTGCAACTATTACTCCTGTATAAGGCTTCAAACCAGTTTAATGAGCCATTTAATTGATTACAATCATGCTTACATATCGTATCAGTAATAGTCCCATTTTTGCATTCAATTACTAAGAACTTCGACGTGCCAATATCCCAGAAATTATCGGGCCCTTTTCCATATTCATCCTCTGGGCGATTCGAATATATTCCTAATAAAAATGAAATATCTTTTAACGCCGCCTCAAAAACCTTTGCAGTATCTTCTTCAAATGTCAATTTTTCCAAGATCGAATTAACTCTTAGAATATACTTATTAGATGTAATTCCATTTTGTGTCATATAATCAATAAAAAATTGAGCTTGTGCTCCAGTACGATTTAATACTTTAGTAAACTGAATGCCCTGTATTGGTTTTATGATCATTCGATTGTCCAAACTAGCTGATAACAGTATTTGCTGTGCTTCTTCCGGATTATAAAAATTAGTATACTCTGCAGTATATTGTTTTAGTAAGCCCTTAAGTTCCTTATCAGTAATATTGTCTTTTTCCTTTGTCAATATATCAGCCGCTTCGTGATAACGACCTGATTCGGCAACATCAAAAGCATTACGTATAGCTAGTAATGTATTATTTATATGTGGTTCCGTGCTATATCTTACAGATGATAATGTTTCTTTACTTACTGTAATCCAATCTATATTTCTAGACAAAGAATACTCTGCCAACCCCATGACATCATCTACTGTAGGCTTTGTTAATTGCTTCCATAGATCTTCTGATAATCTAAACTGTTGTCTTGTAGCTTCACTAAAGTAAGAGTAGCCATCTGAACCGTAAATAATATCCGCTAAACCCTTTCCTAATAGAACAACAACGCAATAGTCTGTGTTAGATCTCACTCCGCGTCCCATCCCTTGTTCTATTTTTTGAATTTGCTCGCGTCGCAATCTTTGATTATTTGGGTTTGCATTCTGTTCAAAGCAATCAAATTCACTCCGCATACTAGGTAAACCATCGATAACAAGTACCCGGCACGCATCATCGGGCAAATCAATTCCATCATATTTATTAATTAGGACAGTTACTCCCACATGTTCATGTTTTAAACGTTCGACCCCTTGATCCAAATTATCCTTATTGAGCTCCATATCTTCAATATCTCTCCAATATTTCGCACGATTATAAGATGGAACAATAATAACAACATTATGTTTAATCGACATTTCTTTGATCTTTATTTTTATTGCATCATCAGTAATTTGCTTGTTCATAACTTGGGGAAAAATTATTAATCGGTCGCCAATATCATTTGCTTTTTCAGGTGAAATAATAGTGGATAGCTCAGAAGAATTCAATCCTAAATCGGTACAAAATACACTGTCATCTGCCAGTGTTGCACTCATAAAAATTCTTCGTTCTGCTCTGACAAAGTTAGATATTTTGTGAATAGGAATGCATTTAGGGGTAATTTCAATGCACTTTGCAGAAACAACACAATTGCATAACGTTAAACAATCTTTAATTAACGGAAAATTAAATTCAATACTTTCCTGATTTGAAGTTAGTATTGTATATATTTCCCTGGATTTTTTCTGCCATTCCCAAAACGGAACTAACATGCTTGCAAAAGGATCATTATTATCAGCAATATCTAAATATTTATTTTCTGATTGAGCTTTAAGGGAGTTCTCAAATAATTCTAGTAAAGATTTGTATAACGGATTAGATACGGGAATAGATACAGTATATTGATTTTCCACTTTGGCCATACATGCATGTACATCATCAATAACAATACTTCCTATATCAACATTATTACCTAAACGCATACCAAAAACACTTTTGCCATTAACCAGTTTTTGAATATTAATAACTAAAATAGCTTCTTTACGTAAGTAATCAATATCAGCTTCATCATTTGTAACCTTAATTCCAAGTCTATTCGCTTCAGAGCAAACTTGCTGTATCAAATAATTATCAGGAACTACATATACAGCTGGTCCTTTTCCTTCATTTAAACAACTTTTTAAAATAATCAGCCCAACTACTGTTTTTCCACTACCAGTATTCATTTTTATTATACAATTTTTATTATCACGCTTTTCAAACCATTGTTTCCAAACTTCGCTTTGAACATCTCTAGGATATTTATATAGTTCATTTCTTGATGGAAGAGACATAAAAATATCCCTAGGTTCTAATTGTACTATACTAGACCGATTTCCTAACTTCTTAAAATCAATCATCCCTATCCTCCGTATCATTAATTATTCTTAAAAGATTAATCATTAATTTATTTGGAAAATTATTCTTCACACTTTTATTATATCGTATTTTGCATAATTTTGTTGGCTCCGGTCTTTTCTTTCACATAAAAAAAATACTCCCGTTAATGATTTTAATACATCATTAACGGGAGTGTGATGTGGTCAACAGTCTATGACGTGTTAGAAGCGCACCTACATCCAGAGTAAGCATATTTTTACTCAAGTTTACTATCCACAATCGCTTTAATAATCTCTCCCGAAACATTTTCCACATGGTACTTGCTTTGATTGATTTCTCGAATTAACTTCTTTATTATCCCTATGTTTTCAACTTTTATATCAACTTCCGGATGATCACCTTTTAAAATCTGCAAAACATTTTTCGTTGCGAATCGCGGCACCCCTGTCTTAGAAATAATAACCTCCTCTTTACTAGATACACCGTAATAAATATATGATGGTAACATTTTTGCATTATCAGTTTTTAAGTCATAACTCAATTCTTGATAAATATTTATTCCCCACGGCATATATGATTTCATCTGGCTATTTAAATATCTATTACATAATTCTATTACATCTTGTATAGATTGTTCTTCTCTTCTAATTTCGGCTGCAATAGTCTTAATCTTTTTTCCACTCACCCATCCAAGTAAAAGCGTTGCAATACTTCGTGGATCTAGTTTTCCTTGTCCTACCATTTCAATATTAATTTCCGGAATTCTGGCAATAATTTCAACAATTTCTGCTAATCTTTCAACATTCTTTGTTTGTAATATGATTTCAGAAACTTTATATTCGTTATCCCCCTCTTCCTTTAGCCTATTTATAAATGCACCTATAATAGCCTTCACTTTTGAATAACTAATATCACTAATACCGAGCTGATCTGCTTTCACTAGATCTTCTTTTTTCTTTTCCTTTGCATGTCGTACATATTGAGTCACAAAATTATTTAGTTTTCTCTGTGCATTAATAAAACCATCCTGCTTACTTAAACTATGATATAAAAAAGAATCATTTAATATAGTTCTAATTTTCGCCATATCCATTGGATTAATGTTGTAATCATATCCGATATTTAAAACATGGTTAATATACTGTAATAAATTTAAGACAGGCATATTTTGAGGATTTTTCAAGAAATCATAATCTAATAAAACTTGATTATCTCCACTAAAAAATGCATTTAAAGATGAAACTACCTCTTCTAAATCTGCTTTAATATATCTTATAGTATTTCCTTTAGTTTCCTTTTGAGATTTAACAAAAGATAAAATAATATATCCTTCCATATCTTTATAGGCTCTTCCTGCTCGTCCTGCTATATTCCAAAACTCTGCATTAGTAAGATAACGTGAATTCTGTCCCCTAAATTTAACTGTATCAAATATAACCGTATTAATCGGAAAATTCATCCCCTGCGCCAATGTGGTAGTTGCAAATATTATTTTCATTTGGTTTTTCCGAATTAAATCTTCAATGGTTTCTTTTACTAGGCTCGAAAGTCCTGAATTATGATAGCATACACCGTATTTTACGCACTCCAACAAAGCATCATTTTCATTAGTTTCTAACTTAATAATTTCCAATGCTTTCTTAACATCTAAATTTGAGCTCAAATCCTGCAATTTATTATGTTCAATAAAATATTTTGTTATTTGCTCTGCTAAATGTTTGGTCGTTCCACGTCCTGCGCACAACACTAAGATATTGCCTTCTTGATCAATAAAATCACGAAGTATAACGCATAATTTTACACCATCATTTATACTTTTAGCACCCAATTCTTCTTTCACAGCCACTGGATTGCTTCTCAATTTTATTTCGATATTTTCTGTACCTAGTTGATTTCTAGCTGACTTATAAAATTCTAACACAGAATCTTTTTTCTTATTTTTTAATAAATTACATCCTATATATTGACGTGTTGGGGTCCATTCCATTGAAACAACCGCAGAATTTCTTTTAGACTCATCCAACCATTCTCCAATATCTTCTGCATTTGAAATAAAGGGACTGAGTAATAAGAAGTTTGCTTCTTTCATTTTTTGTTTTACAGCTGCTAAAACCAATTCAAATTTAGATCCTCTAGATGCGTCTCCCAAATTATGAGCTTCATCTAAAATGACCAGTCTTGTACTCTTTATAGAAGGATGCTCTTGTCTAATTAATGATTCCAATTTTTCAGGAGTGCTAATTAAAATATCAATATGATCCCGATTTAATATTTCTTCTTCTATCTCATCTATATCGTAATACGGCAATGCAGTTTCAATATTAAAGTCGAATGCCTTAAAATCTTCCAGCAAATCACGTTTAACTTGATCGATTAATGCGTTTGTAGGCACTACATAACAAACAGTAGGGCTAAAATCTTTCGTTTTATAATTATGTAAACTGAACAAAATTTGCATTTCCGCCAACAAAGATTTCCCTGCACTTGTAGGCATTCCCACTATTATACTTTTCTTTGGTGTTAGTACTTCAGAAATGACCTCTCGCTGCGAAGGTAATAATGAATAAATATACCTACCATTTCCCGCTAAATTATTTTCAATAAACTCGCGAATTTTAGGAGATTTTTCTGCTATATTCCATATAGAATTTTCTGCAATCTGCCCATACGCATACTTCAATAAATGGCCTATTAATTTTAACTCTATATTTTCTACACCAAGCAAATGAAATACATTATATGAGTATATGTTAATTAAACTGTAAACATTTTGGTTTTCTTCATTGCTGATTTTCCCATTAAATAAATATTCTTTCAATAATCCTGTAAGATAAATAATATTGCCAAAGGCACTTATTTTCATGCCACTTTCAACACATATTTTTTCTTTAGCCAATTCAATCTCTTGTGCTTCGTCTAATAATTCTTGTGCTCGCTCAATATTAGAATTCAGATTTACCAACCCATCATAATTTTTGATATTACTAACCATCAAAACAATCAAATAATAGGTACTAAATTCTAATTGTTTCATAATATCCATACCAGAAAGTACAGATTTTTTATACGTTAATTTTTTATTATATTCTTCTATTACCAGATTGGATATTGTCTGCTTATCCGCTAAATAAGAAAGCATACTATACATAACAAGATATGATGAATTTTCTAGTACAGACTCCTGCGATTGATCAAATAATTGTTCATACAAAGATGCTGTTGTTCCATATAAATTAATCAACAGATTTTTTCGTTCCTTTATATCAATCGCTTCCATATTTGGGTTTTCCAAAACTAATTCCAGTAAAGCATTGAGAAGATTTGTTTTTGATAACAAGTCTTCTTTTGAATATATGTATTTGTTCTCAATTAATCCAAATTTATTATATATATGATTAGCATCCATAGCATTCAGCATGACACTAAGTGAAGAAATTTTCTCTTCACTCATATTAAAAACTGCTTTTATTGAGTTTATAATCATGTCAATGCTACTCATTACCAATCGCCTCTCTATAAACATCATTACTGAACTGAGTTATGGGTTGTTGAAATGCCAGTATAATATTTTCAATACTTTTACAATCTACGCCATTTATGCTAAAATCACAGTAATCTCCAGCGTCTTTATTTTTGATTATTTCTTGATTATTTCTTATGATAACAGGAAAAAACATTATATTTTTTACCAAATCAGCGCTTGAATTTACTATCATTCTAGCTAAAAAATTAACGATCATCTGTAATTCATTATCCGTCATTTTAATATTTCGAATACCTTGCATATATTGTAAAATTTCTCTAGTAACTCTTTCTTCTTTATTATCTACTGCTTTTTGGATATCTTCTTGCAACGAAACAGCTGAACTACACGGTATTTTTTTATCCTCTGAAGCTTTCACTTCACAAACAACAAATTTAATTTGATCATTAACTATTCTAATTCCGGGCACATCAATACCAGCTGTATGTTTATCAATATCTACTGGTTCAATATTTATCCGCTTATCTGCTTCATCATAAAATCTACAACCATATTTATTTTCCAGTAACTGTTGTGCCATCCACTCTGTAACTCTTTCTCTTCGAACATCAAAATGTGGAATTTTTGCTTTCTGTGGAATGGTAATTTCAGCTACTCGCTCATTAAATTTCTGGATAAATGCGGGATTTAAATTTTTTGAACCATAATAGTTTAAATCATAATTTTCCGCATTATGTATTTTAGATGCTCTTATCTTTGATATTAAATAATCTTTTAATTCATCAAAGCTATGGTCATCAGCAATGTCATATTCAAATAATTTTACATTTAATCCATTCGATTTAGTTGACAGTAGTTCTTTAATAGCCGCCATGCTGAACCTCCTAGTCATCTTTAATATTTCATATTATATCAAAGTTTTATTGCCCTTTCCATAAGTTTTTGGTATAATATTAAAATTGCTTTTTTATTTCAGCTTTTATAGATGTGTTATGTAAAATATATCGTTTCAATATCGACAAAAATTTACCATTTATTTTTTTGAAATTTATAAATAATTTAGTGAGGAGAAATCTTTTATGTTACTTTTAGACGTTCCTTATGCGGAAAAAGATAGTGTAAAAGCTTTAGGTGCTAGATGGAATCCTGAAATAAAACGCTGGTATGTAAAGAGTCGTTCTGAATATTACAAATTTCTAAAATGGATTCTCAATAAAACTAATAATGGGGAAATAGAATTTCTTTGTGATTATATATACATTGTAGAGAGCAAACAAACCTGCTATAAATGCCAACACGAAACTCCTGTTGTTTGCTTTGGTGTAGAACGCTCTTTCTGCCTTGATTACGAAAGCTATTATGACGAAAATAATAACTTATTTGAAGATGCTGATACTGGACCAATTAAATTTGACGATGAAATTCATATAATGCCTTCGTTTTCTCCAATTCCAGAAAGCTTATTGAAATATCTGGACGAAAATTTTCATTATCATATGGGTTATTCAAATTTTTGTGGATATAGTTATTTAGCAAATCATTGCCACCATTGCGGTAAACTTCAAGGAAATCACTTCTTATTTGATGAACCAGAAAGTCCTTTTTATATTAATTCTGCAAAAGCTGCAGCACAATTAAAATTATATAAACTCTCTCTACCTTATGATTTGCCAGTATATGCTGAAATTACCTTTGGCTCTGAAGATATCTATATAAAAAAGTGTGCTCCAATTTATCGTTTAGATTTTCATAGTAATAAAATAGAATTGGAATCAGAGCCTCTAATTTCTTTAGATACACTTTCTCCTTCCTCCTCAAATACATATTTTTCAATAAAATAAATTATTCTATATACATAAAAACCACTTCCATCCATGGTATTTATTCCCATGAGTAGAAGTGGTTTTTATGCATGCAGAAATTAATAACTTAAAAAGTTGATGTTAGTATATCATGACTTCATGACAATTTCACCTGTCTCTTTATCAATATTTACTGTAAATCTACAATGCGGATAATTGCCACAGCCCCAAAACTCTCCATATCTCCCCATACGCTCTACAAGTTTCCCTCCACAATTGGGGCAAATTCTCTTTGAAAAACAATCATATCTTTCATCATCAGCTTTATTCATATAAAACAGCTTCCGCTCTTCTATATTTTTTTGAAAATCTTCCATCTTCGCTATCCCAGCTTCTGCTGAGCAAAAAATCTTATCTTCTGCTGCAGAGATACAAAACTCACACCCACAACAATCATCTATAAAATTAGCATATGGCTTGCCATGCCATTTCCGTCTGCTCATTGGACAATAATCTACATGTTCAGTATATCCACGTGAAATAATTGGCATAGGCTTAGCTACGCTTATAAACTTTTGTAGACATTCTTTTTCAAAGCTATTGTAAATCCATTTTTTCTGTTCTGAATCTTCGAAGATAATTTTTTCCAAATCCTCTTTTTCTAAACTTTGCTTATAGGCACTTAAGTCTATTTCTATTGTTGATATTCCACTATTTTTTATTTTCAATGCCTTATCTGTATCAACAGCATGCGTAACATAAATTTCTACATATATTTTTTTCTGATCACTAATCAAAACAACATCTGGAATAATATTTTCCTGCCGCTGCTCTAAAAGCACTTGATCAACCTTGATTTCCTTTGCTTCCGAAAGCAATATTCTTTCCCTACCGCTTCCTGGAAAATTAAGATAGACAGCTGGAATCATAATTTTTTTATGTTCCATTATCATTTGTTTTGCTGCTAAATGCAATGATGTTTCATATCCATATTTACATTCTTCTGAGTCATAATGTGCAAAATGATGCATCATAACTTTTCCTTTTTTGGCGATCAATTTTCCATTACAAGCCGGACAGAAACATTCACATTTTAACCCATTAGAAACATTTGATATATGTACCAGATTTCCATTATGTAGAGCATAAATCATATGAAACTGTTTTACGGACATATTTACAGATTCCTTTCCTATTTTTATAAATTATCCAATATAATTTAGTGTTCGAAAAAAATCCGTCATTTCACCAACGGATTGGTATCGCTTTTCTTTATCAGGAAACATTCCCTTTTTAACAAATTCTCTAAGAGAGGTATTTTTTATTTCGCCTGTATTTAATTTGCCTGTCATAATAAAATAAACCAACAATGTTAAAGCATAGGTTTCATGAATCATGCTATAATTCTGAAAACCTTCTAGTCGTAATGTTGGATCATTAAACGAACCTTTAAATTCAGTACCAGCCGTTGTTAATGTGCTATCAGGACGTTTGACTAAGCCAAAATCAGCAATCTTAACAACAGGAACATCATCATATAATTTTAACAAAATATTATTATGACTAATATCCCTGTGTAATCGCCCTTTTGAGTGAATATATTGAAACGCGCGCAATACTTGATTTACAATACCCTTGCGTTGCACTATATCCAATTTATTATTATTTTGCCTAATATATCTTTCTAATGTGCAGTCCATAAATTCCATAATATATTCATTAGCTATTTCGTCATAACGATAAACCTTGACTATATATGGAGAATTCAACCTTTGCATTTCTTCAAATTCTTGTTTAAATCTTGCCACCTCTTTATCATTCAACTCTTTCTTTGCACGTTTTAAAGCAAACCATGTTTGATAAAACGAATCTTGATATTTGAATACCTTCGCATACGATCCCTCGCCAACCAATCGTAATGAAAATGTTTTTACATCACTAGACCTTTCTACAGTTATAGAATCTACAAGAGTAAAAATTGGCAAACTATAATACAACTCAACTTTTTCCATATTCGAAGGAATTTCACTTCCTCCACTCTTTTTAAGAAATTTTTGTGATTTTTCAATCAGGTCTGCATAATATGAATCAAAATCAAATGCAAACTTACTATCTTTTAAAGTTCTTTGCAAGCCAGTAGAAATATCAATTGCACGTAGCAGTTCTCTACTAGGATCAGCCCAAAAATGCGCTGTATCCTCATTTGTAGGAAGCCTATCATTCATAGTCTTATATGTAGAAATAAAAATACTATGTAATGTTGAAAGAATTTCTCTCAATTTATCATGTTCAATATTATGATATAAATCTTGATACTCAATATTAATATCCGATTGTAATTCGCGGTATTGCATTTCAATATAATTTTCTATATTCAATATGATCACTTCCTAAATCTATTTACTGTAATATTATACCACCATAAAACATTTATTCTTTATGCAAACTAAAAAGATCTGTCACATTTTAAATGCCACAGATCCTTTTAGTTTATATAAAACGTTAATCAGATAGATCTTTCCCGTTCATGTTCCTGACTCTGCATATTTGCTTTAGATTCAATGCGCAAAAGCACTTTTCTTGGTTTTTTAGTACTAATTTTATTATCAGAAACCTTATCCTGAATGGATGGCAATCTTTTTCCCTTCACTAGATCAGATACACGCTGAATCACCTGCTGCTGCTCTATTGTTTGTTTTTCTTCCTGTGTCCCTCTTTCTGCAGCCTGACGATTCTTTTCCAGTGGTGAAAGATTTAACACGCTTTCTTTCTTCGACTGCAAATATTGGATACCCTTATCAAAAATGGATGAAGTCTTTTGAATAGCCTGATCCACGATTCTATAGGTTTTGTCCCGAACCGCAGCTTTTATTTTATCCGGTATTTCTCGAATACCAGTACAAACCTGCTTTACCTGTTCACGCGCCTCTTTCCATAGAGCAGCTGCAATAACCGGTTTTTGCCAACAAATATCTTCACGAAGATTTTCTATATCAGAAACAAATTTTTTGCCATTATCCATTAATTTCTGCATTTCTTTTGGCGAACTATCCTTTGTCTGCTCCTGCATTTGTTCAATAATATTCTTGATTTGATCCATTTCCCGCTGAACCTGCCGCTCACGTTCCATAAGCCTTTCATATTCCGTTTGTAAAAAAATACTAGCTTGCTGAAAGGAAATTACCGTTTTATCCGAAGCAGCCATAACGTCCTGCTCAGAGTTTGCCTTTTTCTGTACTGCCTGTAAATTTTGCAAATTTTCCTTGATGATTTCGGCTGAAGCGCCCTTTCGTTTAGCTTCCATGCCGATATGCTGCCGTGTAACCTCGCTGATCGTTGGCACATACTCGACGCCAGTTTCAAGCCAATCTTTCAACATACGTCCAGTTTCTTCAGTAGGAACGTCTATTTTTCCATCGAACAACCCTGTACGATCTTTGCCAGCTTCGGCAACGTGGTTCTTATTATCCATGTCAAGAACCACCGTAAACTCGTATTCAAGGCCATCGCGCTGAACAGGAGCCATCCCTTTTTTTACTGGGGCAACCTTGCCCTTTTCATTTTTTTCTAGCTCATACGCTGTTTTAGAACGCATCGTGACAATTACGTGTCCCCGCTATGCGCATCGCGTTCTTGCCGCGCCGCCGGAACATTGGACTGCGATCATAATTCGGTTCTTTCTTGGGTTTTGGAACTTTAGCAAGCTCATCAAGCTCTGCCTGGCTTGCGAATCGAACTGTGCAAGAGCTCATAAATGAGTGCCCTCCTTTCGGACTCGCATCCATGGATGACCTCTGCGATTTTTCAACGTCTTCTCCATTCCTGCCATCACTGCTACGGCTTTACCTAGCGTGCCATATAGAAGCGGGTCCCCATGAAAATAGCAATGGTCACAGAGACTCTCGCCCATCGGCGTAATCGGCTTAATTCGGAAAAACTCTCCGTCTCGCACGATTTTAAAATTCATAGTGCAAACCTCCATGTGTAGATTTCAAGAACAATTAAAACGAAACCAAGGAAAATACTAAGCTCGATTGGGTAATCGCAAACCAAGAAATCTTTCACGCCATCGCCTCCGTTGACGTTGACTATTTGGCGTGCTATACTGATTTTGAAATTTAAAAGTAGAGCCTACGAAAACCGTCTGTGCGCCAACACAGGCGGCTTTTTCTTTTTCCAAACCTTCTGCATGCTGAGCTTTAATCTACCAAGCCAGTAATCGACCAGCTCATCATTGCAACCGTAAACTTTGTCCATAAGCAAAATCTCATCTTTCAGTGGCTCGCGTTCGCCACGTTCAATTCTCCCAAGCGTTTCAGGGCTTTGACTAAGCCGTCCCGCTGCCTGTTCACGATTTAAGCCAAGTTCTAACCGAAGCGCCCGATAAATTGATATTTTTCGATTGCTCAGCATTGATTTAAACCGTTCCAACTTTGCCAAGTTCTTCACCCCCTCTCGCGGGTATAATAAAATCAAACCTCACCCTTCCGCTCACCATCCCCCATGGTGGGCAATTTTTTTAACTATAAAGCCCTGCAACAATTAGAGCGAATATGGCCATAATGAAGAATAAGACCATGTCGGCTGGCAATACTTTAGTATTTCTTCTCTGGATGCGAACTGGCTTAACATTACGGTGAATGAGCATTGTTAGAGCCTCCTTTTAACCGACTTCCTTGGGATTTATCAGAACAATGTTATTTAAATCATTTAAATCACTCAAATCATAGCCTTCGTATTTAACTAAAAACTCGTCTAAAGCCGAGCAACGAATTTTATAACAACCCAGTTTTAAAACAGGAAGTAATTCATGCCTAATCAGTGCATACACAAAATTCGGATTAGTTTTTAGTATTTTTGATACTTGCTTCACCGTGTAAAGTCTCTCAATTTCCAAACAAGTCCCCTCCCTTAAGTTTGTTTACCGATAAATTCAAATCACCTTAATATCTTTATCTAGGTACTTCTCATCATTGATAGATTCCAATTTCCTAATCATAGAGATTAGTTGCAATTGTTCAGGACGATAAATTCGTCTACCTAATTTGCGATTTAATAACCAGAGCAGTGAATGAAATTCTCTTACCGCCTCTTCACTAAGTTTCAAATAAACCATTGCTAAAACGCTCCCTTCGCTATATAAAATTTTCTCAAACCAGTTTATTGCCTGATTTACCGTATCCGATTTCACGACTAATCAGCATCAAGATAAATGCTGTCTTGGATACACCTAAAAGCTGCACATGCTCTTCCAAGCGTTTATTCATCGCTTTCGGAATTCGAACCGACACCATTTGCTTTTCAAGGGTTTCTATCATGCTTTCACGCTCCTTTCTCAGACAGTTTTTACACGCTTTTCGTTTTGAGTATTTTGTACTCATCACATTCTAAAAAAATATCACTTAAAGAATAGCCGAGGATATTAGCTATTTTAGCTGCAAGAACTGTATCTACATTAACTTTACGTCCGGTCTCAATATTGCTATATGTATCCCTACTAATACCGACTTTTTCAGCTATTGCCTTTTGTGTAAGGTTAGACTTTTTCCTAGCGACTAATAGTGCCAGCCTCATAGGCTCCCCCTCCTTTGCGTATTTTATACTCATATTATATTGAGTATTTTCTACTCTGTCAATATTTTTTGTGCTTTTTTTACTCATTTGTTGTATTTTTTACTCATAATGTGTAATCTTAACTTATAAGGATAAATTCGAGGTGCGTAGTATGAGTATTTTTTCAGAACGTTTACAAGAAATACGGAAAAAATCAGATCTCTCTCAAAAGGAATTTGGCAGCAGAATAAAGGCTTCGCGTGACCAAATATCAAATTGGGAGCAAGGTCGTGGTGAACCAGATACTGAAACAATAAAAAAAATAGCTGATCTTTTTAATGTTACGACAGACTATCTTCTCGGACGCACCAACGATCCGCAAACACAAAAAATTGAAACGCTCGCGGCGCACCGGACCGACGATCCGACTAAACAGCTTCCACCAGAAGCACAAAAATCACTTGAAGACTTTAAAAAATTCTTATTTGAAAAGCACGGGCTAAAATTTGAATAAACCCCTGGGGAGGGGATAGGGTGAACAAACTTCTTTCTCTTGCCGAGCAAGAAGGAATTTTAACGACTACTTATCCATTAGTACCACCGCTTTATGGCGTATACCTTAACTGCGGTGATTCTGCAGTAATTGGCTTAAGCTCATATATAGAGACAGCAGCTGAGCAAAGATGCATAATGGCAGAAGAACTCGGTCACCACTTCACATCTGCCGGAATCTGCATACCCAAAAAAGAATTTTATTGTTTTACTGAACGAACAGAGGTAACGAGAGCCGAGTATAAAGCTTTAAAATGGGCCGCGAATCATCTCATACCGGAAGACCAGTTATTAGACGTGATTAGTAGCGGATTGTACCAGCCTTGGGAATTAGCCGAACATTTTACTGTAACAGAAGCGTTTGCGGTATTTAGATTAAGATTATTTGGAGCTAGAGGACTACTATAAAAGAAGACAGAAAAAGGCATAAGAACAAAAAGCTCTTATGCCTTGATTTATATGGATATACACCTATGCTGCCTAACCAATTCCTAGAGCTTAGCAAAAAGAGGTGTACACGTTAAGCCTCACAAATTTTCTATATTTGCAGCTTTTAGATTAAGATTGTTTGGTGCAAAAAAACTAATCTAAGTGAGGGAAATATTATGAAAAAAACAATTAGAATTTTTTTAGTAGCTTTATCAGTTATTCTCATCAGCAATATTTGCAGTGCAAATGATCGGTATCAATTAATCCTCTCAAATGATAGCTACGTCCATTTTTTTGACACTCAATCTCTTAAATTTGGCAAGGATGCTAATGGTAATATAGATCAATCTGTGCTTGATGTATGGATTAAAATAACGTATTTAGACAAAGGTCGTCAAATATTTATCCAAAGGCTAAAAGAGTACAACTTATATACGAGTAAGTACGATGATCTCTCATATACTCTTAATCACATTACTTTTAATCTAAAAACCAATCAAATTTGCCTTTTTGCTAGGCTCGATTATTCTAATAGTAAAGGTCTATTGGGCAGTTTTACTATTCCTGTTTCTAAAAGAGATTGGGACAATATAACACCTTCATCAGTTGGAGAAGCTTGGGAAAAATTCATATCTGATTACGCAAATTCTCATCAGGATGAAATACTAGCTAGAACTAAATGATGTAAGATATATGTCTAAGCACTGTAATGTACGAGCCTTGGGAGTTAGCTGAACATTTTGATGTTGCAGGCGAGTTGCGACATTTAGGTTGAGACTGTTCGGATCTAGGAGGCTATTATAAAAGAAGGCAGAAAAAAGCATAAGGACAAAAAGCTCTTATGCCTTAATTTATATCCCCCCTATGCCGTCACAAGGTTATCATGGGAGGCCAAAAATAAAATAAGTCAAGGAGGACTATATGAAGAAAGTAACGCTTATAATTATTTTATTTATATCTATTCCTATTATTTGTTTCGCAAACCAGATAACCTATTTCGATCAGCCATTACCGCCATTCCTTGATATACCTCAAGGGACCGAAAAAAACGACATCCATAAATTTATGAAAGAACGCAATGCTACAACCGTAACGTGGAATGAAAAGTATTTTAATCGAATAAATGAATTTCCATGCTTTATCCAGTTTGAATTTAACAAAGACGACAAACTTTATGCCTCAACAGCAAACATCCCTCAAACAAATTCAAATTACGGTCTGGAAGTATTTTTGCACTTTCAAAAATTATTTTCAGATAAGTATGGTGCGTCTGAAGCCATACAGCTAAATCCAACAAGTTTACGATGTTCATGGTTCTTTAAATCAGCTAGTAATAACTTAAACAATATTTCACTTATTTTTACAGATAACCCCTATGCCAATAGCAATCAATCTTTACGCTATCCCCAAACCTATGAAGGAAGTTTAATGAGAAATTACTTAACTGCACCATTTGTAGTTATTATCGCCTACAACAATAACGATTTGTCTCCAAACAAGCAGAGCGCCAAAAGTGATATCTAGTCGACCTAATTTAATACCGTATTATCACTTTTGAAAAAATATTCAAATAAAGAGAGGACCTAAGAACAAAAGTTCATAGGTCTCTTCTTTTATCAATATTTTTATCATTAAAATTCACTATTATTTTCCAATTATTATTTCGTTCTATTTTAGATTATTTTTCCAAAGAATACGACTCCAATCCTTAGGTATGAAATAAGATCCTACAAATATAATAAGTGCCAAACAACTTAATATTTCATCAATCTCTTTTTGTTCATCTGACTTAATTTTGTTATCAAAGTAGTTATAAAGGTCAGAATTCAGTCTGAATCTCTCCTTATCATTCTCTATTATCCTAGGCCCATCATCAATAATATATTGTTTGTTTTCTTCTTCTAATGTTTTTCTTATACTGCGTTCTTTAGATACCTCTTGATGAAAAAAAGGTAGATAATCACTTTGGACTAACTTTTGAATAGGACAGGCCAATATTATGATAAAGCAATAAGAAAATACTAAACAAAAGGCTATTTTATGTGCAGTTTTATCCGTATCAATTTTACCTAAAGTACATAATAAACAGATTAACATTATGCCAACAATCGTACTTAGCCAATTCCATTCCCCGCTAGTACTTGCAGTAGATATAGCTCCAGCCATAGCAATTGATAAAATTGGTATCATCGATGCATTTTCTCTTTCAGCCATATCTCTTCTTGTCATATCTCTTCTTGTCATATCTCTTCTTGTCATATCTCTTCTTGTCATATCTCTTCTCCATCGCCAATTATAAATTATTATTTTTACATTATTCTCCACTTATGTAAATATTCCTAGCAAAATAATACAAAATTTTCTATAAAGTGATGACAAATTGAATTCACAGGTGTATGATTTTAGGTATTAAGGCCTAATTACTTGCATTATTTAGAAAAAGGAGCAGATTTTATTGAAGAAAAAAGTCGGTTTGCAACTATTATTAACCTTGCTTTTACTTATTGCTATGTCATCTTTGAGTTATGCCGCGCAGATAAATGTAAAATTTATAGGTGCTGCACAGTACAAAGAAACTGCTAACTCCACAATTTTAATTGATGTCCGTTCATCTTCTAGTCGCGAAAAAAGCAAATTAGAAATTCCAGAATCAAAGTGGATTGATCCATACAGCGGCCCTGCCCTTGAGAACTTTATGAATACTGCAGATAAAAAAGCTTCATACACAATTTTCTGTTCTTGCATTGATGATAATTACAGTATACGAGCAGCCCAAATCTTAGCTAAGAACGGCTTTGAAAATGTTTCTGTTTTACAAGGTGGATGGGATGCTTTAACTAAAACGGGCATTAAAACAGCTCCTATCCAGGAAGGAGGAGCTCAATGAAAAAATTAATATTTTGCACGTTTTTTTGCTTAATGCTCTTCCCCGCAATTGTATTTGGATCTCCGAATCCAAATCAAAATACTCCTCAAATTGATCCTAACTCTATTGCTGGCAGCCTTGATGCAGATCTTCATAGACCTCCTGATAAAAACTCAATCGCCGGAATTAAAGATCCTGATATTATCCCATTAACCAGAGGGTGCTGCAGCTGGCATAAAGGTGTTTGCGGATGTGAAAATGGCCGTACAGTATGTTGTGACGGTACTTATAGCCCTAGTTGTGGTTGTTAGTCTAAATGAATCTAGCAGCATTACCGCAACGATATAAGCTCTATTACGATGCGTTAATGGCCGTTCTTGCGGTTGTAATAATAGGATCTTTATTTGTTGAAGCGCGATTTGATTTAAGCGATAAGGAAACGCTGATATTTAGAGAAATTGACTATGCCGTATGGATTATCTTTGTAGTTGATTACATAGTCCGATTCATTTTATCTAAGGACAAGCTTCAATTTCTTCGTCACAATATCATCGATCTAATTTCTATTCTTCCCTTCGAAGCAGCCTTCCAAGGACTCAGAGCATTACGAATTCTTCGCTTAATCTACATGCTCAGAGTATTTGTTTACCTAAATCGAATTCACACCCGTCTGAGTGCATTAGTTACCACAAATGATTTTCACCATGTTCTTTGGTTTACTTTCTCCACAATTTTTTGTGGCGCAATCGCCATATCTTACGTCGATGACATGGAAATCGGTGATGCTCTTTGGTGGTCGTTTGTAACGACTACAACAGTAGGTTACGGTGACATTGCTCCTCAGTCATTTGGTGGTCGGATAATAGCTGTTTTCCTAATGCTGATAGGCATTGGCTTCTTAAGTATGCTAACGGGTACAATCGCAACTTTCTTTATTAATAGAGATAACTCTCCTTCATCATTTTGTGATGATACAGTTAAAGAAATCACTAAAAAACTTGAACACTTCTCAGATTTAACTATTGAAGATATCGAGAATATGCATACTGTCTTAATTGCTTTGAAAGAACGACAAATTTATAGTCATAACAGTTCTTCTAAAAATTCAGCTCAGGAGTGGTGAGTTCTTTTATGTCACAACCTAATAATCCAACCAACACTGCACTTAAAAATCCTGAAATACAAACTTTAATTACAGATGAAATTGATGGTGTCTTTAAAGAACGTAAAAATTATATTCTAATTGGCCTTACTGGTAGAACTGGAAGTGGATGTAGTACAGCCGCTCAAATATTATCAAAAGAATTTAGAGATATTCCTTTAGAACCGCCCTCAAATTATGAGAACAAAGATAATGAAGCAAGAAAGTACAAATTAATTTACAACTTTTCTAGAAAAAATTGGCATCCATTTACTATAATTGAAGCCAGTAGCATAATCACATCATTTTTACTTGAAGCTAATAAGTCAGAGCTAAAATTACTAAAGTCTCAATACCAACTGTCAATTACTAAAAAAGTCTATAAAGATTTCTTTAAGTTAAAAAAAGAAATAAAATCTCTTAAAATAGAAAAAATAGAAAAAAAAGATACTGAAAAAATAGAAAAAGTATATCATATTTATTTTCAGAAAATACCTAAATTGAAGAATGAACTCAAAAAGTCTTTTGCAATCAATTATTCCTGCTTATATCAATTCTTAGGAGATAAGCTACGTACAGATAAAAACTTTATCAAAGATGATCGCAACGAAACTCCGGCATTACGCATAGCAAAACGAATTAATTGTATCATTAAAATCGCACGTTGGTATAACAAAAAACATGATAGAAAAGATTTTTTTGTCATTGATGCCTTTAGAAACCCTTATGAAGCTTTATTTTTCAAACAACGTTACTCGGCTTTTTATTTAATTGCTATTAATACACCTGACGATGACAGAAAAAAAAGACTTTTAACCCTTAATAACTCCTTAGAAAAAATAAGAATGATTGATGAAAAAGAATATCCCTCAAAAATAGATAACCTTGGTCAAATTGACATTCAATCATGTATTGAGAAATCTGATATACATGTGAATAATCCTACTAGCTCAATTCCACAAAAATATTTTATGCTTAATTCGCGTCTAATTCGATATGTATCACTTATAATGCACCCTGGTATAATTACTCCAACCAAAGAGGAACGATGTATGCAAATTGCTTATACAGCAAAATTCAACTCTGGATGCATATCACGACAAGTTGGAGCTGTTGTGACAGACCAAAGTTTTTCAATAAAGTCAGTAGGCTGGAATGATACTCCTTACGGCCAAGTCCCGTGCTTATTAAGATCGGCTAACGACCTAATAGCCAAACACGATTTGAATGCCTATAGTGATTATGAAACAAAAGACGCTCCTTTCATAGATAAGTTTACTGAAAGCTATCAAGACAGAGCAGAAAAAATTAAAGAAAGGGGCTTGAACTATTCGTATTGTTTTAAAGACATATATAATGAATTAAAAGGAAAAGATAATCAAGTTCATACTAGAGCGTTACACGCTGAAGAAAATGCTTTTTTACAAATCGCTAAATATGGCGCTGTGGGCATAGAAAATGGGATATTATTTACGACTGCAAGTCCATGTGAATTATGTTCCAAAAAAGCTTATCAGCTTGGCATAAAAACAATTTATTATATTGATCCTTATCCTGGAATCTCTGAAAGTCATATTTTAAATTGTGGTTCTAATAAACCAACTCTTATTCTTTTCACAGGGGCAATAGGACGCTCATATCACCAATTATATGAACCAATCATGTCGTACAAAGATGAATTATATGACTTAGCAGGTACTATCAAGAAGCCAAAATAGATCAAATATGCCACACTATATAAAAACTTAAAAATAATATACTATCTCTATAAAGCTCAGTCTATATGCCGCAACTAACTTTACATTATATACGACAAAAACCACAGTACTGCTCTACTGAGTCAGTCTGTGGCTTTTTATTAGTTAGACAAAATTTAAGGAAAGGATCTGATTATTTTATGACAGGGCCAATTTATGTACCAATTTTAAAATGGAAAGCGGGAGAGCAACGAGCGATTAAAGATCTAGATTCAAAAATAAAACCTCTAATTTTACCACTCTGCCTGCTCTCGCCAATTCCATGGAATTTTGATGATGATGATTATAAATGTACCATCGATACCTATCTAAACGAATTTGGTACTAAACTAAAAAATATTTGGGGTACTACTCAACCAATCCTGATTGATGCTGAACAAATCGATGGTGAATTAATGTGCGATGGGTCTCATCCTATAAAATTTATAGTGGATGATGCCGAAAATCAAGGAGTGAAGGCAATTCCGGTTATAGGGTCGGACAAGTCTATTGATTATCTATCAGCAGCATCATATATAGCATCTACATATCAAAGAGGAGTATCTATTCGACTTAAACAGGCGGATTTCTCTAATGCTTCTTCAGTACTATCTCATTTATTATCTTCGGTCGGAGTTACCGCAGACCAAGTTGATTTAGTAATTGATTGTGAGGAAATAAACTCTAAACTTTCAGGGTTGCTTAAAGTAGCACTATCCACGCTTCTAAAAACTTTACCGTCAATCAATACTTATAGAACTGTCACTTTAGCCGGAGCATCTTTCCCAAAATCACTTGCAGGAATTCCAAATTATACTGTAAAAGAATTTTCAAGAGAAGAATTTGACATTTGGAAAGACATAAGCGATGATGAAGATACTCCAGTTGATCTTATTTTTGGCGATTACACTGTTGACGATCCATACTGGCCAGACCGGATCGATCCACGTTTCTTATCAAAAAGAATGATAGGAAATCTTCGTTATACAAAAGACGATAAATGGTATGTTGCAAAAGGAGAGAAACTTTATGGCCCAATTGGTTTTCGTCAGTATATACGAGTAACAAACCTTATAGTAAATCATCCACAGCATATCTTTTGTGGCCCCTCCTATAGTGCGGGCGACAAAAGAATAGATGAATGTGCTAATCGGCTCAATTCTAAGACTGGCAATGCCGGTACTTGGATTCAAGCAGCAGTTAATCATCACATTACTTTTGTAATCGATCAGCTCTCCAATGCGGGCGTCTCTTCAAACACGCTCTAACATTACTTCTTAACTCATCAATACTTATCTTTTCCACCATTCTATCCCAAATTTCCCATTTGCTTTTACTTCTTACACCTTTATCAAAACCATGGCTAGTCAAAATTTCTAAAGCCTCATCGCGCCAAAGAAGTTGAACTAACGAATGCGGATCAATATTATCATTTACGCTAGAGTCCCTTAAAGAAAGTATATCAACTTCCCCGCATTCGTTAGCACTGGCAACTTTAACGCCCCACCATGCAGGGATAATATCATTTATTTTTTCAACAAAACGTTCACCACAAACCAATGTCATATAATCAAAAACTCGGCCATAATACTCCACCTGTTGCGGCAATCGCTCCAAAGTATCGCTGTCACTCTTGATCTCATAACCATGAATTGCTCCATTTATAATAGCAACATCTACACGCGCTTCACCAAAACAAACTTGCATTTCATCAACGATAAGTGTAGATGAATCATAATAAAATTCCTTCTTCAAATCAGAGCGAAGAGCTACTCGCACATCAATTTCCTTTGTTTTCATTGCGTAGCCTCCTAATAGCAAAAAAGACATACTGAAATAGTATATCACAAGATAACCAATATAATCTATTATTTCAATTCAGTTCTATGAAATCCTTCTTAATCGTAGGGGATATACCCTTGAATTTTATGTTCATCTATAAGATAATAACTATAGAATAAATATGGGATGTAAACTCATAGCCAACGAAGAATTTCATAAATTGGTTATTGATCTTTGGCAGAATAACACTCATTTATAAGCAAAGTCGATGGATATTTCCAACGGCTTTTTATTTCACCCATTTTACCGAACATACGTACTGAATTCACTATTAATTCATGGAAAGGAGAACGAAAAATGACCGGAGGAGTTCGTAAAAAAGGCACCACATGGTATTATTATTTTGAAGCTGGCAAGGTGGACGGCAAGCGTAAAAAGATTGAACGAGTCGGCGGCAAGACAAAAAAAGAAGCGGAATCGGCGCTGAGAAAAGCTCTGGCGGAATTCGAAAATACCGGACTGCTCTTCGAGCCTACTGACCTATCTGTCGCAGACTACTTCGACTATTGGTATAAGGAATACGTTTTAAACAACTGCAAATACAATACACAAATGGCCTATCAAAACATCATTGATAAGCACATAAAGCCTGAGCTAGGTATCTATAAACTAAAAGGGCTGCAGCCGTCCGCCTTGCAGGAGTTCATTAACAAAAAATATAACTTTGGTTACTCCAAGAATCATCTATTCAATATTTACACCGTCATATCCGGCGCCTTAAAAGCAGCCGTATTTCCCTTTCAATTTATTAAAGACAATCCAATGCAATATGTAAAAATGCCAAAGTATGAGCATTCTAAGATACAGACTGATCATAAAGTCTTGAGCAAGGAAGAATTCGAAAAAATAATCAAGCGGTTTCCCCAAGGCTCTAGCTTCTACATTCCTCTGCTGATCGCCTACCACACTGGAACGCGTGTCGGCGAATGTACTGCCCTCACCTGGGATTGCATCGACCTGGAAGATAAAAGTATCGTAATAAATAAGACCTTAAACAAGAAGGGCCGTTACTGGTATTTTGGCTCTACTAAGACATCTTCCTCGACTCGTGAGATTCCGATCGGTGACACCCTTTGTGATATTCTAAAACAGCATAAGAAGTGGCAAGCAGCCAACCGATTGAAATACAACGAGTTTTACACGGAATACTACATAGACGATGATAACAGGCTCTACACGCTTGATAAGTCCCACCAAGAAGTGCTGGACCCTGTCGTTAATTTTCTCTGCACGAAAGAAAACGGCGAACTAATTACACCGGAATCGATCAAGTACTGCAGTAAAGTCATTAACTATGAATTAATGATCCAATTTAACTTTCATGCCCTGCGCCATACTCATGCTACCATGCTGATTGAAAACGGTGCTGACATGAAAGATGTACAAACCAGATTAGGACACGCCCACCTCGGAACAACAGCCGATACCTACACGCATGTAACTGCAAAAATGCAGAATAAGACCATAGATATTTTCGAGAAGGCTCTCCATGAATAACAAAAATTCCACCCACTTCACACTGGCGGTGGAAAACGGGTGGAAAAGCGACGAAAAAACGTCTAAATTTATGCGATTAAGTCCGCTAAACCCTTATTCTTTGCGGGTGATGAGAGCGACACACTCCACATGATACGTCATGGGGAACATGTCTACAGGCTGAATTTCTTTGGCTTCGTAGCCTTGTTCAGCCAGATAGCCGAGGTCTCTCGCCAAAGACGCGGGATTGCACGATACATAGACGATTCGGTTTGGTTCCATGCGCACAAACGTATCAAGAACTTCTGAGCTGCAGCCTGCTCGCGGCGGATCGACGACGACAACCTCAGGTCTTAGCCCATCGTGATACAGTTTCGGCATAACCTCAGTGGCATCGCCCACCAGAAACTCAACGTTATCAATTTTGTTATCGGCGGCATTTTTCTTGGCGTCAGCAATAGCTGGCGCCACTACTTCAATGCCGTATACTTTCTTGGCTTGCTGCGCTAGGAAAAGCGAAATCGTACCAGTGCCGCAGTAAGCGTCAATGACAGTTTCTTCGCCTTGCAAGTCAGCATACTTCAGTGCTGTTTCATAAAGGCGTACAGCTTGCTTCGTATTGACTTGGAAAAAGGAATGGGGCGAAATCTGAAAGGTCAAATTCCCCAGTTTATCTTCAATATATTCTTTGCCCCACAGTAGTTTATTTTTAGGTCCCAGCATTACATTGGTTTTGCGCGAATTTACATTCTGCATAATGCTGACAAGTCCAGGAATCCGCTCTTGCAGGCCCTTAATGAAAGCTTCTTGCTCCGGCAATTCTTCGGTGGCTGTTACGACTACGACCATGACTTCGCCAGTAGCGACGCCGACACGTCCCATGGCATAACGCAAGGAGCCTTCGCCAGTTGCTTCTTCATAAGCCTTGATCCGAAGTTCTGTTGCCACAGCCGCTACAGCAGCAGCGACGCGATTATTGGCCTCATGCTGAATAAGACAAGCTTCCATTGGCACAATCTCATGACTTCCCTGGGCATAGCAGCCTGCAATGAGATGGCGTCCGCGGCGCCCAATGGGTAGTAACATTTTATTGCGATAATGCCACGATTCTGGTGATGGCAATACTGGCTGAATGGTAACGCCAGCAAGCTTGCCAATCCGTTCCACTGCGGCTCGCACAGTCTCATATTTGGCTGCAAGCTGTCCTTCATAGGAAAGATGCTGCAATTGACAGCCGCCGCAAGCCTGATAGACAGGACAAGGCGGCGCAATCCGCTCCGGCGCTGCCGTCAATATTTCTAACAGCTGCGCTCGTCCGTAACTTTTCTTTACTTCCTTAACTTTCGCTGTGACCTGTTCGCCAGGCAAAGCGCCTTCAATAAATAAGGTATAGCCGTCTAACCGAGCGACACCTTCGCCGCTATGTCCTAGACCATGAATCTCTACTGTAATTTTATCGCCTTTTTGTACAGGCGGTTTTTGTTTCGCGTCTTTCAATGAATCCTTCTCCTTGCTTATAGATCGGTCGCTTTTTTACTCTCACTGCTTTTTCCTAAAGCAAGATACCGCTCCATATACTCATTTAGTTTATTTACTACTTTAAAATGAACGGTTCCGGCGGGATAAGTTCCATCGCTTTGCGGCGCTCCTGCCGCTACGCCTGTGAGGACTTCTATGCCTTCGTCAATTGTTTTTACGGCATAAATGTGGAAGGTTCCTGCTTGGACGGCTGTCAAAACTTCGTCATTTAGCGTCAGGTTATTAATATTTTGATAAGGGATCATGACCCCTTGCTTACCAGTAAGCCCTTTTAGCTTGCAAACGGAAAAGAAGCCTTCGATTTTCTGGGTAGCGCCGCCAATCGGCTGAATTTCTCCTTTTTGATTGACTGACCCAGTCACCGCGATATCTTGCCGCAAAGGAATGCCTGATAAACTCGACAAAATAGCATAAAGCTCAGTACTAGAGGCGCTATCACCATCAACACCTTCGTAAAGCTGTTCGAAGGTCAGACTGCAAGTGAGTGTCAAAGGGTTTTTCTGGGCATATTTTTCGCCGAGATAGCCGCTTAAAATGAGCACGCCCTTCGTATGGCTTGTGCCGCTGATCTTTGTTTCCCGTTCAATATTAATGACGCCAGATCGCCCCATATAGGTATTGGCGGTAATACGCGACGGCTTACCAAAAGTATACTCGCCGACAGCGAGCACGGCCAAGCCGTTTACCTGACCCACTTTGGCCCCGTCTGTATCCATGAGCAGCTTGCCTTCGGCAAACATATCCTGCAATTTTTCTTCGTACTTATTAGCCCGAAACCGTTTTTCATCAATGGCTTGTTTAATATGCTCTTCCGTGACTACTTCGCTCTTATCCAGAGTCGCCCAGGTGTCGGCCTCACAAATTAATTCGACGACTTCATTAAACCGCGTCGTCAATTTATTTTGACTGCCTGCTAGGCGACTGCAGTATTCTACGACGCGGGCTACAGCGCCGCGGTTAAAGTGCTTAAGTCCTTTACGTACCACTGTGGAACTGATAAAACCAGCTAATTTATGAATATTGCCTGCTGTATTTTCCATTTCCGTATCAAAATCAGCATGAACTTTGAAAAGCTTACGGAAATCCTCATCATAAGAATAAAGCATATGATACAACATGGTATTGCCGACTAAAACGACTTTTACATTTAAATCAATGGGCTCAGGCTTTAACGAAGCCATCGCTAGCATTCCATACTGCTCGCCAAGATTTTCAATGGGCAGTTTTTTCGTTTTCAAAACTCGTTTTAACGCTTCCCACGCGCCGAGATTGCTTAAAATATCACGGGCATGCAGAATTAAATAGCCGCCGTTGGCCCGATGCAGCGCCCCAGCTTTAATCATCGTATAGTCTGTATTGACCACACCCATGCGGGCTTCGTATTCGACGCGCCCCATCAAATTATAATAGGTGGGATTAATTTCTACAACAACAGGCGCACCTTTTAAGTCTTGATTATTCACCAGGACATTAACTTGATACTTTTCCTTAATGTCAGGCTGACGCCGAAACAGGGCTAGAGGATTGGCTTCTTCTTCGCCAGAAGAAGGCTTGAAATCCGCAATGTTTTTCACCACATCTTGTTTTACTTCTTCTAGATAGGCCATCACGGCGTCATTGCCAGCATACTTTTCGAAGAGCTCCTCGAGAAGGTTTCCGGCAGCGTACATCCCGATTTTTTCATCGAGCTTTTTTAATTCTTCGCGCACTTCTCGTTCGATGGCTTGCATACGCCGAATCACCACAAGGGCCTTCTCATGAACCGCCATCACTTTTTTTTCGATCACTTCTCGTTCGTCTTTCGGCAGCTTCTGAAACTCTTCGGCGGTCAAAGCTTTACCATCCATGATCGGCAAACCGACAAATCCGGTCGTAGACCACTGCGGCATAACGCCTTCCTGCTCAGCCAGTTCATTGAATTCATCCATAATTACAGAGCGTTGCTCTTGAAACCGTTTTGCCAGTGTCTTCCGGGACTGCTCATAATCATCACTGCTAAACGCCTTGGAAATACTTGTTTTTAAGTTATCAACAAGATCTTTCATGTCCTGGCGAAAGATTACGCCAATTCCCGGCGGCAATGATAAGGCCAACGGCTGACTGGGGTTATTAAAATGATTCACATAACACCAATCACAAGGAACACTTTGTCCTTTAGCCGCCTGTTTTACAGCATGTTTCGCATAAGTAATTTTCCCTGTGCCCACAAGACCGGAAATATAAATATTATAGCCAGGCGTTTGATTAATAAGGCCAAACTGTACTGCTCGTACTGCTCGTTCCTGGCCGATCATCTCATGTGGTTCTGGGATTTCAGCCGTCGTAGTAAAATCAAATAACTCTTCCTTACAGTGAAAGCGTAACTTTTCAAGGGATAATTCCTGCCAATTCGCCATCATGCAATCTCCTTTTATTCGATTTTCATCCTATTTTCTTCTATGCCTCTTTTTGACTTCGCTGCCTAAGGAAAAACTTCCTCCCTTATCGGTTCGAGTTAAATAAGGTGCTCTGATAAAGCAACAGCAATTTACTGCTGTTAATTATAAAGTGGGCTGTAATCGGTGCGATTAATGAGCCGCTGCGATGGTACAGCCAGCAAAGAGTGCCGCTGACTAGGAGCATTTCCGGCAACCAATATACATTATAATGCATTACGGCAAAAATGAGTGACGTAATCACCATGGCTGGAAAAAAGCCGAAGCGCTGTTTAAGCGGTAAAAAGGTAAACAAACGGTAAAAAAGCTCCTCCGTAACGGGAGCTATGATCGCGCCAAGGATAAACGGCCAGGCAAAGTTCTGCCAGGAATCCGCATTCTTAGCAAGAAACACCAGCGGATGTTCCTTATTGTCTAAAGAAAAGATCGCAGCATAAAGCTGTTCCGAGTAATAGCTTGCTAACAGCAAAACAAACCCACTTACCGCTCCGATCAACAACTGCTTTCTCCCTTTTTTCAAGGTAAGACCGAGATCGTTAAATGACTGATTAGCTCGTTTGATAGTGAAATAGACAAGCCCAAGACTAATCAGGCGGTCCACAAGGTCAACGATCACAACAGAAGCAGACCATCCTATTGGAAGAACATAATGAAACAACACAAATAAACTACTGAAACGAAGCGCATATACAGCAGTTACCTGCTGTAGCCGCCACTCAGCACTCACTTTTCCCATCACCGCCAGCTCACTTTTGGATCGGACTTGTTTGCACCATCAACCCGCTGCGCCGGATTTTACACTCAACTTCGCCGGTAATCGCCGCGTCTTTATAGAGTTCGCGCCAATGAAACTTTTTATAATCAGGCAAAGTAGCAAAATTTGGCCGGAAATAATCACCTATTCCTAAAATATCACTATTCATGGTTTGGGTCGCTTGAATAAGGTCTAACAAATCCCTGGTAAATAAATTGCTCAAATAATCTTCCAGTAGTTTTTGATAGGCCGGATCTTCATAGTGAATGCCACTCGTGATCCCACTGAGCTCACATTCCACGACTAAATGAAGATGAGCGCTCGGTTTCCCATCAACAATGGCAGTAGTAACCTTCGGTGATTCCTCAACGCGATAGCGAAAGTTAATCCCCTTGGGACTTTCCGGTACCAGTGGATCTTTCACGCTCACAAAGCCATTTTCTAAATGTCGTAAAAACAACTCTTTGATGCGTACTTGATCGCTTTTTAAAATACCTGCCAATTTGTCCCCATGAAATACAGCGGCCCCTATAACTTCAATCGGATTCCCCGAACTGCGCGGCAAGTCGCCTGCTTGATGCGGCGCTTCAAGTGGCTCTAAAGAATCGGGAGATTCCGTAGAAGCAGAAGCTTCCGTTGCCGCTTGCGCCATCGCTGGACTACTAAGCCGCCGATTGGGCGCCACGAAAGTAATATAAGAATCCTGTCCCTCACTTTTCATCGTTCGATAGAGCTGATGAAGCGACACGCCAGGAAAATAGCCAGAATTACTATCAGTCTGCATCATAAGTTCATACCATTGATAGAGAAAGGTGGACAGTCCGGGGCGAATTTCATTTAGAAAGTTTTTGGCGCTACCGCTAGTTACAGCAACATACATGGAACCGCGATATTCCTGAAAGCGTATGAGCGAAATAATAATATCGCCAATGCCATCCTTGGCTAATTCTTCACCTAAAACAATAAACTTCGTATGATTAAATATGGGAATCAGCGCCAAAGTTGATTTCAGTTCATTCCGCGTCTCCGCTACGGAAAAACCAGAAACCGTAATATTGACCCAGTCTTTTTTCGAGTCTCCGTCTTGTTCTTTATCATTGCTTGTCTCGCTACTACCGCCTTGTTCAATCGCCGATACTGCTACGGGTCGGGCAATTTGATAGGTCACCTCTAACTGCTGATTTTCCCCTTTATCAATCCCAATCGCTACAACATAAGCATTTTGTTCTGCTTCGCGGGATCCGTTGCAGCCGCTGATTAGAAAAACACAGAAAATGCAGCAGCCAATCAAACATTTCTGCAATGGCTTCATAACGTCCCTTCTCTTTCGCCGAAAGTTCCTACTGTGTAAAGCGGTACAAGGCCAGTCCCAAGGTACCAACACAAAGCAATGAAATCACCAGATAGCCTGATTGTTTCCCGTCTTTTTTCATATAAGCGCCAAAGGAGTAGACGTGAATCACGCTCCCCAACGTTAATAGAAAGTAAACAACATCCACCTAAATCCCCCGCTTCTATTCCTTTCCCTGTAGCGGCGTCGTCTGCCATAACAAGCCGGTTCGCCGAATTTTCACGACCATCTCAACTTGAATATCCGCTTCTTTATAGCGATCGCTCCAATTAAAGTTCTGATACTCTTGGTAGCTTGATAAAAAGGGCGTCATATACTGTTCAAGTCCAATTACATCACAACCGCAAGCCTGTGTCTTTGCCAGCAATCGCTGCGCATCTTCCGTAACAAATTGACTAGCTGCTTGTTCTAACACGCTTTGATACTCTTTGCTTTCATAATGAATTCCGCTAGCATTGCTCGAAATGACAGCATCGACTTTTTGGTGAATCTGAATCACCGCTTTTCCGTCGATGAGCTGCGCCTTGATTTGCGGCCGATCATCCACGCGCAAACGGAGCGATATTTGCTGCTGCGGTGAAAAAGGATCTGCCAAGGAAATAAAGCCTTGACGGAAGTTTCCTAAAAGCATATTAACAATTCTGGTCTCATTACTATCAAGAATCTCCACCATTTTATCGCCATGAAACAAAGCAAGTCCGGCAAATTCAATCGGATTTCCGCCTTGGCGCGGCAAAGTGCCGCTTACATGAACTTGCTCTTTTCGCCCTGGCAGGGGCTTGGGTTCCATTTTACTCTTACTATCTTTGGTTTCATTTACGCCGCCTAAAACAGCGTAAGAAGCCTCATGACCTTGTTTTAACCGTAAGTAAAAATTATGGAGCGTGGACTTTGCATATAGACCAGTATCGTCACTTTCCTGCAACATCATTTCAAAATATTTTGCTGGTGATAAAGTAACCGGTGGGCTATTTTTTTCAATAAAATTCTGCGCTTTACCGCGAGTCACAACGACAAAGGATGAACCACGATACTCGCGATAGCGCATTAGTGGTCCTAATGTATTAGCAATACCGCTTCGGGCCAGTTCCTCCCCAAATACAATGGCTTTCACATGATAAATGACTGGCGTTAAGGCCACTGTAGAATTGAGTAAATTTCTGGCTTCCGCAATGGATAAGACCGAAAAAGTCATGTTCAGTGTTCGCTTACCGCCACCACCGCCCTGTCCGGCAATGGCCCGGGGAATGGCGATCTGATAAGTTACGTTGAGTTTCCCCCCTTCCCCTTTATCCAGCCCCATCACGAGAACGTAAGCAAGCTGATCCGTTTCCTGTGAACCATTACACCCAGCTAGCAAGCAACTACTCCATACAATCAGTAAAGCAACTAAGCACTTTTTCCCCATTCAAATCCCTTCCTTTGCTTAATCCATAAAGCAACAAGCAGCAGGATCGGAATTACAAAAACCGCTAAATCATTCACTAAAATAAACTTAGTATCAAGCTGCACTGTCTTATTTATATCCTCAGGCAGCAAAGCTAAATTACACATGAGCATTGCCATACAAGGCATTAATGGACGAATCATGGGCAAATCTAAGACGCGGCCAAGTAAATAATTGACCATAAAGAAATTGATTGCAATGGCTAAAGCCCCCAAAATAACCCATGTCACAATAAAGAAGGCCTCTAAATGCTGAAAAAAGCGTCCAAGATAAATGAGCCTAGCCAGTTCAAAAAAAGGCATTGTTTTTTCTGACCCCACAGCAACACCAAAAACCATAATAAAAATAACCATCATATAGGCTTTTAACAATACAGAAACGGTAATTCCTTGTAATAAACTATGCCGTAGAGTTTTTATATTCTGAAAAGAAGGAGCTAAGATAAAGAGCGTTAAAAATCCGGCATTGTAGCCGGCGCCTTTAATCCCCTGTACCAAACAAGGCACCAAGCCATTTCCCTGCCAGGGCAGCAGTTGATAAGGAATATAAAACGGATATAGTAATAGCGTAACTGCCAAAAAGCTGACGATCATCAGCGGCATAAAAATGATACTGCAGCGACTAATCCCGCTCGCGCCAAAATAGGTTACGGCTAAAGCGCTCAAGGTATAGACAAGGATGGATATGCGTACATCCATCCCTGGCATGGCCGTAATCAATGTATTTTCCGCATATTGCCTGATAAGTAAAACGCCATTGCCGCCAGATACGACAATAAGAATTCCCATAATCAGACAAGCCGCTTTTTTCCCCAGCAAAATAGACGTCACAGCAAATAGATCACCCTTGATTTTACTATGAATATAGACTAACAGAAAGGCAATAAAGAGGGCCACCAAGCCATTAACCAGCAGGTAGAGCCAGCCTAGCTGCGCCTGCTGTGATAAAACAAGGGTAAAGGAATTTAAGGTGACTCGCGGCAATAAGCTGATAAAGACTAAAGCGGCCCCTTCCGAAAGCCCCATTCTCCCTACTTCATAACTCATGACGCACCTTCTTTCGCTTTATCGAGCCGGATCTTCATCAGTCCAGGAACGACTAATATTAGGCTGACGAATCGGATCTTTAGTATTCAACTCATCAGGCCGTGACTGCTGATTAAAATGTTGTCCTTTTAGTAGAATATCTTTGCCTTTTTCGACTTTTGGCGCAATTGGTGCTAAATAAGGTACGCCAAAAGATTTCATACTGCTTAATAAACCTGTCAAAACAAAAATTCCTACGGCAATTCCGACAAGGCCGAGAACCGATCCTAAAATCAGAAACAGAAAACTAAGCATCCGCAAAGCAATTCCCAAACGGTATTCCGGCAAAATAAACGAAGCGAGCCCCGTAACTGCCACCACAATAATCATGATTGGGCTTACGATCTTGGCCATGACGGCGGCTTGCCCCAAAATAATCGCGCCGACAATGCCAATAGTCGGTCCAAGTAACCCGGGAATGCGCAGGCCCCCTTCTCGAATCAGTTCAAACGATCCCATCATTAATACAATTTCCACCACAGCCGGAAAGGGCACTTGCTCTCGCGCCGCAGCAATGGCCAGCACCAGATCAGTCGGCAGCGCTTCCTGATGAAAGAGGCTAATGGCGATAAATACGCCAGGAAGAAACGTCGTCAAAAAGGCTCCGATAATGCGGATGTAACGAATCATGGTTACATAAGAAGCAGGCAGACTATAATCTTCTGATGACTGCAGCAAGGAAAATAAACTGATCGGCACGATTTGGGCAAAAGGATTGCCTTCAATTAAGATAGCAATGCGTCCTTCGACGAGGTTTGCCGCTACCCTATCTGGTCTTTCCGTCGAAAGAGCCTGAGGAAACCAAAAATTCGGGTGATCAATCAGCATCTGTATTAATTCACCAGCTTCGGTAATATAGGCCGTCGACAAGCTTTCAATGCGGCGACGAACCTCCTTAACAAGCTGTTCATTGGCGATTGACGCAATATACATGACAGCACATTGCATCCGCCCCCGCTTCCCGATTCGATGCATTTCAGTCACCAGATCGCTGGCCCGAAGTACAGACCGTACGAGAGCCGTATTGACGCGCAACACTTCCGTAAAGGCTTCCTGTGATCCCCTGACGGCAGATTCCGTAACCGGTGTTGACACAGCGCGACGTTTGCCGCCCCGTGCGTCAACAGCTAAGACCTCGGCGCTACCTTCCAGAAAGAGTATAGCGTCGCCATTATTGATCGCTTGTTCAATATCAGCGAATTCTTTGAGTAGCTGCTCCTGGCTGTTGGGTAGACACTGCTCTCGGATTTGTCTAAGCAAAGAAGCTTCTTGTTTCTGACAGGAATGGACCATGAGAGAACGCAAAATGCCTTGGTTAATAATATTCTTATCAACAATGCCATCCATAAAAACAAGCAAGGCCTTCACCTTGCCTTCTCCTGGCAAAGTAAAATAGCGCAAAACAAGATCCTTATTTCGCGGCAACTGATAAATTTGGCTAAGGACGCGGTCATTCTCAGCTAAATTTGTGCTTATGGTCCGTTCATACGGAAGCAACGCTTCGCGATAAGCAAGATTCAATGGTTCTACTTCCTGCCATTCTGCCATAAGACTATTTGCTTGTTGCTGAATTGATTGTAATGTTTTAGCATCAGGCGCTGTTTGAACCATGGAAACAGCCGCTTGCAGAACCGCCTGAAGGTGACGGCCATAACGTAATAGCGCCTTCATTTCGCGCAAAACTTGTACGGTAGTATCCTCTTGTGAAACCGCGCCATCATCGCCCTTCACTTCATCGAGGACAAAGCGTGGCTGCTTCGGCGTCGGTTGATACAGAAGGGTTCCTGCAATAAAGCTAGCTATAGTTTGAAACCAGTTTTTGGCCATTTATCTTCCTCCGCCTCGCAAGAAAGTATTTCTAGTATGTGCGGCCGCAGATGTTTTTACTAAAAAAATAGTAGAGGTGTTTTGGCCGTAAAAAAGCCGTCTCCCGAAGAAGACGACTTTTTACAGATTTATAATTCTTTTATGAGCTGATGAATCAGCAAGATATTTATTGAATTCTATCGCGCAGCATTTTATTCACCATTTCGGGATTAGCGCGGCCTTTCGTCTGCTTCATAATCTGACCAACAAGGAAGCCCAAGGCTTTTTCCTTACCGCCTTTATAGTCGGCAATTGATTGCGGATTCGCCGCAATAACCGAGTCGACAATAGCAAGAATGGCTCCTTCATCGCTGATCTGTACAAGACCTTTATCTTTTACGATTTGCTGGGCATCATGACCCGTTTTCCACATTTCCTCAAACACAGTTTTAGCAATTTTGCTGGAAATGGTTCCTTTGTCAATGAGTTGCAGCAATCCCGCCAGTTTTTCCGGCGCTACTGGGCATTCTTTTACGGACAAGCCTTCGTTGTTTAAATGCTTCGATACTTCGCCCATAAGATAGTTCGCTGCTGCTTTCGCGTCCGCTTTATGACTGACGACAGCATCAAAATACTCGGCCATCGCCCGTGATGCCGTAATAACACCAGCATCATAAGAAGATAAGCCATGTTCCGCCATGAGGCGTTCTCTTCTCGCGTCAGGCAGTTCCGGCAAACTGGCGCGAATTTCAGCAATCCGCTCGTCGCTTGTCACAATAGGCACAAGATCCGGCTCAGGGAAATAACGATAGTCATGGGCCTGCTCTTTGCTGCGCAAGGACGCCGTAATGCCTTTGCCTTCGTCCCAAGTACGCGTTTCCTGAATAATCTCGCCGCCATCTTCCAATACTTCGGTCTGACGCTCCACTTCATATTCCAGCGCTCGCTGCACGGCCCGGAAGGAGTTGAGATTCTTCATTTCAGCCTTGGTGCCAAATTCTTCTTGACCTACAGGACGCAGTGATACGTTGGCATCGCAACGCAAACTGCCTTCTTCCATTTTGCAGTCTGATACGTCGATATATTCCAGAATGGATTTCATTTTTTCCAAATAAGCTTTCGCTTCTTCGGGGGTACGAATATCAGGCTCGGACACAATCTCAATCAAAGGAACCCCTGTTCTATTGTAGTCTACGAGACTGTAATCAGAGTTAGAAATTGTCGTGCCCGCATGAACTAGCTTACCCGCATCTTCTTCCATATGTACGCGTGTAATGCCAATACGCCGTGTTTCGCCATCTACCTCAATATCTAAATAGCCGTTTACAGCGATCGGCAAATCATATTGAGACGTTTGGAAGTTTTTCGGCAGATCAGGATAATAATAGTTTTTACGGTCAAATTTGCTGAATGGCAAAATCGTGCAATTTAGCGCCAGACCAGCGCGAATGGCAAACTCTACGACTTTTTCATTCAATACCGGCAGAACGCCAGGAAGCCCTAGGCATACCGGGCATACATTCGTATTCTGCTCAGAACCGAACTGGGTGCTGCAGCCGCAGAAGATCTTTGTTTTTGTTTTTAATTCAGAATGAACTTCAAGTCCAATGACTGTTTCGTATCTCATTATTTGGCCTCCCCGAGCGGCGCCAAGCGCGTAAAGTAGTCATTATTTTGTTCAAAGGTATAGGCGGCCTGAAGCAGAGTTGCTTCCGCTAAAGGTTTGCCGATAAACTGCATCCCTACTGGTAGACCGTTGGCAAAGCCGCAAGGAACAGAAATACCCGGAAGACCGGCCAAGTTAACCGGAACAGTGCATACGTCTTGTAGATAGAGAGTCAAAGGATCAGTAAATTCACCGATTTTAAAAGCGGCGGAAGGCGCTGTTGGCGTTAAAAGAACGTCAACTTTTTCAAAGGCCTTATCAAAGTCTTGTTTTACGAGCGTCCGTACTTTAAGTGCTTTCAGGTAGTAAGCGTCATAGTAGCCGGAGCTTAACGCATACGTTCCCAGCATGATCCGGCGTTTGACTTCGTCGCCAAAGCCTTCGCTGCGAGTCTTTTTATACATATCAACAATATCAGAGCCTTCTTTACGATAGCCAAAGCCGACACCGTCATAACGAGCCAGATTCGAACTTGCTTCTGCCGGAGCTAAGAGATAATAGACCGACAAGGCATGTTCCGTATGCGGCATGGAGACTTCCTGAATATCAGCGCCGAGCGAAGCCAACTGATCAATGGATTTTCTAATGGCGCTTTCCACAGCCGGGTCCATTCCTTTTACGAAATACTCCTTAGGAATTCCGACTTTCAGGCCTTTTACATCATTAACAAGCGCTGTTTTATAATCGGGTGCAACCGTATTGCTTGACGTAGAATCGCGATGATCATGACCAGCAATGGCATTCATGACAATAGCGCAGTCGGTGACGTCCCGTGTCAACGGCCCGATCTGGTCTAATGAAGAAGCATAGGCAATGAGACCGTAACGAGAAACACGACCATACGTCGGTTTTAAGCCAACAAGACCGCAAAAGGCTGCAGGTTGACGGATTGATCCGCCCGTATCAGAACCTAATGCCCAAATGGCTTCGCCTGCTGCTACAGCCGCAACAGAACCGCCGCTGGAACCGCCAGGAACGCGGCTCAAATCCCAAGGATTATGCGTAGGGAAGAACGCCGACGATTCGGTCGAACCGCCCATAGCGAATTCATCAAGATTCGCTTTGCCTGTCATGACAAAATCAGCTTGCTGCAGTTTTTCAATAACGGCAGCATTATAGGGCGGTACAAACTTCTCCAACATTCTTGAGGAACAAGTTGTCCGAATATCTTTCGTGCAAATATTATCTTTAATCGCGCCAGGAATCCCTGCTAAATCACCAATCTGTTCTCCAGCGGCAATTTTGGCATCAACTGCGCGAGCCTGCTCCAGAGCGGTTTCTTTCGTAACCGTCACATAGGCTTTTACTTGGCTGTCTACAGCATCAATCCGCTCGAAAACGGACTCAGAAAGCTCTACGGCGGAAATTTCCTTGTTTACTAATTTTTCATGCAATCCATGAATTGTCTCTTTCCATAGCATAAGCGCCTTTCCTCCTACCCTTCCACGACTTTGGGAACTCTAAAGTAGCCGTCTTCCGGCTCAGGCGCATTTTGCTGCGCCAATTCACGCGCGAGCGATGGTTTCACTTCATCAGCACGCATAACATTTTGAATCGGCAAAACATGAGCCATAGGAGGCGTATCGGCCGTATCTAAGCTGCTGAGACTTTCAGCATAATCTAAAATAGCGCTAAGCTGACTGGCAAAAGTCTCAATCTGATCTTCGGCAATATCCAAACGGGACAGCAGCGCTACCTGCTTTACATCTTCGTTGGTAATTTTCATCATTTCACCATCCATTTTTCTGCTTTTCTGCAAATAATTATATATTATATCACAAAGTTACTCAGAGATGTGAGGCCCCAGGTAGGAAAAGCGCTGAATCTGACGACCTTCGCGATCTACTAGCTCCAAAAACATGGCTTTCGGACGAACCCACAGTTTTCCTTCGCCATAGAGCGGACGATAAAGCACGAGCAGTTCCTCTGTTTCGGAATGAATCACTTCTCCAATCACTTCGTATTCTTTGCCCTTAAAGTGGCGATAGCGTCCTGGTTGAATGGGGGATTCATTTTGTATCGTACTAGTTTTATCTGTCATCATCGGCCTCCTCCAGCCAGCTCACGAGGATTTCCTCAGAGATCACCGGAATATTAAGCACTTGCGCTTTCGCCAGCTTACTGCCAGCTTCTTCGCCAGCTACCACATAATCGGTTTTTTTACTGACAGAGCCGGACACCTTGCCGCCTCTAGCTGTAATTGCCGCGGCAGCTTCCGTGCGGGACAGGGTTGGCAAAGTACCTGTCAGCACGAAGGTCTTACCAGCAAACTGCGCTGTAGCAGTAACTGGTTTTGCCAGAGCGGTCATAACCAGTCCCAGCTCCGTTAAATCGGCAATTAAATGCTGATTCTTTTCCTGCTGGAAATAGTGGCAAATGCTTGCCGCCATTTTGGGACCAATTTCAGCAATCGCTGTAATTTCTGCCTCGTCGGCTTGCTGCAAAGCTTCAATCGAACCAAAATGCTGCGCTAACAGCGCTGCAGCTTTTACGCCTACATGGCGGATTCCCAGTCCGAAGAGCAGACGCTCCAGGCCCGCTTCTTTGCTTTTGGCAATCGCTTCAATGAGATTATTGGCTGATTTAGCGGCAAATCGCTCTAAGTTCAGCAGTTCCTCGACTGTCAGACGATACAGATCCGCCACCGAAGTGACTAGACCGCTATCGACTAAGGCAATGGCCACCGCCTCACCTAGACCTTCAATATTCATGGCATCGCGGGACACAAAGTGAATCAGCCCTTCCCGAAATAAAGCCGGACAGTGGGGATTGCTGCACTTATGGGCCGCCTCCTGCCCTTCTTTAACCACAGGAAACCCACATTCAGGGCACTCCGCTGGCATAACAAAAGGTATTTCATCGCCAGTTCGTTCTTCCGTAACAACCCGCACGACTTCGGGGATGATTTCACCCGCCTTGTGAATCAGCACTTTATCGCCAATCTTGATATCTTTTTCGGCAATATAATCGCTATTATGCAGCGCCGCCCGGCTCACAGTCGTACCAGCCAAGTGGACTGGCTTTAAATTCGCCGTTGGCGTAAGTACCCCTGTCCGCCCGACACTAATATCTATGGACAGAACCTCGGTTTTAGCTTGTTCAGCGGGAAATTTGAAGGCAATGGCCCAGCGCGGTACTTTAGCTGTTGCACCAAGCGCTTTTTGAGCAGCTAGCGAATTCACCTTGATGACAATCCCATCAATTTGGTACGGCAGGGCAAAGCGTTTTTCCGACCAACTGTCGCAAAAAGCAATGACCGCTTCAATATCAGGCAGCAGCGTCGCATGGGAATTGATTTTAAAGCCCTGCTCTTTCGCATACTGAAGCCCGGCATAATGGGTCGCAAGCTCGGCGGGCGCTCCCTCGCCCAATCCGTAGATAAACATATCGAGGGAACGCTTAGCCGCAATTTTCGGGTCAAGCTGACGGAGCGATCCCGCCGCGGCATTGCGCGGATTGGCAAAAGCGGCTTCGCCTGCTTCATCGCGTTCTTCATTAAGTCGCTCAAAGGAACGAAAGGGCATATAGACTTCGCCGCGAACTTCGAGCAACGGCGGCGCCGCCTGGTGGAGTTTCAAGGGAATCGAACGAATGGTACGAATATTATTCGTCACATTTTCGCCGTATTCGCCATCACCTCTTGTCGCTCCCTGGATAAGCCGCCCCGCCTCGTAGGTAAGATTCATGGCTAAACCATCGATTTTCAGTTCGCCGACATATTCGATGGTTTGATTAGGCAAAGCTTGATGGATACGCTGGTCGAAATCGCGTAGTTCCTGCGCGGAAAAAGCGTTCGCTAAACTTAATAGGGGCTGACGATGGGCCACCTTCTCAAAGCCGTCGGCGACAACACCGCCCACACGCTGCGTCGGCGAATCCTCGGTAATAAGCTCAGGATAAGCTTCTTCCAACTGCTGCAATCGACGCAGCAACCCATCAAAATCACTATCAGCGATTTTCGGGTCATCAAGGACATAGTAATAGTAATTATGGGTATGAATTGTTTCTCGTAAAGACGTTATTTCCCGTTCCGCTTCCTCACGCGTACACCCGATTGGTTCGTTCAAAACAATTCCTCCCTACTCCACTCGTTGCAGCGGAGCGTATTTTACCATAAACGGCTTAATCCCTACACCAGGAAAGGCAATGGTGAGCTCTTGTTCTTCGCCGGAGCCCTTGACACTCACGACTGTCCCTACGCCGTACTTCTTATGCAGCGCTTTGTCACCAGCTTTCCAGTCGCCTGCCGCCGCAGCACTAGAAATTCTTGCCGCGCCTGGACTTGTACTAGCTTGTCTTACAGAACCTTGCATCGCACTGGAATTCGGTAATCGTGACGAGTCTTGTTGGCCAAGACTTTGTCTTTGACTTTGCTGCATTTGGGCAAAAGTCTGACCAACCGGCGCCGTCGGAGCAGCTCGAAAGGGACTATTCACAATCCGTTGCTGACTATCGGAACGCCCATTATAAACAGGTCGCTGCGGTCGTCGCGGCTCTTCTTGTTCTAACAGTTCTGAGGGAATTTCATAAATAAACCGTGACGGTCCCGACATTTGCGCCCGACCATAAATCGTTCGCATTTTAGCACCAGTCAGATACAACCGCTCTTTGGCCCGGGTAATTCCCACATAGCAAAGACGGCGTTCTTCTTCCATCTGGCTGTCATCCATAAGCGCCCGTGAGTGAGGAAAGATGCCTTCTTCCAAACCAGCCAGAAAGGCCGTACGAAACTCTAATCCCTTGGCCGAGTGGAGCGTCATGAGCGTAACACGTTCACCATCCAAATCGGCTGTATCAATATCCGATACGAGAGCCACTCTTTCTAAAAAGTTTTCCAAAGTATCTTCCACATTATTATCTTTCGCAAAATCGCGCGCCACCGACAGAAGCTCTTTCATATTTTCAATGCGGCTTTCCGCCTGATCGGTCCCTTCTTGCTGCAGTTCTATCAAGTAGCCTGATTCATGGATTACTTTTTCAATCAGATCGCGTACCGAAAGACTTTGCATTTGACCCATCAAAGAAAAAATCAAAGTAGCCAGATCTTCGCAGCCTTTTTTCACTTTCGCTGTTAATTTCGGCACTTTATCCGTATTCGACAGTACATCAAAAAACGTGAATTCTTCCAGGGCGGCTACAGCTTCCATCTTTTCGATACTGGCAGCGCCAATGCCGCGTTTTGGCACATTAATAATGCGCTGAAGACTTACTGTATCGGCGGGATTATGAATCACTTTTAAATAAGCGATAATATCTTTAATTTCTTTGCGGTCATAGAATTTCAAACCGCCCACCATTGTATAGGGAATGCCTTGCCGCATAAACCATTCTTCCACGACACGCGACTGGGCATTCGTTCGATACAATACAGCCATGTCGCCGTAAGGCATATTATAAATCGTATTGAGCTGGCTGATTTGATCTGAAATAAAGCGCGCTTCGTCATGTTCATCCTGCGCCAAATAATAAGTAATCTTATCGCCCTGCTCGCGGGTACTTAGGAGCGTTTTGGGAATCCGGTTGCCGTTATTTTCAATAACGGCATTCGCGGCGTCAAGAATCGTCTTTACCGAACGATAATTTTGCTCTAATTTAATGACCTGGGCATCGCGATAGTCTCGTTCAAAATCACGGATATTGCTGATATCAGCACCGCGCCAGCCGTAAATACTCTGATCGGCATCACCAACCACACAGAGATTTTTCCGCTTCGCTGCCAAAATTTTGGCCAAGCGATACTGAGCATGGTTCGTATCTTGATATTCGTCAATTAAAATATAACGGAATTTTTCCTGATATTTTTCCTGCACTTCTTCGTTTTCTTCTAGCAAAGTAACCGTAAGCATCAAGAGATCATCAAAATCAAGGGCGTTGCTCCGCCAGAGTCTCTCTTGATAAAGCTCGTAAATTTCCGCAACTTTCTGCGCGTAAAAATGATCAGCCTGTCTGGCAAATTCGCGCGGCCCCATGAGCGCATTTTTGGCATTGGAAATGGCTGACAGTACTCCCATTGGGGCATACTGTTTCTCATCAAGATTCAGCGTTTTCAAGCAGTGTTTAATGACACTCTGACTATCTGATGTATCATAGATGGTAAAATTTTTGCTATAACCAGGCAAATGGTCAATTTCGAACCGTAAAAACTTAGCGCAAAAGGAATGAAACGTACTGAGCCAAATATCCTTCGCAGTTTCGCCAATGAGCGCTGCCACCCGGTCTTTCATCTCCGCTGCCGCTTTATTCGTAAAGGTAATGGCTAAAATCTGCCACGGTCGAATGGGCGCTTCCTGTCCGATCAGTCCCACACATTGCTCCCAGGAAGCGCCAGGGCTTTCTACTAGGCGGCGAAGCTTCGTCAGCCGTTCGGCCGAAAGATAAGGGTCTTTTTCATAGCAATCGGCCCCAAACATGAGCATATAAGCAATTTTATGAACAAGAACCCGCGTCTTGCCGCTGCCAGCGCCAGCTAAAATAAGCTGCGGCCCTTCTGTGCTGATAACAGCCCGTCGCTGCTCGCGATTCAAACCAGCAAGAAACTTCTGCCGCAGCGCCTCGCAAAGTTCTCCATATTCCTCAATCATTTCTTTTGACAAACTCTTCGACTCCTTTATCCGACCTGCATCGTAACTAGCCGGTTTTCCCTGAAGCTCTATGGTACAAAGTGAAAAAAGCCTTGCACGAATGATTCCGGCAAGGCTTTTACTGTAAAATTCTCCGGCTTAGTAAACGGCAATAGCCTCTACTTCTACGAGAACATCCTTCGGCAGACGAGCCACTTCTACACAAGCACGAGCTGGCGCTTTTTCGGTAAAATACTGACTGTATACGCCGTTAATTTTCTGGAAATCATTCATGTCTTTAATAAATACAGACGTTTTTACTACATCAGCGGCAGTAAGACCTTCACTTTTCAAAATCGCCATAACATTTTCCAAAGATTGCTTCGTCTGCGCTTCTACGCCGCCTTCAGCAACTTCGCCTGTTGCAGGCACAACCGGAATCTGACCGGAAATATAAAGCATGCCACCTGCTTTTACCGCCTGAGAATAAGGTCCGATTGCTGCAGGAGCTTGATCTGTACTAATAATTTTTTTCATTCGTTGAATCCTCCTAATTTGGGCTGCTTAGTAAAGTTTTGGGACTTATAAAAAATTCTCTCTTTGTAAATTCACCTTTTTTTCGAAAATCCCTCCCTAAGATGGAAAAAAAGGTGAATCGAACACCGATGCAAAAGTGGCTTATATAAATCAATGAAAAGTGGTCGTTGACGACAAGCCAGATGCAAGGTATTGTTACATCATAGCAATCCTTCCTGCAGGAGGTTCTGTTTTATGTTACTACTTGAACTACAAGAAAAATCACCAAAACCGCAATACCAGCAAATTTTAGAACAAATTCGTCATAAAATTGAAGCAAGAATTCTTCATCCTGGCGAAAAGCTGCCATCAACCCGCCGCCTAGCCGATAGTCTAGGAATTCATCGTTCCACTGTGGCTAGCGCCTATCAGGAACTGTGGGCCTTAGGTTTTATTGATATGAAGCCGAATGCTTGTCCCATTGTCCGCGACAGGATGCAAATTGCCACAGCGGCAAGCCGACAAAAAAAGGGACGCATTGACTGGAGTCTAACAGCCTCAACCGATAGCAGCGCTATTTGGGATACTTATCGCGGCTTTCAAGCAGAGGCGCCTGTAAGCGCTCCCCAAGATTTTATTGATTTTAGCGGCCTGGATATGGATTGTCGACTCTTTCCGCTGGAAACCTTCCGCTCCTGTTTTAATCAGGCAATGAAACGAGAAGGATTTTCGTTACTTAGCTATGGCGACCGAGCCGGTTTTTTTCCGCTCCGCACCTACTTAGCGCATCATCTGCAAAGCCACGGTATTTCCGTCACTGCCGAAGAAATTTTAATCACTAATGGTTTACAACAAGGGATTGACCTGGTCTTTCGCATGATTGCCGCGCCCGGTAAAGCCGTAGCCATCGAATCTCCTACGTACAAGGAAATGCTGCCACTGTTAAAATTCTGCGGTTTAAAGCCGTTGGAAATTCCCATTCGTTCTGACGGAATGGATTTAGCTATTTTGGAAAAAATGCTAAAGACGGAACAGCCCTCGCTTGTCTATACGATGCCAAATTTTCAAAATCCAACGGGCGTCACGACAAGCCAGTCCCATCGCGAAAAATTGTTGTCACTGTGCCAAAAATACGGTGTTCCCATTTTAGAAGACGGCTTTGAAGAGGAAATGAAATATTTCGGCCGCGTTGTGCTGCCCATCAAATCAATGGACGACCAGCATACGGTGATTTATTGCGGCACCTTCTCCAAAGTTCTCTTTCCCGGCGTTCGGATCGGCTGGATCGCGGCAGAGCCAGAATGCATCGAACGCCTCATGGCCATTCGCAGCTTTAGCGATCTCTCTTCTAGTATGATTTTGCAGGCCGCAATTTATGAGTTTTGCCAACGCGGCCATTACGACCGTCATATCAGCAAAATGCATCGGCTCTTCCGCAAGCGCATGCAAACGGCTCTCGTGGCTTTAAAACAATATATTAAGCCAGAGTGGGCCGCTTGGAGTGAACCGAACGGCGGCTATCTCTTATGGCTGAAACTCTCACCGCTGCCAGACGCTGCGGCAGATCTCACCACACTTTTCGCAAAACAGAAAATCCAAATTTCTTCAGGTAAATACTTTTTTTCGTCTAGCGCCAACGCCGTTCATCTTAGACTTTCCATTTCTAAACTGAACGAAGCAGAAATCACGGAAGGTATCAAACGACTCGCTCTCGTTTTAGAACAAATCTATCATTAATACAACCATCAACGCTCATCTGAGGAGGAATTATTATGGAACAAGGAACACTGCGCGTAAAAATTGGTTTGGCCGAAATGCTGAAGGGCGGCGTCATTATGGATGTAACGACGCCAGAACAAGCAAAAATAGCAGAAGAGGCTGGCGCTTGCGCCGTTATGGCCCTAGAACGGGTCCCCGCCGACATTCGCGCCGCTGGCGGTGTCGCCCGTATGGCTGATCCAACTATCGTTGAAAATATTATGGCCGCGGTTACCATTCCCGTCATGGCCAAAGCCCGCATCGGTCATTTTGTCGAAGCCCGCATTTTAGAATCCCTTGGCGTAGATTATATTGATGAAAGTGAAGTCCTGACGCCTGCTGACGATAAGTTTCATGTCAATAAACAGGATTTTAAAGTGCCCTTTGTCTGTGGCGCTAAAAACCTCGGCGAAGCTCTGCGCCGCATTGGCGAAGGCGCTGCCATGATTCGCACCAAAGGCGAGCCTGGTACTGGCAATGTCGTCGAAGCTGTAAAACATATGCGCATGGTCATGAGTGAAATTCGTCTATTGCAAAATCTACCGGATGAAGAAGTGTCCTCTTTTGCCAAAAATATTGCCGCACCGCTCGAACTCGTTCTGGAAACGAGAAAACTTGGCCGTCTACCTGTGGTTAATTTTGCTGCAGGCGGTATTGCTACCCCAGCTGACGCAGCGCTCATGATGCACCTTGGCTGCGATGGCGTTTTCGTCGGATCAGGCATCTTTAAATCAGGCGATCCCGCCAAACGTGCCAAAGCCATAGTAGCTGCTACCACCTACTACAACGATCCGAAAATCCTCGCAGAAGTCTCCAAGGATCTCGGCGAAGCCATGGTAGGTATTGAAATTGATACAATTCCGCAACACGAACGGATGCAGGAACGAGGCTGGTAACATGAAAATCGGCATTTTATCGCTTCAGGGAGCCTTTCGTGAGCATCACTGGGCCATTGAGCGCTGCGGCGCAACAGCCGTTGACATCCGCAAAGCCTCCGAGCTTGATGCGATCGAAGGCCTCATCCTCCCTGGCGGCGAAAGTACGACAATTGGCAAACTGCTAGTTGAGTGGAATCTTCTGCCAAAGATCCTAGAGCGAGCGGCCCAAGGCATGGCGATTTACGGTACCTGCGCTGGGATGATCCTGCTGGCTAAAAAGATTATCGACAGCGATCAGCCCCGTCTCGGTCTTATGGATATTACGGTTCGCCGCAATGCTTTTGGTCGCCAGAAAGAAAGCTTTGAAGCAGATTTAGCCGTGCCTGAATTAGGACCTGCGCCAATCAAAGCGGTCTTTATCCGCGCCCCGCTAATTGAAGCGGCTGATCCAGCGGTGAATATTCTAGCTTCAGTGAATGAAAAAGCCGTTATTGCCCGTCAGAAAAATTTTCTTGTTAGCTCTTTTCATCCAGAATTAACTGGCGATGACCGTTTGCATCATTATTTTATAAAAATGGCGCAGCAGAAGAACCTCTAACTCTAACATTAAAAAGCCCCTCGTTGCCGCAGAACATAACTAGTCTGCGAAACACGAGGGGCTTTCTTGGCGGATGAATGATCCGATAAATTTAGATTTTGCGGGCCGCATCAGTCAGCGGCGGTACAATCTGTTTCTTACGAGACATTACCCCAGGAAGATGAACAATGCCATTTTCCCCGCGGCTGCCAAAAGCATCCTGAATTAAGGAGATCGGCTGCCCTTCATAGAAGAGATAGGTCGCCTCTTCCAAAATATCTGTGTTCATGAGTAGCACCATATCATAGCCTTCTTTATCACAAAGGTTCTTCATGGCAGCTTTTAAATCATCTTGTTTAGCCAGAATTTCCTGACCAGCCAAGACGGAAATCTGGCCAATCGCTAAGCGATAATCGCCCATTTGGAATTCCTTGAAATCATTCTTTAAAATATCGGAAGCTGTCAAACTGCTCGTATCAGAACCGGCTCTCAGCAGCGCTAAACCATGTTCTTCACAGTCAAGACCGGAGATCTCAGCAAGTTTTTCCGCGGTTTTGCGATCTTTCGCCGTACAAGTAGGCGATTTAAAGAGCACCGTATCAGACAAAATAGCCGATAATAGCAAACCAGCTGTTTCTTTCGAGATTTCAACATTATTTTGCCAGTACATATTCGCTACAATCGTTGCCGTGCAGCCGACAGGCTCAAAGTGAAGATCTACAGGATAGCTCGTTTCAAGGCCGCCTAGGCGATGATGATCAACGACTTCGATGATTTCGCCTTCATGAATTCCTTCCACCGCTTGCGCTAATTCATTATGATCGACAAGAATCACTTGTTCTTTTTCTGGCAAAATGAGTTTATCACGATCAATCATGCCAACAAAGCGACCATTCTCTACAATCGGATAATTGCGGAAGCTTGTTGCAGCAATAGTCCCCTTAATATCCATAACCAACTGACTTGGTTTAAAAGTTACTACTTGGCTCTGCATCACCGTACGGACAGGTACGGACTGCGTAATCAGTCGCGCGCAAGTATATGTATCATAAGGTGCGCTGATAATCATAACTTTGGCATCACTCGCCGCTTGCGCCACTGGTTTCGCTAGTGTAGCGCCGCCGGTAATAATCAGGCATTGCACGCCTTTTTCAATACAGGCAAGCTGGGCCTTGAGCCGATCGCCGACAAGAACCGTATCACCAGCATCAACACTTGCCACCATGGTCTCGGTCTTTGCTGCGGCAATTTTAAGTTTCCCTTTGATGGTCTGGTCAAGGGCGCTGCCGCAAAGCAACGTTCCATCAAGCACTTTAACTACAGCGCCAAATTCTACATTTGCTTCGGATAAATCAGGCATTTCCAATTCCTCAAAATACCTTCTTGCCAAATCCCCTACGGAAACAATGCCTTCGAGCATTCCTTGGTTATCAATAACCGGAATAGATTTTACATTGTGTTCTTTCATTAGACTGCCCAGTTCTTTCAGCGTCTGATCGGGGTGAATCGTGACTTGCAAGGGGCGCATCATTTCACGAACTCTAGGATAGAGATCGTTAATTAAAAGCGGCGCCTTTACTCCTAGCTTATCTAAAATGTACTTTGTTTCATTGTTAACTTTACCTGCCCGGGCTGCAATTGCATCGATTCCAAGAGCTTGTTTCAAACCGGCGTAAGCAATGGCTGAACAAATTGAATCGGTATCCGGGTTTTTGTGGCCCATTACATAAATGGGTTTCGCCACGATAATCCCCCCAAACGTGATTGTTACTATTTAGAATTACTAGTTATTTATTATAACAAAATAAGACAGGCCCTTCAAACAAAAAAAGCAGGAATTTAGGACTTTATGCGCAATTATTAGAAGTTGCATGAATTATAAAGAAACGAGGAAACTCTGTTATGTCACTACCCAAATCCTACCATAGCCGTCTCTGGCGGGCTATTATTGAATTTGACCTCATTGAACCAAATGATCGCATTCTCATCGGTCTGTCCGGCGGCAAAGACAGCTGCTTTTTAACCTATGCTTTAGCCCAACTGCGCCACTATTCGCCGCGCCCTTTTGAAATTGCCGCCCTTACAATTAATCCAAATTTCACCGATACTTTTGATACAAAAGCGTTGGCTGACTGGTGCGAAAACCTCGCAGTTCCTTTTTACAGTGTCAGCGAACCGATTGGCGAAGCGATCGCTCGCCAGTCAGACAAAGACGCCTGCTATATTTGCGCCACCATGCGCCGCGGTATTATGAATACCTTTGCCAAGGAAAAAGGCTTCAATAAAATTGCCTATGCTCATCACCATGATGATGCCGTAGAAACTTTTTACATGAGCCTGCTTTTTTCCGGCCAGCTTCAGACTTTTTCGCCGAAAACCTATTTTGATCGCTCCGACATTACTTTAATTCGACCTCTTGTCTATTTTCGCGAACAGGAAAGTCGTGATGCAATTTCGTATCACGGTTTTACACCAATACCTAGTCCTTGTCCCCGTGACGGCCAAACAAAAAGGCAGACAATCAAACAAATGATTGCTGCCTTAGAAAAAGAAGATCCCCTATTTTATACCCATCTTTCAGCAAGTATGCGTCAGTCTGATAAAATTCACCTTTGGCCGCCAGAGCCAACGCGCAGTGAACTTAAGGCAAAGCATGACCGCTTTTTCTGCAAGAACCCGTAAGCTTTTTACGCGCCTTCCAGTTTGTAGCAGCTAGCCCAACACCTTCTTTTCAATCGCTCTAGCTGTCGGCGTATCGGCGAGTCCTGCCTCTGAGGTTTCTCTTAAACTCTGCGGCAAGAGTCGGCCAATTTGCTGCGAAGCTGTAATCACTTCATCAGGCGGAATGACACTCTCCACACCGGCGAGGGCTAGTTCAGCGGCAATCAAGGCGTGAGAAGCGCCAAAGCCATTGCGTTTCACGCAAGGTACCTCTACTAGACCAGCAACAGGATCGCAAACAAGGCCCAATAGGTTTTTAAAAGCTAACGCCAAAGCGTGTCCGGTCTGCTCAGGCGAACCACCGGCCAATTCAGTAATAGCCGCAGCAGCCATTGCCGCAGCGGAGCCGCACTCAGCCTGGCAGCCCCCTAAAGCGCCTGCTAAAGAAGCATGCTCCTGGATGATTAACCCCACACCGGAGGCCGTAAACAAGGCGTCTACTAGCGCCTCATCGTTTTTTTGCAAGGTTTCGCCAGCCGCCAGTAGCGCGCCAGGCAATATGCCGCAAGAACCAGCTGTGGGACTGGCCACAATCCGGCCCATTTTGGCATTGACTTCACTAACAGACAACGCATAAAGCAATGCTTTCTGTACTGTTTCTCCGAGCAGGCTTTGCTGCGTTTTCGCTTGCGTTAACGTCATGAAGTCACCCATTTTGGCAGCATCGCCGCCGACCATGCCACTCACTGATTTCTCCCGACTGGATCGGCCTTTCTCTACGGCCTCTTTCATGACCTGAAGACAACGAACCATATCTTCACGAACTGCCGCCTCGCTTCTCTGGCTTTTTTCCGCTTCATAGGCAATCACGACAGAAGCAATCGAACCTTTTCTTGCTTTTGCCAAAGCAATCAAATCGGCAAATGTAGAAAAACGAATCATTTTATTTCCTCCTTTTGATAAGGGTGGTACAAGTTTATAAAGGGGGCACAAGCATCGCCAATTCGATTCGTGGCAAATTGGACACTACTTCATAGACACTTTCCGCAATCGGCTCATCGGCCTCTAAAATGAGTAAAGCTTGGGCGCCTCGCTCACTACGGGATACGCGCATAAATGCTACATTAACACCCGCCTGGGCCAAAATATGAGTAATAAGCGCCACGATGCCTGGCTTGTCCTGATGAATTGTAATCAAAGTAAAGTATTCGCCAGTAAGCTCCACTTGATAACCATTAATCCGATTTACAATAATACTGCCGCCGCCAAGAGAAGAGCCGGTAACTTCCGCCCGCCGCCCTGATCGTCCAGTCATTTCCAAACAGACCGTATTAGGATGGACATCGCCTAAATCACATTTCAAAAATTCAATTTCTATTTGCGCTGCTTTGGCCAATTCCAAAGCTTCTGGCAAACGTTCATCATCTGCCGCCATGTCTAAAAGTCCTGCCACAATAGCCCGATCAGTGCCATGTCCCCGGTACGTCTGGGCAAAAGAACCATGGAATTTTACCTGAACCTGCTGCACTTCCTCGCCTAAAATTTTTCTGGCCAATCTGCCAAGACGCGCTGCGCCTGCCGTATGAGAGCTGGAAGGACCAATCATAACCGGTCCGATAATATCAAATACGCTTTTCATAAAACCCTCCTTATCGAATATATTAAATCGTATAAAAGGTCCGCTGGATCAGTCAATAATCTTTTTATTTTACCATTTTATCACAAAAAAATAACCTTTCTATAATAAATCTGACAAAAACCTTTGCACAGTGGCAAAAACTTTTATATACTGTAATAGGTACAAAAGGAGGAATTGAAGTGAGTCAAAGGGGAAAAAGATTTATTGTTTATTCCTTTGTCATGTGGATGTGGCTGTTCGGCATGAGTCTGCCAACACTAGCCGCTTCTCAGGCAACACCACTTACAATTCTATCTCTTTCTACTGATACGCCTCAGACTATAGAGCAGATTCTACTTAGCTCGGTTGGCGACTGTACTTTAGGAACAGATGAACGCTTCGGTTCTGCTGATACGATGCCAGCTGTCATCAAAGCGCATGGTAATGATTATAGCTATGTTTTCAGCAATGTAGCCGAGATCTTTGCCGCTAGTGACTTTACTACAGCAAACTTAGAAACAACACTGACTCGTTCCAATCATCCTGTCGAAAAGACCTTTGCTTTTCACGGCGATCCCGAATATGCGAATATGCTGAAACTTGGCCATATTAATGCGGTAAACTTATCCAATAATCATATTTACGATTATGGCGATGTCGGCTTTAGTGATACCTTAGCGTCCTTAAATAAAACAGGAATTACTTATTTTGGCGAAGGAAATGTAGCGATTCAAACCATTAAAGGCCGCCAGTTTGCCTTTCTCGGCTACACAGGCTTCTCCTATGACCGCGCGTTCTTGGAAAAACTGCGCCGCGACATTGAAACTGTAAAAAAACAGGGCTGTATTGTGATTATCAATTTTCACTGGGGTGAAGAACTTTTAAATCATACCATTCCGACGCAAAAGGAACTGGCGCATTACGCCATTGACTACGGCGCTGATTTTATTTTTGGTCATCATCCTCACGTACTTCAACCAATTGAACGCTACAAAGGCAAACTCATTTGCTATAGTCTCGGTAATTTCGCCTTTGGCGGTAATAAAAACCCTGATGATAAGGATACGATGATCGTCCAAACCCGCTTCGACTTCCAAGGTTCAAAACTCGTCTCTTATGGCGTTCGCATTATTCCTTGCAGCATTTCTTCGGTCAACTATATTAATGACTATCGCCCTACACCACTGACAGGCAACGCGAAAGCGCGCGTGTTAGATCGTTTGAATAAAATTTCGCCGCTTGCTGGCTTTACCTTAACCGATGAATTTACTACACTGCCCTTTGAAGAGGCAGCGCCATAAATATCATTCTTAATACATAAAAACTTAGCACGTAAAAAAACCGGCTTCGTCTTGTAGACGAGCCGATTTTTTTATGCCGTTCTAGGCGTTACTGGACTAATTCAGATACAAAAACAAGCTGTATACCCTGCGCATCCAGTTCAGGTAGTATACTTTGAATGGCCTGCGCTGTATGACTGCGAGCATGACCTATTAGTATAATTTTTCCTTCTTTCAGCGCGAGAGTAATACCTTGGCGCAGCTGTTTTTTGACTGACTCTACATCAGGCTGATTATCAATAAACAACTCATTTGCCGCTGTTTTCACGCCAGATTGTTTCGCCAGTTCCCAAGCTACAGACTGACTGCTTGTACGACTATCCACAAAAAAGAGCTGTTTTTCCTTTAATACGGCTAACAAGGCCTTCATCACTCGTTTATCGCTGGTCGCACGCGACCCTTGATGATTATTGACGCCGATTAAACCGGGAATTGCCTGAATATCCTTGCGAACAAGCCCTTGAATTTCACTATCGCTGAGCCGCTCCGAAACCGTTTCCGCTTCCGATTGCTGCGAGCGCTCTAAAGGCTCCATAGGTAAATGCAACATAACCTGATGACCGGACTGTAAAGCTTTCGCCGCAGCCTGGGTTGAATAGGGCCTATTAGGCAATACCGAAAAAGTTAGAGGTCTGCTAATTGCAGCAAACTCGTTAATGGGTTCGCTCGTATAGCCGAAGTCATCAATAATCAGAGCGATACGAGCTCGTGCACTGCCTGATTTAGCTCCCTGTGATTCTTTAGTAAGGGGATTTGTTTGTTTCGTAGTCGCCGGAACAGTCTGATTCGCTCCTACATTGCTTGATCCCGACTCCTTCTGGGAAACCGTACTACTTTGATTCTCGTAAAAGCCATAAAGAAGGACAGCTAAAATTCCGGCAAGACCTAGCCATAATCTCCACCGTTTTGTATTGTTTTTTCGCTTCATCCGGTCTGCCGCCTTATCATCAGGACAAAAGAATATCCCAGATCTGTTTGCCTACTAAAATGACTGTTATGGAAATAAAGAGCGGTCTTACATAGGCGGCGCCTTTTAAGATTGCTACTTTTGTGCCAGCAATAGCCCCTAAAATCATGCCGATTCCCATGACAAGACCGTAATCATAGTGAACATAACCTAGTACAAGAAAAGTAATTAGAGCCGCAATGTTGCTGGCAAAATTCAGAACTTTAGCGTTGCCGGAAGAAGTTACAAAATCAAAGCCGATTAGCAAAAAGGCAAAAATCAAAAAAGAACCTGTCCCTGGTCCAAAAAAGCCATCATAAAAACCGATGCAAAAAGCCACAAGGCCACTCAGTCCCATGCGTTTACTCGAAAGTCCCTGGTAGGTAGATATATCGCCCCAGTCCTTTTTAAAGACTGTATAAATCGCTACAACAATAAGCAATACGATAACAAGAGGCTTTAAAAAAGTGGAAGGAATAAACTGTACCGTGAAAGCGCCCAAGCCAGAACCGACCAGCGCTAACGGAAACAGCCATTTTACTAGCGACAAATCGACCTTGCCAGAACGAATAAAGCTGGTCATGCTCGTAATGGAACCCATAGAGGCTGCCATCTTGTTCGTACCAAAAACATGAGTAATAGGCAGTCCTGTCATGAGCAGTGCTGGCAGTGTAACAAGTCCGCCGCCGCCTACCACAGAATCAATAAAAGAAGCTACAAAGCCTACTACAAATAAAAAAATCCCCATTGATAGAGTAATTGGTTCCATATTGTTCCTTCTTTCTCGCTATCCTGTTGTTCTACTAGTCGAATACTAGTATAGCAAAGAACCGAGAAAAAAACAGCTGCTATTATTTACGGCGCGAATTGAGCTCTGCCAAAAGCTCCATAGGCGTAATATTATGATAGCTTAGGAGAACGAGGCAATGATACCAGAGATCGGCCATTTCATAAAGAATTTCGGCCTTATCGTTATTTTTAGACGCAATAATCGTTTCGGCATTTTCTTCGCCGACCTTTTTTAAGATCTTATCCTGGCCTTTATCAAATAAATAGCAGGTGTAAGAACCTTCCTGGCGATTTTGTTTGCGATCTTCAATCACTTCATAAAGCGACTGCAAAATGGCAGCAGAACCACCGTAAAGTGCAGATGGATCTTTTACAACTTCAGCCTGAGGCTGCGATTGATCTAGGCGGCGGCTAAAGCAAGAAAAAGTTCCTTCATGGCAAGCTGCGCCAGTCTGTTTCGCCGTCACCAGTAGCGTATCACCATCGCAGTCATAGTGAATTGATTCCACCTGTTGTACATGGCCTGATGTTTCGCCCTTTTGCCACAGGGCTTTACGACTGCGGCTGTAAAACCAAGTTACGCCAGTTGTTAAGGTTTTTTCTAGTGCTTCTTGATTCATATAAGCAAGCATCAGCACCGCTTTTGTTTCACTATCTTGCACAATAGCCGGGATAAGACCCGCTTCGTCAAACTTCACCTGAGTAAGCCACGGGGCCTGTTCTACTCCGTTCATAATCGTACCTCCACCTGTTGACTTTTTAAATACTCTTTTACTTGCTTTACTGTAAACTGGCCGTAATGAAAAACGGAAGCGGCAAGGACCGCATCGGCTTTTCCTAGTGTCAATACATCATAAAAATGAGACATTTCACCAGCACCGCCTGAGGCGATAACTGGTACGGGCACACTTTCCGCTACAGCTCTAGTTAACAAAATATCATAGCCGTCTTTCGTGCCGTCTTTATCCATACTTGTCAGCAAAATTTCTCCGGCGCCTAATGCAACGCCTTTCTTGACCCACTCAAGCACATCAAGACCGGTAGGAGTCCGCCCGCCATGAATATAGACTTCCCATTTTCCTGGACTAGTCTGACGAGCGTCTACCGCCAAAACCACGCATTGACTGCCAAATTTTTTAGCGCCTTCGGCAATCAAATCTGGTTGATTGACCGCTGCTGTGTTCAGTGATACCTTATCAGCGCCCGCTTTCAGCATTTTGCGAATATCGGCACTGGTACGAATACCGCCGCCGACAGTAAACGGAATAAACACCTCAGAAGCGGTACTTTTCACCACATCAACCATCGTATCGCGCTGGTCCGAAGAAGCAGTAATATCAAGGAAAATCAATTCATCAGCCATCTCACGATCATAAATCTGAGCAAGCTCCACAGGATCACCGGCATCACGCAGTCCCACAAAATTGGTACCTTTTACAACTCGCCCATCTTTTACATCAAGACAGGGAATAATCCGTTTTGTATACATCTTACCGTCCCCCTTGCTGTTCGCAGCGAGCCAAAGCCTCGCGTAAGTCAAGTGAACCTGTATAAATTGATTTCCCCACAATAACCCCTTCAATTAAGGGTTCGCCGCAAGCTAACAGCGCCTCAATATCGCCCAAATCTTTAACTCCGCCAGAAGCAATCACCTTAAGACCGGAGCGTTTAGCCAAATCGGCAGTCGCTGCGATATTCACACCACTTAGCGTTCCATCTCGGGAAATATCTGTATAGATCAGTCGAGTTACACCGCAATCAGCCATACGCTCAGCCAGTTCAGAAACTGCCATATCGCCGCTTACACCCCAACCATCCACTGCTACAATCCCCGCTTTCGCATCAATACCGACAACAATTTTTTCGCCAAATTCTTTTACAGCTTCTTTCACAAGCTGCGGGTTACGGACGGCTACTGAGCCTAAAATAACACGTTCAATTCCGATATTCAGCCAAGTTTCCACGGCAGTTAGATCACGGATCCCGCCGCCAAGCTGCACAGGCACTGTCGCTTCTTGCAAAATTTCTCGAATCGCACTGATATTCACTGGCTTAGCTTCCTTGGCGCCATCAAGATCCACTACATGAAGATACTTAGCGCCTTGTTCCTGCCAGCGAAGCGCCATATCTGCTGGCCGATCGGCGAAAACAGTTTCTTGGGAAAAATCGCCTTTATAAAGTCTGACGCACTTTCCTCCCAGTATATCAATCGCTGGAAATAAAATCATCAGGTCATCTCCTTAAAGTTCGCCAGAATTATCATGCCAGCCTGACCGGATTTCTCCGGATGAAACTGCACAGCCTGCACATTATCTCGCCCTACAGCAGCAGTAATCGTTTCACCATAATTACTTGTCGCTGTGATAATGGAGGAATCAGTCGGCGCCGCATGATAGCTGTGCACAAAATACACAAAGCTTTGTTCAAGACCGGATAGCAGCGAGCTTTCTTTTTGCAGCGTCAAATCATTCCAACCCATATGCGGAATTTTTAGCTCTGGCGCCACAATTTTCTTTACCATACCGGAAAAAATGCCGATTCCAGACACGCCAGGATCTTCTTCACTGCCTTCAAATAACATTTGTAAGCCAACGCAAATACCTAAAAAAGGTTTCCCTGACTGAATCGTTTCTAAAATCACCGGCTCTAATTGAAATTGTCGCAGGTTGTTCATGCAGTCGCCAAAAGCGCCGACGCCAGGAAGAACTACTTTATCGGCTTTGAGAATTTGCTTAGGATCTCTCGTAACAAGGACCTGCGCCCCTAGTTTCACAAAGGCTTTTTCCACACTGAACAGATTTCCCATACCGTAATCAATAATTGCAATCATCATGATCGCTCCTTTATTCAAGCATGCCCTTAGAGGACATGACACCTTCAATTCTTACATCTTTTTGTGTCGCTTCGTCTAAGGCGCGGCCAAAAGCCTTGAAAACGGCCTCAATAATATGATGCGAGTTCTCACCAGCTAATTTACGAATATGCAACGTAATCCCTGCCTGAACGGCCACGGCGCGAAAAAATTCCACAGTAAGTTCGGTATCAAAAGAACCTACTAGCGGCGCCGGAACAGCTGCGTCATAAGCCAGAAAAGGCCGCCCCGAAAGATCCAGCGATACCATCACGAGCGCCTCATCCATAGGAACGAAAACGGTACCATACCGTTTGATTCCCGCCTTGTCGCCAATCGCCTGCTTAATCAATTGGCCCAATAAAATGCCGCAATCTTCCACGGTATGATGGCCGTCAACTTCTAAGTCGCCCTTTGCCGAAAGGGTTACATCAAAAAAGCCATGCTTTGCAAACAGTATGAGCATATGATCAAAAAAGCCGATCCCCGTGTCAATCGTTGCTTGACCCTTTCCATCTACTACGAAGGAACCAGTAATTTCTGTTTCACCAGTCTTGCGATCTGCTTTAGCAAACCTCACATTCTCCGCCTCACTTTTCTAGAAATTGAACGATTTCCTTAAGCAGCGCTTCATTTTCTTTTGACGTGCCTACGGTGATCCTTATGCAGTTTTCTAAATCGGGCGCGCCATGAAAGCTGCGCACAGCAATAGATTTTTCCGCAAGATACGCGGCAAGAGCTTCCGCTCGAGGCAACCGTACCAAAAGAAAATTTGTTTGCGACGGAAATACGGTAACACCAATGCTTGACAGCTTTTCTGTTAGAATCTGACGTTCTTTTACTGTTGCTGCAATCGCTGCTTCAAATAGGCTACGTTCAGAAAAGACAGCCTCTGCCGCCGCCAAAGAAAACGTATTGACATGATACGGCAAGAGCACCTTATTTACGACTTCAATCAACGCCTGCGAAGCAATCATATAGCCAGTTCGAGCCGAAGCCAAACCGTAGGCTTTTGATAAAGTTCTGGCAATAATTAAATTAGGATATTTATTTAATAGCGGCAAAGCTGTTTCACCGTAAAATTCCATATAGGCTTCATCGACAACTACCGGACATGTAAGCGCAGCGACAATCTTTTCTACATCGGCTAAAGCCATACCATTGCCTGTTGGATTATTGGGGTTGCAAAGGAGCGCCAACTGAGCGTCTTTGGCAGCATCAATATAATCTGCTACTGGTAGGGAAAAATCATCTGCCAGTGCGACTGGCACAGACTGGCTGTCAGCAATCCGCCCATAAATTTCATACATAGAAAAAGACGGACTGGGGAAAACTAATTTGCGGCCTTTCCCGCCGAAAGCGATGCAAAGAGCTAACAGAATTTCACTGGAGCCGCAGCCTAGCGCAACTTGCTCAGCTGTCACGCCATAAGCGGCAGCAATTTGCCCGCGCAGTGGTTCATCCGAACCGGGATAGCGTTGCAACACGACCTTACTAAGGGCTTGCTGTACCTTTTCGGCTACGCCCAGTGGCATGGGACCGTTTTTCTCATTGGCATCAAGCTTAATCTTCCAGTCAGACTCTTCTACATGGTAAGCGGTGAGACTTTGTAGTGATTCACGAATATCTAGCTTCATTATTTCATTCCCCGCTTTCTGATCGCATTGGCATGGGCTGTCAGCCCTTCGGCTTCAGCCAGACAAATTACAGCATCGCTGACTTTCTCAAGACCCGCTTTCGTATAGGAAATAATACTCGTCTTTTTCATAAAAGTATCCACATTCAGCACGGAATAAAACCGCGCTGTCCCGCCTGTCGGCAAAACATGATTCGGACCGGCCATATAATCGCCTAATGGTTCTGGCGAGTAGGGCCCAAGGAAAATGGCGCCGGCATGCTCTAAATAAGGCAGTAAGGAAAAGGGATTTTCCGCTAAAACTTCTAAATGCTCTGGCGCGGCATAGTTGGCAATTTCAGCTGCCTGCAGCATGTCTTTTGCTACAAGAATCTTTCCGTTATTGGCAAGCGAAGCAGCGGCAATTTCCCGCCGCGGCAAAAGTTCAAGCTGCTTTTTTACCTCAACTTGAATCTTTTCGGCCAATACCGGCGAATTAGTAACAACCATACAGGCTGCTAAGGGATCATGCTCCGCCTGACTCAACATATCAGCTGCCGCATAAACCGGATTCGCCTGTTCATCTGCCAAAATCAATATTTCACTAGGCCCTGCCAGCATATCAATATCACAATGGCCATACACAGCCTTTTTAGCTAAGGTTACGAAAATATTACCGGGGCCCGTAATCTTATCGACTTTAGGCATCAATTCAGAACCAAAAGCGAGACCGGCAATCGCTTGTGCGCCGCCGATACGGAATATCCGATGAACCCCAGCTAGTTTTGCCGCTGCAAGTACGCACGGATTGACGGAACCGTCTTTCGCTGGCGGCACCACCATAATAATTTCTTTAACACCTGCTACGGAAGCCGGAACAGCATTCATAATCACCGAAGAAGGATACGAAGCAGTACCGCCAGGCACATAAATACCGACTCGCTCCAGCGGCCGTACATTCTGTCCTAGCATTGAGCCTTCTTCCCGATAAGTAATCCAAGATTTCGGCAGTTGTTCTTCATGGAAGGCCCTTACATTGCGTTCCGCCTGTTGCAATGCCGCTAATACCGCCGGGTCGATTTGGTCTAAAGCCGACTCGATCTCTGCCGCGGAAACTTCGAAATTTGCTTCTGTCAAAGTTACGCCATCAATAAGCTGACTGTAATGAAATAACGCTTTATCGCCCTGTTGTCGTATATCGTTTACGATTTGATCAACGACTTCAGCGGCCGACATCTCCCGACCAAAGGTCTGGGCAATTCGTTTTTTAGCGCCCTCGCCAAGTTCTACCTTATCAAAAGCAGGCTTTACCATGAATTGTTTAAGCTGCTCTGGCGCATAGGCAGAAACGTTCAAAATCTCTAGCATGATTTAGCCTCCTCTTCGGTTAAAACTTTTAATTTTTCTACCACATCATGGATGCGATCAAATTTCATCTTGAAACTCACGCGATTTGCAATAAACCGAGCTGTGGCTGGTGCAATTTTCGCCACTTCAATCAACTTATTCTCACGCAGCGTCGTCCCTGTTTCCACAATATCAACGATCAGCTCAGCAAGACCTACCATCGGCGCTAATTCAATCGAGCCATTCAGCTTAATAAACTCCATTTGAATTCCTTTATCATGAAAGAAACGCTCGGCCACGCGCGGATATTTCGTCGCAACCCGCATATGGGCATAATCACTTAACTTGGGCTGTAACAGCGCCTCTGGTACAGCAACCATAAGACGGCATAAACCATATTTTAAATCGAGAAGTTCATAAACGTCACGATTTTCTTCCAGTAAAACATCTTTTCCAATAATCCCGATATCGGCAGCGCCATATTCAACATAAGTAGGCAGATCAGCCGTTTTAGTAATAATAAACCGCAGCTTCTTGGCTTCGTTCGTAATAATTAATTTGCGCGAGTCTTCCTTTAAGCCTTCGGCGTCATAGCCGCAAGCGGCAAGTTTCTGTGCTGACAAATCAAATAACTTGCCCTTCGGCAAGGCAATTGTCAAATAATCCATATCGCTGGAAGTCATAAAATCCTCCTTAAAACGCCTTTTCTTTAGTTATTTAAAGCATTAACTTATTAATAAGTTATCACAAATTCTTTTTTTCGTCAAGTTTAGAAAGAAAGGTCTTTTCCATTCATAGGAATTTTTGCCTAGGTCGTAGAATGAGTAATTATGACCAAAAATCGTTTAAGCCTAAAATGAACTCAAATAAGAAGCTTCGCTAGGAGGGTATCCTTTATGAAAATTCTTGTTTTAAATCCACTGTCTGATGATCAAAAGGCTGAAATTGCAGCAATCGATTCGTCCATCGAAGTCGTCACAAGCACGCTGCCGGAAGCCCACTTAGAAATTGCCGACACGGATATACTTGTCGCCTGGGGCTTTATGCACATTGAAGAACTCTTTGCTAAGGCGCCGAATTTGAAGTGGATTCATGCGTTAAGCGCCGGTGTAGAAAATCTAAATCTGCCCGAATTAAAAGAAAAGCAGGTTTTTCTGACAAATTCGAAGGGAATTCATGGTATTCCCGTCTCAGAACACGTTTTCGCCATGATGCTGTCCTTCAGCCGCGGTCTCTACCTGTCGCGCCATAAACAGCAGGAGCATCGCTGGAAACGAGTTCCCACTGATGAACTCTATGAAAAAACGATTGGTATTGTCGGCCTGGGAAGTATTGGCCGAGAAATTGCTAAAAAAGCAAAATGCTTCGGCATGAATGTAGTAGCTACCAAACGAGAAATGACGACAGAAATTTTTGTTGATCGTCTCTATCATCCTGATGAAATTTTTGAGATGCTATCGCATTGTGATTACGTAGTAGCGGCACTACCGCTCATTGCCGAAACAGAAAATTTCTTTTCGCAAAAACACTTCGACGCCATGAAACAAACAGCCTATTTTATTAATATTGCCCGCGGCCCCGTCGTCGTTGAACAAGATTTGATTGCAGCCCTCCAAGAGGGTGTGATTCAAGGCGCCGGACTTGATGTCTTTCCTGTAGAACCGTTGCCGTCAGACAGTCCGCTTTGGGATATGGAAAATGTTATCATCACGCCCCATGTAGCAGCGCTATCGCCTTATTATCTGGATCGAGCCATTAAACTTTTTGCTGATAATCTGTCGCGGTTTATTGCTAAGGGCGAATTATGCAATCAGATTGATCCCATCAAGGGTTACTGAAAAACTATTAATGCAATTCATCAGCCTGCCGCAGCAAGCTAAGTTCTAACGAATCCGCTTCCCGCGGCGGCTGGTGGTGAATGCGGACAAGAGCTACAAGCAATTCGTCGCACCCTAGCCTTTGCAGTCGATCAGCGCCCACTTCGCCATGACAATAATGCAGATATAAAGCCCGTCGCCAATGATCTCGCGGTAGTGCTGTCTGACTGGCCCACTTTCTTCCCCGCTTTTCCCAAAAACAGTCAAATAAGACTGTCCATATTTTATCGAAAGTCGTCACATCGCCTTTCAATCGTCCCACATCATGCAGCAATGCCGCTCTAATCAGCAAATTCAGCTGAATAGAGCGGCTTTTTGTATGAGAAATCGCCAAACGCCGGACGCTATAGGCGACCTGTAGCGCATGATATTGATCGGGAAGATTCATTTGATAAAATAAGGCTCGTTCCTTTTCTTGTAGATATTCTTGTACAAACTGATGATCCTCCGCTGTTAACACAGCGGCAAGAGCCGCTGTAAGCTGGCGAATTCGCTGTTGCCAGCTAGTCACAATAAATCAACTCACTATAGCCTTTTTCTTGCATGGTTTTCTCAGCCTCGGCGCGCTCCTGCGCCCAAAGCGCCATGGCAACACGGCGACCTTCACTTCTAAGGGCGGAAGCTTTTGCGATCGCCTTAGCACTAGCGCCGTCTTGCCAAGCAATGTACACATTGTCTTTGGCAACAGCCACTTCTGCGGCCTGCCGCTCTAAAGCCAGTAAAACTCGCTCCATGCCTAGGGCGAAACCAGTAGCAGGCGCACCTGGTCCAAACGAGGCCAGCAATTGATCATAGCGGCCGCCGCCGCATACAGGAAAGCCAAGACCCGGCGTATAGCCTTCAAAAACAACTCCCGTATAATAGTCGAAATCGCGAATCATGCCAAGGTCAAATTCTACATACTTGGCTACGCCATAGCTTTTTAAAAGCTCGAAAATATGCGTTAAATCAGAAAGCGCCTGAGCACTTTCTTTCGTATTGGCCAATTTTTCCGCTTTCGCCAAAAGTTCTTCGCGGCCGTGGAGAAGCGGCAGTTCCAGTAGCGTCTTTTGGATATTCTCAGGCAGATTGGACTCAGTTACAGCAGCTTGCAGCGCCACGAGATCGCGAGACATTAAGAGTCTCTTCAGGTTTTGTTTCTGACTGCTTGACAAATGACTTGCCGCCATCATGCCGCTAATAAACTGCATGTGACCAAGGCTCAACTGAAATTCTTTTAAGCCGCAGGCGGCAAGCGATTCTACCGCCAAGGCAATAATTTCGGCATCAGCCTCTGGACCGGGCACACCCATAAGTTCTACGCCAGCCTGATGGAATTCGCATTGTCGGCCAGCCTGATACTCCTCCTGCCGAAAGACACTGGCAATATAGCTTAACCGTAGCGGCGCTTCATTTTCTTTGAGACGGGTCGCAGCGACTCTGGCCATGGGCGTCGTCATTTCCGGCCGAAGTACAAGCAAACGATTGGTTTGATCAAAAAATTTAAATACATTTTGCTCGTAGGAATTGCTTTCAGAAGCAATCGATAAAGTTTCCCAATACTCAAAGGTCGGCGTAATGACTTCATCATAGCCCCATTTGTCAAAAAGCTGAGCTAACCGATCTTCTAAAATCCGTTTGCGTTTCGCCTCCTGCGGCAAAAAGTCGCGCGTTCCGTAAGCAATTTGAGGTAAAAACTGCGCTGTTTTCATAGACTCTATTCCTTCTCCTCTGCTTCAATTCGCGGCAAAATTGTCCGATAGCCATCAGCCCCGTAATAGAGACAACGCTTGACACGGCTGATCGTGGCAGTACTTGCCCCGGTTTTTTCTACAATATCATCATAAATAGCCCCTTTTTCCAACATTCGGGCTACTTCCAATCGCTGCGCCATTGCTTTGAGTTCACTGATTGTACAAATATCCTCAAAAAACTGATAACACTCCTCTAGTGTCTCAATGGAAAGAATTGCTCTAAATAATTGATCCGTATGCGGATCCTGTATTTTTTGATTAATGGACATAGCTTGAACCCCCATCATTTTCTTATGTGTTTCCTTTATTCGGTATAAGAAATAACAGTTCCTGCTTTCCTTTAATTCTTTATCTCTTTTTCTTTTTATCACTTTTATTCTTTAATTTATAAAATTTCAACTAAACTGATACTAAACTCATTATAAATAGCTCGAATATTCAATATATACTTTTTTATTACTTCTCCCTTGACAGACATTCTATCCTTTGCTATTATCAATTCTAACAACTCCATACACTTGTAATTCATCAAGAGTTGGCTGAGGGACTGGCCCAATGAAGCTGCGGCAACCATCGTATTTTGCAAATATGTATAATACGAACGGTGCCAATTCCTACAGGATGATATCCTGGCAGATGAAGCGATTGCTATGACAAGCTAACTTCCTCTGCTCCCTGAGCAGAGGTTTTCTATTTTGTAAAGGAAGTGACATGTATGATTACTTTGAAAAACCTCTCCAAAGTATACCAGTCTGATGCTGGTTCTATACCCGCGTTAGAAAACATTAATCTTACCGTAGAAAAAGGAGAAATTTTCGGCATTATTGGTAAGAGCGGCGCTGGCAAAAGCACCTTAGTCCGTTGCATGAACATGCTGGAAAGACCGACAGAAGGCGAAGTTCTCGTCGCTGGCCAAGATCTCACGGTCTTAACCGAAAAACAGCTTCGCGATGCTCGCAAGCAGATTAGTATGATTTTCCAACATTTTAATTTACTTTCTTCCCGTAGCGTATTCGACAACGTAGCCTTTCCGCTAGAGCTAGCCGGAAAAAGTAAGAATGAAATTAAAAATGCGGTTTTGCCGCTCTTAGAGCTTGTCGGCTTAGCTGATAAAGCAAATCAGTATCCTTCCCAGCTTAGCGGCGGCCAAAAACAGCGTGTCGGCATCGCCCGCGCTCTAGCTAGTCAACCAAAGGTTCTGTTGTGCGATGAAGCCACCTCGGCGCTCGACCCGCAAACGACTCACTCGATTTTACAGCTGTTAAAAAGTATTAATAAAAAATTAGACCTTACTATTGTTCTTATCACTCACGAAATGCATGTCATCAAAGAAATCTGTCACCGCGTAGCTGTAATTGAAAACGGTCATATTGTCGAAGAAGGACCGGTCTTAGATATCTTCACTAATCCGCAATCAGCTACAACTTGTGATTTCATCAGTACTTTAGAGCAAAACAATCTGGACGAACTCTTAAGCGGTCGTGAAATCCGCCAAGAGAGCGTCACTGGTGATAATCTGCTCGTAAAACTTTCCTTTATCGGCGCTTCTGCTGAAGAGCCTATTATTGCTAGCTTGATTCGCCGTTTCAATGTAGACGCTAGCATTCTCTACGGCAATATTGACCATATTGACAGCACGCCTTACGGGACTCTTGTAATTGAACTGTCAGGCGTTAAAGAAAATATTGAAAGCGCCTTAAAGTATCTACAAACTAAAGATTTAGGAATCGAGGTGATCGGCTATGTCGCAAGAAATACTTCAATTGCTGGCTGAGTCTTTTGGACAAACCGTATATATGGTCATCATTTCAACAGCCATTGCTACGATTCTCGGCATACCCCTCGGCGTCATTCTTGTCGCCACGAATAAAGGACATATCTTAGAAAAACCAGCTTTAAACCGCATATTAGGTTCGATTGTCAATGCAACACGTTCCGTCCCTTTCATTATTTTAATGGTAGCGATCATTCCGCTTACCCGTATGATCGCCGGAACATCGATCGGCACCAATGCAGCCATTGTCCCCTTAAGCATTGCCGCCATTCCTTTTGTGGGCCGCATCATCGAATCGGCGTTAAAGGAAGTCGATCAAGGACTGATTGAAGCTGCTCAATCCATGGGGGCTTCGCCTTTTCAGATCATTACGAAAGTACTATTACCTGAAGCCATGTCTGGTATTATTTTAGGTCTTACGATTACGATCATCAACTTAATCGGCTATTCCGCTATGGCCGGAGCAATCGGCGGCGGCGGTCTCGGCGATTTGGCAATTCGTTACGGCTATCAACGGTTCCGCGGCGATATCATGTTGATTACTGTTATTATTTTGATTGTGATGGTCCAACTTGTTCAATCTTGCGGTGATCTTTTTGCCCGCCGCGTCAATAAACGCTAAATTTCAAAACTAAAAATCAGGAGGGAAATTCATGAAAAAGCCATTGAAATTGCTTTGCCTTGGTCTTAGTCTCATTACAACACTTGCCTTTACCGCTGGTTGCGGCGACAGTAAAAATGCCGCCGATTCCTCTAAGGACAAGGTCATTAAAGTCGGTGTAACTGCCGGCCCCCATGCTGAGTTAATGGATGAAGTCAAAAAGTTAGCAGAAAAACAAGGTCTTAAAATCCAAGTTGTTGAATTCAACGATTATATCCAGCCTAACGTAGCGCTCCAGCAGGGCGACATTGATGTAAATAGTTTCCAACATGATCCTTATTTAAAAAATATTATTAAAGACCGCGGCTATGATATTGTGAATATCGGTAAAACAGTCATTTTCCCGATGGGTATCTACTCCAAAAAAGTAAAGGACCTTTCGCAGTTGCCTGATGGCGCTACAATCGCTGTTCCAAATGATCCGACCAATGGCGGTCGGGGCCTGCTGTTGCTCGAACAAAAAGGTGTAATTAAATTAAAACCTAATGCCGGTCTTACCGCAACAGCGGCTGATATTGCCGAAAATCCCAAACACTTAAAAGTAAAAGAACTAGATGCCGCCCAGATTCCCCGTTCCCTTGATGATATCGATGCAGCTGCCATCAATACAAACTACGCCGTTACAGCCGGACTGAATCCCTTAAAAGATGCCATTGCCTTAGAAGGCGGCGAATCGCCTTATGCTAATATTATTGCTGTAAGAGGCAAAGATAAAGAAAATCCAGACTATCAAAAACTCGTTAAAATATACCAATCTGATGAAATGAAAGCTTTCATTAAAGACCACTTCAAAGGTTCGGTTATTGCCGCCTGGTAAATAAATAGAGCCAATCAAACAAAACAGGGTTTTTCAAACGCTAAAAGCGATTTGAAAAACCCTGTTTCTTTCTTATTTCATTCAATTCGTTCCGCGATTTACAATTCCATAGAAAAAAGTATCAGCAATCATACAAGCACTCTGTTCCAAACTGTCTGGGCCATCAGCAGCAAATTTCTGAAAAACCATCGTTAAAATCACGCTAAATAAGCAATACGCTGTTCGGTCTGCCTGACATGTTCGGAAAGCTTTTTTTTCAATTCCTTCTTCTAACACTTTTTCTAATAGCGAAATTGTTGCTTTAAAACATTCTCGATATTTATCGCACTGCTTTTCCGAAAGAGATACGCTACTGGAAAAGCCACGCATTTCATGCATAAATACACGCCATAAATCAGCATTTTTAACGTAAAATTCAAGATAAAGACGAATCAGGATTTTGATCTTCTCCAGCGGATCCCTTGCACTCTCTACGATCTTCTTAGCAGCTTCTTCAAAGGGCCGACTCCGCTCAGTGACTAGAGTGTAGAAGAGTTGTTCCTTATTATGAAAATAATTATAAACAGTTCCCTTTCCCGTATCAGCTAGAGCAATGATCTCATCTACTGTAGCCCGATGGTAGCCTTTTTGAGAAAACACCGTGTAAGCAGCATCTAAAATTTGCTCTCGTTTCGTGCGCATGTCTACTGCTGTTGGATCAATTGCTGCTTGTTCTGCCATGGGCACCTCCGTGAAAAATATCTATAATCTATTATAGAAATTCAAGACTTCTCTGTCAATGCAGGTTCAGTAAAACAAAAATTACACAAGCAGGAGGATTTGACTCTTTTTTGCATAATATACGTATATATGTATACATGTACATCACAGTAAAGGAGTGAAATCTTTCTTATGACAAATGAAGCAAAGGAATCTTTCGGGCAAAAATACGGTCTTATTATTTCTCTTCTCGCCATGGCTATCGTACTGATTATGCCTACCCCAGCAGACCTGCCCACTGCTGGTCATCGCATGCTGGCTATTCTGGTATTTTCCGTCATTGTTTGGATGACAGATGCCATTTCCTATCCGGTCAGCGGCGCTATTATTTTAAGTTTGATGGCTTTTCTATTAGGCATGGCGCCTGATCCGGCAAAGCCTGCCCTACTATTAGGAACATCCAATGCCTTAACCCTAGCGCTTGGCGGCTTCTCTAATACAGCCCTAGCCCTTGTCGGCGGCGCACTCTTTTTAGCTGCCGCGATGATGCAGACAGGCCTTGATAAACGCATCGCTCTTGTCGTTCTTTCCAAAATTGGTGCAAAAACAAACCGCGTACTTATGGGCGTAATTACGGTCGGCTTTATTCTCAGCTTCTTTGTGCCAAGTACAACAGCCCGCGTCTCCTGCCTCGTCCCTATTGTTTTAGGGATTATTACAGCTTTCGGCGTAGATCGTAAAAGCCGCTTTGCTGCGGTTATGATGATCGCCACAGCTCAGGCTGACAGCATCTGGAATGTAGGCATTAAAACAGCTGCCGCACAAAACATGATTGCTCTCGGTTTTATCGAAAAACAACTTGGCGTTTATATTTCCTGGATGGATTGGTTTCTCGCCGCAGCGCCCTTTGCGATCCTGATGTCAGCAGCGCTATACTTTGTTCTACTAAAGCTGATGCCGCCGGAAATGGAGGAAGTTCCTGGCGGTAAAGAAGCAATTGCTAAAGCGCTCGCCGATCTCGGACCAATGAGCATTGCCGAAAAAAAGCTGTTAACCATGTCGTTTGTACTGCTCTTTCTCTGGTCAACCGAAAAAATTGTCCATCCCTTTGACACATCAACTACGACTCTTGCCATCATTTCACTCATGCTCTTACCGAAAATTGGCATCATGTCCTGGAAAGAAGCGCAGGCCAGAATTCCCTGGGGTACGCTTATCCTGTTTGGTGTCGGCATTAGTTTAGGCTCTGCCTTACTTTCCACAAAAGCAGCGGCTTGGCTTGCCAAAATCATTGTGGTTCTCTTTGGTTTAAAAACAATGCCGGCTCTAATTATCTTAGCTGTGTTAGCAGCCTTTCTCATTATTATTCATCTCGGCTTTGCCAGTGCAACGGCTCTAGCTGCTGCTATGATTCCTATTATCATTTCTATTCTGCAAGGAGCAACTACGCCAGGACTCAATGTGGTTGGCTTAACCATGATCCTCCAGTATGTAGTCAGCTTTGGTTTTATTTTACCTGTGAATGCACCACAAAACATGATTGCCTATGGTACCGAAACGTTTGAGGTAAAAGATTTTATTAAGACAGGAATTCCACTGACCCTTATTGCTTATGCCATCATCATGCTCTTGGGAGCAACTTACTGGAAATGGATCGGCCTCGTGTAAAGTCAGCAAAATCAGCACTTAAGTCCTAACCTTTTTCTCCCGATATAATAAGTAGAAGGATAAAAAGTAAGCAAGGGAGTGAGTGCTATGAGAATTACGCCGATTATGCCCATTACGCCAATGGCTTCAGCTACTAAGCGAGACAACCAATTTCAAGATGGTAAATTTCGCGAACTACTGCAAAAAAGCAAACAAAGTCCGGCAAAAAATAATAGCACAAAGTCTGTAAATGCTTTTTCTGATGCTTATTCTGTAAATAAATAATTTTTTTGCTGGCAATTTCAAAACTTTTGTGTTATTATACAAACAATCAAAAAAAACAAATGGCCATGACAGGAACAGTACGCTTTATGTCTTAGCTCAGAAAGCCGGATTTGATGTGAGCCGGTGTAAGATATTCAGCCGAACGCCCTCCTGTAGCTGGTAACTTGAAATACAGTAGAGTTACCCGTTTCTTCAACGTTACTGAAGCCAAGCGAGCAATAGCTAAGTAAGGTGGTACCGCGGGATCAGTTCTCGTCCTTTTATTACAGGATGAAACTGATCCCTTTTTGTTTTTTCTGTTTTGTTTATTGAATTTTCATGTTATTTGAAGGAGGATTTTTAATGAACTGGTCAAATCGTATTTCCCCTGTTGTAAACCAAGTAGCGCCTTCGGGACTTCGTAAATTTTTTGACATTGCCGCTACTATGGAAAATGTAATTTCTCTAGGCGTCGGCGAACCTGATTTTGCAACGCCAAAACATATTATCGACGCCTGCGTCACGAGCCTGCAAGCAGGGCAAACAAGTTACACATCAAATTCGGGCCTACCGGAACTCCGTCAGGAAATCGCTAACCATATTTCCGCTTGCTGTCAAGTAGACTATGATCCGGAAAATCAGATCATCGTTACAGTCGGCGTCAGCGAAGCGCTTGATTTAGCAATTCGAACGATCGTCGCCCCTGGCGATGAAGTGCTGATTCCAGAACCATGCTATGTAGCTTACCAGGCCTGCGTAACGTTTGCCGGCGGCGTCCCTGTTCCGATTGCTACCAATCCCAGTCGTGGCTTTTGTGTAACCGCTGAAGAGCTGGAAGAAAAAATCACAACCAAAACAAAAGCTATTATTTTAGGTTATCCCAATAACCCAACCGGAGCAATCATGCCCCAAGCAGAACTTAGCCGCATTGCCGCCTTAGTGGAAAAACACGATCTGCTTGTAATTTCCGATGAGCTTTACTCAGAACTGACTTATGAAGGCAGCCATGTCTGCTTTGCCGCTCTACCTGGCATGAAAGATAGAACCATTCTATTAAACGGTTTTTCTAAATCCCATGCAATGACCGGACTACGTATCGGCTATGCTTTAGGAAATGAAGATTTTATCGGCGCCATGGTAAAAATCCACCAATATACCATGCTGTGCGCTCCCGTTACCGCCCAAATTGCCGCTTTAGAAGCATTAAAGAATGGCTACAAAGAAATGCGCAAAATGATTGATCAATACAATGTACGCCGCCAGCTTATGTACAAAGGACTAACAGAAATGGGACTGTCCTGCTTTGAACCGCAAGGCGCCTTCTATATCTTCCCTTCCATTCAAAAAACCGTTTTATCCTCGCAAGAGTTTTGCGAAAGACTGTTGCAGGAAGAGCGTCTCGCTGTAATTCCTGGCGATGCTTTCGGGGCTTGCGGCGAAGGCTTTATCCGCTGCTCCTATTCCTATTCCACCGAACATTTACAGGAAGCCCTTAGCCGACTGGAACGTTTTGTTTCCCGCTTTTAGACGCCAAAACCGGCAGCAGGCTTAAGCCCTGACTGCCGGTTTTCTTTCAAATCGCTCAGGCAGACTTATTCAAAAACAGAAATAAGTTCGCCGAATAATGCTTTATTTTCTTCAATTTTTTCGCTGCCGCCGAGAACACACAAATAATTTGCTCCAAAGCATTCCTTAACAAGCGGAGCAAAAGAACGGATTTCTTCTTGCGTCAGTTCTAAAATTTCTTTGCGTTCTTGTTCCCGATCGGCTTGCGTAATATGCTGCAGATAATATTCTGTCGCCTTCTCGCCTTTCATCGAAGGGGTTAAAGGTGCATCAATCCCACTCATTGTGCCGATAATATACTTCGTCATTTCCCGATCACTTACGGTAAAGCCGTTAATATAGTCGGCTGTTTCATCGTAGACAGACAGGGTTTCAGCAAGATTGGGATCGCGATAAGAACCAAATGTCATGTTGCCATTTCGTTCAAACTGAGCAAAAGCGCCATAAGCGCCCCCCTGCACGCGAATGCGATTCCACAGATAATCATAGCGCATAATCGTTTCAAGCACTTTCAATCCGCCATGATAGGTATAACCTAAGCGACGGAAATTATAGGCTTTAGCGGCAAATTGAACTTTGGCTGATGTCATTAAGCCTTCATTTTTTGCACCAAAGCAAAATTCATACGACTTAGGTCCTTCACTGCTCTCTTTGAGTTCCTGCCACAAACCAGTAAAGTCTTCACAAAATTTCTGGTAGTCCTCTGCTTCAGTCGTCAGACTAATCATGAGTCCTTGCTTTGTGAAAACAAGCTCAGCCGTCTTTTTCAAATTCGCTTGAATTTCAGAAAACTTCTCTTCAAAGTTATTATCAAGATCAGCTAGGAAATGATAAAAAGATAAGTAGCCTTTTTCCCTAAACTGCGATACTGGTGAAATATAAGAAAGAGCACGGCTAGACGAAATCAATTGACCCCGTTCTAAAATGACAGCAGCCATTTTCGCTTTTAATTCACCGATCAATTCTTTAAGCCGTTTGCGATCTTCAAAGGAGCTGTGGCCAAGTATTTCACCAAGCAAGCCCATAAGTTCACCTAGTTTACTCACAAGAGCCTTCGCCTTCACTTTAAATTTCGGGTAAAGAATTCGATCATCATCTTTTTCCGAAAAAACAATGGAGGCAAAGGATACACCGCCAGTATGAATATTGAGCTCATTAGACAATTCGCCATAACTATACTTCTCTGTGCTTACTTTTCCCAGTACACTATCAAGCAAGAAGAGATAAGGCAGTTGACTTTCCGGCACAACAGCACTATCAAAATAGAGATTTACATAGGCAATCTTATTCGTAAATAGCGGATGAAGTAGCAGCTTCGCTCCATTGAGATCTTTTTCGCTGAGCGGCAATTCTTCTGTTTCCCGGGAAATATCAGCAAGACTGAGCAGCGGGATTGTCTTAAGCGCTTCCGGCGAATCAGGCGCAAGCTGGCGTTCTTTCAACTTTTCCGTCTGCGCAATAATCGTTTCAAGCTCCGCCTCGCTTAAAGCGGCTTTATATTGAGCGAGCTTGTCCCTTACCGCACGGTTCACATTTTCGGCCAAACCTTTTTCTGGTTTCACTACAACCATAGCCTGATGGGTATTGCCTAGCAGTTTTTCTTGAATCATCTGCTCAAAATAAGGCTGCTTGAGAGCCTGTTTTACTTTTGCCAAAGGAGCTTCAAAGGCAAGATGCACAGCAGGATCTGCGCCATAGAGCCAGCTATCCATGCATTTAATATTATAAATCAACCCTTTCGGGTAATTGCCAAAATTGGCTTCACGTAGTTGAAATTCATGAATATTGATCGATGCTTCTACTAGTTTCTTATCAAGACCTTCTTGCGAGAGTTTCTCTAGTGTTTCGTAAACAATCTGCACAAAATCATCCTGCTGATCTTCATTGGCGCCCCTGACGCCGATAGTAAAGACAGGCTGCAAAATACTTTGATTAAATTGACCATAAACGTCTTTGCCGATTCCCGCATCAAGCAGCACTTTTTTCAAAGGAGCTGCCGGTGTGCCGAGCAGCAAATGATTTAAAATATCAAAGGAAAGCGCCACTTCAGGATCTGTTGCCTCACCGACGACGAAACTTAGGCTTAAAAACGTCTTATCAGCTTCTTTCTCACTGGGAGAAATCGGATAGGGATAGGTCGCCACATAGGTAGAATCAAAAGCTGGCTGTTTTTCAATTTCCGAATCAACCGCGCTGGCCGAAAAATGACTTAGATATTCTTCGTCAATAAAACGCAGCTCTTCGGCAATATCCATCTTTCCGTACAGGAAAATATAGCTGTTCGCTGGATGATAGTATTTTTGATGGAACGCCAAAAATTGTTCCTGCGTTAAATCAGGAATAAATTCCGGATCGCCGCCTGATTCAACCCCATAGGTTGTATCAGGGAAAAGCGCTTCTTGAATTTTCCGCTCTAACACAGCATCAGGCGATGAAAAAACGCCTTTCATTTCATTATAAACAACGCCCTTATAAGTAAGTTCACTTTCCTTGGATTCTAATTCATAATGCCAGCCTTCCTGCATCATAATTTCAGGGTATTTGGCAATATTGGGATAAAAAACAGCATCAAGATAGACATCCATGAGGTTGCGGAAATCTTTGTCATTCCGGCTAGCCACAGGATACATCGTTTTGTCAGGAAAGGTCATGGCATTCAAAAAAGTATTGAGCGATCCCTTTACTAACTCAACGAAAGGCTCTTTCGTAGGAAATTTACGTGAGCCGCATAAAACCGAATGTTCTAGAATATGGGGCAAACCCGTACTATCGGTCGGCGGAGTTCTAAAGGTAATGCTGAATACTTTATTATCATCATCTGTTTCCAGATAAAATAACTGAGCGCCGCTTTTTACATGGCGATAGATTTTGGCTGTACCATTTACTTCAGCGACTGGCTTGCTTTCTTCCATAATAAAGCCGTGAAGCAAATCTTTTGATTTTGTCTGCATATAGCGTTAACCTCTTCCTTAAAAGATTTGTAGTCCCTGCACATTATTCCTATGCAAATATCATTATTCTTATTCGTTCCGCTGGGCAAAGTTTCCTGCGTAGTGACAGATAGCAAAAAGGGAAAGCTGCTGCTTTCCCTCTTGTAAGTAAAGTTTTAGAAGAATTATCCTTTATTGTACTGCTTTTGGCGAGATCTTTCACCCATGCCAAAAATATAATAACTGGCGATTACAATGACGCAAAAAACAGCGCCGACAATCAGCGAAAGCTGCGTATCTTCATTAAACCACATGCCAATCAGCACAAAGATCAAGAACACTACCGTAATATAGTTGCTAATCGGATAAAGCGGTGACGTGAATGGATGGCTTTTCATCTCATTTTCCCATTTTTTTCGAAACTTCATCTGACTAATTGCCAGTACAAACCAAGGAATCATACCTGGTAGTACGCTAGCACTATAAATATACAAAAATAATTTTGATTGCGGCATTAAATAATTCAATAAAACGCCGAATAATAGGCACACAATCGTTACAGCAATACTATTACCGGGTACGCCGCTCTTAGAAATTTTGCCAAAAAAAGCGGGGGCTTGTCCATTTTCCGCCAACGTATAGAGCATCCGACCAGCACTATAAATGCCACTGTTACAGCCTGATAACGCTGCTGTCAGCACAACAAAGTTAATAATGCCAGCTGCCGCCGTCACGCCAACTTTAGCAAAAGTCATCACAAAAGGACTGCCGATTGTGCCAATTTGATTCCAGGGATAAATTGTAACAATAACAAAAATGGCGCCAATGTAAAAAATCAAAATACGCCAAATAATATTCTTAGTGGCGCGGCGTAATGTATTTTGCGGATCTTGCGCTTCCCCTGCCGTAATCCCGACTAGCTCGACCCCTTGATAAGCCGCCGTTACCAAACAAAGCGCAAACAAGAATCCTTCCCAACCGCCAGCAAAAAAGCCGCCTTGACTATAAAGATTTTCTAAACCAATCGGCTGGCCCATATTGCCAAAACCAAAGAAGATCATGCCCACGCCAATAACGAGCATCACTACAATTGTTGCAACCTTTATCAGCGCAAACCAAAATTCGAATTCACCGTAATATTTTACTGATGCCAAGTTGGCGGAAGCGACTAAGGCAACGCCAGCAAGCGCGGGTAACCACTGTGGCAAATCAGGCAGCCAATACTTCACATAAATTCCAATAGCCGTTACCTCGGACATCCCGACAGTAACCCATAGAAACCAATAACACCAAGCAGTCAAGTAGCCAACTAAGGGGTGAATATACTTATGCCCATAGGTAGCAAATGAACCAGTAACAGGCTCTAAAAACAGCATTTCTCCCATAATTCTCATCACAAAAAACATGACAAGTCCGGCTAAGGCATAGGCCAGCAGCACTGACGGTCCTGCCCACTTAATCGTACTGGCTGATCCCATAAATAGACCAACGCCAATGGTTCCGCCTAGAGCAATCAATTCAATATGCCTTGCTTTGAGACCTCTAGTTAGTTGTTGTTGTTCACTCATACCAAATCCCCTTCTGCCTTGGCAGACATTCTGCCGCAAAGTCTTTTCTTTTAGGTATATCCGATTTTACAAGATATATCCTATTTCTATGATCTGACAGGACTATGCCGCCGAATTAAACGGCGCTCCTGCTCAAAAGTATGTCATTCCACAAAAAAGACACCCTATTGGGGTGTCTTTTGCTACCTGCTTATAACATTTACGGAAACTATTTAATTGTATGAGTTAACAACAAATCTTCTTTCATATCCCAAAGCGATTTTGATAAATCAACATAATAAGGATGAGGATTCGTAAACCGCAAAACCTCTTCCCAGATTGTAGCAATTTCTTGTTCACGATACGCTCGAATATCATCTAACGAAGGCTGTGCATAAACACATTCACCAGCCTTAAAAATCGGTACAAGTAAGGGCTTAGCTGTAAAGGAACTCACTATTTTGCGTTTCCAAGTGAATTCTGGATGGAAGATTTCATAAGGCTTCTGATCATCAATCACTTCTTCAAATAATGTAATTACATCAGCCACAGCCTTGCCTGTAGCATTTTCATAAAGACGCCACACCTGCTTATGGCCTGGATTCGTGATTTTCTCAACATTTTCACTCAGTTTAATTTTAGGAATAAGCTCTCCTGAAACTTCAATCGCTGCCAGCTTATAAACGCCGCCAAATACCGGATCAGACTTCGCTGTGATTAATCGTTCACCAACGCCAAAGGCATCGAGTTTGGCTCCCTGGGTCAAGATATCTTGAATAATAAATTCATCAAGTGAATTAGACGCCACGATCTTACAGTCCGTAAAGCCAGCCTCATCAAGCATTTTGCGGGCTTGCCGCGACAGATAGGCAATATCACCGCTATCAATCCGAATTCCGCCGGGACGAATTCCTTTCGGCAGTAATTCCTCACGGAAAATGCGAATAGCATTGGGAATACCTGATTTTAGCACATTATAAGTATCTACAAGGAGAGTACAATTTTTCGGATAAATCCGAGCATACTCACGAAATGCTTCCAATTCTGAAGAAAACATTTGTACCCAGCTATGAGCCATCGTTCCTAATGCCGGAATCCCATAATCTTTATCAGCAGCCGTACAAGCAGTGCCCACCGCGCCGCCAATATAAGCCGCTCTAGCGCCAAGTACGGCGCCATGAGCGCCTTGGGCGCGCCGTGTGCCAAACTCCATCACCGGCCGACTTCCTGCCGCCCGGACAATACGATTTGTCTTCGTCGCAATCAAAGTTTGATGATTGATTGTCAACAATACTAAGGTTTCAATAAGCTGCGCTTGGAGCGCTGGTCCTCGTACCGTAATAATCGGCTCATAAGGAAACACAGGCGTACCTTCCGGTATAGCCCAGACATCACAGGAGAATTTAAAATCCGCTAAGTACTGCAAAAAGACTTCGCTAAAGATCTGCCGTGACCGAAGATAGGCAATATCGTCTTCAGCAAAGTGTAGATCTTTCAATTCGTCAATTAATTGCTCTACGCCAGCCATAATGGCAACGCCGCCATCATCAGGTACGCGGCGAAAAAACATATCAAAATAAGCGATTTGATCAGCGAGCCCGCTTTTTAAGTAGCCATTCGCCATTGTCAATTCATAAAAGTCATTTACCATTGCCATGTTGAGTTGTTTTGTCACCTGTAACACTCCCTCACCTAGAAGCCTAAAACAGAACAATCTGTATTATAAAATTATAAACTTTTTTCACTTTACTCTTATCACCTTATTACGTTCCCAGGCAATGGTCAAGCTTTTTTTACAAAAAAAGACGGCAAAAGCCGTCTTACGTTAACGAGGTAAGGCTTTTGCCGCAATATCGGTGCGATAGTGAGCATCTTTAAAATGAACTTTATTGACTTCTTTATAGACTTGATTTACCGCTTCCTGTAAGTTAGCAGCCAGAGCTGTTATACCAAGAACTCGCCCGCCTGCCGTAACAAGCTTGCCTTCTTTCACTGCAGTTCCGGCATGGAATGCATAAGTTTCCGGCAAAAGCTTCTCAAGGCCCATAATTTCGCAACCGCTGCGATACGATCCCGGATAACCGCCTGAAGCAAGTACTACACAGACGCAAGCGCCATCTTTCCATTCTACCTTGAAATCCTCAAGCGTCCCTTGCGTACAATGCTCCATAACCGTCACAATATCGGATTCTAATAGGGGCAATACCACTTGTGTTTCCGGATCGCCGAACCGAGCATTGAATTCAATGACCTTAGGGCCTTCTGCTGTGATAATCAACCCAGCATAGAGGCAACCCACATAAGGACGTCCTTCCTTCGCCATTGCCGCAATAACCGGCTTTAAGATCTTAGCCATAATTTCTTCTTTAAGGCTGTCCGTAATAATTGGCGCTGGCGCATAGGTGCCCATTCCACCCGTATTAGGACCTTGATCTTTATCATAGACCCGTTTGTGATCTTGAGCAGCCACCATAGGTTGAATCGTTTTGCCATCAGTAAAGGTAAGAACCGAAGCTTCTTCGCCGAACAAACACTCCTCAATTACTACAGTCGAACCTGCGGCGCCAAACTCCTGAGCGTCAAGCATCGAATCCACAGCCGCTTCCGCTTCTGCGACAGTTTGCGCTACAATAACGCCTTTACCTGCTGCTAAACCATCAGCCTTTACGACAATAGGCGCACCTTCAGCGCGAATATAGGCCTTAGCGGCTTCCTTTTCCGTAAAGACAGCGTATTTTGCTGTAGGAATCTGATATTTCTTCATTAATGCTTTGGCATAAGCCTTGGAAGATTCAATTTCCGCCGCAAGTTTAGTCGGACCAAAAACAGCCAGTCCCTTGGCGGTAAATTCATCAACGAGACCTGCCGCTAATACATTTTCCGGTCCTACAACAGTAAGGTCTATTTTATGGTCAATAGCAAACTGAGAAAGAGCCGCTACATCCGTTGCCGTAAGGGCGACGCATTCCGCTTTCTCACCCATGCCAGGATTCCCGGGAATTGCATAAATTTTTGATACTCTAGGGCTTTGGCTGATTGCCTCAACAAGAGCATGCTCTCTGCCGCCGCTACCGATTACGAGAATACGCACACCATCACTCCCTCTTAATGTTTAAAATGACGAACGCCGGTAAAGACCATAGCAATGCCATGCTCATTCGCCGCATCAATCGATTCTTGGTCACGAACAGAACCGCCAGGTTGAATAATCGCTTTAATACCAGCTTTTGCTGCTGTATCTATAGAGTCGCGGAACGGAAAGAAAGCGTCAGAAGCAAGAACAGCATCTTCGCTATTAGCCCCGGCCTGCTTTAAAGCAATTTCTACAGATCCAACACGATTCATTTGGCCAGCGCCGACACCGAAAGTCTGGAAGTCGCCAGCTACGACAATGGCATTGGATTTTACATGTTTTACAACTTTCCAAGCAAAGAGCAGTTGTTCCCATTCTTCTTCGGTAGGAGCTTTTTTCGTCACGACAGTCATGCTGTCAAGACTATCTACGCCACGATCGGCGGCTTGCAGTAACAGCCCGCCTGATACTTTTTTCATATCCAGGGCATGTTCCGTGGCTGTTAATAACGGTGCTGTAAGCAGACGGAGATTTTTCTTTGCTGTTAAAACAGCTAACGCTTCTTCGTCAAAATCAGGAGCAATCACGGCTTCCATAAACGTTCTGGCAATGAGCTCCGCTGTTTCTTTATCAACGATGCGATTTAAGGCGATAATGCCGCCAAAAGCTGACGTAGGATCTGACACATAGGCTTTATGATACGCATCGCTGATCGATGCGCCGACACCGGTGCCGCAAGGATTGGTATGCTTAATAATCGCTGCAGCCGGTTGGGAGAAATCACTGACAATGGCATAGGCAGCTTCTACATCAACAATATTATTGAAGGAAAGTTCTTTTCCATGCAGTTGTTTTGCCGAAGCGATGCCTGTTTTTGTATACTTTTCGCGATAAAAAGCAGCATTTTGATGAGGATTTTCCCCATAGCGCAAATCCTGCACTTTTTCATAAACAGTCTGAACTTCTTCAGGAAATAAGCCTTCACCAAGTTGACTAGCCAGATAAGAGGATATGCAGGCATCATAAGCGCCAGTATGAGCATAGGCTTCCCGCGAAAGGGCCATACGAGTCTTATCAGCTACAACGCCATCGGCCTTTAGCTCAGCGATTACCTGCTCATAACGATCTGGATTTACAACAACAGCTACATCATGGAAGTTCTTTGCTGCTGCCCGAATCATGGCGGGTCCGCCAATATCAATGTTCTCAACCGCTTCTTCTAAGGTAACGCCGTCCTTCGCAATGGTCTGACGGAAAGGATACAAATTTACTACCACAAGATCAATGGGTTCAATCCCATGCTCTTTCATGGCTGCCTGATGGGCTTCATTATCACGGATCGCCAAAATGCCGCCATGAATATAAGGATGCAGCGTCTTTACTCGACCATCCATCATTTCCGGAAAACGAGTAATATCGCTTACATAAGTAACAGGAATATCAGCCGCTTTAATGGTTTTCATCGTGCCGCCTGTAGAAATAATTTTAATGCCTAGTTCATGAAGCTGACGGGCAAACTCCACAACGCCCGTTTTATCTGATACGCTAATTAATGCTTGCTTTACTTTTGCCATAGTCTTCTCTCCTATTTCTCTTGCAGGGTTTTTCTTCCCGTAAGAGAGATTTTTCCTTGCGCACACAACGCGATAGCTGCGGGATATAACTTATGTTCCTGCTCTAAAATCCGCGCTGCCAAAGTCTCTTCCGTATCCTCATCGAGAACCGGAACCGCTTGCTGCATAATAACCGGACCGGAATCCATCCCTTCATCGACAAAATGGACTGTACAGCCTGAGACTTTAACACCATAGTCAAGCGCTTGCTGCTGAGGATGAAGTCCCGGAAAAGAAGGAAGCAATGATGGATGAATATTAAGTACACGACCAGGAAAACGGCTTAAAAAAGCACCGCCTAAGAGTCGCATAAAACCAGCTAGAACGACTAGGTCTACTTTATATTCAGCTAATTTTTCTGCTAGAGCAATTTCAAAAGCTTGTTTACTGTCATAAGCGCTGCGTTCCATTAACAAGCAGGGAATTTCCCCAGTTCTTTCTCTAACGCCAGCCTGACTCTGGTCGGTAATTACAACAGCGATTTCGGCCGGGACTTGTCCCGCCGAAATCGCTTCTTGAATTGCCACAAAATTACTTCCCCGGCCAGAGGCTAAAATACCGAGCCGAAAAGCCATTAGAAAGAGCCTCCTGTCAGGATCGTTTCCTGATCGCCGGAAACAATTTCTCCGATTTTATAAGCAGCTTCGCCTGCTGCCGCTAGCGAAGCAATTACAGCATCCGCTTCGTCTTGCGGTACCACGAAAACCATGCCAATTCCCATATTAAAGGTCCGATACATTTCCTTATCAGCCACATTGCCCCATTTCTGCAGACATTCAAAAATGGGCAGCTTCGGCCAGGAGTCTACAGATACTTTCGCGGCACAGCCTTTTGGTAAAACACGAGGAATATTATCATAGAACCCGCCGCCAGTAATATGAACCATGCCGCGAATCGTAAACTTATTAAAGAGCGGCAAACAAACCTTCGGATAAAGCCGTGTCGGCGTAAGCAATTCTTCGCCTAGCGGTTTGCCAAGTTCCGGCACAACTTCTTTAAGATCAAAACCCTTGATATCCAGACAAATTTTCCGAACAAGCGAAAAACCGTTAGAATGAACGCCGGTCGATGGCAAACCGATCATAACATCGCCGGGCTGAATGGTCTCGCCAGTAATCAATTTCTTTCTATCAACTATGCCCACGGAAAAACCAGCTAAGTCATACTCGCCGTCAGGATAAAAACCAGACATTTCGGCGGTTTCACCGCCAATTAGCGCACAGCCTGATTCTTTACAAGCTTTGGCCACACCACTGACGATCGTAGCAACTTTTTCTGATTCTAAGGTTCCTACGGCTAAATAATCGAGGAAAAATAAGGGTTCCGCCCCTTGTACCAGAATGTCATTGACGCACATAGCCACAGCATCTTGACCGATTGTATCATGTTTATCAAGCATAAAAGCCAGTTTCAATTTTGTACCTACGCCATCAGTACCTGACACAAGAATCGGTTCTTCATACCGACCGCTTAACGCAAATAAACCGCCAAAGCCGCCGATGTCTCCCATGACTTCCGGACGGTAGGTGGAACGAACATGTTCCTTCATGAGTTCTACAGCTTTATTGCCCTCATCAATATTCACACCTGAGTCTTTGTAGGTTACAGAAGCCGCCGTTGGCTCAGTTTTGTTCGAAGACATATTTATTTCCCTCACATTCTTTTTCGCCTGGTATACAAGATGGATACTTTCCGTTAAAGCAAGCATAGCACATATCACTTGGCGGTACCTGAGAAATCGCTTCATGAAGACCTTCTATCGACAAGTAGTGAAGCGAATCAGCACCGATATAGTCTCTGGTTTCTTCTACTGTTTTCGTTGCCGCAATCAGTTCTTTCCGTACTGACGTATCAATCCCATAGAAGCAAGGATCCGTAATCGGCGGTGAGCTAACACACATATGAACTTCCTTAGCGCCAGCTTCCTTCAGCATTTTTACAATTTTTCCGCTTGTTGTACCCCGCACGATCGAATCATCAACCATAATGATTGATTTTCCTGCCACGACAGAACGAACGGCATTTAATTTCAGCTTTACACTCTTCTCGCGTTTTTTCTGTTCTGGCTGAATAAAAGTACGGCCAATATAACGATTTTTGATGAGCCCTTCGGCAAAGGGAATGCCTGATTCAGCCGAAAAACCTAAAGCAGCTGTCGTACCGGAATCTGGTACAGATATCACAATATCGGCCTTAAATTTGCTTTCCTTCGCCAACTGACGTCCCATAGCTAGTCTCGCTTGATAAACGCTTTGTCCATCAATAGAACTGTCAGAGCGAGCAAAATAAATATATTCAAAGACACACAAGGCTTTCTTCTTTTTCACTGGAAGCTGATAAGTTTTTACGCCGCTATCATCGATCACGACCATCTCGCCTGGTTCAATATCACGGATGAAGTCAGCATCTACTGTATCAAGCGCACAGGACTCGGAAGCAACGACATAGCCTTCGTGGAGTTTACCTAAGCAAAGCGGACGATAGCCTTGGGGATCGCGAACGCCAATCAGTTTGTCCTTTGTCATAATAACAAGGCAATAAGCGCCCTCGATTTTGACCAGACTTTCTAAGATCTTCTCTTCGATTGTTTCTTTGGTTGACCGGGCAATTAAGTTTACAATAACTTCACTGTCCATAGTGGTCTGAAAAACACTGCCAGCTGCTTCTAACTGTTGCCGCACGGAACCAGCATTTGTCAGATTGCCATTATGAGCCAAACTCATTTGACCACCGGCAAAGCTAACCATGAGCGGTTGCGTATTGACAAGCATGCTCGAACCTGTTGTGGAATAACGCACATGACCGATAGCAAGGTGGGCCGGCTGCGTCGGCACGCCGTTACGAAACACGTGGCTGACAAGCCCCATTCCTTTCATAACGTCCATATGATGTCCGTCACTAACGGTAATACCGGCGCTTTCTTGGCCGCGGTGCTGCAGTGAGTAAAGTCCCCAGAAGGTCGTTTCTGCTACATAATCCTGTCGGGAAAAAACGCCAAAGACGCCGCACTCTTCATGGAACTTATCATCTAAAATCTTACAGGTCATAGAGAGCCTCCTTTTTTTCCCAACCTATTATAAAGTTTCACCGGTGAGTCGTTTTAACACTTCTTTATAAGCATCTTCTACATTGCCTAAATCACGACGGAAACGATCTTTGTCAAGTTTCTGTTTCGTTTCGCTATCCCAGAAACGGCAGGTATCAGGAGAAATTTCGTCGCCTAACAACACTTCGCCTTTATGCGTACCAAATTCCAATTTGAAGTCAATCAGTTCAATTTTCTTTTCTTTCAGATAGTCTGTCAAAATTTTATTGATTTTAAGAGCCATATCTTCCATGGTTTTAACTTGTTCTGGCGTAGCTAAACCCATAGCGGCAATATGAAAATCATTGATTAAGGGATCGCCAAGATCGTCATTTTTATAGTACATTTCTACGATCGTAGTTGGCATTTTACGGCCTTCTTCCCAGCCAATTCGTTTTGCCAAGCTGCCTGCCGCAATATTACGGACAACGACTTCTACTGGAAGAATTTCTAATTTTTTAACAAGCATTTCACGATCACTGAGCTGTTTTACAAAATGATGATGAATGCCTTCTTTGCTCAAAAGTTCAAAGAAAAAAGTGGAAATTTTATTATTTAAAACGCCTTTATTAGCAATTGTACCTTTTTTCTCGCCATTAAAAGCCGTTGCATCATCTTTAAAATAAACTACATATTCATCAGGATTTTCTGCTTGGAATACACATTTTGCTTTGCCTTCATAAAGTGGTTTTACTTGATCTGCCATGGTTATTCTCCCCCTAATTGTTCTTGTAATTTACGATTTTTTTCTCTTACTTCAGCAGCCATCGTCTGACGATGACCTTCTAACTTTGTCTGAATTTCTTTATTGCTAACCGCTAAAATCTGAGCGGCAAATAAAGCAGCATTTTTAGCACCGTTAATTGCCATGGTTGCCACGGGAATACCAGAAGGCATCTGGACCATAGCCAGCAGCGAATCAACACCGCCAAGTGACACCTCAATCGGTACAGCAACAACTGGCAATGTAGTAAAGCTTGCTACAACGCCTGCCAAGTGAGCGGCAGCGCCAGCAGCTGCAATAATCACGCCAATACCTCTGTCTCTAGCGCCTTCGGCGAAAACTTTTACATCTTCTGGTGTCCGATGCGCCGAAGCGACAATTACTTCTGTTTCAATGGCAAAATCTTTCAGACAATCATAGGCCGGTTTTAATTTTGGCCAATCTGAATTACTGCCCATGATAATAGCGACTTTCATGTCTTTTCCTCCCAATTCGAAAATGAAGTGAATTGAAAACCCAGATACTAAGGAGAATCCTTAAGAATCTGGGTTCAATATATATTTTAAAAACAGCCTCTACTCGTTCAGGAAAATAAAGCGAGCAATAACTAAGACTGCCAAAATGTAAACAATTGGATGAACTTCGCGACCACGGCCTGTTACTAGTTTTAATAAGGGGTAAAAGACCAGACCGACAGAAATGCCGTTAGCAATACTGTACGTAAGCGGCATCAGTACAATCGTAAAAAAGGCAGGAAGCGATTCGGTAAAATCACTAAAGTCAATTTTCACAATTCCTTCCATCATCAAAGCGCCAACAATAATCAAAGCCGGAGCTGTTGCCGCATCAGGAATAAGACTTGCCAGCGGCGAAAGAAACAGTGAAAAAATAAAGAGAATCCCGCAGACAATCGCCGTAAGACCAGTGCGACCACCAGCGCCAACGCCTGCCGCGCTTTCGACGAATGCCGTAATAGTACTTGTACCAAGCAAAGAGCCTAAGCTTACGCCAGCAGCATCCACCATCATGGCCTTACCAATACCAGGGAAATTTCCTTGTTTATCAATCAGACCGGCCTTGGTAGCCGTACCGACAAGTGTTCCCATCGTATCAAATAACTCAACAAACGTAAAAGTAAAGATGATCGTCATAAGTCCCATGTTTAAAGCGCCAGCAATATCAAGAGCGCCAAAAGCATTATGACTAAAGTCAGGCATCGCAATAGGACTAAAGTTTGCCGGAACTTTCACAACACCACAAGTAATCCCCACGATAGTTGTCACTAAGATGCCAATCAACATTGCGCCTTTTACTTGTCTAGCCATAAGAACAACCATTAAAACAATACCGAAAACAGTTAACAATACGTCTTTATCAGCTAATTTTCCCATTTCAATAATTGTTTCAAACGAAAGAGGCGTGCCATTGCCATGATTCGCAGCAATTTTTTCTAAAGTGGGCGGAATTAAGGACAAACGAATACTCATCAATCCGGAAAGTTTCAAACCAATAATCGTAATAAATAAGCCAATCCCCACTGTAATCGCATATTTTAGCGAAGCTGGCATTCCTTCCACGAGAAGCTGGCGAATATGAGTCACCGTAAGTAAAATAAAAATAATACCAGAAATAAAAACAGCGCCTAACGCAACCTGCCACGTAACGCCCATACCAATAACGACAGTAAAAGCATAGAAAGCGTTTAATCCCATACCAGGTGCCAAACAGATTGGATAATTAACAAATAAGCCCATCATAATGGTAACAATGCCCGCGCCAAGCGACGTTGCCAGAAGTACGGCATTCTTGTCCATCCCGGCAGCACTTAAAATGCTCGGATTCACAAATAGGATGTAGGCCATGGTCATAAATGTAGTAATACCAGCCACTACTTCGGTTTTTACATCGGTGTTGCGCTCGGATAAAGCAAAAAACTTTTCTAACATCCTTTTCTCTCCTTTGTCTTTGGAACTGCTTCGATTTTCTTCCTTGTCCAGCCTTGCTAAACAAATAGCATCGCCACAAGCCGCAAAAAAAATACCCGAACAGGAAATTTGCATGCAGAGCGAAAGATCCTGCTCGGGTTTCTTTCCTATTAGCAATACAATAGCAAAGGCCGAACAATTTCACCCGTAGTCAGGCAATTTACGGTTACCTGGTAGAAACATCTGAGCCATATCCTCAACTTTATACGAGCCTTATGAGTTTTTACAAACCTATTTTACCAGTCCCCTCGGAGGGTGTCAACAGGAATCTGAACCTTTCAGACTTTTCTCTACATATCGTTCGGATTTTTTGTGAATTCTCCCAAAGTCACTCGATTTCTGCCGTTTCGTTTTGACAAATAGAGCGCTTGATCGGCATAATGAATCAAATCTTCGGGATTTGGCTGCTGGTTAAAACTCCCCCAAGTTAAGCCAACGCTGACCGTAACATAAGCGGCTACTGGTGAGTGTTCATGACGCAATTCAAGGGATTCTACGGCAGTTCTGACAGATTCCGCCGCTGCTAAAGCGTCTGGCAACGAAAGATCTCTCGCTACTAAAACAAATTCCTCGCCGCCATACCGAGCAGCTAACTGATTTTCTGTTGTTAAACCATTGATAGCCTGGGCAATTTTCCGCAGCACTTCATCGCCTGCTACATGACCATAGGCATCATTGTAGAGCTTAAAACAGTCTACATCAAGCAAGATAAGGCAAAGCATTTGTTTCTGCGAAACCTCTCGACAAGCTTTCGCTAAAAATTCGTCAAAAGAGCGGCGATTGGAAATTCCGGTTAAACCGTCAATAGCGGTCATTTGTCTCAGTTTTTCATTCATCAGTTGCAGCTGCTTGGCCGCCACTACCAGCTCCGCTTCCCGTCGCTGACTGCAATCAATCTGTTCTTTCAAACGAAGGGCTGCCCGAACTCGCGCTAAAAGTTCTACTCGCTTCAACGGCTTGGTCATATAATCAGATGCGCCACAGGCAAAAGCCGCCGATAAACGTTCTGGCGACTGATCTGCCGTCACCATTAGCACGGGAACATGTTTGTATTCTTGCATCGCTTTAATGCTTTTTAAAAGCGCAATTCCATCAGGATCAGGCATAAGGATATCTAAAATAATCAAGTCAATGGCCGTCGCACCACCAGAAATTGCAGCAACAAGATTTTCACAGCATTCTCGTCCGTTGGCTGCCTCTAAGCAATCCAAATAGTCGGCATCAGTCAGATAAGTGCGAATAAGCAATCTGCTTTCAGCGGAATCATCGACAATCAATATCGACATAAAGCCACCTTCCTTTTCGAAAATCCACTTACCATAATATCTTATGTAACAAGGCGGCAAAAAGCCCCTGCATAGCGAATGCAAGGGCTCAGACTATAGACAAAAAAACAAACAACTTATGCTATGATTTCACGTTTTTTACTATGTAATTACCCCGGAACATACTTTGCAATCCCAAGTAAAGTGTCAATTGTTTTTTCTACACCATATTTGCTTAATTTGATTGCTTCCGCATTATCGGGAGATTGTAATTACAAATTCTGCTCGGGGATAGAAATATCATGTTCTTCACTTTTTCTGTTTTCAGGTAAAAGCAAAAATGTGAGCGTTTGAAACTTCAAAATGAAAAAACGTACCATATAGCCAACAATCAAAGCTGCAATAACAGTTCCTTCACGAACACCGGACAGCTTTCCCAACATAATCATGCAGAGTATTCCGGCAATCACTGTCATACTGCTGTCCGAAATCACACGGACAACACCATATTCTTTGCACAGAACCTTGGCAAGCGTGCGGATAAATGCATCGCCGGAAAGCATGACGACATCAGCAATTACTTCCAGATATGCGCCAAAAGCAATAATAGCACAACCAATCAGCAATGAAATAATCATTACCAGATACGCCTGTGGTGCAAAACCAGATAGCACTATCATGGATAAATCAATAAAGGAACCAAAGAAAAAGCAGATAACGACCTGTAAAAGTAATTCCAGCTTATTCGCAGCTTTCCGAAGTATAATCAGTTGTATCAAAACTAATAAAATATTGAATAGGATTGTCCAGTTGCCAAGTGATAGTTTAGGAATAATCAGTGATAAACTGTAGGGTATCGCTGCAATGGGAGAAGCGCCAAGTGCTGCTTTAGTGACAAACGCAACGCCAAAAGCGTTAAAGAACAAACCAAATATAAATATAATGTACCGCTTTACTAAATTTTTCCTATTCATCTTTCTAAATTTTCTCCTTATAGGTTAAACGATCATAAATACAATGCATTGTATAGTATTGCAAGACTTATTTAAAAATTACTGCTCCCAAGCGAGATATATACAATGGATTGTATATATCTTTAAAATTTTTTATTCCATGTTTTTGCTCAATTGTTCAAGCAATGACAAAATCCATTTGCGATCTTCGTCGCTTATTCCTTCAAGTAGCTTATGACCAACACTTGTCCCTGCACGTTTTAGAGAATCACAGGTTTTCTGTCCTTTTTCCGTTAAACAAACCAGTCTAGCCCTTCCGTCATTTGGTGACACTTCAACATATAAAAGTCCTTTTTTCTTCATACGCTCAACAAGATTTCTGGCTGCTTGATGGCTAATTCGAAGGTGGCCTTTTAAATCAAGTATCAGCGCTTTTTTATGAAGATCAAAAAATAAAAGCGTCTCCGATTGTTCAGCAGTTAAATCATATGCTTTTAAGTCATCATTACGATGATTCAAAAGTTGGTTACCAAGCCTTAGTATTTTCCGCTCAATTAGGAATTCTAAATTTATCATATTTTACTTCTCCACAATATACAACATGTTGTATATTGTATCATGATACCCGAAGAAATTCAATAAATAACTAGCCTTTTTCACAGGTTCAATAAATTCATTAAAATATTAAAGCAATATTCCAAAACAAAAAGAAAAAAGTTCTGAAATATTGCTAATTATATATTGACTAGTTTAACTACTCTTAAAGAGTGAGACAAATACATTATTTAAAACTTAAAAAAATGTTTCATCTATATCAATTTTAGATAAAGCTTCATTGATACCCGCTAATTCTTCCCCTGTTAATTGAATGTTAGCTACTCCCAGATTTTCTTCTAATCTATGTAATTTAGTTGTTCCAGGAATTGGAACAATATAAGACTTTTGTGCCAATTCCCAAGCTAGGACGATCTGTGCTGAAGTGGCATTTTTACTTTCAGCAATTTGCACAATTAAATCTAATAATGCTTGATTTTGCGCAATTACTTCTGGTTTAAATCTTCCCATCATGTTTCTAAAATCGCCTTCTTGATATTTTGTATCTTTTGTATATTTCCCACTTAAGAAACCATTTCCTAAGGGGCTATACGCAACAAATCCAATTTCCAGCTCTTCGCAAACTTGAAACAAGCCCTGCTCAGGCTTACGCCACATCATTGAATATTGGTCTTCAATTGCAGTAACAGGACAGACAGCATGAGCACGTCTAATATAATCTATTGGTGTGTTTGATAATCCCCAGTATTTAATTTTCCCTTCAGATATTAATTCTTTCATCACTCCAGCAACAACTTCTGGCTCTACTTTAGGGTCAATACGATGTTGATAGTACAAATCAATACAATCTACCTTTAACCGCTTTAAAGATCCATCTAATTGTTTTCTAATAGATTCTGGACTACTATCTAATGATTGGACTATTTGGCCACCGATAGTGTCCATTCCAGTAACTCCAAATTTAGTAGCAATAACAACTTTATCTTTATAAGCTTTTAGCGCTTCACCTAATAACTCTTCATTTTCATATCCATAAATAGGAGCTGTATCAAAAAGATTACATCCTAATTCTACTGCTCTTTGTATCAACTTAGTCATTTCTTGACGATCTACTGATTGACCATAACCATGATCCATCCCCATACAACCAAGTCCTATCTCTGAAACAACGAGCCCCTGGTTACCTAATTTTCTAGTTTTCATATTTAATTCCTCACTTTTTCATATAGTTAAACTCTCTTATTAATCTCGTATAAAGGCAAATCTCAATAAAAACCCCCTCTTAGTTCTTCTCTCTCAACTGAAGTCCGTCGCGGTAAGCATTACCGACCTTTTCACCAACGGACAAATAGGACTTATTCATCCAATCGAAAGTAATCGGATGGAATTTTTCAAATGATACCTTGCCATCTTCTCCAAGAATCCGTTCATCCAGACTTACATTGACGATTTCGCCTACCAATCTCCAGGTTTCCTCATCATAGCTCTTCACTCTGCACTCAACGGCAAAAGGAAGCTCATCGATAATCGGTGCATCTACGAATTCGGACTTTGTTGTATGAAATCCTGACTTTTCAAACTTATCTTCCACTTTATTTCCTGTTGTGATGCCAAGGTAATCACAGGCAACTTCATTTTCCACATCCGCCATACTTACAACAAAAGAACCTCTGGCAATAATCCCTTTTAACGTATTTCTCTGAGATGCTACGGTGATAGTAATTTCTGTCTCATTCGTGATTCCGCCCCATACTGCTAACATGGCGGTCGGCTTTTCAGCCTCATCATAAGATGAAATCATCAAAACCGGCATCGGTGTGATGTATGGCTTTGCTCCAATGTTTTTTCTAGACATATTTATCCTCCTTTAAATTATGTAATAAATTACAGTTATCTGCTGAATTATGCTCTTAGCGATATGATTTCTTATAGATTCCAAGGGAATCTTCATCCGTAAGCGATAACTAGTCTGCGGTAATGTCGCCGCCGAGCACCTCGTGTATTCTCTTCGGATACTTTGTGAGCTCTTCTTCCTTGTGAACATTCTTGTTACTAATCCATCATATAGATTTCCACTTTTCAAATCAGCGCTAAATATTAACTTTAATCATGGCTTATTTTAACCTATAATTAGATATAAGCATGTCTGATTTACTAAAAACGTTGCAAGACTTGAAAGAATTGCTCAGAAATCTGAAGAAAGGAACGCTAGTATGTCTTGGAATTGCGATACCGAAATCGATCACGCATTAGAAAAACTCAGTCAGGACTTTCCACACCTCAATTGGGACTTTAGCCCAGATTCGTCATCAGGAAATAATGAACTGATTTCTCATTGGTTGGGCGAGAAATCCGAGGAAGTTATGGTATGTGTATTTAAAGGGAAAAAAATTGAGGAGCGTTTTCACCGCCAGGACTTTTTTTTCATTCATTTTGCTTACCATGGAGATTATGATGCATTAAGCGCCAACTATGACAATCGAATCACGGTAAAAGAAGGAGACTGCTATATCGGTCAGCCCTACAGCGGCTATGCCGTTAAGCGGGATTCTGATCACGAATGTATTATTCTCGGAGTACTGATTCGTAAAGAAACCTTTTTCCGAGAATACCTGAGTGCGCTCTCAGCAGATAGCTCCATGCTTAATTTTTTTCTGGAACCACAGAAAAACAAATATGCAGAAGAGTTCGTTCATCTGGAAATACCAGCTTCTTCGCCAATCTGGCAGCTGCTGAATGTCATGATTCTTGAATATGCTCATAAAACAGAGGATTCACAGAAAATTTTAAAGCCTATGGTCATGTCCCTTGCAATGTATCTTTCCTATGAGTACAAGCGTCAGCATCTAACTACTGGCACGACATTAATCGATCGGATTATGCAATATATCGAATCACACTCTGATTCTGTAACATTGAATGACATCGCATCCCATTTCGTATATCATCCCGTCTATATTTCCCGTCTTTTGCCAGAAAAGACAGGGAAAACCTTTTCTGCCTTGCTAACCGAATCGCGTATGCGAAGAGCCAAGCTATTATTGGGTCATACGAATCTTTCCATCGCTGCTATTGCTGATATGCTCGGATACAGCAATAGCAGTAATTTCTATAAGGCCTTTAAACAATATTATGGTACTTCTCCTCGTAAGCTTTAATGGTGAACGCTCTTTTTGACCAAACATAATTTTCCTGTATTTACGCGGATTGAGGATAACAAAAAGACCTTGCATAAGCTTCGCAAAGCTTTAATGCAAGGTCTTTTTGTTTATGTCGGCAGGCTAGTCCACTTTGCCCTTTTCAGAATAAACGGCAGTACCCTGAGACAAAATACCCTCGACCTTGTTACTTTTTCAAAAGAATCGCCATATTTTTCCCAAGCGTTTTGAAGGTGTGAATACCTTCCTCATCTTTTTGTAAATCTCCTATATCACGTGATAAAGTCATATTCCAACCAATTGAACCAGGTATTGTCATTTCGTTGCTGCCAAAGAAGAAGTTTATAGCAGAATATACAAAACTACTTCCAGATCTTCTTACAGATACTACAGCTGCTCCAATTTTGCCTCTTAATAAGTTACGATCATTAGCTATATTAACACAACCGCATCTATCAATAAATGCTTTTACTTCTGTAGATACATTAGCAAAATATGTTGGTGATCCAATAAGAACACCATCTGCTTCTGCTGCTTTTTCTATAAACTTGTTCATTTCATCATCCTTACGTGCACAGCGGTTGTCCTTATTTTTAAAACACATCTCACAAGCTGAACATCCAAATAGTTTTTGTCCACCTAATTGAACTAATTCTGTTTCGATACCTGCTTTTTCAAGCTCTTCAAGAACTAATTTCAAACTTTCAGCTGTATTCCCATTTTTTCTTGGACTTCCGTTAAAAGCAATAACTTTCATGTAAACTCCTCCTAACAATTTATTTGTTGTTTGCTGTTTGTTATAATATTCATGATTAAAATTACAACTTACAACACAAATAATATCATCATTTAAAAATAACTTAAAACGAATAATTCCGATTGAACCCATTGCAAAATAAAATAGTTAACCAATTTATGAATTTTTAAATTATACATATTTGAAAGGATATTGTTCATGATCTTAAATTTAGAAGGAAAACTTTTTCATACTTTTATTGCCGTATTTGAGGAAGAGAATATAACTAGAGCAGCTGAACGTCTTGATTATGTTCAATCTACTATATCTACACATATTAATATTTTAGAAGAAACATTTGGGGAAAAGCTGTTTATCAGATTACCAAGAGGAGTTATGGTTACAGAGGTGGGGAAAGAATTTGCTAAATATGCATACAGATATATTGATTTTGAGAAAGAGTTATCGGATTCCATGATTAATTTTCATCAACCACAAGGAATAGTAAAAATGGCTACTTCTGAAACTTTTAGTTCTATCAGACTTTCTGAGGTTATTAGGAAATTTTCATATATTTATCCTGAAATAAGTTTTAGTGTAGATAGAATTCCCGTAGAAGATGTAATAGCCTCTGTTCTTAAGAGAAAGATTGATTTTGGTATCATTCCACAGGATCCTCATTCAAAACAAATAGATTTTATACCCCTTTATAAAGAATGTTTAGTATTTATTTCAGAAAAATCCTATTGGGAAGAAAACAAAAAAAGTAATTATTCTGATATTACCCTCTTTTCTTTTGGCGAAAACTGTAAATATACAATTATAGCAGAAAAAACTCTCCAGAAATTTAACATTAAAATAAAAAAAATTATGGAATTTAATAATGTTGAGACTATTAAAAATATGGTTGAAAATAAGATGGGTATATCACTGATTCCTAGTGGGAATATAACAAAAGAACTTTCTGATGGCAAATTTATAATTATTTCTGAGTTTCCAACCTCTGAACTTACAGGTGGTGCTATACTAATTAAAAATGGAGAATTAAATAAAGCTTCTAAATTAGCACTGGAATACTTTAAGAAAGATGTTTATAACTAGCCTCTTAGACTGCTGCTGATATAGAAATAACAGATAGAAAGCTACAATTCGAGATATCCTGTATAACACTATGCTTTTTCCCAAAAATCATAAAAGAAAATATCACCCTGTCGCGGGGCACTGCCGTTTATTCTGCAAAGGGCATTTTTCTTTATTCTCTCTGGCTTTGCCAGATATGCCCGCCACTCCATGGTGACCGCTCTTTTTCAGCAAGCAGAAATCCCTGTATTTACGCGGTTTGAGGATAACAAAAAGACCCTGCATTAGCTTCGTAAAAAGCTTTAATGCAAGGTCTTTTTGTCTATGTCGGCAGGCTAGTCCACTTTGCCCTTTTCAGAATAAATGGCAGTGCCCTACAACAATAATATTATTCAAATTCAATGGTTGCTGGCGGCTTGCCTGTGCAATCATACATTACACGATTCACGCCTTTTACTTCATTAATGATGCGACTTGTCACTATCGACAAGACTTCCCATGGCATTTGGGCACTTTCAGCTGTCATAAAATCGGAAGTCATAACGGCACGAAGCGCAATGGCATAGTCATACGTACGGCCGTCTCCCATAACACCTACTGAACGCATATTCGTCAATGCGGCAAAGTATTGTCCCAAATCCTGAGCAATCCCGGCTTTTGCGACTTCTTCCCGATAAATAGCATCTGCTTCCTGCACAATTTTCACTTTTTCTTCCGTAACTTCCCCAATAATGCGGATGCCAAGGCCAGGACCAGGGAACGGCTGGCGACTCACCAGATATTCAGGAATCTGAAGTTCTCTTCCTGCCCGTCTTACTTCATCTTTGAACAACATTCTAAGTGGTTCTACGATTTCTTTAAAATCAACATAATCAGGCAACCCGCCCACGTTATGATGGGATTTAATGACTGCTGATTTTCCCAGACCGCTTTCAATCACATCGGGATAAATCGTTCCTTGTACTAGAAAATCAACCGTACCTATTTTTTTCGCTTCTTCTTCAAAAACACGAATAAATTCTTCACCAATAATTTTCCGCTTTGTTTCAGGGTCAGTTACGCCTTTCAGTTTTTCATAAAAACGCTTCTTCGCATCTACTCGGATAAAGTTGAGGTCATATTGTCCCTTAGGACCAAATACGCCTTCGACTTCTTCGCTTTCGTTCTTACGAAGCAGACCGTGATCTACAAAAACGCAGGTAAGCTGTTTACCAATCGCTCGGGAAAGAAGGACTGCCGCTACCGAAGAGTCGACACCACCAGATAAGGCACATAATACTTTACCTGTACCGATTTTTTCACGCAGGCTTTCGATTGTTTTCTCTACAAACGAATCCATTTTCCAGTCGCCGCGGCAGGCACACACATTAAATACGAAGTTATGCAACATTTTCATGCCTTCCACTGTATGCATAACTTCAGGATGGAATTGTACCGCATATAAATTTCTTGCTTCATTTTCCATGGCCGCTATAGGACAAACGGGAGTCGATGCTGTTACCGTAAAATCAGCAGGAGCTTCCGCTATATAATCAGTATGACTCATCCAACAAATTGTCTTTTCGGAAACACCCTCCAAAAGTTTGGATGCTTTATTTTGTATATGGACTTCTGTTTTGCCATATTCGCTGATCGGTGCTGTTACTACCTTACCGCCAAGCAAATGGGCCATAAGCTGCGATCCATAACAGATGCCCAGAATAGGAATCCCAAGTTCTAATAATTCTTCCTGACAAACAGCAGAATCTTTTTCATACACACTGTTTGGTCCACCAGTGAATATAATACCCTTTGGCTGCATTTCCTTTATTTCCGCAAGACTCAATGTATGTGGAAATACTTCACAGTATACATTACATTCTCTTACACGTCTGGCGATCAGCTGATTATACTGCCCACCAAAATCCAATACCAAAATGGTTTCTTTCTGCAATGACAAACTAATCCCTCCCTATATTTTTCTCGTTAGAATAACGAAATCAACATAAATAACCGAACCTTCTTTATAGAAAAATACTATACCACAACTTGCGCCTGACTGTAAATAGCTGCACAAAAAAACAGGCCGCAGCCTGTTTAATGTCGCAAAATTCCTTTTTCACTATAATTGGCCAATAAATCACCAACTGTAACAATCTTATAGCCGGCTCCGGCAATTTTATCAAGCAGTTCCGGCAAAGCCTCAGCAGTCTGTGTCGGTGTATCAGACGCATGCAATAAAATAATAGCACCTGGCTTTAACCGGGAAACGACGCGCTCGATAATCACATCTTTGCCGGGATTTTTCCAATCAAGCGAATCAATATTCCAAATAATCGTCTTATACCCCAGTTCCTGCGCTGCTGCAATGGACTGATTACTATAATGGCCATTAGGCGGACGCAGCAGAACTGGATCTACCCCTGTCACTTCCTTAATTAACCCATGAGCCTTTTGGATATCTTCCTTAACCCATTCAACACCCATATCGCCATAATTTTCATGGCGATAGCCATGACTGCCGATTTCGTGTCCGTCCGTCGCTATCCGTTTCGCCACCTCGGGAAACTTCTTTGCCCAAGGCCCCATAATAAAAAAGGTTGCTTTTAAATTGCGGCTTTGGAGCGCATCTAAAATAGATCCAGTATATTTATTGCCCCAGGAATGATCAAAAGTTAAGGCAACGACTTTTTGGTCGGTTCTAGTTCCCGCTATGGCTAAGGATTCATGACCAATTAAATCAGCCACTTGTATATATACAGCGCCAATCATGAATAAACCAACAAGGCTATAAAATAAATGACGGTGTACAAAGAGCCGCCGCAAATTAATAACGAGCATATTGCCCCCCACCTCCTTATAGCACCTTATGTGCGCTATAAGAAAAATATAACCAAAGGAGCAATCACTTTTATTACAGCTTGATGCGCCGATAGCTGTAGCGGCTCGTTCCACCTCTGACCACGGGAATTTGACGACATAGTTCAGTGAATATCTTATCTGCTAAACCGCAGCGTTGTTGAATAAAAGCAGCCAAAGCTTGCCGTTCCTCAGACGATCTCAGCCAAGGTTCAGGAATCTCTTGTAAAATAGAATCGATTAGTCCTGCATCAATCGCTTTTACCCTAGTTAAGTAAGGTATAAAATCTTCACGCCTGGCAAATCGCTGCAAGAGAAACCCAAATAAGAAGCCATAATATATTTTTACGATAGGTCCTAACTTTTCCAGCGTAGCCACAGACCATTTGCCTGAGCCGCAAAAATGCGAATGATCAATCGCATAGCATTGATACCCTTGCGGAGTGGGGGCCATCAGTAAATTTTTACGGTTTTTCGCCCGGTCACGATTACAAAAGAGATGGTCAAAAAATAAAATTCCCACTAATTGATTACAGTTTGTCAGTGCTTTCACAGCTCGCCTTGTTACATACTCACTATCGGACAAATAGGCTGAAGCAAAATGAAGACCTGGCATAGCCTGCAGTTTCTGCAGCATGACATGTCTATCAATTATTGCAGCAGGTATTTCAATCTGATCATATGTTGGCAAGGGCAGTTCCAAAACTTGGGCCAGTCGCGCGCCAAGCCACTCATTGGCAAGTACTTTCGTATGTTCTTCTTTGCGGCATAGCTTAACAATATAAACTCTTCCATCTAGACCACGAAAAAACTGCGGAGCTGTCACACCAATCCCAACAGGCTTGATATATTCTGCCGCAACGACCATCTTTTTCGCTCCTTTTTAGCCTGTCACAAGAAAAAAAGCCGTTCCGCCAAGCATGATTCTCACTGGGAAGACCACAGCGGAACAGCCCTGCTTTATCTTGCCAAAATTCTAATCTGGCCTGCATGTAGAGGAAGCTATTGATGTAATTGCTTCTAAATTAACGACGACAGAACGTACGTCATTATCGGAAATAGAAGAACTTGTAGCAGGTCCAAAAATATCCTCTACAGTCAAAATGGCCAATTCATCTTCTACTGCGCCTAAAACTCCTTCAAAGAGAAATCCACCCAGTGTTGTAATTGCTACCGCATCGCCAACCATCCGGCAGAGTCGGCGAATCAGTTCATGGCTTTCCTGACGAATCGATGTCTGATCGGCATCAGATTCTTCCTGTCGCACGACACCTTCTTTTACTACAAGACCACCGCCACTTCCACCCTCAATAGGATCCGATACAATACCTGTTCCCTTGGCAATCAGCGTCCACAGATCAACTCGCAAAAACGCCACAGTTCTAAGTTCACCGCCTGGCGTTAAAATCTCCACGTCACTGGTTTCCGCGGCAATGGCTGGTACTAAAAGGCCAATCCGACAATTATCAATGCCTTGTAAATTTCCAAAATAAACAAAACCATCGACGCCAAAGAGCAAAACATCGGTATTGATTTCCCGCTCCAATTCACGAATTAAGGCCCGATTGGCAATCTCTTCATAAAAACTCATGGCTTTTCTCCTCCCTAGCCTATAAGATGTAGCTCACCCTATTATATGAAAACCTTAAATAAAGAGTGCTTAATACAAACTTAAAGAGCTTAGAGAAAAGCAAAAAGCTGCACATAAGTCTTGTGAACTTATGTGCAGCTTTTATATTTTATTAGTAACAAATAAGTAACATTCAAAAGATTCCGTGGCGAAATCCGCTGAATTTACTGGCCTGTCACGAACATGATATTACATCATGCCCATGCCGCCCATGCCACCCATACCGCCCATGCCGCCCATAGCAGCAGCTGCAGCAGCACCGTTATCTTTTTCCGGTTTATCAGCAACAAGCGTTTCTGTGGTCAATACAAGAGCTGCAATGCTGGAAGCATTTTGCAGAGCAGAGCGCGTTACTTTAGCAGGGTCAACGATACCAGCTTTAATCATGTCAACATATTCTTCCGTCAAAGCATTGAAGCCAATGCCTTTGCCGGCTTTTTTCACGTTTTCAACAACGATAGAGCCTTCTAGACCAGCATTATTAGCGATCTGACGAACAGGTTCTTCGATAGCGCGTTTTACAATGTTCACGCCAGTCTTTTCGTCACCTGAGGCTTGAATCGTATCAAGTACAGGCAGAATATCGATGAAAGTTGTACCGCCGCCAGCGACAATACCTTCTTCCACAGCAGCGCGAGTTGCATTCAAAGCATCTTCAATGCGCATTTTCTTTTCTTTCAATTCCACTTCTGTTGCAGCGCCGACTTGAATTACAGCAACACCGCCGGACAATTTAGCCAAACGTTCCTGCAGTTTTTCTTTATCAAAGTCAGATGTGCTTTCTTCCACTTGGCTTCTGATATTCGCTACACGAGCTTTAATGTCATCAGCGGAACCTGCGCCGTCAACAACCGTTGTTTCTTCTTTCGAAACGCGAATTTGACGAGCACGACCAAGATCTTCTAACGTTACACTGTCTAATTTACGGCCAAGATCTTCCGTAATAACAGTACCGCCCGTTAAAATTGCGATATCTTCTAACATAGCTTTGCGGCGATCACCGAAGCCAGGAGCTTTTACAGCAACAGCTTTGAAGGTACCACGAAGTTTATTGACAACCAAAGTAGCAAGAGCTTCGCCTTCTACATCTTCAGCAATAATGAGAAGTTCTTTACCTTGTTGTACTACTTTTTCCAGAACAGGCAGCATGTCGGCAATTGCGCCAATTTTGCGGTCCGTAATCAAGATATAAGGATCATTGAGAACTGCTTCCATTTTGTCCGTATCTGTTACCATGTAAGGAGAAATGTAGCCGCGGTCAAACTGCATGCCTTCAACAACGTCAAGGTCAGTTCCCATCGTTTTGGATTCTTCTACGGTGATAACACCATCGTTGCCGACTTTTTCCATAGCTTCCGCAATGAGACGGCCAATTTCTTCGTCAGCTGCCGAAATCGAAGCAACCTGAGCAATCGCGTCTTTTGTTTCAACTTTTTTAGCAGATGCTTTAATTTCAGAAACAAGAGCATCTACAGCTTTCTGGATGCCTTTTTTAATAATCATTGGGTTAGCGCCAGCAGCAACATTGCGCATGCCTTCATGGATGAAAGCTTGAGCTAAAAGCGTAGCTGTTGTCGTGCCATCACCTGCTACATCATTTGTTTTTGTAGCAACTTCTTTAACGAGCTGAGCGCCCATATTTTCAAATGGGTCTTCCAAATCAATATCGCGAGCGATCGTTACGCCGTCATTAGTAATGGTCGGAGCACCGAATTTTTTATCAAGAACCACGTTGCGGCCTTTTGGTCCAAGAGTTACTTTTACAGCATTTGCTAAAGCATTAACGCCTCTTTCCAGTGCGCGGCGTGCTTCTTCATCAAAAATAATCTGTTTAGCCATTGTATGTATATCCCCCTTTTATTTTCGTTACGTCTTACGCTAGATTATTCGGCAACAGCCAAAATATCTCTTTCGCTGAGAATGATATATTCCTGATCGTTGATCTTTACTTCTGTGCCAGCATATTTCGAGAAAATGATTTTGTCGCCAACTTTCACTTCCAAAGCAACTCTTGTACCATTTTCCAAAAGTTTACCTGTTCCTACGGCAACGATTTCACCTTCTTGAGGTTTTTCCTTCACCGTATCAGGAAGAACGATTCCGCTCTTTGTTTTTTGTTCGGCTTCTAAGGCTTTAATAACAACTCTGTCACCTAATGGCTTAATCATGAAAAAATAACCTCCCTTTAAAAGTGTTCGTTTTTATTATTGTTAGCACTCACTAAGATAGAGTGCTAATTCCATAAATTATGATATATAATTTTGGGCAAAAAATCAAGCGTTTTCCACAAAAAAAGAAGATTTTTTTTACTTTTTTTCTAGTGCAGCAACAAGACGAGGTCCCGCCACCGGCAAGACCTCGTTCTTCAAGTCCATTTTGTTATTTTTTCTTAACGGAATTAATAATAGCCTCTGCTACTTCTCGGATCGATTTTCGCTTCGCCATACTATACTGCTGAATCCGACGGTATGCTTCACTTTCACTTAGATGATAGGCATCCATTAAAATTCCCTTGGCCCGATCCAAAATTTTCCGCATCTCCAAAGAATTTTTTACATCTTCTAATTCTTTTTCCAGTTCACTGAACTCTCTAAAGCGCGACAAGGCAATTTCGATAGCAGGAAACAGATTCGCTTCTTTGACCGGCTTGACAAGATATGCCAAAACGCCAGAATCCTTTGCTTTATCAACAATCTCCTTCTGACTAAATGCTGTTAATAACAAAACGGGAGCTACTTTATCAGTAGATAAAATGCGCGCCGCCGTAATTCCATCCATTTCCGGCATTTTAATATCCATGATAACAAGATCAGGCTTTAGACGCCGTGCCAAATCGACAGCTTTAGCACCATCAGAGGCTTCGCCAACTACTTCGTGCCCCGCTTCTTCCAGTAGTTCCTTCAAATCCATACGGATGATTGATTCATTATCAGCGATTACAATCCTTAATGCGTCCATCTCTCTTATCCTCCCTCTGTCATCCGGGGTATTGTAATAATAGCTCTTGTTCCGCCTTGCGACTTCAATTCAAACTTCCCGGATAGATCGGATTCAATTAGGGTTGTAACTATTTGAATGCCCAGGCTCTTCAATTTATGGGGATCAAAGTTTGGCGGAAGCCCAATGCCGTTATCATAGATTTCTACTTGATAGCAGTCAGGCAGAGCGCGAATATCAATACCAATCAAGCCTTCCTTACAGCCGACAAAACCATGTTCGATCGAATTTTGAATCAGTTCGTTAATTGCCAGCGCCAAGCTGCTAGCATAGTCAGAAGGTAAAATCACGGTTTCGCCGTTAAATACCGTTTGGATATTAAAATCAGGTTCCAGCATATTCTGAATAACTGCATCCATAATATTTTTTGCCACTTCAGCCACATTAATCACTTCTACATCTTGCTGTGACAAAAATTCATGAATGACAGAAATACTAAGAATCCTGTTAATGCATTCTCTTAGCGACGCCTTTACTTCTGGCGATGGCGACCGCCGTGCCTGTAACCGCAATAAGCTGGCAATCGTCTGCAGATTATTTTTAACGCGATGATGAATTTCTTGAATCACCGCTGATTTAACGAGCAATTCTTTCTCTTTTTTCTTAATTTCTGTAATATCGCTGACAATAAATAGTACGCCGCATACAATATCAGCCTTTACTACTGGCAAAGCCCTTTGATTAAAAATCAAATTGCCTGTTTCAAGCTCTTGTTCCTGGGCCCGCTTTTGCTCAATTGCACTTTGTACTAAATTCATATGAGTGCGGCGGTCCGTAACTCGCCGACCAACAATATGACTCACGCCAAGTACTTTATAAATACTTGTGGCGACGGCATTGGCAAAAATAACCTGACCGGAGTCGTCAACAATCACAATTCCATCACGCGCACTAAGGCGTCGGTACATATCGCCGCCAGACAGGGCTGGACTTGTTGTCGTAAACAGCAAAAAGGCCGTATCCACAAGAATATTATGCGAACCGATGCGGGCCTGCGCCTCTTCAAAGCTAGCTTCAAAGCTCGCCACGGCAATAACTTCACCCTGTTCATCTTTTATCGCATAAGTTTTCATTTCCAGCGATTCCATGCCAATTTCCCATTCTCGTTGACCAGAAATATTTTTTCCTGTCGTGAGCGTCCGCCAAACAAGCGGCTCTTCATCAGCTCGCACCGTAGTTCCTAGAAGATGGGGGCGATATTCGATAAAACTCGTGTTGGGCCGCACCTGCGCAATAATGACAAGATACTTGTCAGAGTGCGTTTTTGCATAAATTGTAATCTGAGCATGAGCCAAATCAGCCGCAATTCCCATCAACTTCGCCTGGTTTTCTAAATGCATGATTTGCTGCGATTTTAAACTTGTTGTTTTTCGGCAAATGTCACTAATAACTCCCATAGGCACCCCCCACGGCTTACAGAATTACACTTTTCTTTATTAAAGTACTAACTATTCCACATGAAAGAGAAAAATCCTTGCTTAGAAAAAAAGTATTTTGAAAGGCGCTTTAGCCCAAAGACTGACCTAAACGCATCGTTGGCCTAGCGTTTAAAGTAAGAGGCGAAGTAAAACCGCTCTGAAATTGATAGTAGGCGCGACAACCAATCATTGCCGCATTATCCGTACATAAAATAAGGGGTGGATAAAAAACCTTAGCACCTTGCTTATTAAGAGCCTTGGTTAACTGAAGACGTAACGAAGAGTTTGCCGCTACCCCGCCCGCCAGGACCACTTTAGAAATCCCCGTTTCTTTCACGGCAGCCGCAGTCTTTTCTACGAGAACATCGACCACAGCAGCTTGAAAACTGGCAGCCACGTCGGCTTGATCGTAACTTTCCTGTTTTTGCTTTTTAGCATTTAAATAATTCAGTACTGCCGACTTTAAGCCGCTAAAACTAAAGTCATAGTTGGAATCATGGACAAGCGCCCGCGGAAAAGCAATAGCCGCGGGATTACCGGATTTAGCCAATTCATCAATATGGGGACCGCCAGGATAAGGCAGACCCATGACGCGGGCAATCTTATCAAAGGCCTCGCCTGCGGCATCATCACGCGTTTGTCCCAAAAGTTCAAAGGAATTATAGCCAGTTACTTTCACCAGAGAAGTATGACCGCCTGACACAACCAATGCTAAAAAAGGTGGCTCTAAGTCACGATGGGCCAATAGATTAGCAAAAATATGTCCCTCTAAATGATGAACTCCCACCAAAGGAACTTTCGCCGCAAAAGCTAAAGCTTTCGCCGCTGCGACTCCTACTAACAGAGCGCCGACGAGACCGGGTCCATAGGTCACGCCAATAGCATCCATGTCGGTAATTTTAAGCCCTGCTTCTGTAAGAGCCTGATCCACAACAGGAATAACTTGTTCAATATGCTTGCGCGAAGCAATTTCCGGCACAACGCCGCCAAATTTTTGATGAACTGGGACCTGCGATGAAATCACATTTGATAAAATGATCCGTCCGTCCTGTATAACTGACGCCGATGTCTCATCGCAACTTGTTTCCAATCCAAGCACAAAAATGGATTTCTTTTCTTTCTCCATAATATTATAATATCCTCCATTACATACCCCAAATAAAAATAAGCAGGACGGTTAGGCGCCGTCCCGTCTACAAGTCAGCACAAACCGACCTGTTATCGCATAGGCTGTAGCACAATCACCCTTAGCCACGAAAGTGGCTTTTTTTCATAGGTCGACCCACATGATGATGGCATCTTCGCCTGTATCGCTATAGTATTTCTTACGAATTCCCTTGGCTTCAAAGCCAAAGTTTTTATAAAGGTTTTGAGCTGCCGTATTAGACGTACGAACTTCTAGTGTCATCCTCACAGCTCCCTGAGCTTTGACTCTTTCAATTAGAGTTTTTAAAATCACAGCTCCTATTCCTTGCTGACGGTACTTTGGCAGTACAGCCACATTCGTTACATGAGCTTCATCAAGAATCAACCAAGTTCCCGCATAAGCGGCAATTTCCCCGTCTTTTTCCACCACCAAATAATAGGCCAGATCATTTTCCGCTACTTCCGCTTCAAAAGCGACTCGCGACCACGGCTCAGAAAAGGATACTTCCTCAATCGCCAGCACGCCATCAATATCCTGTTCTGTCATGCTACGCACGTTAAGCTTGTCCATGATGCTCCTTCGTTTGCAACATGGGCATTTGATTTTGCTGGCGTTTTTCCCATAAAACCTCGGCTTCAGAACGGCGGATATAAATCGGCTCAAGCGTCATCGCATCAAAGACCTTGCCTTGCTGATAAAGCTGTCGCGCGGCTGCAGCAATACTGGCGGCTCGCGGCATAAGTAAGTGCGGTGGAGCCACAGTAATCAGCGGATTATTGTCACCAGCTGCCTGTACTACTTGGGCTGACTCACCAAGTAATGTAACTTTTCTTGCTAAGGAAACCAATTTTTCATAAGCTGCCTCGGCTTTTAAAATCGTCACAGGCATTCGTTCCTGAATACCGTCGGCAGTAAACTCATAAAGCGCCATGTAAACATTACCTTTTTGCGCATCTAAGACCGGCGCTAAAATTTGCGTAGAACCAGCCAGATTATAAGCAAGTCCTGCCAAGGTGGGTACGCCAATTAACGGTAGTGAACGAACATAACTCATGGCCTTTGCTGTTGCCAAGCCAATACGCAGGCCCGTAAATGAGCCTGGTCCGATACTCACAGCAATAGCCTCAATGTGTTCTGGCTCCACCGCAGCAAAGCGGCAAAGCGCATCAATCGTCGGTAAAAGCTTCTCCGAGTGGGTTTTTGTCGTTTGCAAAGTAAATTCAGCAAGCAATTTCTCTTCCGTATCTAAAGCAACAGAAGAAACAAGAGTTGCTGTATCAAGAGCTAGGATTAGCAAAATGCTTCAGCTCCTCACACAAAAATTCATAGCGCTTTCCTTGCGGCTGAAACTGAAAAATTCGTTCTTCCTCGCCCGCGCTTTTTTCAATAGTAATCCATAAATAATTGCTAGGTAAAGCCTCACGAAATTGATCAGGCCATTCGATCAAAGAAATGCCATACGTCGTATATTCATAAAAACCGATATCTTCTAGTTCCTCTATTGATTCTAAGCGATACAGATCAAAATGATGAATTTCTACAGTTCCTTCATAAACTTGAAGCACTGTAAAGGTCGGACTTGTCGCCTCGCTGTCTGGCGCTAGCACTTTCGTGATTTGCTGGACAAAAAAAGTTTTACCAGCCCCTAAATCGCCTTCCAGCGCAAGCACATCACCGTCTTTTAGTAAAGAAGCGACAAAGGTAGCGAGATCTTCTGTATCGGCTAAACAATTGCATTGAATTGAAACCATGTATCCTCCTAACGGAAATGATTGTATCCTTTCGGCTCCAGCAAAGTCATATCACCTGCTATCGTCCGCAAAAACACTTCTTTTCCAGCAACAACCTCGCCAACAGCAGTGAGCGCTAAATCAGGATACTGCTCTGTGAGCAAAGCAAAATCACCTTGGCTCATCGTAAAGACAAGCTGATAATCTTCCCCTCCATAGAGGGCGCATTCCACTGCTGACAATTCTAGCAGACGAGCCGCCTGCTTTAACTCATCTGATAAAGGAATCTTTGCCTCATCAAGAATCATGCCCACTTTGCTGGCAGCTGCAATTTCATTTGCTTCACTGGCGAGCCCATCACTAATATCATTCATACTGTGAGCCCCATTTTTCGCTAACAGCTGTCCTAGTTCAACTTGCGGTCGCGGTGTAAGATGGGCGGTTACCAGTGGCCAAGCAAAAGAAATCTCTTCCCACTGCCCTTCTGATAACAAAGTAAAGCCCATGCTCGAATTACCGAGCGTTCCTGTTACAACAACAAGATCACCGACACGAGCGCCGGAACGCCGCACTAAAAAAGATGGATCTACTTCACCAGTTACTGTTACACTAATAACAAGTTTTTCTTTTGACGCTACCGTATCGCCGCCAACAATATTGACGCCATACTCACGACAAATTTCCTTCATGCCTTCATAAAGATTAATTAAAAGTTCTACATCGGTCTGAGGCGGAAGCGCAATAGAAACGACAGCATGATTCGGCTTGCCGCCCATAGCGGCAATATCACTAAAACTCACAGCCATTGATTTATATCCCAGTTGCAACGGTAAGGTTGTTTTCATATCAAAATGAACATTTTCTACAAGCATATCTGTCGTCATCAGTTGCAATCTATGAGGCGTCGGCAAAAGCACAGCCGCATCATCGCCAATCCCAACAACAACGGTGCCAGGATCATGAATCGTATCTTGTTTCAATATATCAATCAGCCCAAATTCACCAAGATCTGTTACATTCATTTTTCCACCTCAATCACTGTCAACAACCTGAACAATTCCTTTATTTCCATCTTCGACTAAATGTTTCCTGCCTTTTCAGTATACCCTTTAGAAAAAAAGTTACACGGAAAACAGGAAAATTCAGCCGTTACAGCAAATTCATACAAAGTCGGATCAGCATGATCTTAACAAACGGTAAAGAAGGAATCCTGAAATGAGACCAACCATTGCGCAAGTAAACCTAAGTTATCTCTCTCACAATCTTAGACAAATTCGTAAACATCTCCCTGCTGCCATTGATATGACAGCTGTCGTCAAAGCTGACGCCTACGGCCACGGCGCAATCCCAGTAAGCAAACGGGCTTTGTTTGAAGGCGCTACGTCTTTGGCTGTTGCGACCGTCCAAGAAGGAATTGAGCTGCGTGAAGCAGGTATAAAAGTTCCTATTCTGATCTTAGGACTTACTTTCCCTGAAGAGGCTAAAGACATCATCAGATACGACTTAACCGTAGCCGCCTGTACGAAAGAACAAATTGACCTGCTTGCTACAACAGCCCGTGCCAAAAGCCAACAGGCGCGGATTATGCTAAAAGTCGATACAGGCATGAGTCGTATTGGTTTTCTACCGCAAGACCTCTTAGAATTTGTCGACTATACCGCATCCTTACCGAATGCCAATCTACGCGGCTGTTTCACCCATTTAGCTACAGCCGATAGCGCTGACAAAGAATACGCGGGAAGGCAAATAGGCGCTTTCAAAAATGCCTTGCAGACTTTGGAAGCCAAACGCATCCAGCTACCCTATATTTCCTTCGCCAATAGCGCCAGCATTATGGACCTAGACTGTACTATTTGCACTCATGCTCGCCCTGGCATCATTTTATATGGCTTGGAACCTTCGAAAGAAATGCAGCAACACCTAAACTTAAAACCAGTTATGTCCTTAAAAACAAAAGTTGCCTATGTAAAACAAATTCCTGCCGGAACGACGGTCGGTTATGGCCGGACCTTTACAGCAGACGAAGATGTTTATGTGGCTACACTGCCAATCGGCTACGCCGATGGCTACCATCGCTTACTTTCTAACAAAGCGCCGATTCTCATCGGAGGAAAACGCCGCCAACTGATTGGCAATATTTGCATGGATCAAATCATGGTCAACTTAGGCAATGATCCTACTGTGCAGGCTGGCGATGAGGCCGTATTATTCGGCCAACAAGGCAAAGAAGAAATCACGTTAGGCGAATTAGCAGATCTTGCCCAGACAATTCATTACGAACTAGCTTGTGCTGTAAGCAAGCGAGTACCTCGCCACTATATTGATTAACAGAAAAGCTAAAAACCAGCCACAATGGCTGGTTTTTTTATGCTCATTTTTTAACAATGCTCTCGGACCTGCTTAGTGGAACGGAAAGATCCATATGTCCGTAAAGAGTGTCAATTTTTTTGCCTTCTACTAAAATTTGTACTTTATCCACTGTAGAAAATTCAGTAAGAGTATTTACCAAGGAAGTAACCAGAAGCATTTCCGTGGCAGATCCACCATTCCCCTTTAATAGGGCCTTATTAAAATCCACATAAGCAACACCGTCTTTGATGGTAAGCTGCCGCAATTTTGTCCCTGCCGGAAACACCTTTGCGGTATGCGGCTGATTAGACCCAGTCAAAAGAGCTTCCACTGCCATATGGGCTGGTTGGTCATTTAACGGAAAAGTTCTTGGTTCCATCACAAGATGGGCGCCATCATCGCTGGGAAAATACAAATTAAACTTGACATAGCTCAGCTTCGAATCAATAGGAGTCCCCGCCGCCACTGGTTGGACAGGTGTTTTCGCAGCATCAGTTGAAGCGTTAGCTCCAGGCGTCGCCGTAGTCGCTGCACTTTGCGAATTGTCGCACCCTGTTAAGAGCAACATCGGAAAAATAACAAAAAGCGCCAAAATCAAATACCGCTTCATGAACGATTCCCCCCTCTGCTTGCTGCCTGTAGAAAGAAAGAATCAAGTCCTTGGACAATTCCGTTTGCCATTTTCTGCTGAAATTGACTATTTATCAAATCTTTTTCCTCTTCAGGATTAGAAATAAAAGCAAGTTCTATCAGCGCAGCAGGCATCGTTGTATGTTTTATAACATAAAAATTGGCCTGATACGTGCCTCGGTCCTGAAGATTTGTGGCCTGTACAAAAGAAGTCTGCAACGATTGAGCTAGGAGCGCATCATAATCTGATTTCTCATAATAATATGTAGCAGCTCCATTAACAGCTGGATTGGTAAAAGAGTTTGCATGAATACTTAAAAAGATATCGGCCTTGCGACTGTTTGCAACATCGGCCCTTGCCCCTAGTTCTTCTACGCCGCTTGCATTTGGTCCATAAACGTCCACATCCGTGTCACGCGTTAAGATCACTTTAGCGCCAGCTCGTTCCAACATGGCTTTTACTTTCGCAGCCACAGCCAAAGTAACCGTTTTTTCCTGATTTTTCCCCGGACCAATAGCGCCAGGATCACTCCCACCATGACCAGGATCTAAAACAATAGTCTTCTGGGCAAGTCCTGCAGAATAAGAAAAGTTCGCTTTAGCTATTGGCTTACTAATATCTACGACAACACGATAGGGTTTATTATTCTTACTGTCGGAAGGAAGAGTAAACACTTTGAAATTGCTTGCCGTAATAACATCTGCTAAATCAATGACAAGTTTTGCTGCATTAGCGCCAGAAACCACATTGACTTTGCTAGCAATCTTCCCATCAAAACTGACAGGACCTACACGGCCTGCCGCTGCATTTTTTATATCGACAACTAATCGCGGCTGTGCCGTCGATACAATCGTCCCCGCCGCCTGTACCGGGCCTGAGACATCAACAACCATCCGAAATGATAGAGCACCTGTTGCTGCATCGACATGATTGGCCCAACGGATATTTGTTAAAGACGTGGTCCCTGCTCCAGCAAAAACCAACTGAGGAATCAATAAGATTGCCATAAACAATAAGATGGCAATTTTTTGCCGCATTCACCACACCTCCTGTTTCTGCGACATACTTTGTTTTATTTTCGCCGCAAAAAAAATAAATCCTGCAGGACCTATGTCGCAGGCAAACAAAAAAAGCTGAAACCATCATAGAATTCAGCTTTAATGACTATGTTCTTTATTTCATAACTCCATAAGACCAAGGCTAACGCGAATCGCCTCATCGACTTTTTCCATAACCTCTTCGCTTAAATGAGTCACTTTTTCTCGAAGACGCCGTTTATCAATCGTTCGAAGCTGTTCCAGCAAAATAACGGAGTCTTTATCCATTTGAAAGAGTTTCGCGCTAATTTCAATATGAGTTGGCAATTTAGCCTTAGCAATTTGTGAGGTAATTGCCGCCACAATTACAGTTGGACTATATTTATTGCCCACATCATTTTGAATCACTAAAACAGGACGGTGTCCTCCCTGTTCTGAACCGACTACAGGACTTAAATTGGCAAAATAAATGTCTCCGCGTTTTACGACCACCGCTTATTCACGCTCCGCCAGTAAAGTAGGCATCAAATCAGAAGCTTCACAATCGGCAGGCAAACCTTCTTCTGCTAATGCCAAATTAATGACCGCCATTTCCTGATACCCTTTTTTCATCATGTCCCGTACAGCCTTGCGTTTCTTATCCTCGATATACAGCCGCATTGCCTCTCGAACAAATTGACTGCGGCTTAATTTTTCCATGGCAATAATTCCGTCCACTTCCTGTAGTAAACTATTGGGAAGACTAATCATAATCCGTTTTAATTCGGCCACTCTCTCACCCCCGCTGACTCTTGCGGCGCCTACATCTATCAACAGTATATAGAACCATATAGACGAATGTCAACTTTTATCTATCATAAACCAGCTGACAAAATTGCCCTTTGAAAAACCATCCGTTATTTTTCAGAAAGCAGGCCATAAATCGCAGCAGGAATCACTTCCGCTACATCACTTGCCGCCATGCCAATCGGGTTACTTTTTGCAACTAAATCACCAGCTAAACCATGCAAATATACACCAAGCAAAGCTGCTTCATGACTTGAACAGCCTTGAGCAATAAAGGCGGCAATCATACCAGTGAGCACGTCACCCATGCCACCTGTAGCCATACCGGCATTGCCCGTAGAATTAATATAAAGTTCGCCGTCAGGAAAAGCGATAATCGTAGCAGCACCCTTTAACACAACAATACTCTGCCACTTTTCCGCATATTCTTTAGCTACAGTCAAACGATTCTCTTGAATTTCTTTAACGGAAAGCCCAGTCATCGCCGCCATTTCACCAGGGTGAGGCGTCAATACACACAAAGCGGGACTTTCCTGAAACAAATTTTGATCGACTGTTACTGCATAGAGAGCATCAGCATCAATAACAAAGGGTCTGTCTACCTTATGAACTAATTCCCGCACCAAATTCAGCGTCTCTTCCGTTCGTCCCAAACCTGGCCCGATTGCTACAACAGAGACTTTTTCCGCTAATAGTTCAATCTCTGGCAACGAATCAGGTGTCAGTATAGCCCCTGCCCCGCCAGGCAAGGGTGTTACCATGGCTTCGGTTAATTTTGCCGCAAGAATTGGATAGATTGATTCAGCTACACCTAAAGTAACTCGCCCTGTTCCTGCACGAAGCGCCCCAGCTGCAGTCAGCGCTGCAGCGCCAGTATATCCTTCAGACCCGCCTAATACTAGCGTCCAACCGCAGTCTCCCTTATGACTTTCTGCGTATCGCAAAGGGATTTTTGTCACCATATCAGTTGCGGTCAGCACATTTTGGCGAATCCGATCTTGGCACAGCAAAGCGGCGGGAATCCCAATATCATCGATAACAACCTGGCCGGCGTATTCTGTCCCAGGATAAAGAAACAGCCCAGGTTTAGCTAGCCCTAGGGTAATGGTATGATCTGCTTTTACTGCAGTCGATATAACCCGTCCATCATTTGCTTGAACGCCAGAAGGTAAATCAATCGCAAAAGTCAATTTTGCCGCCTTATTTATCGCTTCAATCGCTTGGGAAAATACAGGATATAACTCGCCTGTCATACCAGTTCCTAGCAACGCATCAACAAGGCAATCGGAAAATGACAGAGAAACTTTTAAACGGTCCCAATCACGCTCAGCAGAGATTTCTAAAATATCAATTCCCATTTGCAACAAAACGTCAAGATGAACTGCCGCATCACCCGCTACATCACCTTGTTCAGAAAAAAGAAAAACCTTAACTTTAGCGCCGCGGTTTGCCAAGTAACGAGCGACAACAAAACCATCGCCGCCATTATTTCCCTTACCAGCTAAAATAGTAATCCGTTTTCCCGTCACATCACCAAGGATTTTTTCCATATATCGAGCGACAGCCGCTCCGGCATTTTCCATTAAGACAACGCCAGGAATTCCATACTCTTCTATTGTTTTGCGGTCTATCTCCCGCATTTCTTCCGCCATGGCTATTTTCATATTTTTTTACCTCCCCAGCAAATTACCTGTGCCGCCGCATATTTTTTCGCATGCGTCAGTGATATATAAATTTCAGAAATTCCTTTTTCTTCTGCCATCTCAGCAAACCGACCTGAAAGCGAAAGATGCGGTGCTCCTAGTTCATCAGGCAAGACTTCCATATCAATCCATTTGCCTTCTCTTAGTCCTGTTCCCAAAGCCTTTAAGAAAGCTTCCTTGGCAGCAAATCTCGCTGCAAAAGAAGCCGCGCAGCCTGCCCTGAGACTTTCACAGTACGCTTGCTCAGCAGGAGTAAAAACTCGCTTTACAAAAGAATTTTTTTCTATGGCAGCAGCAATTCGATCAATTTCAACAATATCAAGTCCAATTCCAATAATCAAGATACTGCCTCCCATCTCAAACAAAACTATGTCAACAACCTTAGTTTTCTTTTAAGTATACCACAGTCTACAGTCAGAGAAAAAATCAATAAATATCCACCCGCATAGCGGGTGGTTTTTCATTTTCGGGCATAGCCCTTTTAAACTGGCTGCGCATAAATGCGCTTTTTATTGGCCTGCCAGCCATGCAACTTTTACTTGCTACCCGTAAA